>NZ_JBALFD010000041.1:0-162360 GCF_036916985.1 Nostoc sp.
GTAAATCCGGTTGTTGGTGCTGGTGATCCATTCGCAGAATCGATCCCATACGTTGGCGCTTTCGCGACGTTGTAAGGTTGTTGTCATTGTTTTATAAATGCGATTATTTGCAGATGAATTTAGGTAGGTTTGACTACCTGTTACACATCTTAAATAATTTATTGCGTTTTGTAAAGTACTTTCACAAAAAACTTTCTCTTGGGATTTACGCACCCACAGAGAATTTTAGATTTTGGATTTTGGATTCTGAAAAATGGGGACTGGGGATTGGGGATTGGGGACTGGGGACTGGGCAAGAAAAGTAGAATTAAAATTTATGAGTAAAATTTGGTTAGGGGTCTGAATCTCCATCTAAATCTCCCTAATCCCCAGTCCCTAATCCCCAGTCCCTAATCCCCAGTCCCTAATCCCCAGTCCCTAATCCCCAATCCCTAATCCCTAATCCCTAATCCCCAGTCCCTAATCCCCAATCCCTAATCCCCAATCCCCAATCCCTAGTTCAATTCGTTGCTGGCTGCTTGGATATGGACTCTATACCCACTTCTGGCAAAGGTGGACGCACAGATAAATAAATCAATGGGCCGAATAGTGGTATCAAGGTTATTAACCAGAAAAACTGCGGATTTTTCCAGCCGCGACACGCCATATCATCCCTTAGTAATACAGGAAATAATAGGGAAAGTAGACAGAAGTCTATGCTCATCACATGGATAAAGCGGTTAGTTTGCCACTCTTGCACAAAACTCCCCCAATCTCCTCCTCTTAAACCGTAGGCAACTAGAATAACTGTGGCTACCGTTAATACAAAACCAGTTACACGAGAATCTAGCACCTTAATTAAGGTATTCTTTTTACCGAGAAATTGATTATTTGGTTCTCGTAGGGCTAAGTAAGGCAACAAGGCAAAAGCACCAACTGCAAAAGAAGCAGTAGCAAACAGCCAAGCAGGTATTTTTTGTCCTCTACCATCAATAAAAACTACTGCACTGTAAATAAGAGGCCAGATGCCCATGAGGTTGAATAGTGCTATGACTAACGGGTTAATGCCTTGCCAGTGGCCAAGAGAAAGGTTTTTAATTAACTCAAATGTATCGGGTTGATCGGGAGGCGCTAGGAAAAAACCATAGATAACGAATCCCAGCCACAGCAAGCCAAAGGCAATTTTTCTCACCATGAAAGATTTAGGTAGTATTAATTATTGATTTTGCAACTAAAAATTAGGCTATCTGCTTGCTATTATATTGGTGATTGCCTAGACCCTTCGCGGCTTGTCCCTAAATATCAAAAGTATTTATGACATTGTGAATGAAACGTAGCAATCCCAAACTCTTGCGATTGCTACGTTTCGCTACGCTACACTTGCAATGACAAGTTATTTTTAATTGTGCATGACTACTTAGCATTCAAGGATTGAAATAACTAAAAGCTTCTGAGAGATAATCAGCAGCAGATGCTACTACTGCGATCGCACTTTCATAATCTAGGCGTGTTGGTCCCAAAACTCCCACACTTCCTACGGGTATCGAACCCCGGCGATAGTTGGAAGAAATTAAGGTGCAGGTGCGTATCGGTTCTAATGGGTTTTCTGCGCCAATACGAACTGTTACCTTTGGTTTACTACCTTCCTCTGGTTCTGCTTCCTCAAATATTAATCGCCACAGTTGGTCTTGTTCTTCTTCCAACAGATGGATAATCGTTTGTACCTGCTGTAACTGAGCAAATTCTGGCTGTCGCAAAACTTCTGACACACCCCGAACCATAATTTGGGTTGCAGTGGGTGCAAGAGTTCGACGAGTCAATTCGGCAACTGAATTTTTCAAGAATTCTCCGTAGCGTTGGAACTCCTGATCTAGTTCGCTCCAGTTGAGGTAGGGTAATTCCAACAGACTTCGCCCCCGCAAATGACTATTCAAAAAGTTAGAAACAATCTGCAATTCGCGATCGATTACCTCTGAATCCCTTTGTGTCTCTTCTGGTGTTGGTGACAAATCCATCAATTTAGAATGTGTCTCGTAACCATCTGTCACCACAATTAGCATGATCCGCCCGGCTTCAATTTGCACTAATTGCAGATGTCGCAATAGTGCTGTAGTTGTTTGCGGCATAGTGATCAAGCTAATGCAACCACTCAAGGTTGCTAAAATTTGCGCGGCTCCTTGTAGTAGGGTTTCTAAACTCCGATCTTGCCACTGTAGCTGTTTTTGCAGTGCCACCTCTACTTCTCGCCCTAAAGTTTCTGTCCGCATAGCGTCTGTCTGGGACACGCTGCGCGATCGCAGAGAAGGTGTAATTAGCTGGTCAACATAAATGCGATAGCCTGAATCTGAAGGTACACGTCCAGCAGAAGCGTGTGGTTGATAGAGTAATCCAGACTTTTCTAAAACGCCCATCACATTGCGAATTGTCGCCGAGCTTACACCCAGGTCGTACTCCTCGACCAAAGCCTTTGAACCAACTGGCTCTGCCGTAGCAATATAGTGACGTACCGTTGCCCAAAGTATATGCTGTTGTCGATTTGTTAACTGGACTTCCATTGTGGTATGTTTTGCTGAAGGCAAATTTTAATCAAACTTTGAACAGATTTGTGGATTTAATCGAAAACAGAGAATATTAATAATTTATTAAGATATTAGATTATACAACTATATTATGATAAGTATTTTTAAGGTTCATACAGATACGGCATTTTCTAAGAGTAAGGTTTAAATAGTAGCTCAATTTTTTTAGTAAAAGCTGCTAGTTATAATTTACCCTCACCATACTCATTTATAACCGTATTTTTGCACAAAATTACAATTGCAAAAGTATTATTAGATACGTATTTTTTGGCAGAGTCTAATATTCAACTGTGATTTGACCCAGAAAATTTTTGTGCAGATGTGCTTGATATCCCAATTCTAAGTTTTCTAGCAGGTGTCTAAAGTAATGTACTGCTGTTTTCAGCATAGCAAAAGCCAGATGGAAGAGTGAGTTCCACCTGAGCAAAAGCTAATATTGGGGAATTGAAGGATCTACTAATAGGGAATAGGCATCAATACCACCCGAAATATTTTGCACATTTGTAAAACCTTGAGCAATTAACCACTGACACATCTGGGCAGAGCGGATGCCGTGGTGGCATAGTACAAGGGTTTCAGCTTGGGGATTGAAGAGGGTAGGTACTTGATCTCCCCATTCGGCAAATTGACTTAAAGGTAGGTTGACAAAGCCCTCAATGCTAGCGATCGCCAATTCTTGGGGTTCACGCACATCTACTAGCTGAATACTTGTATCATTAGAAGAAAGACGTTGTGCCAGTTCTTCTACACTAATTTGGTTCATGGGTTGACTAAAAGAATTCCCTATAAACAGTCCTAATCCTATTTATGTTGACAGAAAATCTCTACCTTTGCATGAGTATCCATTCTCAGGAGGGTTGATTGATTCTGCTAGTCTTTCTGCTTAAATGGCTGTAAACCGTCTTTTTTAATAGGTTGAATGTGAATAGGCAACGTTCAGTTATTGGTTTTATCGTCGCTGGGGCGATCGCACTGCTAGTAATTGCGATCGCCAGCTTTTACTGGTTTTTCGCCAAAAGTCCGGCTAACCTCATTGCTTCCACCTCCCAGCCTGGTGCAGCCATATTCGTGTCAAAACTTTCCCCTGCAATGGTTTCATTACTGGCAAATCCCGATCGTTTGCAGGCGTTGGATCGTGAAGAGGAACTATCTAAACTCAAAATCAGTTTATTCGCCAAGAGTGGCATAGATTACAAAGAAGACATTCAACCCTGGTTAGGGAACGAAATTACATTAGCGATCACCACTTTAGATATTGATCGGGACTTAGAAAACGGACAGCAGCCAGGGTATCTATTAGCACTAGCAACCAAGCAACCAGAGAAAAGCCGCGAATTTGTCGAATTGTTTTTTTCTAAACGGGCGTTAGCTGGAGCAAACCTAACTGTTGAACAATACAAAGGTGTAAAGCTGATTTCTGACAATCAAGAAGAAATCACAAAATCCAAAATCCAAAATCCAAAATCCAAAATCCAAAATTATCTAGCTGGTGCTGTTGTTGGCCAAGGTTTTGTGTTATTTGCCAACGATCCGAAAGTGTTGCGAGATGCTATAAATAACGTCCAAGCGCCCGATCTGAATTTGACTAGCTCTCCTGAATACCAAAAAGCTACCAAAGAACTGCCCAAAGGGGGTTTGGCTGTAGCTTTCTTAAATCTTCCCATCGTGGCAAAATGGCAAGGGTTAGAGTTATCAGAACAACTTTATAATAGCCAGATCATATCCTTGGCGTTGAATCCTAAAGGGTTGCTGGCGGAAACCACTTTTTTAACCTCATCAGAAATTGTCCCACCATCTGCACCATTATCTAAACCTGTAGGAGCATTGCAATATATTCCAGCGTCCGCAGGTTTGGCGATTTCCGGCTCAAATTTGAGTAATTTGGGTGACAGTGATTTAACTAAACTCTGGAGACAAGCAACAGCAACTATATATGGTTCTGGGGAAGATGTGGTTTCTCGGTTAGCAAAACCTTTGGCGGATGTTCAAAAACGCTGGGGTATAAACTTACCAGAGGATATTTTCAGTTGGGTACAAGGAGAATATGCTATAGCATTGTTACCTGAGAAAGAGCAAACAACCCCACATTGGATTTTTGTGGTGGAAAAATCAGAGAGTGTGGAAAAAGGCGTTACTCGTTTAGATGCGATCGCCTCATCCAACGGACTCAGTATCAGTCCGTTAACTATAGATCAGCAAAAAATCTCTGCTTGGACAGAGTTAACTACGGCTACTAAAAAAAGTGATGTTAAAGAAGGAGAATCTTTTAGCATTGAAACAAAAGTGCGGGGACTGCATACAAACTTAGGAAATTACGAAATTTTTACCTCTGACTTAGAGACGATGGATAAAATTCTCACAATCAAGAATAATTCCATAATTGATAATCTCAACTTCAAAGATAGTATCGCTGCGATTCCCTTACCAAACCAAGGCTATATATATCTTGACTGGACAAAGAGCCAGAATTTATTAGAGCGTCAAGTACCGATTCTCAAACTAGCGGAAGTCTTAGGTAAACCGTTTTTTAATAATCTGCGATCGCTCACAGTTAGTAGTTATGGAACTGACACGCGATCGCTCAAAGGTGGCGTTTTCTTCAAACTCAATAATTCGTGAGATTTTCACGAAGTTTAAAATGCAGAAGGTAAAATCATTTTTACCTTCTGCATTTTCTTGTCCTTAATAGACCAAACAATTACTAAAATCGTCCGTAGAGGGTTTTCTTGGAAAAAGAAAATACTTGGAGAAGTGTAACTGCTGTTCAAATCAATATACAACCTAGCAATTATCTACCTGCTTTCAAAGTTATTAACTGTGGCACATTTGAATGTGGCACATCCAACTGAAATTTCACTGGAATTTCTTCATTAGAATATGTATATATCATTACTACTTTAAAAGCCTGTTGGAGGGCTACTATGAAATACTGTCGCCCCCGACTTCAGTTTCGCGGTGGATGGTTGGTAGCTATACTTACCGCCATCACAGCTACCCCTGCAATAGCAGAGACAGCAAACTTTGGTACTTTCAACTTATCAGCAAATTTTAATCCAGCACAAGGAACAGTGCAGGGGTTTACAGGTGGTTCTTACTCATTGTCTGCTATAAGTAATCGCGATCGCGATCAAAAAGCCTGTATTGGCTTTGCCGATCCCAATCCAGATCACATTATGGTTTTGGAAAAGGACTTTTCTCAGCTGACAATCCAAGTGGATAGCAACAACACAGACACTACTTTACTGATTCAAGGCCCAGATCAAGCAACAATTCGTTGCGGCGATGATACTGGCAAGAGTAAAGATGCTAGCGTTAGCGATCGCAGCTGGAAAAGTGGCACTTATCGGATTTGGGTAGGTACATTCAATCCTGGAGTCAAGCGCGATTACACTCTGAAAGTAGAGCAGCAGTAATGGTGAGTGGGAAGCAGGGAGCAAGGGAGAAGAGTTTTCCCCTCCGCACCCCGCCCCTCTGACTCTTTTCAATGCCCAATGCCCAATTCCCAATTTTTACGTGTAACACCTGAGAGGATAATATGGATAGTAGCTTGTTGTGCTTTCCGAGGGTGCTATCTCGTGCTATCTATACTGCGTGCTGACTTTCGTATCATATTTGAACGTGACCCAGCTGCTCGTAACTGGTTGGAAGTTTTATTTTGTTACCCTGGTTTGCAAGCCCTACTATTCCATAGGCTGGCTCACTGGCTGTATACTATTGGTCTTCCCTTGATTCCGCGCTTGATTTCTCACCTGGCTCGGTTTTTGACTGGAATTGAAATCCACCCTGGTGCAGCAATTGGGCAAAGTGTGTTTATTGACCACGGTATGGGTGTAGTGATTGGTGAAACTGCGATTGTCGGAGACTATGCCCTAATTTACCAAGGTGTCACCCTGGGGGGAACTGGTAAAGAATGTGGCAAGCGCCATCCCACTGTGGGCGAAAATGTTGTAGTTGGAGCTGGAGCGAAGGTACTGGGCAATATCCAAATTGGCAATAACGTCCGTATTGGTGCTGGATCTGTTGTTCTCAGGGATGTACCCTCAGACTGCACCGTAGTGGGCGTGCCTGGGCGAATTATATATCGTTCTGGAGTTCGGGTTGCACCTCTGGAACACAATAACTTACCAGATTCCGAAGCTGAAGTAATTCGTGCTTTAGTAGACCGGATTGAGGCGCTGGAAGAACAAATACAAACTCTTCAGCGCACACAGTCTTCTGAAAAAACTCCTGTTTTAGTGGGTTGTTTAGTCACTCAAGAAGATGAGTTAACCCACGATACTCGCTGGTGCAATCTCAAGGATAAGACCATCCAGCAATTTCTAGATGGTGCTGGCATTTAAAAAAGTGAGAAGTTTAAGAGTGAGGAGTGAGGAATAAAAATCATAAATGTCAGGTTTGCACCTTCAAACTCCTACTCTTAATTCAATACGCTTGGGTTAAGGGCTACTGGTAACAATTTTGGGTTTTCGAGACAGACGCGATAAATCGCCGTCTCTACAATTGTTTTTGGCTTATCTGAACTGTATTGAGAATATTCTAAGGATTAATCGTTTGACTAGACCAATCTTGCTGGTCGTCACGGCGGTAAAGCCATCGATTTTGTGGTTCGCCGCGTAATTCTAAGTGGTCTACCTCTACCGGTTCGAGTAGCAGGAGACAAAAATTAGGTACTGGCTGTATAGGTTCGGGCGCTTGCGGTGCAAAAGCTTCTGGGGTTTCGACTCTAGGTTTACCAGGATGAGGCCAAGCAAACTGTAAACGCGCCGCATCACTCAATTCTTGCCACATTGCAATCCGCGCTGGCTGTAAATCCCGATCGCAATCATCACCACTTACTAGGGTCAAACAACCAGTGATGCGGAATTGTTCTCGTGTATTGGGGAAGTACCAACATACTTCTGCCCAAGGTTGTTGATGTATCTGGTCAGTTTTAGCGCTACGGACATCAGTGATAAATTTTAGCTGGTTTGTATCTTCCAGAAAGCCGCGAAAGACTAGGGTACGATTAGCAGGGCGACCATTTGCCTGTACCGTTGCTAGTTGGAGGTAACGGGCATAAACAAGGCTGCGGTTGCGATGGAGTGCATGAGCGATCGCGCTTCGCCAAGGAGCAAGAGACATACTAATTTGTAATTGGTAATTAAGAAAGTCAGATTAAATCTGGGTTTCCAGGTTTGCGTCTGTTGCCTTATTTTAGGGAGTTTTTGTCAGTCATAGTACTTAAAAACCATAACTAGCAAGATTGATATGCGATCGCATTCATCCTTCTGGGCATATACTTTAAAGAAATGTCACATTTAATTGCGCTATTGTAAAAGTCAGCTTTACATAAGTTCAGTTATGAGCCAGCCTGAATATACTACAGCCCAAGCAACAGCCCTGACTAACCACGATCGCAAACCTATTCAGATACCTGGCTCTATTCAACCTCATGGCGTACTACTGGCACTCAGTACTCAGCTAGAGATATTGCAAGTTAGCAACAATACCCAAGCATATTTGGGCAAAGAGCCAGAAAATTTGCTTGGTCAACCTTTGAGCTATTTACTTGACCCTTTGCAAGTGGAAATTGTCAAGCAGTGCTTGGGGAAAAAAATTGGCAATTCTAATGCTTTTAAAGTATTAATAAATACCTTGAATGGCGAAAAATACTTTGACGCTATTGTTCATCGTCTAGAAGAAGCTGTGATTCTGGAGTTAGAACCGACCAATTCCGAATCTGAGTTGAGTTTCTTGGGCTTTTATAGTTTGGCAGGTGAAGCGATAGCTAAAATGCAAAGCACATCTAATCTGGTAGAATTTTTGCATTTAGTGGCTGAAGAAGTCCAAAAAATCATCGGTTTTGATCGGGTGATGGTCTATCAGTTTGACGAGTCGGAAGCGGGTTCTGTGGTTGCAGAAATCAAACGGGAAGATTTATCACCGTATTTAGGACTCCACTATCCCGCTACAGATATTCCGGCGCAAGCTAGGGAGTTATACACGCGCTGCTTTCTCCGATTTCTCCCCGATTTGACTGCCGAACCGATTAAATTAGTTCCAACAGAAAATCCGACAACACATCAGCATCTAGACTTAAGCTACTCTGTGCTACGAAGTTTTGATTGGTGTTGTGCAGAATATCATCAAAATATGGGTGTGAAGGCTCTTTTGGTGATTTCACTGATTCAAGAGCAGAAGCTTTGGGGATTAATATCTTGCCACCATCAAACACCAAAGTATATTTCTTACGAAATCCGCAAGATGTGCGAATTTTTGGGACAGATTGCGTCTTCAGAATTAACACACAAAATTAGTCATTCGGAATGGGATTATAAGGTAAAACTCAAATCGCTACAGTCTGAGTTCCTTGAGTCTATTTCCCAAGCAGACAATTTTATCGATGCTCTAATTAAACCTGAAATCCGCTTGCTCGATCTTGTTAGTGCTTCAGGAGCAGCAGTTTGTCTGGATAATGAAATTACCCTTGTGGAAGCAACACCGAATATTGATGAAGTTCGGACGTTAATTGAATGGGCGGATACCCAAGTTAGTGACAACCTGTTTTCTACTGATTCTCTACCCAAGCTTTACCCAGAGGCGCTGAAATTTAAAGATACTGCCAGTGGGCTGTTGCTACTGCGGATTTCTAAAGTCCGGCGCTATTATATTCTTTGGTTTCGCCCCGAAGTTATCCAAACGGTATACTGGGCAGGAAATCCACAGGAATCTATTCAAGCTCAAGTAGATGGTAGCCTTAGCCTATCTCCACGAAAATCCTTTGAACAATGGCAAGAAACGGTTAAATTAACTTCTCTACCTTGGAAAGCTTGTGAACTTGACAGTGCGATCGCTCTGAGAAATGCGATCGTTGGTATTGTACTCTCGAAGGCGGATGAATTAGCTAAAATCAACCTGGAGTTAGAGCGCAGCAACCAAGAACTAGCATCCTTTGCCTACGCCGCTTCCCACGATCTGAAAGAACCTTTGCGGGGCATTTATAACTTCTCGACGGTGTTGCTAGAAGACTATAGTCAAGTATTAGATGATGACGGAATCGAGTGCTTGCAAACAGTAATATCCTTGTCTGTACGCATGGAAACTCTGATTAATGCTCTACTGCGGTTATCGCAGTTAGGACAAGCGCAACTACGCTTGCAAGCAACTAACCTCAACGAATTACTCAACCAAGTGATTGAAGTCTTTCGCGCTAGTCGTCAAGATTCTGGGCTTGTGGATATTCGCATTCCTCGCCCTTTACCAACTATTTTATGCGATCGAGTTCTCGTTAATGAAGTCTTTAGTAATCTCCTTGGTAATGCTTTCAAATACAACGATAAAGCAGACCAATGGGTTGAGATTGGCTACTTAGATGAGGGACTAGCGACTGGGGACTGGCGACTAGGGAAGAGTTTTCTTAACCCAATCCCCAATCCCCAATCCTCAATCCCCAATCCCCAATCCCCAATCACTTTTTATATCCGCGATAATGGCATTGGAATTCCACAGCATCATCTCGAAACTATCTTTAGATTATTTAAGCGGCTCCATTCCCAGGAAAAATACGGTGGAGGAGCCGGTGCTGGGCTAGCTATTGTTAAGAAGATTGTTGAGCTTCATAACGGTAAAATTTGGGTTGAATCTAGCGTTGGCGTTGGCTCAATATTCTACTTTACGCTGGAATAGTTTAAGATAATGACTAAATATGTATTTTTGTTAAGCTCTTTTAAGACCACGAATGACAAAAAAACTTCATGAACCGCTGCTCGTTGTTGAGGACAGCAATGAAGATTTTCGGATGCTGCAACGTCTGATGCAGCGTATGTCCGTCCAGAACCCCATACACCGTTGTACTAATGGGGATGAGGTTTTAGAGTTCCTCTATCAACTGGGGAAGGATACCTACGCTAAAGGTGAAAGTCCACCCAACCCTAAAGTACCATTACGACCCTCTGTGATCTTGCTCGATCTCAATTTGCCAGGTATTGATGGGCGTGACATTTTAGATCGGCTTAAGCAAGACAAGAGTTTCAAGGGAATCCCCATCGTTGTTTTTACCACATCATCTAACCCCAAGGATATTGAATTGTGCTACCAAAAGGGCGCAAATGGATATCTGGTAAAGCCGATGGATACTCAGGAACTAAAAAAGACAATTCAGGCATTTGTGGATTACTGGCTTGAAGCCAATACGCCGCCAGTGTTGGATTAATTTGTTTATTTTCTGCCGATGAAACAGTAGGAACTAAAGGATAACTAAAGAGACGGCTCAGAGGGCACAGCGACATTTTCCTCTTTGAGTCACTGTGTCTGCTTGTCTCTGGTAGATGCGTTTTCCCCATCTTCCTGTTTTTCCTGCCTTGTTTAATTGCTTTAGAATTCCTAAAGAATTTAGATTTTATTTATATTTATTTTATATTATTTTTAGAATTATGCAATAAAAACACAAGCTGGATAAAAGGGATCTACATAGCTCCCTGATCCTCATAACCTTATGTTGGACATACGGACGCTACTCATCATTGATGATTGTGCAGCAGATCGAAAAATCTATCGTCGGTATCTTTTGAAAGATCCGCACCATTCGTATCAGATTTTAGAGGCAGACTGTGCAGAGGAAGGACTTGCTTTGTGCCGAAAAGTACGCTGCGATGTGATTCTGCTGGATTTTTGCCTACCTGATATGAGCGGGTTAGAACTTTTCGATCAGATGCAGCAAACCCTATTTAAGACTTCTGTCCCCGTAATTATGTTGACAGGGCGCGGCGATGAAGAGGTTGCTGTACAAGTGATGAAACGGGGTGCTTTGGATTATTTAGTCAAGCAACACCTGACACAGGATGTGCTGCAACTAGCAGTCCGCAATGCCATCAAGCAATCGTGCTTGCAAGCCCAACTCCAGAAAACTCAGGAGAGACAGCGCCTAATTGCGACTACTGCTTTACGAATTCGTCAGTCTCTTAACTTAGAGCAAATTTTGAATACAGCTGTAGCCGAGGTACAAGAACTTCTGAAGTGCGATCGCGTCATGGTGTATCAGTTCGCCCCCGATACAGATGGTAAAATAGTCGCCTCATCAGTTGAGTCATACCGCACTGTAGCATTGTGCGATCGCGTTGGGGATTGGGGAATAGGGACTAGGGACTGGGGACTGGGGACTGAAGACAAGGGGACGAAGAGACAAGGAGACAGAGTATTGATAACTAGGGAAGAGTTTTCCCAATCCCCAATACCCAATACCCAATCCCCAATCCCTTACATTTATGAGCTTGGCTTGTGTAATTGTGTCAACCTAAAAGAGCAATTTAATACTAAGGCAAATCTGGTGGTTCCCATTAATCTGAGTAACAATGGGAACCCAACCCCTAAGCTTTGGGGCTTATTGATTGCTCACCATAATTCTGGGGAACGCCAGTGGCAAACTGATGATGCAGAAATGCTCAATGAAGTTTCGGTACAATTAGCGATCGCTATTCAACAGGCGGAATTGTTAGCCCAAACTCAAGCGGCCCTTGCCAAAGAAAAGCAACTCAATGTATTTAAATCCCAAATCATTGCAACGGTTTCCCATGAGTATCGAACGCCCCTAACTTCAATTCTGGCTGCTGCATCAACTTTGGTAAAACATAGCCAGCAGCTAGATGAGTCTAAACAAGAGCGGTTCTTGGGAATCATTGAACAGAAAGCCAGGTATATGTCCAAACTCGTGGATAATATGCTTCTGGTTAACCAATTTGAACTGGAAAAACCCAAGTTTAAACCAATCCCATTAGATTTACTACAATTTTTTTCTGATCTGATTGAACAAGAGCGAGAAACAGCAGGCGATCGCCACGAATTAATTTTTCAAATTACTGGTAATCATCAGGAATTTTGGGGCGATCGCGGACTTTTGCAGCAAATTTTTATTAACTTAATGTCCAATGCAATTAAGTACTCTCCAAATGGAGGTACTGTAGAATTTCATCTGATTGGCAAACAATCAGAAGTAATCTTTTACATCAAAGATCGGGGAATTGGTATCCCAGTGACAGATCAAGAGAATTTGTTTCAACCTTTCAGTCGTGGAAGTAATGTCGACACAATTCCTGGTACAGGTTTAGGACTTGCGATCGCTAAAGGTTGTGTCGAGTTGCACGGTGGAAATATTGCCTTGTGGAGTGAAGTCGGGAAAGGAACTCAAGTTACAGTTAGCTTACCGAAGATATGCCCAATTCCTCAACTATCCCCATTATCTACTTGATATGTGTAATTTTAAAATTTATCTTGTAATTATTCATCTTGAATTTCTATCTTGCTAATCAACCATTCTTCGATTGTTTTCCCACAAGGCTCAGAACTTTGGCAATCACTGACGTTCTCTAGAGAATAAGACATTTTTACTTTTTTATTGACGTATTTATCTGGTTCGCAAACTTCAAAGACTGCACCTACACCTTCATATAGTTTACCGTTTTTATCGACAACAGTAACGTAGCATTTTAAGTCACCATTTTGCATGTCTTTGATAGTACCAAAAATTGGATTATCGTTTTTAACCTCTTTGGATTGATTATCTTTAAGAAATGCTGAATTAATCGGCTTTTTGCTATTTTTGCTGTTATCTAGTTTTACTTCATTTACAGAAATAGATTCAGAATTAATTTGGATAGCTGTTGCAGTGTTTACTTGATTAACTTTATTCTCTTGAGAAGCACTATTGGCAGAGTTACTACAACTCATAATCAACATAGAACAAAAAAACAATGTAGTCGTAAAGATTGGTTTTTTCATTTCATTTATGTTCATAAAAATCTATCGATGTTGTTTTGTTAAAAGCGCTATGGGTAAATTATTTGATTTACAATTAAAATTTTCATTAAGTTTTCTGTGATATTTGTTGATTATTACAGTTTTATATCTTGGAATTTATAATTGACATCGTGATATTTGCGGAAAATACTCGGCGTTATCTCAATACGGTTCGGTTAAGGTTTTTTGATGAAAATTATAGATCGCGAAGATCCGATAAATCGCCGTCTCTACAAAAGACTGATTATTGTAAAGACGGCGATTCATCGCGTCTCTGCTTAGGGAATGTCTTAATGCTGGTAAATTCGTATAAAATAATGCCGAAATAAGCCTTGATTACTAAATATTAATGCTTTGAGCATTAAATGAGTATTTAATAGAGTTTAGAAGCTGTAAGTATTGATTTTGTGTTATTTCAAGGTTTTCTCAACTTAAACAAACCATTTGGCTGGACTTCCCACGACTGCGTGGCGCGGGTGCGAAAATTATTGCGCCTCAAGCGTGTAGGACATGCGGGAACCTTAGATCCAGCAGCGACAGGGGTTTTACCGATTGCACTTGGTAAAGCCACACGACTATTGCAATATCTCCCAGAAAACAAAGCTTACAAGGCTACGATTCGCCTGGGTGTGCGGACTACAACCGATGATTTAGAAGGTGAAATCATTAGTTCTCAAGCTTGTCCTGAATTAAGTTTGGCAGAGGTAAAAACTGTACTAGCGCAATTTGAAGGCAAGATTGAGCAAATACCACCGAATTACAGTGCAATTCAAGTGGATGGTAAACGTCTCTACGATTTAGCACGTAAAGGTGAAATAGTGGAAGTTCCAGTGCGGACTGTGGAAATTTTTCACATAGAAATTTTGGATTGGAGAGAAGGAGATTTTCCCGAATTGGATGTGGCGATCGCCTGTGGATCTGGTACATATATTAGAGCGATCGCTCGTGACTTAGGTGCAATCTTAAAAACTGGTGGCACTCTTGCAGCTTTGATTCGCACCCAAAGTAGTGGTTTCGATTTAATAGATAGTCTCACTTTGACTGACTTAGAAACTAAACTGCAAGGCGGGACATTCCAACCTCTTGCCTCTGATGCAGCTTTACAACATTTGTTGTCTGTGACTTTACCAACAACATCTGCTCAAAAATGGTGTCAAGGTCAGCGAGTTTCTCTAAATTCTGATATTACTGGGATAGTGCGAGTTTATGAAGAAGAGACTCGCTTTTTAGGTGTTGGACAATTACAAGATGAGGTGTTAATTCCTCAAATGGTTTTTGAACCAATTTCTTGAAGAAGAATTCAGAAGTCAGAATTGAATTCTGAATTCTTTCTTGTTAAGGGAACTCCAAGAAATAAATCATCCAATATTGTGGGGTAGGCGACACGAGAACCATATCAACTGGGCGGGCAAGATGCCCACCCCACAAGAGTTAATTGAATATTTTTTGATTTGGAAGTCCCTAAACCAAATAACTTGTATTTGGTACGATCGCAAAGAAAGCATACTCATACCAAGCAGTCCAAATGAAACTGCGAATCCATCGCTGACGCTTTTCAGGACTCAATTCATATTCAAACGCCCCACGAGATACATCAATAGAAGATAGGTGAGAGTTGCAACCGCAACCGTGTTGATAAGTAAAACCGTATTTAGAAGCAATACTTTGTACCTTCATTTGGATCGCAAATACCTTACCTGCATGGAGTATGGCATCCCAAGCGCGTTTGTGTTCGATATCGCGTTGATCAAATCGTAAGGCACGTTCTTCAAAAACATGATCGCGGTAAATTGGTGCTAAATGCACATGATAGAAGCTGGCAGGTAGTTCATAACCAAACTCATTGAACAAATCTATGCCAATGCGAGCTACTTTTACTTCATCAGCATACTCTGTCCCTTTTGACTCCAAATCGTGGAGAATTTCTGCAAAGTTCGGATAGCTGTGTTTGAGAAAGTCTTGCCCAAAAAATTCTAGGGTTTCCCATGCTAGTTGTGCAAATAGCTGGGAGAATGACGGTATTAAGTGAGCTAGTTGGGGGCGATCGCTAAATAAGTCTACATCACCATGTTCTAATTTATATAGGAACAATTGTGCCATCTCAACATAGCTTTGGGGTTGGGAAAGTCCGACACTCGTGGTTCCTCTAGCGATGTCTTGCCATATAGAAGGCAGTTGAGAAACGTGAACCGCATTTTCTCCAGCAATGACTGCAACAGGAGGACATTCGAGAAGCTGCATCGACAATCTCCTTTAAGACTTTAATGTGTAATTTACCTTAAGCGATCGCTAAATCTATCTTCTGAACACAATAAAAAATGTTTGACAGACTGTCTTTTGACAAGTAGCGTAATTCTATTCATAATATTTTTTTGGTGCTTTGGGCATGGGGGATTAATTATTTTACGATAATTCGTAATTCATAATTCAGTTTCCTATCCAGATAATTATCTTCAAGCACCTGCTATTTTTTTATATATTTTTTCACCCTTGATTATCTCTTGATAGTACTGCTCATAAGAGGTAAATCTGATAGATTCTTGTCTTCCTAACCCCAAGATCCCAAAGGTGGAAAGGCTATTATAAAACAGTTCATGTACTCGTTTTTGAAGTATTTGATTAAAATAGATGAGGACGTTACGACAAAGGATGACATTAAACTCATTAAAAGAACTGTCAGTTGCTAAATTATGCTGGGCAAAAACAATGTTTTCTCTTAGGGATGCTCGAAAAATCGCATTATCATAAGCTGCGGTATAATATTCTGAAAAAGACTTCTTGCCACCTGCTTTCAGATAAAGGTGAGTGTATTCTTGCATCAGTTTCAGCGAGAAAATCCCACTTTTAGCATTTTGTAATACCTTCTCATTTGTATCAGTGGCATATATGCGGCAACGGTGGTAAAGTCCTTCTTCTTGCAGTAAAATTGCCATTGAGTATACTTCTTCACCGGTTGAGCATCCAGCGTGCCAGATGCGAATAAATGGATAGGTTTGTAAGAAGGGGATAACTTGATTTCTGAAGGTGTTATAAAAGCTGGGATCGCGAAACATTGATGTTACATTCACCGTCAGAGCAAGCAAAAATCGTTCCAAATAAACACGGTTGTGGAGTAATCGTTCTTGCAATGCAGAAACATTTGCTAACCCCTCTAATTGCATGAAGCTCTGAATGCGGCGCTTGAGTGAGGAAAGAGCATAATTACGAAAGTCATAACCATAGTACTGATATACCCCTTCCAAAAGCAGATGTATTTCTATGTCCTCCAAGATCGGTTTGGGCAGAGGCATTATATTCATAATTCATAGGTTTCAGTTTAACCGAATGGCTGTTACTACTAAAATAGCGATCGCTGTGATTGAAATCCCAGCTAGCCATCTAATCTGATAGCGCAGATTTTGAATCTCTTGGCTGAGATTTTCTGTCTGTGGTATAGCATAAGGTTCTAGTTGCACAACTTCGATCGCTACTTGTTCAGGTGTATTTTGGGGCTTTTCAAAAGCAACCTGCTTCTGTAGCCAATTAGTAATCAATTGGGGACAGTTCTTTTTGAACCAATTAAAAGCTATGACTTTAAAAACTGGTTTTGACATTCGAGCAATTAATTTCATCACCCTGTTTAAGGGTTTTAAGCGAAGCTTTTGATTGATCAGATTCACTGAACCAACATCATAAAGACAATCCAGAATTAGCTTTACAGTGGCTTCTTCACTGTTAATCAAGTTTTGCAGTAAAAGCAGAACATCATGCATACGCTCTGCTTCCATATACTTTTCTGTCAAGTTTTCTGGAGGACTTACGGTTCGATTTAAGGTATTTTGTCTTACTATTGTCATATTGGTAACATAGCAGTCATAATAATATCAGTACACCTATCTACCGAGAGAAAGATTTTTTATCTAGAGAGAGAACCTAAAAGCCAAAATTCGTTCCAAAATTTGTTTGTAAGAGACATGACTATATCGTGTCTGTAAAAAGGATATTTGTCTAGTTCATTACGAATCTTTTATCTAATTCTGGGGAAATAAATTTTTTTATTGAGATGCTAATAGTTCAACTTGTGCAACTACCCGTTCTAATTCCTCAATAATTAGCGTGATTCCAGTCTTTCTGAAGGCATCCACAAGCGCCCGATAATACCAAAGAGTCCCTTCTTTCCGCCCCTGAAAACGTTCCCAGAGCGAATCGCCCAAAACACGATAATCTTTGAGAATGGATTGGGCGTTGTAAAGTTTATCTGCTGATGACACGAGTAGAACTGATGGGGAAGCAGTAGAAATATGAGCGATGTATGCTTCCTTGCGCTGTCGCCAAGGGGGTTTGGGAGTTGTATCAGCATCAGTACAACCATCTACAATTGCTGTTACATTGTCACCAAAGCGACGGCGAATTTCTTCTCGTGTTGCGTCGCCACCCTGATCTTCGATCGCATCGTGTAAGAGAGATGCGATCGCTTCATCTTCATTTGCTCCGTATTCTAAGGCAATACTAGCGACACCTAATAAATGGGCAACGTAGGGTACACCTGAACCTTTACGAACTTGGTTGGCGTGCAGTTCAGTTGCGTAGATGAGGGCTGCGGTAAAACGTTCTGAAAGCATTGTATAACAGGAGTTAAATATCAAGCAACAGAGGCAAAGACGCTCCGCCTCCAGAATTCAGGGTAACTACACCAATTAAAGGGTTTGTGTCAATTTTATAACAAACTGTTCCAGCTACAGCAATATTAAGCCGTGAAGATTTTGTACCTGGGTTTATGTTGGCTTTGAAAAAATGATTGTAAAAGCAATGTCTACGGCTGTCTATATACGTACTTTCTAGCAATTAAAATAAATTGATCTCATAGATAGACAAAATTTAAATCTGTATTACATCGCTAGATAGATAAAAATCTGATGATATTTTATTAAATTAATAATGTTCAGATAGTACTGAATAAAAGGGCAGAAAAACAAAATACAAAATATAGAAGAAGTAGGTAAACTAAGCTTGCAACCTGAAGCTGATGTTGAATAAATTCTTTCTCAATCCGGTTTGGTTAAGGTTTTTTGATGAAACACAAAGACGCGATAAATCGCCGTCTCTACAATAATCAGTTTTTTGTCTTGACGGCGATTCATCGCGTCTCTTACCTTAACCGAACAGTGTTGGATTCCTTCTGATCTAGTAAATTTAGGATACTAATAATGGAAACTACAGAAACAACGCCAACAAATTCAACACCTTTCCCAAATATTCCACCAGTTATTGAAAGTAATGATAGTGAGTATCGTGATAGCGGTGTACCTAGCACAGTTGCGATCGCTGGACATCCCTTACATCCCCTGAGTGTGATCTTTCCCATAGCCTTTTTAGCCGCCGCCTTGGGAAGTGACATAGGTTATTGGTTAACTGGTGATTTCTTCTGGGCTAGGGCTTCGCTATGGTTAATCGGACTCGGATTAGCTGGAGGTTTACTCGCTGCTGCGATCGGTCTTAGCGACTTTTTGAAAATTGAACGAGTCCGCAAGCGCACCGCCGGCTGGGCACATTTGATACTTAATGTTTCTTTACTAGTTTTATCACTCGTCAACTTTCTCATACGCTTGGGTGATGCTGAATCCCGAATACTACCTTGGGGACTGTTACTCTCGCTTGTTGTCGGTACGCTGACTAGTATTTCTGGTTGGTTCGGTGCTGAACTCTCTTATCGCCACAAAATCGGTGTAGTGGGTGCAGGTAGCAGAAGATATCCATAAACATCTGTGAAAAAATCTGTGAAAAAGAATGTAGAGACGTAGCAGTGCTACGTCTCTACAAAGGTTCTGGAATAAAGCTTGATTATTTTTTTATTGGAAGTCCCTAATACCGGGCTGCTTCAAATGTAGGCAGCCCAATTTAGTATTTTGTAGCTTAGGAAAGTACTGGTTGTGCTTCTAGATTCTGGGCTTTTTGCTTGAAGACGGTTGGTACTTCGGAACTGAACGCTTCACCTTGAACCACTTCTGAGCGGAAACCATCAACCCCAACTGGAACATCACCAGTAATGGTGGTGCGATATAACAAACGCTCAACATCCAAATGATCCAAATCTTGAGGAGCTAAATGCACGGTGGCGCGGTTGTCCCAGAAGGCAATATCACCATTGTTCCAACGGAAGCGGGTGGTGTAAGCAGGCTTGGTAACTTGGTTGAAGAACAACTCAAGCAGCAGCTTGCTTTCTTGTGGTGACACGTCAACAATGTGGGAGACGAAACCAGGGTTAACGAACAACGCCCGCTCACCAGTTTCGGGATGAACCCTGACTACTGGGTGGATGGAAACTAGTGGATTGACAGCGATACGCTCAGAGAACTTGTTGTTACTGGGCTGATACCCGCCCCCATTGAAGCGATGTTCAGCTTTCAATGTGTCTGCTAGCGCCCGTAGAGGTGCTGACAAACCCTCATAAGCTGCAACCAAATTACTCCACTGGGTATCACCACCAAAACTAGGAACATTAACCGCGCGTAAAATTGACGCTGCTGGCGGGTTGATTGCCGCTGTTACGTCTGTATGCCAAGGGCCTCCAGTGCGAAAACCATACTGCTTCTCATACAGCTTACGGTCTACAGGTTTGAGCTGCGGAAATCCTGGAACTGGTTCAGGCTCTCCGAGTGGATGCGCGAAAGTCACTTCGCCGAAACGAGATGTGAATTCAACTTGGGCAGCATGATCGATGTTCTGTCCCCGAAAGAATACGACTTTCCACTTTAATAGTGCTTTACGAATTTCTTTGACTTGATCATCATTCAAAGGACGGGAAAGGTCTACGTTACCGATTTCAGCACCGATGAAACCAGCTACTTGTTTGACTTCAATATGTTTGTAGCCCATATAGATTCTCCAGGGTTTGATTCGTAGAGTGGTGTTCGCATTTGTCCGTTTCCTGTGGAATTTTTCTTGCACTTGATAGCAAAATTCCACAGGGAGCGATCGCAACTGAAAACATCATACACTATCTCGATAGATTTACCGTAGTATTTACTGTACTTTACACAGTCCGAACAACCAGAGGCTCAGAAGTGCCCAAAAAATTGCGCTTATGTCTATCCTGTGTGCAGTAACAGCGAGGATAAAGACTTAAGCGCAGTAAAAATATTGACCGTTGGCGTCAACGAAGAGGAAAGGGGGCAGGGAGCAGGGGGAGAACCCCATAAATAAATTTAGGGTCTTGAAACCCGGATGGCAGGGGAATTCCAGAATCTTTCTCCCCTGCCTCCCGCTCCCTGCTCCCCTGCCTCTTAGTCATTGAATCTATTCAGGGTAGAAAACTACCGTCCTTAACTCAATACTCTGACGAGGTGGAGCATCCGATGGGCTAGTGGGATCATCAAAGCCAGTATGACCGGCAAACCTAGCCCGTCCATCTTCTGCGGAGTCAAAGCACTTAATAAATAGCGCTTCGTCTTGCTGCATCTGCGGGAAATAAAACCATTGATGTGATGGGTTATAGGTGATTGAGTAAGTTTCGCCAGCGTAATTGGGATATAAGAGATCACCCGCCACCAAGTCTGTAGGTGCGATACTCAGAGCGTCGCAAACTGCCAATGGTGACTCTTGGACTGGTGCGATCGGTCGCCAAATGTTAATCAGTGCAAACCTTTTTTGCAGCGCTTGATCGATGTTATCTATTCCCTGCTCTGTCAATACCTTGCGGGCGCGAGTATAGCCAGATTTGGCTGTAAAGTCATTATGCACGCGCTTGACTGGTTCCCTAATTTCGTTCTCGCCTGGCTGCGAAATTTCAGCGTTACGAAGAGTGTGATCGAATATCAGTACTTCCGTTGCACCTATCACCTCTTTCAATAATTGCTTGGCTTCAGGATAATAAACGCTGCGGATCTCATCTTCATCATAGAAATCACTGACTTTACTTTTATGTGCGGTAAAGTCGAAGCCTTGGCGCTCTAAGGATACTTTATCTGAAATTTCCCGTGCATTACGGATTGGAACTTTGTGTGTCTCATACTTTCCGTTGGAGCGGGGAACCCCTGCTGGGGGTTCGTAGGCATAGTTGACAAGCTTTTCTGCCATTGGGGTGAGGTAGTTCAGTTCTGCCTCAACCTGTTTCAGGTCAGAGAAAAAACGATTGTCTCTACTCATTGCTTACATCCTTGTTCAAGAAGTTCAGACAGATTCAAATCCCCTAGAGTTGAGTTGGAGTGTAATTAACGCTCAATACTCAGCAATTGATCGCAATTACATCTAACGGCGTCAGCAAACTTACAACATACCTCAGCTATGTTGTGTCAGAGTCGGACTCAAATTAGCAGTTGATATTTGTTAACGTCGATCTCGTCAGGAATTTTCAGTACTAGATAACTATAGTTAAATACTTATTTAACCATTATAGTATTCAGCATAACAGAATTTTTGCAAAATGGTCAAATGATTATTTGAGTATTTGAGTAAAATGCCGGAGCTTGCTATGATATGGGGATGATTGAGAAAATAAATTACGAAAACCGTGCGAAAATCTTCACGGCTCTTTCAGATCCAACACGCCTGCGATTAGTAGATTTACTCTTGAGTACTGACGAAATTAGCTGTTCAGAAATTGCCGAGCAGTTGGATATTAGCTTGTCTCTTTCTTGTCACCACTTGAAAGTTTTGACGGAAGCAGGTTTGGCGAAGAACTATAAAAAAGGGCAAACAAGATACTACTCAATCGATCGTGCTGTTCTCAATAGTACTTTAGAGAGTTTAAACAGTTTTATTAGTTGAAGAAGGGACTGGGGATTAGGGACTGGGGAGATGAGGGAGTGTGGGGAGATGAGAATTTTGCTTCCCTCTCCTCCAACACCTCCCACACCCCCACTCAATACCCAATACCCAATCCCCAATACCCAGTCCCCAGTCCCCAGTCTATTACTCCTGAAACAATACTTCCTTTGCCGATTTGGTATCACTACGGGAATCAGCACCCAGTAAACTACGCAGATGGGCGGCCATATTGGCAAACTCTTTGCTGTTAATATCGTCAATCTGCGTTGTATCGACAATTTCTTTCACAGTTCCAGGTACCGGCGTCATCACTAAAACTTGATGTCCCAAGTACACAGCTTCTTGTATGGAATGGGTAATTAAAATAATCGTAACGCCTGTGTTTTGCCAAATAGCGTTGACTTCGTATTGGAGTTGAGTACGTGTCAGGGCATCTAGGGCAGCAAAAGGCTCATCCATGAGCAGAATTTGCGGTTTCACAGCCAAAGCACGGGCGATCGCTACCCGTTGTTTCATCCCTCCCGATAGCTGATGAGGATATTTATCTACGGCTGCTGAGACTCCAACTAAATTGAGATAGTATAAAGCCTCTTCATTAGCGGCTTTGCTAGCTGCTTTACCTGTAATGTTAAGGGCGTAAACGATGTTTTGCCGTACAGTTTGCCAAGGCAAGAGTTGCTCAAAATCTTGAAAAACAACCATCCTATCTGGCCCTGGAGAAGTGATTTTTTTGCCTCTCATCAACAATTCGCCGCTGCTGATGGGCTGAAAACCTGCGATCGCTTTTAGCAGGCTACTCTTTCCACAACCCGATGGGCCAATAATTACAAACTTTTCTTTTGGTTTCACAGCAAAGCTAACATCTTCTACAGCTGTAAACCGATGCCTACCTTCCTTATAGATAATTTGAACACTGTTTGCTGTAATTAACGGTTCTAATCTCGCCATGAATTCAATCTCCTCCAACGCCTTTAAGCGTCGGTAAAATTAATTCATCAATTGATTTAGGCTGCTGATTTAGCATACCTATTTCATGCATAAATTCTCCATATTTTAGGAAGGCTCTTGGCTCAAGACCGTATTCTACAGCCTGATCGGTAATCCACTTTTTATATTGCTCTGCTGAGATTTTAGCACCATCTATCTGTGAGAGAATTTTTGCCGCTTCATCAGGTTTGTCATTCAAGAGTTTAGTAGCATCTGCGATCGCAGTGTACAAAGCTTTCCCAAATTCAGGATATTGATTGTAGAATTTCTCCGTAGTAAAGATGCTGGCAGCACTAATCTTACCAAAAACATCAGAACTCTTGAGAATCACTCTACCACCTTTTTCAACTTCTTGAAATTGGAAAGGTGGCGTTGTAAAGTGTGCATCAATTTGACCATTCAATAGAGATTGCAACCCTAACGGGTGAGCGATAGATTGTATATTCTGATCTAGGGCTGTAGCATTACCTAATTCTTTTTGCGCTGCCCGACGTAGTACAATTGCTTGAAGAGAATCAGGAGATGGTAAGCCAATTTTCATTCCTGGCTTAAAATCTTTTAAACTTTTTATGTTCGAGTTCTTGACGACTAACCAAAACTCACTATGATTAAGTGAAGCTAAAATTTTCCATCCTACACCTTTATCCCAACCAACAAGAAATGGCCCAACGCCACCTGCACCAACTTGTAGTTGATTTGCAAGAATTCCATCCCGAATCGCTGCACCATTCGATAATTCTTTCCATTCAAACTTTGTCTGTGGAAATTGCTGTTCTAAAATTTGTTGCTGTTTGACAATTAGTAAATTTGCATAGTTAATTCCTGGTTGATAGGCAATTGTTACTTTTTTTGGAACTTTTGAAGCTATTTGATTCCCAGAAGTGCAAGCCACAAATACAAAGGTTAGCAGTGCTAATCCAACTAATAAACTCCAAGACTGAAATTGCTTGAATTTCATTATTTTATGCCTCTTGTAGCTGCTTTAATAAACTTCGTTCTTGCATTTAACATTCCTGAGTAATCAGCTAAAAAACATCTAATTTGCATAATTTAATTAAACATAACTCTTGCGGGGTGGGCAACATGAGCGCCTAGTATACGCAATTTATAATTATTTCCAACTGCATAATATTTTTATAAATACTGTAAGTTAATAGGGATACAGTATTTTGTGAATTTAAACGAAAGTATCACACAGTCAGAAGCAAAAAACAAGGTGTGTTAAGAAGTTCGTAAAATATTTGGTTTTTTCTCAGCCTTCTCTGTACCTCTGCGGTTAAATAAATTACTTTTAGAGATAATAGGCACAGAGAAAACAGACAAAGAGGAATTATAGACTAAAATTTACATCCACCTAAGCGTTGCTTAAGAGTAAAGGTATACCTAAGTTTGTGTCGTCGAGACTTCTAGTTGTTCGGGCTGTTAAAATTTTGCTTAGTCTCTAGCCTATAGAAAATGCTTCGACATCGTAACCAAACAATATTTATTATTATTTCTGTACTCATCGTTGTACCGATGGGCTTTTTGTTTAAGTACTATAATGGGGCTGCTCATCACTGGTTTAACGACTACGGAGCGGCTGTCTTTTACGAAATATTTTGGTGTCTGTTCGCGTTTTGGTTTTTCAGAAATCGAGCGGCTGTAATCCAAATTCCTATATGGGTTTTTGTCATCACCTGTATACTAGAATTCTTGCAACTTTGGCATCCGCCACTATTAGAGGAAATTCGCGCCACCTTGATAGGTAAATTGTTACTTGGTACAACCTTTGTTTGGTGGGATTTTCCTCATTATTTACTTGGTTCTGTTTTAGGTTGGTTGTGGCTGCGACAATTATACAAAATAGGTTATGCAAAAAAGAATCAAGGTTAAGCCTAATTCAAAACAGCAAAAGATTGAAGAACAACCTGATGGTAGTCTAACTGTGTATTTAAAATCGCCCCCAGTCGATGGTAAGGCTAATGAAGAGTTAATTAAACTACTAGCAGATAAATTTGATATACCTAAATCTCATATCAGAATTAAGTCAGGTTTGTCTTCTCGGCAAAAGCTGATAGAAATTGATACAGATACTTAACTGCTGCTTAATAACACATTTTTGGAAGACTTTACCTCCTCCTAAATGTGAGGCTACATCTCACCTAGTAAATCCTCTACTAGGGCCAAGAAACGAGAGACAGAAACTCGCAAAACCGAATTTTTATGCTTGTGTAATACTGATATGTCTTGGTTGAGCTTTGACTCTTTCTATCCAAGCTTGGATAGCAGGAAATTGTGTCAAATCAAACCCGCCTTCATCAGCTACATGAGTGTAAGCGAATAAGGCAATATCAGCAATTGTGTAGCGCTCTCCTACAAAAAAAGTGTGAGAACTTAAGTGTTTGTCCATCAAGTTAAGTGCTGTATAACCTGGTTTACGTTTTTGCTTGATAGCTTCACTATATTCTTCAGTTTTACCTAAAATAGAAATCCAAAATCTTGATGTAGCAATAAAAGGCTCATGACTATATTGTTCAAAACATAACCATTGCAGCACTTGCGCTCGTAAAAAGCGGTCATAAGGTAAAAATTCTGTGCCTTCACTCAGATACACCAATATGGCATTTGATTCTGCCAAATATTTCCCTGGCTCGATTTCTAAAACAGGTATCTTCCCATTGGGATTTTTACTTAAAAATTCTGGTGTGCGAGTATCACCTTTCAAGATATTAAGCTCTATCCTCTCAAAAGGCATACCTAGTTGTGTCAATAAAAGACGTATCTTGTAAGCATTGCCAGAAGGTAAAAAATCGTACAGACGCAGTAGTTCCATGTTAAAATACAGTTAGGAAAATGCTGATAAGTGAAGGTTCAAAATACAATATCTTACCAAAAGATTTTCCCAAAACCGGATATTTTTTTTGTATTTAGCATCTGAACGTACTACATAAAATTATTTGAGAAAATAAAAAAAGTATTATTTATTTCTAGATTGAGATGTTTAATTTAGTCAGTGGTCGAGAATAAAAGTATGTGTGGAAGATTTACGCTAAACCAGTCGGCAGCAGGATTATCTCAAGTTTTCCATGTGGAGTCAGTTCCAGATTTAGCAGCCGAATATAACATCGCACCTACGAAAATGGTGGCAACAGTGTTACAAAATCCCGAAAGCGAAAAGCGGGAATTTAAGCAGTTGCATTGGGGGTTAATTCCGTCATGGGCGAAAGATGCGGGAATGGGGGCAAAGCTGATTAACGCGAGGGCTGAAACTGTTGCCGAAAAACCCGCTTTTCGCTCGGCTTTTAAGCATAGACGCTGTTTAGTGCTAGCTGATGGCTTTTATGAGTGGCAACGCCAACCAGGTAAGAAGCAGCCATTTTATTTTCGTCTCCAAGATGGGCAACCCTTCGGCTTTGCCGGTTTGTGGGAGAGATGGAAAACCCCTGCTAACGAAGAAATAATCTCTTGTACAATTTTGACAACGGCAGCTAACGAATTACTCCAACCCATTCATGAGCGGATGCCAGTGATTCTGGAGCCACAAGATTACGATTTATGGCTAGATTCCCAAGTGCAAACGCCCCAAACCCTACAGCAGCTATTGCGTCCCTATCCAGCGCCAGTAATGACTGCATATCCAGTTAGCACCTTGGTAAACAACTCTCGGCATAATAGTTCAGAATGTATCGTACCTCTCAGTCAGGAGAATGCCCCCGCAAATCAGTTAAATTAGCTATTGAGTGAACTATGGAATTGGGGACTGGGGACTGGGGATTGGGAAGTTTTAGGCTTGACACTTTATGTTCTGAAGCTGAAGTTCACGAGTTCTGAGGCTGAAGTTCTGAGGTTGAAGTAATAATCTTTCTTCTCAAATCCCTAATCCCCAAGTCCCCAATACCCAGTCCCTAATCCCCAATACGCAATACCCAGAGACAAATATGCCAAGAACACAAAAAAACGATAATTTTGTTGACAAATCCTTTACAGTGATGGCGGATATCATTTTGAAGATCCTGCCAACTAACAAAAAAGCTAAAGAAGCGTTTGTTTATTATCGAGATGGTATGTCGGCCCAGGCGGAAGGGGAATATGCTGAGGCATTGGAATACTATGAAGAAGCTCTAACACTAGAGGAAGATACCAACGATCGCGGCTATATTTTCTACAATATGGGGCTAATCTATGCCAGCAATGGCGACCACGAAAAGGCTTTAGAACTATATCACAAGGCAATTGAATTAAACCCACGCCTACCCCAAGCTTTGAATAACATCGCCGTGATTTATCACTACCAAGGCGAAAAAGAAAAAGAAGCTGGAGATAACGAGGCTGGCGAAGCACTTTTTGACCAAGCCGCAGACTATTGGATTCGCGCTATTCGCATGGCTCCCAATAACTACATCGAAGCCCAAAACTGGCTGAAAACCACCGGGCGATCGCAAATTGACGTATTCTTCTAAAAGTGATGAGTTAGGAATTATAAATCATCCACTCCTAACTCTCCACTCCCTACTCCCCACTAAAAAATATGATTGACCAAGAACAAGTTCACAAGGTAGCTAATCTTGCTCGTTTAGAATTGACTCCACAAGAAGAAGAACAATTCACTACTCAGTTGGGAAGTATTCTGGACTATATTGAACAACTGAATGAACTTGATGTCACTGATGTGGCCCCAACAACAAGGGCAATTGATGTCAGTAACATCACACGAGAGGATGAATTGCAACCTTATCCTGACAGACAAAGTATTCTCAATGGTGCGCCTGAACAGGAAGGCGAATTTTTCAAAGTACCAAAAATCCTCAATGCTGAATAGTCATGGAAGAGGAAAAGGGGAACAATTAATTATCGGTCTTGCTTCAATCCCACGCCGTTATGCGTGGGTTAATTTTGGCTCAAGCAGGACTGAACTGGACATGATTTAACAATTCAAAAATAAAATCATGCAGTTAGTAATGTATAATTAACCTCAAGAGTTCAGGGTGCTTGTCGAGTATTGAAAAACTTGCTCGTACTGCCAAAGTATGTTCTATGTCTAAATCTGCAATCACCGTTACCGTCAAGTTGTTTGCTGCTTATCAAGAAGCCTTTAGGGTTTCAGAGTTAGTGCTGGAATTTCCTAATAGTATGCCAGTTAAAGCAGTATGCGATCGCCTCATAGCTGAACACCCTGAACTCTCCCAATGGCGCGATATAACTCGGTTTGGGATTAATCTGATATTTGTCGAACCAGATACACTACTACAAGATGGGGATGAAGTTGTGCTGATTCCACCAGTTAGCGGTGGTTAGGAAAACAGTTATGAGTTATGAGTTCTCTAACTGATAACTACTCAAAGAGAATTGGCATTAGCAGTTAGCTCCACTAGGCGGTCTAACTCTTGCTGCATCTGACTAACAACTAATTCATAACATTCATTGACATAATAGCGATCGCTAGCTGCCTCTCGACCGTAACGTTTAAATACAATTGGCGGACAAACCTGTGTGTACATGGGCACTGGTAAGGGAATATTGGGCAGCGGGCCAATTGCTAATCCCCAAGGTAGTCCAAGATAGATCGGAAAAACTTCTGGGTCAATCCCCAACAGCCAAGGCATCCCCCACTCGTGGAGTTGCCGCATAACTTTGTAGCAGTCAGCGATTACAATCAGTGTATCGTGAGCGCCCCAGGAAATCACAGGCACAATCGGCACATTTTCCCGTAATGCTAACTTGATAAATCCTTGCCGTCCTGCAAAATAGATTTTGTTACGTAAATAATACGGTCGGAAGACATCTTCGGCTCCACCGGGATAAACTAGTACACTAGCTCCAGAGTGTAAGGCAGTATAAGCCATTTTCGGATGGGCGATGATTGCTCCAGCCTTGGCGGCCAGTTGCGCTAGTGGTGTGCTAACCTGCCAAGCCTTGGGATGCATCAAACCATAAACAGGTTGCTCTACACCAAATCGTCGGAACCAGTCATACATCACCATTGCCATGTCGGGTGCTGCAAGTCCCCCATTGTGCGAACCGACAAATAGAACTTTTTCTTGGGGGGGAATATTATCCCAGCCACTAGTTTGAACTCGAAAATAGTGGTGATAGAAAAAGCCAAACACGGGCATCAGAGATTCTATGAACTTTGGATCTCGCTCATCCAAAGACCAGCCGGGCTTTTTGTTTAAGAAATGTTGCTTTTTTGACATCGATGCATTCTAACAGCATTGGCAAAGTTCAAACAATCCTTTGTGAGATATAACTCAATCCCCTTGGGTTAAGGCTAAAACTCTGTTATTAAAGTCAACGTAGATGCGTAGAAGTTGGTTTTCCTTAATTACGCGGGGCAATTAATTTAGTGATGTCTATGGAGTAGTTGCTGGTTTTGAGCGCTGCTGCTGGTAAAAACCCACAACTTTTTGAAGATATGTAGCAGTAAATCCGCTATTGCAACCTGTGTAGTTGCCAGTCATCCACCAACAGCCAACGCCGCGCACAGCAGCAGTTTCATTATTATTGGTAGCGATAAATTGCTTGTTTAACTCCCGGCGCGTGATGCAAGATACAACTTGGCGTGCCGTCACAGGGCTGTTTTCAAACTGCGTTGGTGTTAGTTCTTTTTTGAGACAAGATTTCGACCAGCCTTTAAGAGTTTCTGGTTTAACTTGCCATTCACTATAAAGTCCATCATTTGAAGTGCCGGTCTTTGGTGCAGCTAGTCGCAACGCCTCTACCATCGCCGCAACTTGGGCATCAGAAACCTGTTGTTGTGCTTGAGCTAACAATGATGACAGTCCAAAACTGACAATCACTCCGCTAAGTAGTAATGCTATGGGGTTTCTCCTCATGATTTTGGACTTATTTTTAGATAGCAATATGTAGGATACTACGTTTTTACACTTAGCAATTATCCTAACTTTTCACGGAATATGAAAAACCTCAGCTTGTTTTGACGTGAGAGTAAAAATCTAAAGATCAATTTACCCCATCTAGTTATCCAATAGATTAGGGAGAGTCAAGAGCTATCGCTTCACTAAGAAAAAGAATTTCTCAATAAGTTAAGCCTTGCTAATATCGATATATATTGGTATTTGCGATAATAAAAATAGACATCTCTGGCAGGCACGCTTATGACCGAGCTTTACGGAGGAATTGACCCTAGAGGTATTCCGACCTACTCCATTAGTGATGCCGCTCGTTACTTACACATTCCAGCAGGCACAATTCGCTCTTGGACAGCTGGGCGGCACTATCCGATCACAAAAGGTTCCAACTTCTTCAAACCCCTTATCCCAATTCGTAACCTCAAACCGCGACTTCTCTCATTTACCAACCTAATTGAAGTTCACGTATTAAGAGCGATTCGCAAACATCACGAAATTGACCTGGGCAAGGTGCGAGATGCTCTTGATTTTATCGAGGAGCAGTTTCAAGTATCTCACCCCTTAGCAGGTGAACGCTTTCGTACTGATGGTGTTGACCTATTCATCGAGCGATATGGTTCTCTCGTTAATGCCTCTAAACGTGGGCAAACAGAAATGAAAGACGCTTTGAATGCCCATCTTCAGAGAATTGAACCTGATGATACTGGGCTTGCAATTAAACTTTATCCCTTTACTCGCTCATCAGAAGAAGATAACCCTCGATTCGTCGTCATGGACTCCCGAATCGCTTTTGGTCGCCTTGTTATTGCTGGGACAGGAATTGCTACCCGCGTGTTAGCAGAACGTTATCAAGCAGGTGACTCAATTGATTATCTTGCCCATGATTACAACTGCGATCGCCTCGCAGTTGAAGAAGCTATTCGTTGCGAGAAGTTCGTTGCTGCATGAGACAACCCCAGTCCATCACTTTTTTTATAGATCGATGCCTATGTTGTAGAGTCATTATTTCAACACTTAAGGGTGCAGGACTTACTATTGAAGTTCATCATGACCACTTTGACGATAATGCTCAAGATGTAGCTTGGTTGCCAGAAGTTGGCAAAAGAGACTGGGTTGTTCTGACCAAAGATAGCGCAATCATTAATAACTGTTTAGAAAGAATTGCTGTTGCAAGCGCTCAAATCAAGTTATTTACGTTTGCCTCTCAAAACCTTACAGGGGAAGAGATGGCAGAGATTTTTTTAAAAGCGATCGGATCGATGCAAAGATTTATTCGCAAGCATCCTGCTCCCTTCATCGCCAAAATCTATCGAGATAGAAAGGTTTCTATGTGGAAAAATGACCAGATACTAATAGAAGAATTGAAGAGATTTTTATAAAATTATCGTTGCGATTGCTCTTACCCTCCGTCCCCCATTTCTGCTATAGCTAGTGTTGATCGCTAGCTATAGATGAGTATCCCATAACCGTAGCTTAAAGCGTCAGGAAGGGGGTTAGGTTTTTCGTGGGCTTTTTGGCTTTTTGTGAATTTTGAATTGTCAAGCTGGGTTCCAAGTGCCGTGGAAACTGTGGGGAATAACGCTAGGTAATCCTAGTTTGCAAACGGGTTCTGCATTCAGGCGATCGCTATCAAATACCCAAACTTCACTACTATGAGTATTACCATCGTATACAACTGTTAGTACCCAGCCTTGCTCAGGGTTGTGGGCATCTTGGGCGTGGATGGGTTCTGAAGGATAGCGGTTTTCTCCTAAGTCTGCTTCGGTGAGGGTTTCGGTTTTGTAGTCGAAGCGAGCGATCGCACCAAAGGATTCTTTGTCTGTATCCCCTCTTTGGGGCATTAATGATACATAAGTATAGCGCCAAGGTTGTCCAACTTGCGATCGCTGCACTGCGGGAAATTCACACTTGCGGTTGACAACTTCCTGCATTGCTGTAACTTTACCTGTTTGAGGATTGAGGCGCACTTGCCATAATGTTCCTTTAGTTACTGTGTGCGTCTCACCACTGGCAAATTCTCTGAGATATTCATTAGTTTGGTGAAAATCTGCATATCTCACCAGATCCAGAATTATAGAACCGTCTTCATCTTCATAGCCATTGCCAAAATGCCAATTAAACCAAGGATCAGTTTCACTACGACTCACTAAGGATAAGTTTTCTCGGTCGAAGATTAACACCTGGGTTCCTAACTGAGGTTCCCACAACAGAGATTCACTGAAGGTAGTCAAACCAAGGAGAACTGACAGTGTTTTCATCCGCATCGGTGGCATGAAAAACACCAGATACCTTTGAGTCAAAACAAAATCATGTATTATCGAGTAGCGATCTAGCTTAAAAGCAGTTTTTTGGATAATTTTGCCTGTGGCATCACTTTTGTAGAGGTTCAGTTGTACAGAACTGCCGATACTGATTCCAAAATTAAAAATTTCACCTGTTTGGGAATCACGCTTGTAATGAGCCGAATAAGGTAATCCGTTGTCCAAAGCACCTAAATCATCCAATCCTTTGGTTTCTAAAGTTTGCAAATCAAGGCTGTATGGATTGGTTTCTTCCCATAAAGCTAACAATTTATCAGGTAAAGCCAACACTGAGGTATTTGCTGCATTCTTGATATGTTGACCCCAGCGCTTCCAGATGGGTCCTGGCGGATGCATCCCATAGACACCATAAAGAAACCTATGCGCTTGAGTTTCAGCCTGATATTCTGCTGTTTGCACATAGCGATAGACTCCAGTGACTCCTGCATCTGTGAAATGAACGCCAAGAATTGCTCCATCTCCATCAAACCAGTGTCCCACGCGATCGCCACCACGTTCTAGCCGTCCGGGGCCATTGCGGTAAAGTGTCCCACGTAAGCCATCTGGGATTTTGCCAGAAATAATTGATAGTTGGGTAAGGGGAAATTCTTTTGCTGGTTCTGCGATCGCACCAGCCCAAGATTTATTTGTTGACTTTTTGGTAATAGTCTGCATCTTAAAATATTGCTAGATACATTATGGATGTACATAGTTTTATTCTGACGCACAAACTTTTGTCTTCGATTTCAAAAGTAGCGGTTTCAGCTAGTACTAGATATTGAGCCGGGATACGGATACCGTTGGCAATCCCCCCAAACAACTAAACTGAACCCGCATTTCTCACGCATGAGAGAAGGGATTGAACTTGGCAGATTGAACTCTCTCCTGCTCCCCTCACAGGCGAAGTAAGAAGTAAAAAGTAAGATTCATTACTCATTACTTATTTAATTATTGAGATGTGGTGAGAAATCCGGGTGAAGTGATTGAGAGCTTTCTGAGCAATTTTATACCCAGATGCAACATTGCCCAATTCATTCACTTGGTTTATTAAAAACTTCTAAAATCTGTCGGCAAATTTGTTTGAGCTTATCCGCAATTTCACCAGAAGGCGAAGATACGCCAACAACATTCCAGTTTTCTACCGTAGAAAGTCGCCACGCTTCACCGCGATGATCAAATCCAGCTACCTCTACGCCGATCGCACGGCGGGAATTGTTGATCGGATCTTGATAAAATCGGATTTGAATTAAAATACTACGACTTCGCCAAGATTTGCTAATACCAGGAAAGTGAAAGCCAATATCTATAGAATCTGGATCGACTAACTCCCTAGTTTCTGGGTCATTTTTCCAGGGTTTGAGATCGGATTTGGCATCAGGAAACTCGAATTTGAACAAATTAACTACCGTAGCTATGTTGCTGGCGAGTTCAAGGTTCGTTGCCTGTTCAGCTGCGTTCACTAAAAAACACTCCTATATTGCGTCGGCATCTTCAAGGATGTGAAGACAGAAAAACCGCCAGAAGGCTTATATGATTGGTGTTTCAGCTTATCAATAGCTTTGAGATTTAGCAACTCTAAATCATATTTTCCTAACAATTTTCGTTACTAACAGAAGCCAAAAATTGCTTCTGGTTGGGGCTGGCTAACACCTATTAAGTAATTGTACTTAAAAATTCTTCAAAAGCAGATGGAACTTTGCCCAATACTTGTCGGGGAAGGGGAAAAGGGAAAGAAAAAACCTTTAACCTTTACCCTAAACCCAATTCCGAGTTAAAAATCCACGAAGCAAGCAGTATTGGAACTCTGCCCTTTAGAGAAAATATCAAGATTTTGTGCAAAATCCTTGGCTGACGAGAACGATAAATTATTGCGCTAGCGATCTAAAATGACACTGTGAATCGGTAAACCAAAAGCAATTAAGTTGAATATATGGTGCGTCAACGCTCGATTTTTTCGTTTTTTCTAGTATTATTAGCCACATTTCTGATTAGTTGTGGTAGTCCTGGTGTTGCGATCGCACCTCCGACTTACACAGCAGTACAACTGGAAAAAATTCAGGCCTATGTTCCTGAAATTAAGGCTGTGCGCGATCGCTCAGAAGAGTTGAAAACTCTAATAAAACAAGGTGATTGGATCAATGTGCGTAACTTTATACATGGGCCCATAACAGAAGCAAAGCTGAATCTGACTTATGTCACTCCCAACCTTCTACCCAAAGACCAACCCACAGCACGTCAAATAACGCGAGATTTTTTTAAAGACCTGGTTAAACTCGATAAAGCTACTAGTGCTGGCAATCCTCTAGTTGCCTTGAACCAATCCCAGGCTGCTTTCACAGACATTGACAAATTCCTCGACCTGCTTCCTAAGACCAGCACAGAGGCAAGTTAAGCGCAATGTAAGATGATCTAAGGGGATGAGGGAGTGCGAGTAAAATTGCTCCCCTGTTCCCTCATATCCCGCATCTCTCCCATCTCCGCTTCCAAACAGTAATGAGTCATATAGTTATTATCGGTTGTGGTGTAGTCGGGGCTGCGATCGCTTACGAATTGAGTCTAGTAAAAGGACTGAAAATCACAGTTTGCGATCGCCAACCACCAGCACAAGCTTCCACGGGCGCTGCACTTGGCGTTTTAATGGGCGCAATCAGCCAAAAAATCAAGGGTAAGGCTTGGCAGATGCGCCAAACTAGCATCCAACGCTATGAAACCTTGATTCCTGAACTAGAAGCTTTAATAGGTCGCAAAATTCCTTTTAATCGTCAGGGAATTCTCATGCTTTTGTCTGATTCCTCCCTAGAGGAGATGTCAGTATGGGAAAAACTAGTAGAAATTCGCCATTCTCAAGGCTGGAATTTAGAAATTTGGGACACGGCTAAACTCCAGAATATCTGTCCTCAAATTAATAACGCAAAAATTACTGGTGCTGTCTATTCTCCTCAAGATCGTCAGATCGATCCAACTGCCCTGACATTAGCTTTAGTTGAGGCTGCCCAGCAAAATGGTGTAACTTTCAAATTTGGCGTAACTGTTTTGGATGCCCCAATCTCAATACCTGAACTTTGCGATTGCTTTGAAACTACAGAAGGAAAAATAGTTGCTGATTGGTTTGTAATTGCAGCAGGGTTAGGTTCAACACCACTGACAGCAAAATTAAATCAGATAATTGATATCCGCCCCGTACTTGGACAAGCGTTGCAAGTACGTGTAGGTCATCCATTAGGTAATCCCGACTTCCAGCCAGCGATAACGGGTAACGATGTCCATATTGTTCCTGTGGGCGGTGGAGATTATTGGATAGGCGCAACAGTGGAATTTCCCAGCAATGGCGATGATATACCGCCAAATCAAGAACTGCTGGAATCTGTTAGAGAACAAGCGATCGCATTTTGTCCAGAATTAGCCACAGCAACTATTCTCCGCACCTGGTCAGGCTTACGTCCTCGTCCTGAAGGAAGACCAGCCCCAGTTATTGGTAAGTTGCCAGGGTTTAGTAACGTCCTCCTAGCTACTGGACACTATCGCAACGGCGTTTTACTAGCACCCGCTACAGCTTATGCGATTCGTGAGATGATTATTTCTCAGGGGTTGGGGATTGGGGACTAGGGACTAGGGACTGGGGACTGGGGACTGGGGACTAGGGACTAGGGACTAGGGACTGGGGACTAGGGACTGGGGACTAGAGACTGGGGACTAGGGACTGGGACTAAGGACTAGGGACTGAATTCTTCTTATCAATACCCAGTACCCAATCCCCAGTCCCCAGTACCCAATCCCTAATATAGGAAAATAACGTGTCAATAAAAGAACATAAAATCAATGTAGATTCACTGGAATGGTTTTATCGGGAATCTTTACCAATCGGCAGAAGTGACTTAGCGCCTGTGTTGCTGTTACATGGCCTAGTTTCACAAAGTTACAGTTGGCGTCATATTATACCTGCTTTGGCGAATCAGGGGACAAGAGCGATCGCCCCAGATTGGATTGGTTACGGCTTTTCTGCCAAACCAGAAAAACGAGATTTTGCTTACACTCCCGATGCTTTTATCACAGCTTTAGAAGGATTTATTAAAGCTTTAGAACTTGAACATTTTTCTTTAGTTGTCCAAGGTTTTTTAGGTTCTGTAGGGCTACAATATGCCTTGCGTCATCCAGAACAAATTGCTAATTTAGCTATTTTAAATACACCAATTTCAACTGCTGCTAAATTACCCTGGAAAATTAAACAAATGGGTTTACCTTTGGCTGGTGAGGTCATGACCCAAGACCCTCTATTAGTTGACCGAACCCTAGAAGGTGGAAGCCGTTATCGCATAGGAGATAAAGATTTAGATGTTTATCGAAAACCATTTTTAAAAAGTTCTTCATCTGGTCGAAGTCTCTTGTCAAGTATTCGCAACTTACAGCTTGATTCCGCCATGACAGAAATACAATCTGGCTTTAAAGAATGGCAACAGCCAATTCTGATTCAATGGGGTATGATTGACCCTTGGCTACCTGTAGATATTGCCGAAAACTTTGCCAATTCCGTACCAAATACCGAATTAATAAAACTTAATAACGTCGGACATTATCCTCAAGAACACTACCACGAGGCGATTTTGGAAGACCTTTTACCCTTTGTGCGTCGTAAAGATGCTCATTGAGAATATAGCTTTGGCAAAAATCGATATTATAAAAATGAATGTCAGAATTCAGGAGTCAGAATTCAGAATCAATTAGTGGAGGATGCAAAATTATCACTTTAGTCCACTAAATAAAAGGTTAAATAGCAGAATTAAAATGTTATTTCTTGTTAAAATTCCATCCTTTAACGCGTGGAATATTCTGAATTTTGGCTCCTGACTACTTTTTATTACCATTAAAAATGGATTGCAACCGCAAGTAAAGGAGATTATGATTCATGGCTTATTCCTGGTTTAAAGCATTTCATATTGTCGGATTTGTAGTTTGGTTTGCTGGTTTGTTTTACTTAGTACGTCTTTTTATATATCACGTTGAAGCGAACCTTGAACCAGAACCAGCACAAACGATACTGAAAAATCAGTATCAAATTATGGAAAAGCGCCTTTACTATATCATCACTAACCCAGGAATGTATGTGACGATCGCAATGGCTATCGGTTTAGTAAGCACTGAACCAGATGTTTTAAAAGAGGGTTGGTTGCACATCAAACTGCTGTTTGTGGCTATTTTAATTGGCTATCATCATTACTGCGCTCGGCTGATGAGGAAATTGGCAGTAAATGAATGTCGTTGGAGTGGTCAGCAATTACGTGCTTTAAATGAAGCACCTACAGTTATGTTAGTAGCGATCGTCCTGCTGGCAGTGTTTAAAAATAATCTCCCTACAGATATCGCTGCCTGGGCTATTTTCGCCATGATTATTTTGATGGCAGTCACTATTCAACTTTACGCCAAAAAACGCAGGCAAGATAAAGAGAAACTGACGGCACAAATAGGGCAACCACAAGAACAAGGTTAGACAAAATTACTTCTCACAGTAGAGGTGCACAGTTGTGCATACGTGTCAACTTAACGGGAAACGGGCGGTTATAAACCGCGTCTATACAAACAAAAGCTACCGATTCTGGGTTTCAAATCCTTAATTTGATTTTGCCTCGTTCCCAGTCTCCGACTGGGAATGCTCGTCGTTGAGGCTCCGCCTCTCTTACTGGCGGCAGAGCCGCTTTTGAGTTGCATTTCCAGCCAGAGGCTAGAAACGAGATTTGAAAAGGGTTTTAGCTTAAGTTGACACCTATGACAGTTGTGTACCCAGAACACAAATTGCATCACAACAAAAACCGCTACCAATTACCCATTATTTCTATCCTGGAAACGTTTTCAGTAAATCATCCCCAGGAATCACGCTAGTGTAGAAAGTATATTTGCCATTAGCGACATAACGACGGTCTTGTTTAATAATCGCCATAAACTCTCTATGTCCCTCACGAGTACGTCCGACTAAACAACCCGCACTCGCACGACGAATATCACTCCGGGGAAAATCAAAGCCGTAGTGTTGATTTACGTAAAAATTATCACCTATATCAAGCTTGTCGCCAGTCCGTTTAAAATCCTTGTTCAAATCTCTACAGACAGTGATATCTCCAACTTGCACTAATGCTTCGTGAGGCTCTGCTGTGCCGTGAGTACCAACAGCCCAAGCTTTGTATTGCCCAAACTGAATCCTAGCTGCTCCTTTAGGATTCATCGGATTATCAGTGTAGTACTTACCTGGTTCTGTAGTGGCTTCCCAGTGATCTACGATTTTGGGAACACCATTTACGACTTCAATGACAATCCGCCGGTCGTTAAATTCATTGGGTGCATCATTGTTGAGAGTCCAGTCTCCATTTATACCCTCTACATAAACAATGTTGTATTCTTTGGGATTGGTGAATACCTGATAACCTTTAGATTGCAAGTATTTTACAATCCTGCTGGCAATGTCATTACCAAGTTTTAAGGGGGGTTTAGGAAGATCGTCTAGTTTAGTTTCAATCAGTTCTTTGGCTGTGACTGCTCCTAAAAAGCCACTCTCTCCAGTCTTTGTTAATTCTTGAAACTTTTTGATAGCTATCACAGAAACAGGGCCAAACTTCCCATCGGCTGGAGGTTCTAGCAAACCTAAACCGATTAACAATAGCTGAATCTGACGAGATAAGTCTGCATCTTCAGCGATCGCCTCGAATCCCCATTTATCATCTTTTCCCAAAAAATCTTGTAGTTTCATATTGCACCTGTTTGATCTACTTATGGGTAAGTATAAACATCACGACAATCATTAATGATGTCTGAAATTATACTCTTGACCAAAATTCTCTGCTAAAATTTTTATATTACTTTATGATTTAACATTAGTCCGCGGAGGCGGACAATGCCAGTGTAGCCGCGTACTCCTGCGGAGAAGCAAGCTATACGCAGTGTGTCGCAAATTCTATTCGCCAGGTTTAAGTTGACACCAATGAGCAATGCTGTGCCCCTACCGTGTGGTCTATTTACCTGAAAATAGCTGTAAAATAAATTTGATCATGAATATTGGTTTAAAACCAAACCCAATTGTGGGCGAAAACAAATTCAAACATTATTACCTTAAAACTCTAAGCTATTCCATATTGAAATTGCATCAATTGGGCGGGCAAGATGCCCACCCTACAAGAGTTAGGTTTAATTTGATGATCGAACAGAATTCTTCTTCAAATCTTCCGCTGAGATAAATCCATCAAATTTGCCAGCTTGTAAACTATCCGCGCTCCAACATTACCATCCCACTCCGCATCACCGACTTCGCAGATATCAAAGCCAATAATTTTTCTCCCACTATTGACCAATTCCCGGAACAGACAAAAAGTTTGCTCTAATTCTAATCCACCTGGAACCGGAGTACCTGTACTTGGGCAGAGTTTTGGATCTAAACCATCGACATCAAAGCTAATGTAAACATACTCAGGTAAATGACTGATAATTTCTCGGCATAAATCAATCCAAGTTTTTCCAGAGTAAAGCTTTTGCTTGATAGCTGGGTCGTAATAAGCGATAATGCGATCGCTAGATTGGTCAATCATTTGCACTTCATCATGACTAATATCACGCAAACCCACCTGCACCAGCTTGGAAATTTGCGGTATTTTCATCGCATTAAACATAATAGATGCATGAGAAAACTCAAATCCCTCATAAGCATCGCGTAAATCTGCGTGGGCATCAATATGTAAAATGCCATAGTTGGCGTAGTTAGCGGCTAATGCTTGGAAATAACCTAAAGGCGAACTATGATCTCCACCAATGACTGCAACTTGCTTACCATTACTAATTGCTTCTTGACAATTTTCAAACAGCCATTGATTAACCTGTTGGCCAGCCTGATTAATTTCTGTCAAGACAGGTATTAAATCTGGCGTATCAGAGAGTGACTTCCCTTGGGCTAATCGCTCAATAATTTTTGCTGCCAAGGTGCGGTAGTATGTATTCTTCTCTAAAATATCCTGGGGAATTTCCACCATGAAAATTCCTTGCTTCCAACCATCAGGGTTATCAAAATCGAACAAATCCAGTTGAGTCGAAGCATCTAGAATTCGCTGTGGGCCATTAGCAGTACCAGCACCGTATGAAACAGTGACTTCCCAAGGCACACCAAAGACAATCAAGTTTGCAGACTCATAATCGCAGGGTAAACCTAAGAGGTTGCCATTTATTTCACCTACGCCGCTGGGATTGTAGTCTTTTAATTGATTACTCATTGGATATCTTCTGGATTTATGTAGATAGACAGCACGCCGCCAAGTGGACATCTGCATTTTAATCAAAATTTTCCACAGGCGGTAAACTATGGTTAGCTGTTAACTCAGTTCACCTAACTCGCTTAACTTCAAATCCCCGCAACCCTTCCGGTACTTCATACTCAACCACAACATCTTTGACTACAGCAGCAGGTGGGCCAGAGTGACACCAGCGAATCATATCATCTACAACCTCTCGCGCCCCTTCAAAAACGGCCTCTACTCGATTATCAGTGAGATTTCGCACCCAACCAGTTAATCCCAACTGGCTAGCTGTATCCACAGTGGCGTAGCGATAGCCCACACCTTGGACTCGTCCAGTAATGAATACATGAGCGCGGATGATCTTTGGCAGTGCTGTGGAATTCTGCATAGACTGGTCTAATCTTTACATTTCCAGTCTACTTAGTTTGTGTATACACAATATATAAATGTCCCTGTTACGTGTGCGATCGCTAAACTGTAGAAAATCTGTCAGGTGATTACGACAAGATTACTAACAGTTGTCCATAAAATTGCTGTAATTTAATCAGTAGTTTGTTTTTCAATTTAGAATTTTTAGTTGCTTATGTCTAACCTGCCACCACTCAATACAGAAACAATTTGGGCAATTCTTGACGAGAAACTTGATGATGCAACAGTTAACGAATTGCTATGGCATTATTTAGGCTATCGCTTTGATTCTTCAATTGCACAATGGGACACTAGCCAAGTTGCACCAGAATGGCAGAATGAGTATCCACAACCACCAGATTTCATTGAATCTCGCCCTGCAACAGTTAAATTGACTCGTTCCATTCCTACTGAAAACAAACAAATACTCAAACAAAAATTGGGTTTCAAAGGTTACAAAATTGGTGAATTTGGGCCTCGGCAAACTCGCAGAGCAACAGCAGCGAATTGGTTATTAAGTTATCTGCAAAAAACTCACGGCAAAATAGAGTAATTGGACCGGGAGATATTTGGCAAAAAATATTCTAATTTTACTGAATATTTGCTGAATTAGAATTTAATAAAAAGCTATTGCTTTATTGCGGTTGTATTTAATAGTATTTGAAAATATTAGTTGTATAGGCAAAATTTACAATATAGTAAATCTGTCTATTAGTCAATTAATAAATGCTAAAAAAGCCAAAAACAAAAGAAATATAATTAACTTTTATAAAGCATTTGGTAATTCTTCCTGAAGATAGAAGCGCTCGCGATCTAATTATTTCTCTAGAGCGATTTGCAAAGTCAATTGATCGTCAGAGAATATTTATATCAACTCTTGATATTACAAATACTTCTATGGCAAAGCCAATTGAATTTAATTTATTTGCACCTTATAACAAAGGAGCCGCATTAATTGGTTCTTTTTCTGATTGGCAAGAAATTCCAATGGAAAGAGGTGATGATGGCTATTTCCGCACAAGTGTTGAACTAGAAGATGGCGTTTATAAATATAAATTCCGTGTTCAGTCAAATTCATGGTTTTTTGAACCAGAACAATGGGTTGATGTCACTGATCCCTGTGCAACTGATATAGATGAACTAAGTGGAAAAGATGATGGTGTTATCCACATCAAAGATGGCGAAAGGATTACCGATACATACATTTGGCAACATGATGATAAGCCTTTACCTGCTGACCACGAATTAGTAATTTATGAATTACACGTTGGTGATTTTTCTGGTGGTGAGGATGATCCTTATGCACGAGGTAAGTATAAACATGTCGTTGAAAAGTTAGATTATTTGTGTGAACTAGGAATCAACGCTCTTGAGTTGATGCCACTTAAAGAATATCCTGGTGATTATAGTTGGGGTTATAACCCACGTCACTTTTTCGCAACAGAATCAAGTTATGGTTCGACTGCTGAGTTGAAAAATTTGATTGATGAGTGTCATGCTAAAGGTATTCGTGTAATTCTTGACGGAATTTATAACCACTCAGAAGCATCTGCACCATTAACACAAATTGACCACGATTATTGGTATCATCACGAACCTCGTGACCCTGATAATAATTGGGGGCCTGAGTTTAATTACGAACATTATGATGAAAAATTAGATATTAAGCCAGCCTGGAAATTTATTGGTGAGACAATCCGTTTTTGGATTAAAGAGTATCACCTGGATGGTATTCGCTATGATGCGGCGCGGCAAATTGCTAACTACGATTTCATGCACTGGATTGTTCAGGAGGCCAAAAAAACTGCTGGCGCGAAGCCTTTTTATAATGTTGCTGAATACATTCCTGAAACTACCAGCATTACCAATGTCGATGGGCCAATGGATGGTTGCTGGCATGATAGTTTTTATCATTGCATTCTAGAACATATCTGCGGTGATACATTTGATTTAGAGCGTCTAAAAGATGTCATTGACTGCAAGCGCCAAGGCTTCTTGGGTGCTACTAATGTAGTAAATTACCTCACCAACCACGACCATAACCATATCATGGTTGAATTAGGGAACCGTGAGATTTTTGACGAAGAAGCCTTTAGACGGGCTAAATTAGGAGTAGCCATCCTAATGACTGCTGTGGGCGTACCTCTGATTTGGATGGGAGAGGAATTTGGTGAGTATAAACCTAAACAACCCGAATCATCGAAAATCGATTGGACACTGTTAGGGAATGATTTAAATCGGAGTTTATTTGAATCATACAAAGGTCTAACCAACCTGCGTAAAAGTAATCACGCTCTTTACACAGAAAATATTGATTTTATCCACGAAAATGCCGAGGCAAAAGTATTAGCTTATACTCGTTGGAATGATGAAGGTTCTCGTGTAGTCGTCATAGCAAATTTCTCAGAAAACTTCCTAGCTGGCTATCATGTTCCTAACTTTCCAAGTGCTGGTACATGGCACGAGTGGACAGGTAATTATGATGTCGAAGCTGGTGATGATGGTATCATCATAGACTTAGGCCCATACGAAGCTAAAGTGTTTGTATGGCAGTAATGATATACACTACCACTGGGTCAGTAGTCTAATAGCAAAATAAAAGGGGGAAAGATATTTCCCCTTTTTTAGTTATTATTTTAATTTGCCTACAGTCTAATTACAAATTTGTCAAGTTAAAAATAAGCTGTTTTAAAATTTCAGAGGTTTGTGTTACACTTTTGAGTTGAAGTGCGTATATAGAATGGCCAGAGCATACCCATGCACAACAAGTTATTTAATAGCAATATCGATAACGCTAACATTGAGAACGATCGCATTTTATTAACTCCCAATGAAATTAAATCAAAATTACCTTTAACACAATTAGCCGAACAAAGAGTTTTAGGATATAGGCAGGAAATAAAAGATATTCTGGATTTTCAAGATCGCCGAAAATTTATAGTAGTTGGCCCATGCTCTATCCACGACCCGAAAGCAGCGCTTGAATATTCCGAGAGGTTGAAAATATTATCCGAGCGGGTTCAAGATAAACTGCTATTAATTATGCGAGTTTACTTTGAGAAACCAAGAACAACCGTAGGCTGGAAAGGATTAATTAACGATCCAGATATGGATGATTCTTTTCATGTAGAGAATGGTTTATTAATTGCACGGGATCTATTATTAAAAATTACAGAGTTGGGATTACCTACTGGCACAGAAGCACTAGATCCAATTATACCTCAATATATTAGTGAACTGATTACATGGTCTGCCATTGGAGCGCGGACGACCGAATCACAAACCCACCGCGAAATGGCAAGTGGGCTTTCGATGCCTGTAGGGTTTAAAAACGGTACTGACGGTAATATTCAAGTAGCTTTGAATGCCCTACAATCAGCTGGAAATCCGCATAATTTTCTGGGAATTAATCAAAACGGACAGGTTAGTGTCTTTCAAACTAAAGGTAATAGCTACGGCCATGTAATTTTAAGGGGTGGTAGTCAACCCAATTTTGATCCAGCAAATGTCAAACTAGTAGAAGAGAAATTAAAACAGGCGAATTTACCACCAAGAATTGTGATCGACTGTAGCCACGGCAATAGCAATAAAGACTATAAATTACAAGGTGCTGTGTTAGAAAATATTATTCAGCAAATAGTGGATGGGAATACATCAATTGTTGGCATGATGTTGGAATCACATTTGTATGAAGGCGGCCAACCAATTACCGGTAAACAAGAAGAATTAAAATATGGTGTTTCTGTAACTGACAAATGTATTGGCTGGGAAGAAACCGAAGAAATTATTTTAGCTGCTCACGAAAAACTTAATTGAAGGAGGTAGGGGATAGGGGGAGATTTCTCAGTCAACTTAAGCCTTAGCGAATGGAATTCGCGGCTACACAGGCAAAGTCCGCCTCCGCGGACTAAGGTCAAATCAAAGTTTTGAAACCCAGGATCGGTAGCTTTTGTTTGTGTAGACGCGGTTTCTAACCGCCCATTTCGCCTTAAGTTGACACCAATGAGCATTACTATGCCCCTACCGCGTGGTTTATTTACCTGAAAATAGCTGTAAACTCCTGCTCTCTCTGGTCGCAACCTTAACACCCTTTGTTTAGCGGAGGGACTTTAAGCTTTCAGTTTTCTCCACTAAGAAATCAGTGAAGATACTCATAATGGTGCGCTTACGTAATTTCACATTAGCATTAATAGACATTCCTGATTGTAATGGAATTTGACGCTGATTAATCAGTAACTTCTGCCCATTTAGGCGGACTTTTGCTGAAAAACGCCAGAAATTATAAACTTGGTCTGGAGGTAGGGCATCAGAGCCAATCTCAATTAGTTCGCCTTTGATATCACCATACTCTTGGAAGGGAAAGGAATCAATTCTCACATCTACTTTTTGCCCTTCTTTGACAAAGCCGATGTCGCGGTTGGTGATGTATACTTTTGCAACTAAGTTATCACTAGGAACGAGTTTTAAGAGCGGTTCGCTGGCATTAACTACAAATCCTGCTGTTTTGGCTTTGAGTTCAAAGACAGTTCCATCTACGGGTGCAATAATTTTCTGATATCTCAGGGTTTGTTGTGCTTGAACCAACTTACTATCAAACTCTCCAATCTGACTATTAATTTCATAGATGCGTTTTTGATTATCTACAATTACCTTGGTTAATTGGCTGTCAATTCCAGCAATGTTTTTGTCGTTATCTGTAATTTTGCCTAGTAATTCTTCTTGAGACACTGCCGCAGTATTGCGAAGCTTTTCATTTGACTGAGCGATCGCTAATTGTAATCGCTGCTGTTCCCGATTCAACCGAATCACTTCAGCTTGTTTACTGCTGACATCTTGCTGTTGTTTTAAGTATTGTACCTCGGAGATAGCCCCCTGCTGCGCTAGAGGTTCAAACTTGTGGAGGATTTTTTGATTAATTTCCAGTAACTCTTTTGCACTAGCTAACTGCGCTTGAGTCTGAAAAAATTGCTGTTGCGTCTGTCCCGTTTCTAAACTAGCTGTGGCTAAACGCGATTTTAATTCTATTTGGCGATTTTGCAAGCGTAACTGTTGCTCTGTTGTGAGAGTACTTCCAGGAGTCGCACCATTTAACTGTGTCCGGTACAATTGGTTTTCGGCAACAATGGCAGCTCGACTTTTGGTCAACAAGGCTAGTTCTGGTTTAATTTTCAACAGAGCCGCTTGCTGTGCTACTTCTTGTAATGATATTTGCCCTTGAAGCTGACGGCGATAGAAGTCATTTTCTTGTTCTAGCGCCTTTTTGGAAAGCAACTGAGCAGCCCGACTTTGCTTTAATGAAATTACCTCTGCCTCAGAAGTACTTTTTTCGAGACTAATAAGTGTTTCACCTTTTTTGACTTGCTGGCCATCTTTGATTAGAAGCTCCTTGACAACACCATTAACCGGAGCCTGAACTTCTTTCACCGCACCCTGCGGTTCTAACTTGCCAGTAGCATGAATTGATTCTTCAATTTGGAACACAGAGGCCCAAATTACTGTAAAGGTGCTAACTCCAACAATAGTCCAGGCGATCGCTCGTGACCAACCAGGAGTCTGTTGTAAAAGTACTGGTTGATCGAATTTGTATTGAATATTCATAATTTAAGTGGGGAATTGGGCATTGGGCAAAACAGTTCCGAGTTCCGAGTTCCGAGTGCTGAGTGGGGAATCTCACTTCTTTACTCAGCACCCAGCACTCCTGAAGGGCGTTGGGCAAAACAGTTCTGGGTAAATAAGTGATATGTTTTACTCAGCACTCGGAACTCAGCACTCTTGATTCAGCACTGAGCATTAAATTTGTGTTTCTTGTTGCTGATATAGACAGTAGTAATAACCTTTGAGCGCCATCAATTCTTCATGAGTACCCTGTTCTACTACAGCACCTTGATCCATCATCAAAATGACATCAGCATGACGAATTGTGCTGAGGCGGTGGGTAATGAAAAATACTGTTTTACCTTGAAAAGCTGTCGCCAAGTTGCGGCAGACTTGACCTTCAGCATTGTAATCTAGGGCACTAGTAGCTTCATCAAGGATCAGTAATTGCGGATTTTGCAGGACTGTACGAGCGATCGCTACTCGTTGGCGTTGTCCCCCAGACAATCCTGAACCTCGCTCACCCACACGAGTGTTATAGCCACTGGGTAAAGACATAATAAAGTCGTGGGCATAAGCTATTTTGGCAGCTGCAATAATTTCCTCATCGGTAGCATCAGGATACCCTAAGGCAATATTTTCGCGGACTGTTCCATCAAAGAGGAGAGTATCTTGTAATACCATACCAATTTGACGGCGTAAGGAATAGAGTTCAACTTTATTGATGTCGTAGCTATCAATCAAGATTTTGCCGGACTTGGGTTCGTAAAGTCGGGGTAATAATTTTAGTAGTGTACTCTTACCAGAACCACTTTGACCAACAATTCCGATAAAGCAGCCAGCAGGAAAATCTAAATTAATATTACATAGTTGCATCGGCCCATTTTCGCGGAAACTGAAACTGAGATTTTCAAAGCGGACATGACCTTGAATACTGGGCATGAGGATATTTTGAGAGTTGCCGATTTCTGTTTCTTGGGGAGCGTCTAAAATATCAGCCAGGCGTTGCAGAGATAGAGCAGTTTCTTGGAAGTTCTGCCAAAGTTGCATCAGGCGCAATAAGGGACTGGTGACATAACCAGCAAGGATGCGGAAAGCGATAAGTTGTCCTAAAGTAAGTTGCTGATTGAGGACGAGAAAAGCTCCCACCCACAGCACTAACATACTGGAAAATTTGTTGAGAAAATTGCTAATAGAACTAGCGGTAGTTTGAGTAGAGACTGTTTTGAAACCAGCGCTAATATAACGAGCATAGCGTTCTTGCCATTGCCAGCGCGATCGCATTTCTAAATTTTGCGCCTTGACTGTCTGGATTCCCCCCATCACTTCCACGAGATAAGATTGCGTCTCGGCATTACATTCTGCTTTCTCTTGCAATTGTCGGCGCATCAAAGGGGATACCATCAAGTTAAGCAAGCCAAACAGTGGTACTGTTGCCAAAGCAACTAATGTCAACACTGGGCTATAAATCGCCATCACCACAATGTAGACTACAGAAAATACCGCATCCATCACCACAGTGAGAGCTGTACCAGTCAAGAAAGAACGGATGTTTTCTAATTCGTGAATTCGTGTCGCCAATTCCCCTACAGGACGGCGTTCAAAATAAGATAAAGGCAGACGCAACAGGTGATTAATCACCTCAGAACCAAGGGCGAGGTCAATTCGGTTAGTAGTATCTGTAAACAAATGAGTGCGGACAGTGGTTAGTACTGCTTCAATGATTGCGACTACCACCAAAAAGATGCCGAAAACTTCCAAAGTATCAGGACTGTTGCCAACCAATACTTTGTCAATAATTACCTGTGTGGCAAGAGGATTTACCAGCCCAAATAGTTGAATAACAATAGAAGCAATTAGGACTTCAATTAATACTTTGCGGTAGCGTCGTAGTGAGGGTATAAACCAATTTAAACTAAACCTTGCCTGGGGAGTGTTTTTAGTGGTTTGTAACAGTAGGACTTCTCCTTCAGCCCCCCAGTTTTCTGCAAAGTCTCTTAATTTGTAGCGCAATAGTCCCATCTCTGGAACAGCAATTAGTAACTCTTGATTGCTATTTTTATAAATGATGGCAAAACTATCTTGCCAAGCAATCATTACTGGTAGTTGCAAGTGGCCAACTGCGGTGGCGGGAACTTTTACCAGCTGTGTTGTCAAACCCATCAACTCGGCAGCGGCGGCGCAAAATTGCAGAGATATAACGCCCTTAAGTTCCTGCTGCTTTGTCAACACCCGTTGCAGTGTATCTCGGCGCAAGGGAATATTAAAGTATTGGCTCAACATTTGGAAGCAAGCGAGGGAAGCATCTAGCGGCCCTCTACCCCGGATATAAGGATACTTCTTTTGTTTACCTTTAGTTACTGGTTCTTCTGTGACAATAATTTCTGAGGCGTAGGGAATCTCAGCAGGTAAAAATGTTTTTGGTGTGGGGGCGAGATTATCTGCAAATATTGACTTGGGTAATCCCACCAGACGCATATTTGTATTAAATTTCAGTTTGGGATTAATATCATCTAAATCTAAGCGACTCCCTACCGGGAACTCAGAATCAAAATTACTGCTGACTAACCACAAAAACTCTGAGTCTAACTGCTGTTGAAAAGCTTTGTGTGCAGGGATTGTTTGAATGATAGCAGCTTCAGTTGCAGTCTGGGCAAGCTTAATTAAATTCTTGCTCCCATCCGCGCGACGGCTGAGTTCTTCGGTGAGTAATTCGTAGACTTCTAAAAGGGTAATTTTATTTTGCAACGCTTGGACAAAACTCTCTTCCTGCTTGAGTAACGCCAGAAAACTAGCAATGGGTAGATTGAGGGTGATAACTTCAGTAGAAGCGATCGCAGTTTCACACGCAATACCCCGTACATGACTGACCCAACCCAAAACCTCTCCTGATGAGAGTAACTTCAGTGTCGCCGGATTTGGCGTTTGGGAATTATAACTTAATAAACGTGCTTGTCCTTGGTAAATAATACTAATTTTATCAGGCATAGCTTCCCGTGCTACTATTACCTGACCGATGCGATAGCGGAAGAATTGCACATTGTTGAGCAAATTTTCTAAAACATTTGGTGGCAGATAACTAAAAGGAAATAAATCAGCAAGAAAATCTTGAATATCAACCGTTGTATTTGTCATTTAATTTCTCTGTTTTATTCGCTCTTGACTCTATGCAGCTTCTTCCACTTGTGATGGTTTGCTATTGATTCCCATCCAGATTTTTTCTTCTGGTGAGAGTTGACTAAGTTGCTGTTGAAACCACTTTTCAAAATTTTCTTGCAGCAATCGTTGGCGCATAAAATCGTCCAACTGAGCAGCGATAAACTTTTCCACACGTACAATTATCCAAGAGTCACCAAAAGCTACAGGTGCTTGGACTACACCCTCTTGACTTGTGGAAAGTAACTGAGCGAAATTGGGGTTGATAGCCCCAAGTTCCACTGGGCCGACGATGCCATTTGTATTAGCTTCTGGCCCTTGCGAATATTCACGTGCCAGTTCAGGAAATGACTGTTCTCCTTCGTTAATGCGGAAGAATAATTCGTTAGCCGTTCCTCGATGTTCAGTGCGAATCAAAGAATAAATAACTTTATCAAAATGTCTTTTGTATTTGAGAAAATAAGATTCTAGTTGATGTCCCCAAGTTGCTTGTTTGAACTTTTCTACTCTGAGCTTGCGAGTTGCAAAAAGTTCTAATTGTTCTTGATTAAAACCGTAACGTAAGCACCAATCTTGGATTTTTTGCTGGGTTGTCAAATCCCAATGCTGATAAAATTGCTCTAGTGCATGAGATATTTCTGCCCTTGTGCAGATGATGGGTGCGATCGCAGATTCGATAATACTCTGAGACAACAATTGCGGAATCAGGTTGTAACTAGCCAAAAAGGGAATAATTTCTGTAGGCAAAGGGGTGCTGCAACTTTGCCCTTCGTAAACATCGCCTATTTTTAAAGCTGTCGTCATAATTGAATACTATTGTGTTGAAATATTTGACAAGTGCAGCTATAATATTCGCCATGAAGCGGTAAGTTTAGTTTTAACTATCTACCGTTTGCATCATTTGCATATCCTTGAAAGCATTGCCGTACAATACTTTCAAGTACTACTCGCCACTTCGGATGCTTAAACTTAAGCAAAAGAGGTGGTGAAGTAGTAAAAACATTCGAGCGTCGCGTCTTTATTCTGACTTCTGAATTCTTCTTCAACTAGAATGTGGAATAAAAGCGGCAAAGTTCAGGTATGATTCTCTGCCGCTTGCACCATTTGCATACCCTTGAAAGCATTGCCGTACAATACTTTCAAGTTCTAATCACCACTGCCAATACCTAAACTTAAGCAAAGGGGGTGTTGAACTGATCGAAAGTCACAGCGTAGTTAGTACTACCAATGTATTGATTGACCTGCAAGTAATAGTTACCAGATAGGGTAATGTTTGAAATCAATTCTGATGTATTACCACCCCTAATAGAGCGTGCAACTTCTTCTCCAGGATCGACAATCTGATTATTGTTAGAGTCCCGAATCAGTCGGATATCAGCATCGGCGCTAAGTCCAGTCAAGCTAATATTTACACCTTTAAAAAGTCCTAAAGAGAAGCTGTAAACATCTGCGGTGTTATTGTTATTGATGTTACCAAAACGGGTAACATCACTTGTCAGATTACCAACTACAAATTCCTTCGGCAGAAGATTGCTGTAATCAGATGTCGAAGTGGGTGTAGTTGCAGACAAGTCTAAATCGTAAAAAACAGCACCGTTACTACCTGGAGCATAGCGCTGTACTTCGGCAAAATAAGTACCTGCGTTAGCTCTAAGGTTAATGGAGTCATCAACGTTACTTCCCTTACGAGAATTAGCAACAAATCCAAATGCTCGGTCAGTAGCATCTAGTATACCGTTACCGTTAACATCGCGAAAAAGTGTCAAATCAGCATCATCGCCAGCGGTAATGTTGTTGAGAGACAAGTTGATGTTTCTGGTGCTGCCAAGTGAGAACCTAAAGACATCTGTGGGATCTCCTGCATTGACATTGAAGCCATTGAAGGAACGAACAGAACTACCTAATGAACCAAGAAATTGAGTACTCATTATTTGTCCTTAAGATATTGATTGTGTTTTGGTCAAATTCAGGTATCTTGGGGTCTTTAAAGGTGTAAACCTTTAGATTTGAACTGACATTTACTTAACTGGAGTGGCTGAGGGTTTTATGCAAACAAGAGAATAAAATTTTATTCTTTGCATTCAAGCCTTAGCTGTTTCCTTTTGTACTTGCCGCGTTCATCACCTGTTGTTTAACCATAGATATAAAATAAGCTGTTGTTTCAAGAAACACAGCATGAAAAAGACTTCAATAGTTAGGTGTTTGAAATAAAATTCTCAGGGCTTTGTATGATTTAGTCATAAAAAGTATTATTTAGTAGGCTGCTGACTCAATGTCTGACTGGAAACATTAGCCCCTAGTTAGCTATTCTCATGCTCTGCATGGAAACGAAAGAACAATAGACATCTCCGAAAAAGAATTGTTTTGACGTAGCACTGCTACATCTCTACAAGGGTTATGGGTGACGCATATTTAATTTCTGGAGATGTCTATTAATTCTGGAAATTCTTGCCGCAAGTATCTAGACGTAGGTTGGGTGGAGCGGAGCGCAACCCAACATATATCAGGATGTTGGCTTTGGCAAAGCCTCCAACACCACTTGCTACAACGCTCTTAACCCGCGCAACGCAGTGGCTCCCCAACCTACATTTTTTTTGCTTAAAGTCTTGTGGATACGATGTCTACGACGGGCTATGTCTACGTAACTCATTAGCCTTAAAGTAGTAACGACAAATTATTGTGGAATTGCGGTCAAGAGACGATGAATGCTGTAATCAATTTATTACTTTTTTTGCTGCCGATTCTGAGTAGCCTTTGGATTACTCAAACTTTCAACCCTCTATCTTCTTATCAGCCTCTCCAGATTATAGATGGGGCTGCGTTATATAAAAAACAATTAACCAATGGTAACGAAGCATATTTACAAGTTATCGATCTCCGCAAAATGCACATAGACCAAATTACCGGAGAGGTAGATGATATGGGTCTAAATGAGGGCAAATATTATAAAGGGGAAGGTGGACATTACAGCCCTTTTTTCCAAAATAAGTTGTTTTCTGAAGTAACAGACGAATATAAGAAACTTTACGCAAACAACGTTTTTTCCATGATTAATTGTTCTTTTTTTGAGCAATACCAATCTAGTACCCAATTATCCTTTCCGATCAAACTCAATGGTGTTGTCATCACTGGTGGCACTAGCCCTTATGGCCCAATCAAGGAACCAAAAGATAAATATTATAGTAATATTCGCCTCAAAATCTTAGTATGGGATAATCAGCATGCATACATTACCGATTACAATCCGGTTAGTGGTGCGCCTCTGAACCAAAAAGCAGTAAAGAATGCGATTGTTACTTACCAATACAGCGATCATCCGGCGAAAGTATTAGCCCAAAACCAAGTGAATAAATATCAACTCATCGGTACTCTCAACAAAGATGGTGTTAAGGGTGACGAGTTGTTGGCGATTATGACGGTGAACCAGGCAACTCTGGACGAAGCAGCTGATTTATTACGTAAATTAGGAGTTAAAGGCGATATCATTACCGTTGATGGCGGCAGATCAACTTATCTATTCAATTCCCAACAGGGAAACATTATTGTTCCCCAATTGTCTAATCTGCAAGAAAATCCTACTTTCCGGCATCTACCTCATTATCTGGGATTCCGTAAGAAAAGCAAAAATCAGGTCGCGCCAAAGATTTTGATTACTCAGCCAGTGAAGAAAGTACTTCCAAAGAAAGATCAGCCTTATTTAATATTGTGGCGGGATAATTTTGATGGCGATGTCTCGATTAAGTTGTACGATGGGAACAAACTTATCCAAAACATTTCTTCCCGTACTGCTAGCGATGGAGTTTATGAGTGGATACCAGGTATTGATCTAAAAGAAGGCTATTTTGTTCGCATTTCTAGCTGGAAAGACCGGAATATTTTCGGGCAGTTGCAATTGTAATTTAGCGGTACGGAAAAATGCAAGGGATAACTAGCTAAACGCAAACCTCTCAACAAGGTTGACGGTGTGGCCGCGATCACAATTGTTATCGTTTCTCACAGTAAACAACTGGCTCTGGGTGTGCGGGAACTCGCCGCGCAGATGGTTCAGGGCCAAGTTTCCATTGCTGTTGCAGCAGGGATTGAAGATTCTGAAAATCCATTGGGTACAGATCCCATCCAGGTTTATGAGGCGATCGCTTCTGTATTTTCTGATGATGGTGTTTTGGTATTAATGGATTTGGGTAGTGCTTTGCTAAGTGCAGAAATGGCAATTGAGTTTCTACCAGAAGCACAACAGCAAAAAGTGTATTTGTGTGAAGCCCCGCTAGTAGAAGGTGCGATCGCTGCTGTGGTAGCGGCGGCGGCTGGTGGAGATATTCACCAAGTTATGGCGGAAGCACGCGGCGCACTCTTAGCAAAAGCAACTCAGTTGGGTTTAGTTAGTAGTCCGTTGTCTGCTATCACCCCAATAACAACCAATATAGAATCACCAACGCGAGAAATCCAGCTGATTGTAAGCAATCGCTTAGGATTACACTCCCGTCCCGCAGCGCAGTTTGTGGCAACCGCAGCTCGGTTTAAATCCCAAATTCTAGTAGGAAATTTAACGAGAAATACTCAGCTAGTTAGGGGTGACAGTATCAACCAAGTTACAACTTTAGGAGTGCGTCAAGGACACGAACTGCTGATTACTGCCACTGGCTCAGATGCAGATGTGGCACTGGAGGCATTACAGGCATTATTCGCAAATAATTTTGGAGAAGATCGTGTTGCTTTGAATTCTCCACCAGCATTTCAGTATGAAGTTACCCCAACCACTCACGGCGAACTTTCGGGGATTGCAGCTTCTCCAGGAGTAGCGATCGCACCTGTTGTTCATTATCAACCCACTCATATTATTGTTATGCAACACCACGTTGAAGATGTGGAAGCAGAGTGGCAAAGATTACAAACAGCAATCCACACCGCCCAACAAGAAATTCAAGCAGTTTTCTCACAAGCATCTCTGCAAATTGGTGATACTGAAGCCGCCATTTTTGACGCCCAACTATTATTTTTAGAAGATCCAGTGTTGTTGGAAGCGGCTAAAGAACGCATTTTAGAACACCATATAAATGCTGAAGCCGTTTGGCAAGCTGTAGTAGATGAAGTAATAGCTTCTTACCACATACTTGAGGATTCTTATCTGCAAGAGCGAGTTGACGATGTTGTAGATGTGGGACAAAGGGTACTGCGATTACTATCTGGTAATGCCCCCGCTAATCTGAATCTTCAGGAACCAGCGATTTTAGTGGCGACTGATTTAACTCCCTCAGATACCGCTGGATTAGATCCGACAAAGGTATTGGGTATTTGTACTACTTCTGGTAGCGCCACTTCCCACAGTGCAATTATCGCCCGGACATTGGGTATTCCCGCAGTTCTGGGAGTAGATGCCCAGGTGTTGCACTTAGCAGATGGTACACTTATGGCCCTTGATGGCGAAAGTGGCAGAGCTTGGGTAGAACCAGAATCACACATCCTAGATTTACTGGCAGCAAAGCAGTCAGCTTGGCAAGCTGCTCAACAGGAAGCACAAGCTACAGCTCATCAACCAGCAATTACTCGTGATGGTAAGCAAATTAGCATCTTCGCCAATATTGGTAGTATAAATGATGTCCAAGTTGCTGTAGCTAGCGGTGCAGAAGGTGTGGGACTACTCCGCACTGAGTTTCTCTATTTAGACCGGACAAGCGCTCCGACTGAAGAAGAACAATTAGCAGTATATCAGGCGATCGCTCAAGTTTTAGATAATCGTCCGCTAATTATTCGTACCCTCGATGTCGGTGGTGATAAGCCACTTCCCTATCTCAGAGTCGGGTTTCCAGAAGCTAATCCTTTTTTGGGCTGGCGGGGAATTCGTTTCTGTTTAGATCATCTAGATTTGTTCAAAACTCAGTTACGGGCAATTTTGAGAGCCAGCATCGGACACCAAATTAAAATCATGTTGCCGATGATTGCGACGGTGACGGAGGTACGTGCAGCTAAGGTAATTTTGGCTGAAGTGCAGGCTGAACTAAATCAAGCTGGTATTGCCTTTGATGCCGCGATGAAAGTAGGAATTATGATCGAAGTACCTTCGGCAGTGGCGATCGCAGATCAGTTAGCCAAGGAAGTAGACTTCTTTAGTATAGGTACTAACGACCTGAGCCAGTACGTCATGGCTAGCGATCGCACTAATCCCCGCGTGGCAAATTTAGTTGATGCGCTACATCCAGCAGTATTACGAATGGTGCAGCAAACTGTTCAAGCTGCTCATACAGCGGGGATTTCAGTCGGATTATGTGGAGAATTGGCAGCAGATACTTTCGCAACACCAATTTTATTAGGTTTAGGGCTGGATGAGTTGAGCGTCAATCCCCAAAGTATACCTGGAGTGAAGCAGGCGATCGCTCGATTAAGTATAGTTGCAAGTGAAGCGATCGTGGCATCAGCATTACAGCAAGATTCTGCAACTCATGTCAGAGAGCTAATCTCAACGGAAATCGGCCAGAATCGCATTTAAACCTTCACTTTTTTCATAAATACGAAGTCCGTTTACAGAGCAACTAAATTTATTTATGGGAATCATTAATTTTTAATTTTGAATTTTGAATTCGGAGCGAAGCGACGTGACTCATTACATTTTAAAAGCCTCAAAAGAAACTGTGCATTTAGGTGGTTTTTCTAATCTGCTAAAACCAGCACTCATTATTGACTCTGGCGATACAGTTGACGTAGAAACTTATACTGGCTACTATGTTTACGACAAAGCACCACCTGAGTTTCTCACACCAGAATTTCTCGACATCTGCCAAAATCTTCTCCCGGAACGAAAAATTGCTGGAGGGCCGCATTTACTCACAGGGCCGATTTATGTGCGCGATGCCGAACCAGGGGATGTTTTAGAAGTACAATTAGATGCGATCGCACCTCGTTTACCTGTCGGCTTCAATGCCATTCGTACAGGTTGGGGAGCTTTACCACATCAGTTTCCTCAGCCTGCTTTGAGATTCATCCCTCTAGATTTGGTAAACAATATCGCTGAATTTCCATTAGGTGCTGGCATAAAAATTCCCCTCAAACCGTTTTTTGGAATTCTTGGTGTCGCTACTCCAGAAACCTCTCGAACTTCTATCCCACCAGGTTCTTACGGTGGTAATATCGACAATCGAGAACTGCAAGCTGGTTCTCGTTTATTTTTGCCAGTTTTTGTACCAGGTGCATTATTTTCCATTGGTGATGGACACTCGGCACAAGGAGACGGCGAAGTAAATGTCACCGCCATTGAAACTTCCATGAATGGTAGAATCACACTGAAACTTCGCAAGGATTTACAACTAACAACACCAATTGCCGAAACTCCAACTCATATCATCACAATGGGCTTTGCTCAAACCTTAGATGAAGCCTTAGAACTGGCTTTAAAAAACATGATTGATTTTCTGGAACGCTTCGTAAATTTGCCGCCAGAAGATGCTTATATATTATGTAGTTTAGCTGTGAATTTTCACATTACTCAAGTTGTAAACAGTCCCCAAAAAGGTGTACATGGAATGCTACCCAAATCAATTTTTTCTAAGCTAAACTTTATCTAAATCAAGTAAAAGGGACTGGGGACTGGGGATTAGGGATTGGGTGGCAAACCCTTAAAATTTGGTGGTGGATAAAAGCCCCCCAAATTTTAAAAAACTTTTTCCCAGTCCCCAGTACCCAGTACCAGAGCTGTGTTCCTCTCCCACCAAATTTCAATACTGCTCGGATAAGCAGGGGAGGCAAAACTCAACGCCAGCCTCCATTTCTCCCCCTGCTTAAGAAAGCTTGCCTCAACCAAGAAATTCCAAAACCTACGTCTAATGGACTATTTTAAGCTTTCATAGATAATTACGAAATTACTATTTGACAAACATAATATTGTTTGTTCTAAATTCTCACTAATGAACCTTTGGTGATGAATTTACCTACGAGATTATCAAGCTTAATAAACTTATTTGAATCCTCTTCGGGTGTGTCAAAGTTACAAGCGATGGTGCTGTAGTCTATTGTGGCAGAGCCATAACTAGTGTTGTAAATCCCGCCACCCTTGCCAGACTCGAATTTACCAGAACTGAGTTCGATTCCGAAAGCTTTATTGTGTCTGATAATGCTGTTGTCCACCGTTAGAGTGCCATCATTGTAGATGCCAGCGCCTAAATGTGCCTGATTGCCAGTTATACTGCTATGGCTCACGGTAACGATGCCTAATTGATCGTATGTAACAGTGCGAGAATAGTCGCCGCCGTCATCAGCATTATTGTAGATACCACCTCCGGCAAGAAGTGCCGTATTGCCAGTTATACTGCTATAATTTATGGTAACGATGCCAAATTTATTGTCGCTACCGTCCCCGTCAGAGCTAGAGTTGTAGATGCCGCCACCATAATCGCTGGCATAGTTATTGCTGATGGTGCTGTTACTCAGCAATAGAGTGCCATTATTGTAGATACCACCTCCGGTAGTTGCGTGATTGTCATTAATAGTGCTACCACTTACCAATATGATATCGTTTTCGCTAGTAGTGCCGCCGCCACCAGAGTCATAGGCGTAGTTATATATTCCAGCACCTTCGACTGCCGTGTTACCACTGATGGTGCTATTATTAACGCTGATGAAGCTTCCGGAGCCACCGCCGCTGGAGAAACTATAAATCCCGCCGCCGTCTTGTGCAGTGTTACCACTAATAGTGCTGTTATTTACCGATATGATAGTGTCTACGCTACGAATACCGCCGCCGTAACCGTCGAAACCACCAGGAGCATATACAGTGTTGTTACTAATAGTGCTATTACTTACTGATAAAATACCACTTTGGCTAAAAATGCCGCCCGCATCTCTACTGGTATTGGAATTAATAATGCTATTGTTCAGTGTGAATATACCTAGAAAAGTGTAGATGCCACCGCCAATAGTATATACAGAATTGCCATTAATGGTACTAGAATTCACAGTGACTATGGTGTTGGCATTGCTATAGTTGTAAATGCCGCCACCGTTGTAATCTGCGGTGTTGCCGCTAATGATGCTATGATTCACGGTTAATTTGTAGGCTTTGTTATCGCCAGAGACGTTGATTGCGATACCGCCACCACTGCCATTTGATGCCGAATTGTCACTAATTGTGCTGTTGTTCACTGTCAGATTGCCAGCACTGTAAATACCACCGCCCTCGCTAAATGCTACGCCTATAAAAAAACCATCAGTTGCAGTGTTCCCACTAATTGTGCTGTTATTCACTGTCAGATTGCCAGCGTTGTAAATACCACCACCCTCGCTCTGGATAAACTGAATGTGATTCAATATAATAATTGCAGTGTTGTCACTAATTGTACTGTTATTCACTGTAAGGTTGCCAGTGTTATAAATACCGCCACCCTGGTTGACGAGATTTCCCTCGATGTCTGTTATATTACATACTGTATTACCAGTGATGATGCTATTGCTTAAGGTAAGGACACCTTCATTGGAAATTCCACCCCCACCTCCAACAGTATTGTAGCTATTGGTAATAGTCAGCCCGTTGATTGCAGATGTTACACCACTGGCAATGTCAAAAACACGAGAAGCAGTATCATCCTTAATAGTTAGTTTGCTCGGATTTGTGCCTTCAATGGTCAGGTTATCTGTGATACTCAGACCACTACCAGTTAGATTGATCGTATGAGCCAGCCCATCTGTAAACAGTCCACCAAAATTGATGATGTCTTTTCCTGAAAGAGCATTGGCATCTAGAATTGCCTGCCGCAGCGATCCTGTACCACTGTTATTCGTATTAGTGACGGTAAATGTAGACATTACGATTACTCCAATTGTTTAAAATCGTATAAAATTTGACATCAGATAATAAGTCTGCAACCATTTTTCTGCTGTTCACCGATAGTGAGAGATCAAAGTTAATTTGAAAAACTGCGATCGCCCTACTAGTCTGCCAACCTAAAAATATGCTTTTTCGGATTGGGGTGCATCTTAAAGGTAAGGGGAAGGGTTAAAACACTTTCCCAAATAGCCAAGTTCATGAGAGTGAACTACTGAAAGCATTTTGAGATTTAAGTCTTAATTGTTTAACTTAATTGTGATGAATTCAATTAGATTAATTCATTAACTAACAGTTCTTTTTTTTTTAAGATTTTATTTACATCTATGTCAGTGTTGTGTCATTAATATGTCAAATGTGTATATAGAAGTTCAAAGAAAAATCTTTCTAAAGACAGATGAATGATTAAAGTAAAGAGTATGTAAATACCTGGTAAAGAATAGTATTTTACTTTGATTAAAAAATATAGCTGTGATAGTCTACTTATGTAGAATTACTTAGTTATCAATCAAGTGCATAGTATAGAACACTCTAGTACTCCAATACCAAAAAACCTATTGTTTAAAGGTTTAGCTACTATAGCCTTAGTTGCCATTACATTTTCAGTGGCTAATACACCCACATTAGCCGTATCACTCATTGGTGATAATCTAGGCTCTAATTCACCATTATCAGGCAGTGAAGGTATATCTGATAACACACAACCAGGTGTTTACCTTACACTACTTACAAGTGATAATTATAACAATTTTGGTGCAGTGCCGGGTCTAAACAACTACTTTCCAGAAACAAATTCTATAGTTGAGACTGTTAACAGTACACCTACTAGTATTGTAAGTTTTAGAGAAAATATAAATGTTTCAAATGGGTTTACCTTTACTAACTCCACTCCATCTTTTGACATTGATGTAACACAAGCATCAGAACCAACACTACTAAATGAACCTAATACATTACCAGGATTATTTCTATTAACTGGATTTGCATTATTACTATGTAGAAAGAACACGAAAGATGATGATAAATTAATGTAATCTTATGTTGAGAACGATAGTATTATTTAAGAAAAGTAAAAATCAGTGATGATTAGAAAAGCGGACAAAAACCTAACCCCCTAATACCATTTCACTTTAAGATTGATACAGATAGGCAGCAGGGGAAAAGAGTTAGAGACAAATCATTTGTATTAAGTATTTCATGAAATGGTATAGTCCCCTTCCTGATATAGGAAGGGGAAAAGTCAGATTACAAACTTGCTTACCCGATCAATTGAAACTTGACAGCCTACTATAAAGATATTGTCGAATTCGCAAGCCAAGCCTTGTGAGTCCATGCGTTATTAAATAACCCGACCTCTGACACTTTTAATTCAAATGAATGGGGTGGTGATTCTAGCAATAATGGCAAACCTTTATCATGAGCCTCAACTAAGTTAACTATCCAGGGAAGAAAGTCTAAGATTTCTTTTGGTAGTACAGTTAACTCGAAATCCCACACTAAATTTAGACCCCGGCATACTTGTCCTTTTCTAAATACCGTCACTCTACCAGCACTCTTGTTAATAGCCAGTCGAAGAATGAATGGGCGAAATGGGACAAATTCATCGGGTGCTGTATAAGCGTATACATTTAGATAGTTCAGTTTTTGCCTATGATCCATCCAAGATGCGATCGGTGAATTACTACTATAAGATGTACCAGTTATAATCACTGGCATATTCATAGCATCAGCAAAGTTAGAGTAGAACTTATGCCTTAGTTCGCTAACAATATGTTTAGCTTCTGGGTTCATGGTTGCTACACCTGTTACAAAAACGATACCTGCGATCGCCGACGCTAACGCATAGCTTCATCAGAATTATTTTCTAAAACCTCCTACCGACGCTCTCTACGAGACGCTAAAGGCGTAGCTTGCTTCCCTGTAAGGGTACGTGGACTCGCTCTAAGCGTTCGCGTCAGCGTCTCTGAAAGAGAAGCCTGTCGAAGAGAAGGCAATACGTAGCGCTATCCAGCCCTCTGTCTTTCTTCGGTCAACCGAAGCAAAAAAAAGGCAGACGCCTTGTCTGCCCTCAAGACCTTAGAGTTAAACTCTTGGTTTTAGACCTTAATAGGGTCGAGAGTATCCTCCTCCACCTCGTCTACCACCAGAAGAACCTCCATCAGTCTTGGGCTTGGCTTTATTAACTTTTAAGTTTCGACCCATCCATTCAGCATTATCAAGGGCATCAATCGCCGCTTGTTCTTGTGTGTCTGATTCCAATTCTACAAAGCCAAAACCTCTTACCCGACCTGTTTCTCGATCGATAGGCAATTGAACATTTTTGACAGTTCCGTATTCTGCAAAGATTTGCCGGAGGTCATCTTCTTTAACCTCATAAGATAGATTACCGACGTAAATTGACATAAAATGTCTCCAGAATCAAAGGGTGTAGAGATTTAGATCCGGAGAGGTCTGTAATACAAGTATATATAAAAACAAACTACATAGCCGAATTTCATCTTCCACGCACAATTTAACATAAATTAAAAAGTTATGTTCATCAGCAACACTATACTTATTGCAATTCAATTTTGTTATTTGCCTAATGCTCTTTTTTTACCATACTCAGTACTGAGTGCTGAGTGCTGAGTGCTGAGTAAAGAAGATTTAATACTCAGTACTTTTGCACTATGGTAAAAGCCCCGCCCGATGTTAAGCGGAATCAACAATTCGTTTGGAGGTTGATACCCCGCCCCTTGTGGGCGGTCTTTCATCTCAGCACGGGCTAAACGCCCCGCTACCGCTAACGGAACTCAGCACTCTTCATTCTCGTCAGATTAAATTTGAAACCCTATTTTGGCGTTAGTCCGCGCAGGCGGACGAGAGTTTGTATAGCCGTGATTTCTAATCGCTTGGATTATTCTCTCTTCAGAGTCATAGAAGAGCGCTAAGTAAGGAGTAGGAAATCAGGAATCAGCTTTTTCAATTTGTCCGGAGTTTTTTCATAAATCAAATCGGAAAAATCTATCTACGAGCGATCGCATAAAATTTGAAGTTACCAAAAATTCTCATCCCTGAAGTTATTTCTCTTCAAACAGTATGAGTAATTTTGAAATTTTATAAGAAGAATTCAGTATGAATTCTGTACGAGTGGGTGATAGCGCTACGTATTGCCTTCTCTACTAGATAGAGGCTCCGCCAACGGCATGGCAACGGTATGAGCGAGTCCGCGATAGCGCAGCATTAGCGATTCTCGCCTTAAAACTCTATCCCTTTATGGGTAGAGTATTCACCAATTCTGAATTCTGTATTCTGACTCCTATTTTATTCACTTAAAAGTTCGATAGGGTGCTATTAAATAAAACCAGTGCGATCGCTTGTAACATAAAATTAATCTCCATCCAGCATTTGCTAACACCTTGACGCCCATGTTTTGCGACTACCTAATTCAAATCCTGACTGCCCGTGTGTATGATGTTGCTCAGGAAACACCACTTGAGTATGCACCAAATTTATCTGCGCGGCTGAATAATCAACTCTTGTTGAAACGTGAAGATATGCAGTCAGTATTTTCTTTTAAATTACGGGGTGCTTATAACAAAATGGTGCAACTGCCACCAGATATTTTAGCAAAAGGTGTAATCGCGGCATCTGCGGGGAACCACGCTCAAGGAGTTGCCCTTGCAGCCAATCGCTTGGGAACCAAAGCGATTATCGTGATGCCAATAACTACGCCTCAAGTCAAGGTGGACGCTGTGAGAATGAGGGGCGGGGCAGTTGTGTTACATGGAAACACCTACGACGATGCTTATAGCTATGCCCGTGAATTAGAAATAGAAAAAGGATTGACCTTTATTCATCCCTTTGACGATCCTCATGTCATCGCCGGACAAGGAACAATCGGGATGGAAATTTTACGGCAATATCAGCAACCCATCCATGCGATTTTTGTTGCGATTGGAGGAGGCGGATTAATTTCTGGGATTGGGGCTTATGTGAAACGGTTGCGTCCCGAAATCAAGATTATTGGTGTTGAACCAGTAGATGCTGATGCGATGTCTCAATCGCTCAAAGCTGGACATCGGGTGCGCTTGTCTCAAGTGGGGTTATTTGCTGATGGCGTGGCGGTGCGAGAAGTCGGTGAAGAAACCTTCCGTTTATGTCAGCAGTATGTAGACGAAATCATTTTGGTGGATACAGACGCTACTTGTGCTGCGATTAAAGACGTGTTTGAGGATACGCGATCAATTTTAGAACCGGCTGGTGCATTAGCGATCGCAGCTGCTAAAGCTTACGTCGAACGAGAACAAATCCAGGGAGAAACCTTAATCGCTATTGCCTGCGGTGCAAACATGAATTTTGATCGCCTCCGCTTTGTCGCAGAACGAGCAGAGTTTGGTGAACGCCGCGAAGCGATCTTTGCAGTTACAATTCCAGAAGAACGGGGAAGTATTCGGCAGTTTTGTGAATGTATTGGCAACCGTAATCTTACCGAGTTTAATTATCGCATTGCCGATGAAAAAACAGCCCATATTTTTGTAGGTGTGCAAATTCAAAACCGTGCTGATGCTGCAAAGATGGTAGAAACCTTTGAAGCTCATGGATTTGAAACCCTTGATTTAACGGACGACGAACTAACCAAGTTACATCTACGGCACATGGTAGGTGGGCACTCTTTCCTGGCTCACAATGAATTGCTCTATCGTTTTGAGTTTCCCGAACGTCCCGGCGCATTGATGAAGTTTGTTACTTCCATGAGTCCCAACTGGAATATCAGTCTTTTTCACTACCGCAACAACGGTGCAGACTACGGACGAATCGTTGTTGGTATCCAAGTTCCCCCCCACGAGATGGAAGAGTGGCAAGCTTTTCTCGATCATTTGGGCTATCGCTATTGGGATGAAAACAAAAATCCGGCATATAAGTTGTTTTTGGGATAGGGGTATTGGGTATTGGGGACTGGGGACTGGGGACTAGGGAAGATGGGGAAGATGGGGGAGAGTAGGGAGTAGGTAATAGAGCAATACAGTTCAGATAACCCAAAAACACTTGTAGAGACGGCGATTTATCGCGTCTCGAAAACCCAAAATTGTTGCCAGTAGCCCTTAACCCAAGCGTATTGGGTAATAGAGAGTAAACAATAGAGGTGCAGAGAGAGGCAAAGGAGTAGAAAAACAATCCCCAATACCCAGTCTCCATTCCCCAATCCCCAATCTAACGAGAACTACCCTTCAATATCAGATTGGAGTCCCAAGTATAGAAGCCGATTTGATTAGGAACCCTAGCGAATCTGCCTGTACGATAGCCTCTAGATAATTCATTCAGCACCTTATTTTTGATCTCTCTAAGTTGCTGAGAATCTATTTCTCCATAAATTCCGGCGATGACTTCAGCGACGCTGAAAACTTTACCTGGATTTTGTTCTAATAGAGAGGTGAGGGCATCAATCAAGAATAGACCCTCAAAGGCTTTGAGCATCGGTACTGTTTTTGTCGGGGGTATGAAAGGCTTCTTATTTTTGTTTTTGATACTCCTAGAAGCACCATTGCGATTACTTGGGGCTACCAGACTTAAATCCAGAGTATAACAACCTGGTTCATCGGGAATAGTTACCCAGTAATTTCTTTCTCTACCTTGGGTGAGGGAAGATTGCACCCTACCTTTAACTACTCTGAATAGATTGGAATCTGGTTGAGTCGATGGAGGATATTATTCCCCGCACCTCTCAGTTAAATCTGGGCGTGCGACTTTCACCGCACCCAGCTTCCGATGTTCTTAGCTTGCGCCTTTGCTCATGTGTTTGTAATCGTGGCAACTCTCATGAATTGCTTCAAGATTATTTTTCTTCCAGTTGGCATGATTTCCATCAATGTGATGCAGGTGAACCCGTTCCTCATCAATGAACTTTAAGCCGCAGGAAGCACATCTATGGTTTTGCTTTTTAAGAGCAATAGAGGTTCCGCCGCCGTAGAGCTTCTTTTGCGTTCGCTCCAGTAGGTTGTATCTCCGTCGTAGGGTGATTTAGTTCCTTTGACAGAAACGTGTTTGTTTTCGGAGTAGGAAACTGTTGGGAATGCTTTGTCTAGTAATTTCTTGCTAGAATAGCGGTCTTGCTTGGTTTCCTTGTTAAATACCGTGTAAGCTCTTTTTTTGATGTGATATAACGAGTTTCTAGACCCGTCCATCTTGCAGAACTTATGGTAGTTTCTCCAGCCTCTAACTACCGGGGCTAATTTCTCAGCCTTTGTGGTAGCACCATAGTTCGAGTTGTTGACGATGTGTTTTACTTTCTTACGGAATGCCTTGAAATTGTCCACCGAGGGAGTGTTTCTAAACTTTCCGTTTTTCTGGACTTTAAAGTTCCATCCGAGGAAATCAAACCCATCTGTCGTGGCGGTAACTTTGGTTTTCTTTTGGCTTACATTCATTCCGCGTTTGCGGAGAAACTCGCTGATTCTCTCAAGTATCTCTATTGCGTCATCTTCGGGTCGGAGTATAATAACCATGTCATCCGCGTATCGGATCGATGGTTCGACAATATGCTTTTCTGAGGTATTGTCTGTTATTCTCCTTCCCCGTTTGTAGTCTCGATGATATTTGTGAATATCTTCGATTCCGTTGAGCGCGATATTTGCTAATAGTGGACTAACTACTCCCCCTTGAGGTGTACCTTGTTCGGGGAATTCTGGATTAACCCCCGCCTTGAGGCATCGGAATATTCCGAGTTTTAAGCCTTTAGGGGCGATGAGTTCGTCCATTATTGCTGAGTGATTAATCCTGTCAAAGCATTTTTCGATATCGAGTTCTATAACTCTTTTATCTATTCCGTTGCTTTGTGAGCGTAGGTTATCAAAGATGTACATTTGTGCATCATGGGCAGAGCGCCCAGTTCTGAACCCGTAACTCCTGGCGTGGAAAGTGGCTTCGTGTGCTGGTTCGAGTGCATATTTTGCGAGGCATTGCCAAGCTCTATCCGCGATAGTTGGTATTTTAAGCATTCTGGTAGTCCCGTCCTTCTTTGGGATGGGGATTTCCCGTAAGCCTTGATGCTTCCAATTTCCACTATTCATTTTCAGTATTTCTTCAAGGTTGAAGCGTTCTTCAAATGAGAGGGATTTCTTACCATCAATACCAGCCGTCTTTTTACCAGCATTTAGCTGAGATACAAGTCTAATTGCAAGAAATCGAGCCGAGGTAGATTTTAGAATAAGCTTTTGGAGTAACCTAGCTTTCCGCTTGTCTCCAACAAGAACCGCTTTGTACACGCGCTTTTGAAGGCGGAAAAGATTTCGGCGGAATTTCTTCCACGGTAGGGCTTTCCAAGATTCACTAGTATGTCTACTGTGTCTAATCATTTTCTCTTCTCTGGTTTGTGTATTCTGAACACCTCGAACCAATTACGGTTCGTCCTACCCGAATTGTGGGGATTCCTCCGCTCGTCTGGGCTACTTGGGGAACGAAAGCCCCTAGACCCACAACTCGTTTTTATTCGTTCCCTCGGAGAGATTGATAGTTCCGTTAGGCGTGGTCAATTCAACTACTGGATTCCCTAGACTCTTGCCGCTATCAAAGTTAAAATGCGGCGGGAATTGATTCTCCAGTGAAGTCAGGGATTTTTGTGTTGCGCCCTGCTTTTATGTAAGTTGCTTTTCTAGACCCGGTTTCGCCGTAGGAACTCCCTGTTAGCGCCAGTGTCAGCCCGCAACGGCTGTCTGTTTGCGCCCTGTTCCCAGCTTCACTCTACAAGAACCGAGCTTGTTCGGTGTGGGCAGGTAAGGAGTCAATTCTGAGTCTGAATGGCAAGACTTGCACTTGCATCTGACCGAGAGTTCAGCCTTTAATGACAGTAATCTGCTGTCAGGCTGGCTTAGTTATGTACGGGCTGATACCGTGATTCACTAAGCAACGAATCGCACAACTCTCCATAAAGCGATCGCACGATAAAATCGATATGACAAACAGTACCTATCTGCTCTTGCAATAGCTGTTTTATGGCTTCCATTCGCGAGATAGTGTGCTGATATTGAGGTAGTAAGGGGATTTCTACCACCTTCGTGGAACTATCGTTGTTCTCTGGGGCGATCTTTGGATCTGTTGATGTAGTTACAGATTGACTCTCTTTTGTATCAACAGCAGCAGAAAAAGAATTATTGATCTCAACCTGATTTGAGTCTTTTTGTTCTGACTGTACAGACTCCACTAAGTTGATTTCGTCGATGTCATCAAGGGGTGATAAAAACCGTAAAGAACCTTCTGGGGAAAGATTTGAGGTTTCATCAGCCGCAGTTAGTCTTGATATCTGTTTGTTGGCATCAGAAAAAGACCAGTTAGACAACAACGCTTCTACATGATCGAGCTGCGATCGCGCCTGCACAAAGAGGCGTTCGTACTCTTCTGTGAGGCGAGCATAATAATCTCGCAATTCCAACAGTGGTGAGAGAAAAGTGCCTGGAGGCGGTTCTAATTGTCCATTTTGAGTCATAAGGTTTTAATCAATTTAAATCTATATCACTTTTATAAGACATTGCTCTGGGTTTTGCCTTCTGAGATGTTGGTTGGGATTTCTTAGGCGGTTGGGGAGGGCGACATCTCTCACAATATAAGGGTCGAGGGCCAAAAGTCTCGCGCTTTGTCAGATCGTTACACTCTTTACAGACAAACTGGAAAACACGAGTATGAATCTGTCTTTTGTGCGCCCGGACAGTATATTCCCTAACATCAATGAATTTACTTGCCATAATCAGGAATTGTGAATTGCCGTCGTATCAATGTCCTATCAATATAGCTATTCAAGCAAATCAAACCGCATCAGTGTGTGTTTATGTAGAAGTTTTATTCAAATCAGTGAATTTGACGCCTACCATAAAGTGCCGATGAGCAATTTGAGAGTTAGCTATTGACTATTCTCTAAGCATATAAGAGGAGCAAACACTAGCACCATTTCTTAGGCGCAGACGATTTACATTAGACATCTCCAGAAATTAAAGATGCGTTACCCAGAACCCTTGTAGAGACGTAGCAGTGCTACGTCAAAACAATTCTTTTTCGGAGATGTCTATTGTCCTCATTATCAGAAATGAATAGAGAAAAGTGCAGGATTATTCACTTCCACTTCTATTGATTGGCAAATCAAATACTTGACGAAGCTATTCCTGTCTAAAAAAAACAACCGCCTCCTAAAAATAGAAGACGGTGTGCGATCGCTAATCCAAGTATAATTGCAACCCTGTTTTATGCAGTATGTCAGACTACTGCTGACTGGGAGCAGCAGGTTGTGATTGAGGTTGTTGGCGTAAACCGCGCAAAGCTTCCCGCAACTTGTTTTGGCTAGCATTATCTCTTCGCCGCCGCCGATTTGTGGGTGCTTGTGGCTTTTGTGATGAATTGGTAGTCGCTCGTTCACGTTGGATGCGGCGTAAGGACTCTCTTGCAGTTCCTTGAGTACGAGTTGTTCTAGTTTCAGATGATGAGTTTGTAGAAGTATTTTCAACTCTTTGAGGTTCCAACCGTCTACTAAATCCAGATATTGCTGGTTTTGATGAGGGTAAAAACTCTCTGCGCCTGCGTCTTGGAGCTTCCTCTGTGGAATTGGCAGCCGTTGTCTGCTGGGTTCTCTCTTCGGCTTGTCTTTGTGTTTTCCGTTCTTGAACTTGGCGATATCGTCGTGAACCTTGTATAGCAAATTCAGTGGCGATGGACACTCCTTGTCTACCACCTTCTGCGGGTTTTAATTTCCACTCACGCGCTTGTCTGGCTGTTTCTTCATCCAAATCGCGGTTTCCACTGGAGCGAGCAATCCGCACATTTGTCACATTCCCTTGTGCATCAGTATCTACAGCTACTTCTACTCTGCCTTCAACTCCTCGCCGTCTTGCTGCCTCTGGATATTTAGCATTACATTCACGGCAGGCTGCACGACCATTACCATTACCTGAATTGTTAATTTTTGGAGGTGTGGGCGCTGTTGCTACTGTCGGACGGTTTCCTGTTTCATTGCCAATTCCACTGCCAATTCCACTGCCAGTTCCACTGCCAATTCCACTACCAGTTCCACTGCCAATGCCACTGCCAGTTCCACTGCCAGTTCCACTGCCAGTTCCGCTACCAGTGCCAGTGCCAGTTCCACTGCCAACACCACCGCCAGTGCCAGTGCCAGTACCTCCGCCACTGCCAGTACCACTGCTTGTACCTACAGCAATACCACTACCAGAGCCTAAACCAACACCAGAGCCGCCGCCACCACCACCACCGCCACCCGCTGAACTTGCTTGGGAATCTTCAGATAGAGGCGATCGTGGAATGGGTGCAGATTTCACAGGAACTTCTGGCTTGGTAGCAATTGCTTTTGGCGGTGTATTTGTTGGCTGTGGCTTCTGAGCAACTGCTGTAATCTGTTCTTCCTGCTGAACTTTTTCTACTGGTGGAGTTTCTATAGGCTGTTTTTGGACAATCTCTGGTTCTTTTTTGATTTCTTCTGGAATCTCTGCAATTGGTTTTTCTGGTTCCGCAGTTGGAGAATCCACGATCGCAAACTCTATTGGTTCTTCTTCACCTGTGGGTACTCTCGTCAAATAATTACTTATGCCTGAAGACAGTACGCCAATATGCAGCGCCAGTGAACCTATCAGACTGTAAGTCAGAAAAGACTTGAGAGCCTCAACTTCTTTGGAACGTTGCTCGACAGTAATGCCAGAAAAACTCATAGCTATTGCTACCTATTCTCACTAATTTAGCTATCTTAGAATGCAAGGTTATAAATATCAAGTAAACAATTAAAATTATTTAGGATAGCGTTATGGAATCTCGAACTAGCAAAAACATCTTTGTTACAGCAGTTTTCATGTATTTGAACCATATCTGTCGTAGGGGTACAGCAATACTCATTAGTGTAAACTTTTGTCCTGGCTGGCATTGTCCGTCTCCGCGGACTAAGGGAACTCCAAGAAATAAATTATCCAAATATTGTGGGGTGGGCATCTTGCCCGCCATATAGCCTGGGCGGGCGAAACGCCCACCCCACAAGAGTTAATTGAATATTTTTTTATTTGGAAGTCCGTAAGGTCAAATCAAGGTTTTGAAACCCAGGATCGGTAGCTTTTGTTTGTGTAGACGCGGTTTCTAACCGCCTGTTTCGCGTTAAGTTGACACCAATGAGCAATGCTGTGCCCCTACCACGTGGTCTATTTACCTGAAAATAGCTATAGACTCCCATATCATGGTTTTTGGACAAAATTAATTTCTATTTCAATTTAATTAAATTAATTTATGTAAACCAAACAATTAAATAAAAATCATGAACATTACATTTGAAAAAGTTATCATAATATCTTATATTTTATTGAGAATAAGTTTCAGCTTTTCTTGAGATTCTGGTAGTCTGATTTTGTATTGTGGATGATGTTATAGAGGCACTACATGGGAATTCAAAATTTGTTTGTAGCAGGCGGTGTGGTCATGTGGCCCCTGTTGGCGTTTTCGGTATTGGGTGTGGCACTGATCATTGAGCGAATTAGGTTTTGGGTAAGAATCAATCAGCGTCAAAGCCGCGTGGTGCGAGATGTTTTGAATCTCTACCGTCTCGATAATGTTGTCGGCGCAATGGATAAACTTCAGAAAAACGCAGATTTGCCACTGGCACGAATTTTTCTGGCGGCTTTAGAATTAGAAGAGCCAAATCCAGAGGAATTTCGTTTGGCATTAGAAAGCGAAGCCCAGGCTGAAATACCTCTACTCAAACGCTTTCAAAACATTTTTGAGACAATCATTAGTCTCGCACCACTGTTGGGTCTGCTTGGCACTGTGTTAGGATTGATAGCTTCCTTTGCCTCCTTAAACCTTGGTGATGTAGGAGGCACTAAAACAACTGGTGTGACATCTGGGATTAGTGAAGCTTTGGTATCAACAGCATCAGGATTGATCGTTGCCATATTCATACTCATGTTTGCCAATACCTTCCGGGGATTGTACCAACGGCAAATTGCGCTAATTCAAGAGTATGGGGGACAGCTAGAATTACTTTACCGCCGTCGTTATGAACGAGGAGAAAAAACTTATGCGCCTACCAGATGAACCAGAACTTCCATTACAGATAAATATTGTGCCGATGATTGATGTGATTTTTGCAATTTTGACATTTTTTATCATGTCAACTTTGTTTTTAACACGTTCCGAAGGTTTGCCAGTAAATTTACCGAAGGCAGCGACAGCTAAACAACAGCAAGTTCCTTCTAAAATTACGATCACGGTAGATGAACAAGGACAGTTAAGCTTGAACCGTAAACCAACGACAGTTGACGATTTGACAGCGCAAGTGCGGACTTTAGTTGGTTCTAACCCAGAAGTGTTAGTAATTATTAATGCTGATGAAAAAGTCACTCATGGTAAGGTGGTGGCTGTGATGGATCGGGTACGTCAGGTTCCAGGGGCAAAATTAGCGATCGCTACCCAAAGATAAAAACTAAGTAGGTCGGCGTAAATAATTATAGCGTTTCTCGTTTACGTGAGGTACACCTGTAGGGGTACGGTATGTTCCCTACAACTTGCAATTTAACGTTGTACCTCATCTGAATAGGAAACGCTATATCGTTGGGATAAGGCAGAAAGCAGGGGATTAGATATTGTCTACTTTCCAGTGTCCAGGTAACAAAAAATATTGACTAAAAGTATAACTTTGCTCAGGCTTAAAAATTTTATATTTGCTCATGATTTTTATTGTGAATTAACACTACATCAAAGATATTACAAATTACGAATTAAGTTAGCGAAGTGGGACATAGCCCATTACGAATTGGTATTGTTATCTCAATAATTTGCTAAACTCCAACTTTAGGAATAACAAATAAAAACAATTTGAGCAGCGAATTTGGAGGGGGTTGCAGAGTGGCTGATGATGAACGCATAGTCAATACACAACAGGTTTACCCAAGGGATTTTTCCTGGGGATTATGGCCTGTTTTGCCACTCTACCCTTATGGCAGGCGGCAGACAATTCGTAAAGAAGTCCTTAAGGACACAATTTGGAATTTTGACCAGATTCAGGGCATTTTCTACGTTGTTGTACCGATTCGTATGACTGTTGTTAAGCTCGAAACTGGAGGTCTTCTCGTTTATGCGCCTGTTGCGCCAACCCCAGAGTGCATCCGGCTTGTGAATGAGTTGGTGGCCAAACATGGTAATGTTAAGTACATTATTTTGCCAACTATCTCTGGTATAGAACACAAGGTTTTCGTCGGCCCCTTCGCCAGATACTTTCCGACTGCACAGGTGTTTGTGGCTCCCCATCAGTGGAGTTTTCCGCTAAATCTACCCCTTAGCTGGCTTGGCTTACCCCCAAAACGAACTCAATTACTCCCAGAAGATAGTCGCAAAACACCCTTTGCTGATGAGTTTGATTATGCAATGCTTGGTCCCATCGCTCTTGGGGCTGGTCGATTTGCGGAAGTTGCTTTTTTTCACAAGCGATCGCATACTCTTTTAGTAACAGATTCCGTGCTTTCGATCCCAGAAGATCCACCTGCGATCGTTCTATTAGATCCATATCCTTTGCTATTCCATGCTAAGGATCGTGCTTCTGATATTGTTGCAGACATTCAGGAAAATCGCCGTAAGGGATGGGGGCGGATCTCGTTATTTGCTTTGTACTTTCAACCAAAGGCACTAGATATACCCCAATGGAGTCAGGTGTTTCAAGATGCCCTGAAAGCACCAGAACGCTCAAGAAAAGCCTATTTTGGATTGTATCCCTTTAAATGGCATCCAGATTGGCAGCGATCGTTTGATGCTTTGCGAGGAAATGGGCGTTTATTTGTCGCCCCAATTTTACAGACATTGATTCTGAACCGCGCACCGAAGGAAACCATTGAGTGGGCTGATAAAGTTGCAAGTTGGGACTTTGAGTGGATTATTCCCTGCCATTTTGATTCACCGATTAAAGCCGAACCGCAGCAATTTCGCCAAGCTTTCTCTTTTTTGGAAAAGCAGCCTGCTGTCAGTGAAGGTTTCTTGAGTAGTAGCAGCTATCCTTTACCAGAGGAGGATTTTAAAACACTGAGGGAAATCGATGCAGGTTTAAATAAGTTTGGCATTGTGCCAGCAGCAAAGGAAAAGGTGTAGGCATAGATCAATACGCTTGGGTTACAAGATGCGATAAATCGCCGTCTCTACAAGTGTTTTGGCTAATTAGATTTTATTACGCCTTCAGTTAATTGCATAAGTTGAAGCAGCCAACTCAAAATCTAAAATTTTCTTAACGTTTAATTCCTTTAAACCGTTCTTGCGCCACCTTAAATGCTTCTTGCATCACCAACTGAATTTTCTGGGGATCGGGTTTTTTACCTCCCATTAAATCACCAAAGTAAACGCAGGCTGCTTCCCCTAGTGCCCAGGTATAAGCGGCTGCCCAAGAGGCGGCGATCGCACTCCCAAAACCTGGTATAAATTTAATTAATTCTCGTGCAATGGCCTGTGCTAAAAAACCACCTGCGATCGCACTTACAACACCTCCCGCCTGAGATGGGGTAACTGTCTGCCCATATAATTTACCCAAAAGACCCACCATTGAAACTTGCAAGGCAGTGAGTACGGGCATTGTGGCAAATGGCAGAGGCACAGCAGCGAGGGTAGCAGACATAATTGCAAATGGCAAAATATAACGGCGTGCAGCATCTCGGTAGAGGTTGCTAATTTGCTGACCTACTTCTTCTCGATCTAATAGCTGATAAATTGCCTGGGCTTCTGCTTGTGGGAGGAGTTCTGCTAAGGAATCTCGCAGTGCTTCTAAGCCGTAAAATACCGGATTGTAGCCATCTTCTTCTAAGGTAAAGTCGATGAGTACAGAGCGATCTGTTATTCCTGCGAAGGCTTGTTGGATTGCGGCAAATGGGCGATTGACTTCCTCATAATCTGGCGGATAGGTGGGATGATCGGCGGTATCGGCAGGATAAACCTCATGTAAGGAAGTAACTACCAGCAGACAGGGGATGTCTGGATACTTCTGGTGTAGTTGTTGAGCAATTTGTCGTAGAGTTTCAGTTGCAAAATCGTTGATTTTAACGGTCAAAAGGAGGATTCTGGCGGAACGCGTTTGCTGTTGTAAATCGCCAACTAACTCCTGAATGATTGTTTGAGTATCTTGTTTAACATCGCCCAATCCCACCGTATCAGTAAAAATCAGTAATGGCAGGTCATTGGAAGGATAAGCATAGCGCTGGGTGTGTTGCGTATGAGGACGAAATCCCTGACCGATAATTTCGGCAGAAACTCCCGTCAACCCCCGGACAATTGAACTTTTTCCGGCTTGGGGTTTACCAATTAGAAGGGCTTCTGTAGTTGGTAGTTCGGCTTGGATTTTCTCTAAAATCTCTGCAACCTGAGTTTCGCTGACACTAAACCATTCCACAACCGTCTGTGCCACTTGTTCTACGGGTAGGAGTTGCGTTAGACGTGTTGTTGCTTTGTTCCAGATATCACCAAGGCGGTTTGTCCAGGAATTATCGACCGACTTGGTAATCGTTTTGTTGGTCGGTTCGCTCAATTGCTGAGAATCGGTTGATGGTAAATCAGCATCACGTTGCTCAGTCATTTTCATCCAAACCTAGAAGACCCTTTTACTAATCTTATAGCGATTCTCAAAGGGATAACTAGTACCTTTAGTAGTGTTATAAATATGAGCGATCGCATTTTGAGGGCTGACAATGCGATTGTTTTGTCTGACAATGCGATTGTTTTGCCTGACAATGCGATTGTTTTGCCTGACAATGCGATTGTTTTGCCTGACAATGCGATTGTTTTGACTGACAATGCGATTGTTTCGCCTGACAATGCGATTGTTTCGGTTTGCACTCCCCGGAGTGTTTTTGAGGCTTAACTAATGACTAATGACTATTTGATCAAATCAGCGATCGCTTTCACCAATACATCTGGATCTACTGGTTTGGAAATATGCATTTGAAATCCTGCTGCTAGCGCCTGCTGCTGATTCATTTCCCCTGCATAGGCTGTCAGCGCGATCGCTGGTACACTTCCTCCTTGTTGGGGCGATCGCGATCGCACTTCCCGCATCAACATATAACCGTCTGTCTTTGGCATTCCAATATCACTAATTAAAACATCTGGTATCGACTCAGATAGTGATTGTAGTGCTTCTTGTGCTGATGCTACGGCGGTTACTTCTACACCGTAGTCTTGTAAAATAAAGGTAATTAAGTCGCGAATATCAGGTTCATCGTCTACCACTAAAACTTGAGTGTCCGCAAGGAGGGAGGATTCAGACTCAGAAGATAAAGACTGATTCTCTTCACTCCAAACCTGTTCGCTTCTGATTAAAAGCGGTAATTCAACAGTGAAGGTTGCACCTGCTTGTTCTCCAGGACTTTCGGCTTGAACTTTTCCCCCATGCATTTCTACAACCTTACGCACGATCGCTAATCCTAAGCCTAGTCCGCCAAATATCCGCGTAGTTGTGCCATCAGCTTGGCGAAAGTAATCAAACACATAAGGTAAAAAGTCTGGGATAATTCCCTTACCTGTATCGCTGACCTGAATTTGAATCTGATTATCAGCTTCCATGAGTCGAATTTCTACGCGTCCTCCGGTTGGTGTAAATTTTACCGCATTAGAAAGCAGGTTCCACACAACTTGCTGAAGCCGATTTGGGTCGCCCATCACTTGTCCTAAACTGGGATCAAATAAGGTCTGAATTTGAATTGACTTAGCTTCTGCTGCTAGTCGTACCGTTTCTAGTGCTGCTTCAACTACCATTACCAAGTTTACTGGACAGATATTCAAGTTTAATTTTCCTTGGAGGATGCGAGACACATCTAACAAATCTTCAATTAACTGGGTTTGTAGCTTGGCGTTGCGTTCAATGGTTTCTAAGGCGTGGTTAGTAGTTTTTTCGTCAAATTTGCGAGTCCGCAGCATTTTCGACCATCCCAGGATTGGGTTGAGTGGGGTTCGCAATTCATGGGAGAGAACTGCTAGAAATTCATCTTTAATTTTGTTGGCGATTTCTGCTTGTTTGCGTGCTGTCCTTTCGCATTCGAGGAGGCGATCGCATTCTTTTTCTGCTAATTTGCGATCGGTAATATCTAGTACAAAAGCAACACCATGTTCTTGAGAGTCATTCAGCAGGGCCACCCCTAAGACAATTGGTACTCGCTTGCCGTTGCGGTGGATGTACTCTTTTTCGTAAATTTTGGAAATTCCTTTGGCTTGCACCTCTAAAATGGCGCGATCGTCTAAATCTTTATACTCAACAGGACTAAGTTCTCTCCAATTAATTTTACCTAAAGTGGTAAACTCATCACGAGTGTAGCCAGCTAGTTGAAGAAAGGCATCATTAGCATCAATAACTAATCCATCTACAGTCCAAAAGGCGACCCCAATGAGGTTAGATTCAAATAAACGCCGAAATCGTGCTTCACTTTCACGTAATGATTTTTCTGCCCGTTTGTGTTCAGTAATATCGCGAGAAACAGCAACTACGCCTTCAATTGTTTGGTCAACATTGCGTAATGCAGTGAGGATATATTCATAATAATGAATGCCATCAGCAGCAACATATTTACACTCATCCTTGAGCGGCTGCCCAGTTTTCATTACAGCTTGTCTTTGGTTATCTATCTGCATTATTAGATCGGCAGGTAAATCCAATTCTGGCAAAGTTTTGCCGATAATATCTTGAGGTTTTAAACCTAGTATTGCTGCTCCGTCACGACTAATATATTGATAGCAACCTCTACGATTAAAGATATAAATATGATCGACGGAAGCAGTAAGAATAGCATTTAAGATATTTGCCTGCTCTTGGACTTGGGTTGTTAGTTCGCGAGTGCTTTCTTCTGCCTGCTTACACACCGTAGTTTCCATACAAATGCCGATCATTCTTACTGCTTGCCCTCCATCATCATAGATAAATTTTCCCTTAGCAGAAATCCAATGCACACTTTGGTCTGACCGAACTATGCGAAATTCATCATTGTAGTCAGTTTTGTGTGTTAAAGCGTGAGCGATCGCCTGCATAACAGATTGCTTATCTTCAGAGTAAACGCACTTTTGAAAAGTCTCATAAGGCCCATCAAAACTGCTTGGAATTAGACCAAAAAGCATTTCATAATTTTCAGACCAGATTACTTGATTGGTAACAACATTCCAATCCCACAAGCCCATCTCAGAAATATCTAGAACTAGCCTCAGCCGTTCCTCACTATCTCTTAGGACTAGTTCTAATTGCTCTCGCTTGGCAATTTCTTGTTGAAGTTGCTGTAAAATTACTTCCACATTTGTTGATAGATTGATCCTGGATATGTCTTTATCAATATGCATATCGACAACTGGAATATCAAGATTTTCTGCTTCTACCGGCAGCTTTCTTTTTAATTCTATTAATTCTTCCTCAAGCACTGCTTGCTTTTGCTGATAAGATATCTCTGATTGCTCTAACTCAGCTACACGCTGCCGCAAAAGTGCTAATTCATCAGTGAGTTGAAAGTTAATTTTATCAATATTTGGCATCTTGTACACCACTCATACTTAATAACACCGACTTGAAGAGTAGGTATGCCCTAATACGCTTGGGTTAAGGGCTACTAGCAACAATTTTGCGTTTTCGAGACGCGATAAATCGCCGTCTCTACAAGTGTTTTGTTGCTCATTCTGAACTGTATTGAAGTATGCCCTAGCTTGATATATGAATTTTTAGCTAAAAATTCATCCATCAAAAGGTACATAAACACTTCAAAAGTCAAAATTTAAAATATTATTACAGCAATCATTTTGTCTATTAACAATATGTTTTTTAAGCAAAACCAGCTTAGATATTTCAGCCAAAAGATATATGTGAGTTCCAATAAATGTAGGTTAAGCACTGCCACAAATATAAAAATAGAGGTTTGCAGCATCGGTCAATAATGACCACCCTACAAAAGTAGCTAAAGAAAGTTTATTTCTTTAATCGCATGAAAGCTGCACCTATTAATAATGCCACTACTTGCCCCCAGAAAACAACACCCGATTGATTTACGCCAACAGGAGGAATATTTAAGCTGCCGATACCATAAAATAATTGTTGCCCAAACCACCAAAATATATAGAAAAAGGCCGGTACTTGGATAGGAATATACAAAATTATTAACGGCAAAATGGTGTCAATTTTAGCTTTAGGAAACTTCATAATGTATGCTCCTAAAATAGCTGCGATCGCACCATTAGCCCCAATCAGTGGTACTGTCAAACTCGGTTCAGTCAGAATTTGGACTACCTCTGTAATCACGCCAGCAGCAAGATAAAATCCGAGATAGCGTTTGTGTCCCAGAATATTTTCTACAGTTTTCCCAAAAACCCACAAAAAAAGCAGATTTCCTAATATTTGACTAAAACTGCCGTGCAGAAATATTCCAAAAAGTAGCGAGAATGCTCGCCAAATTACAATTATCCAAGCAGCATTGTTGAAGAATAGTGCATTTGTAATTGCCCCACTAATCTGCGCTGGAATCACACCCCAACTATTGATAAAATAGCCCAATTCATCATTAAATTCTAGTTTAAGTTCCCATAAAAATACTGCTAAGTTAACGCCAATCAACCAATAATTAATAATCGGCTTACTTCGGCAACGAATATTATCACTAATAGGAATCATCTCAATACGGTTCGGTTAAGGTTTTTCGATGAAAATTATATATCACAAAGATCCGATAAATCATCATAAAGACGCGATAAATCGCCGTCTCTACAAAAGACTTATTATTGTAAAGACGGCGATTCATCGCGTCTCTTGTCTTAAGCGAACAGTATTGGAAATCATAGATTAGTCATTACTCATTAGTCATTAGTTATCCTCCTCCTACCTCCAGACTCCCTCACTCCCCCTTAACGTGTGGCAAGATTGAAATCAGATCGCATCGCACTTAATTAGGTAAACGAGATGCTGGGAAACACACTTGTAGGAAGATACCAAATTATTAGTCACTTGGGAGGTGGGGGTTTTGGTGAAACTTTTGTGGCTTCTGATACTCAATTACCCGGTTCACCTCTATGTGTCGTTAAGAAACTCAAACTTCAGGCAAGCGATCCAGTAACTTTGGAAACAGCTAGGCGTTTATTTGATACAGAAGCACAAGTTCTGTATAAATTAGGAACTCACGATCGCATTCCCCAACTTTTAGCTTATTTTGAGGAGGATGCCGAATTTTATCTCGTACAAGAATTGATCGAAGGTCACGATCTGAGTCAAGAATTAACACCGGGTAAAACCCTAAGTCAAGAGCAAGTAATTTCACTTTTACAAGAACTTTTGACAATCTTAGAATTTGTTCATCAGCAGAATGTAATTCATCGTGATGTCAATCCGCGAAATATTCTCAGACGGCAACCAGATGGCAAACTAATTTTAATTGATTTTGGTGCGGTTAAACAAATTGCTACTCAAGTTATTACTCCCCAAGGTCAAACTATAGCTACTGTAGCTATCGGTACACCTGGTTATATTCCTGGTGAACAAGCTCATGGGACACCAAAATTAAGCAGTGATATCTATGCTGCGGGAATAATTGCGATTCAAGCTCTCACTGGATTATCACCAGAAGAAATAGTCAAAGATGCTGATACTAATGAAATTCTCTGGCATAATCAAGCCACGGTTACGCCAGAATTCGCTCAATTCTTAGATAAAATGGTGTGCTACGACTTTCGGCAACGTTATCCTTCGGCAACGGTGGCATTACAAGCGCTGAAAGAGTTAACAAAACCACCAGCAGAAACAATAGCTTTAACTCCCGTTTCGCCACCAAAAAATATTAACAAACCGCAACCGAAAAAAGTTGCATTGGGTAAGATTTTAATATCAATATTTTTGCTTAGTGTTGGTGGAGTAGCATCAGTATTCATTTGGAATAATATTAATTCAAATAATGCCATAGAATTATCTAAGCAAGGAAATACGCTTTTTGATTTGCAACGTTATCAAGACGCGCTAGAAGTATATGAAAAAGCCGTTAATATTCGACCAGATTATCCTCAAGGCTGGAATGGTCAAGGTAAAACGCTAGATAAATTAAAAAAATACAAAGAAGCATTAGTGGCGTATGACAAAGCAATTCAAATTAAACCAGATTATTTAGATGCTTGGGTTGGACGAGGTTTTGTATTGGGAAATTTACAACGATATCAAGAAGCGATCGCTTCTTTTGACAAAGCCTTAGAATTAAATAACAACAACTCAGAAGTCTGGAATGCTAAGGGTGACGCTTTCAGTAATTTAAACCAATATGACCAAGCAATTAAATCTTATGAAAAGGCGATAGAACTAAAACCAGATAATTACGAAGCTTGGTACAAAAAAGGATTAGCTTTGCAGAATTCTAAACGATATGAAGAAGCGATCGCAGCCTTGGAAAAAGTTGTTGGACTAAAACCAGACTACGAGCAAGCTTGGTACAACTTGGGAAATAATCGAGTGAAGATCCAACGCTATCAAGATGCATTCACCGCTTATGATAAAGCTGTACAATACCAGCCAAATTATTATCAAGCTTGGTTATCAAGAGGTAATGTACTGCTGAATCTACAACGTTATCCAGAAGCAATTGAATCTTTTAATCAAGTAATTAAATCCAATCCCAGAAACTATCAAGCATGGTATAACTTGGGCTGGTCGCTGCATCAAAGCCAACGCTATGAAGAAGCAATAAAATCTTACAATAAAGCAGCAACAATTAAGCAAAATGACTATCAACTCTGGTATAATCTAGGAAATTCAGAATACATATTGCAGAAATACGAAGATGCGATCGCATCTTATAATAAGGCAGTTCGTTATAAACCAGATCATTCTGAAAGCTGGTATAGCAGAGGCAATGCGCTATTAAATTTGAAACGGTTTAAAGATGCGATCGCATCTTACGATCAAGCAATAAAATATAAGTCTAATTACCAACAAGCAATAGATGGTCGCAATCAAGCCCAAATTCAACTGCAAGGCGAAATATCAAAGCCTAAGCCTGTAATTGTGCCAGTTCTGCCATTTCCTAATTCCACCAATCCACCGCAAGGGAATTAAAAATGAATACAGCGTAAGTGTTTTATTCATTTGAAATGGATGATTTATTTACGCTGTGCTGTACTAGTGCGTTAACAATTCGTAATAAGAAGCAATAATTGGAGTTTTAGTTGATTTTCAAGAATATTTTGAGATAAAAACTTATAATTCGTGGCATTACTATAAATTTCTGGTTTATTTTACCAAAAGCTGTGAGCATCGGTAATTTCTTGGGAAGTCTAAAGATAACCTAGAATTTTTTCTTACCGAACTATGTGATTAAGGAGCTAACCCTTGATACAACAAAACTCCAGCCTATCGGCATCTAATGAAAAAAATCATCCATCGCGAAATTTACTAATTCGATTTATTCTTGGTGGCACTACCCTGATAGTCAGTATTTCTGCTTATTTCAGTTATCAAGCCACTAGAAATATGATGCTCAAAGATTTGAGACAGAGCGCTTTTTTAGAGGTACAGAGAGGGAGTGCTGAAATTGAGGAGTGGTTACACGTTCGCCAAGTGGAGGTACAAACCCTGGCCAATACTTCAACAGTACGTTCCTTAAACTGGTCTGTAGCAGAACCCTATTTAAAGGCAGAAGTAAAGCGGATCAATGATGAATTTTTCTTTTTCCAAATAGCTATGCCAGATGGTTCATTTTCCAATACAAAAGTTGGTCGAGCCAATAAAAATATTCAGGATCGAGACTACTTTCAAAAAGCAATTGCGGGAAAGAGCAACATTTCCGATCCCTTTATTAGCCGTTCTACAGGAATTCCTTTAATAGCGATCGCCACCCCGATCTCGTCAAATTCTGCTAGCAGTAGTTTACCAATCGGGGTCTTTCAAGGCAATGTGAGAGTCGATCACATTGCAGAGGTTGTCAACTCGCTGCAATACGGCACGAACAGCTATGCTTTTGCTCTCAATTCCCAAGGACAGGCGATCGTCCATCCAAACTCGGCGTTAATGTCAACCGTAGAAAAACCTGCACCCAGCCTACTGAAAATAAGCGATCGCAATTTAAATGCGATCGCCCAGCAGATGGTAAACAAAAAACAGGGAATTGAGTTGATGGAAATTGACGGCACTCAAAAGTATGTAGCTTATCTGCCGTTGACACAAGCTAATTGGTCTGTGGCTTTGGTGATTCCCCGCCAAAATATCGAATCTCGATTGCAATTCCTCGATTTAATCGCCTTAATTGTCGGTGGACTGACTGTCACTATGATTACCGTCTTGTGGCAGGTGCAAGCATTTGAACAAGGTGAACTGAAAAAGTCTAAAGCTGCGGCTGATACAGCCAACCATGCTAAAAGCGAATTTTTGGCTAACATGAGTCATGAACTGCGAACGCCCTTAAATGGCATTCTCGGTTGTGCCCAAATTTTACTGCGTTCTTCAGCTTTACCTAAGCAAGAGCAATATCACGTCAATATTATTGAACAATGCGGCTCTCATTTGCTGACTTTAATTAATGACATTTTGGATCTCTCCAAAATTGAAGCAAAAAAATTAGAACTGCATCCTGATGATGTGCATTTGCCTTCCTTTCTTCAAGGAATTGTCGAAATCTGTCACATTCGGGCAAAACAAAAGGGCATTTCCTTTGTCTATAAACCTGCAATCAACTTACCTACAGGAATTCATGTCGATGTCAAAAGATTACGTCAGATACTATTGAATCTCTTAGGAAATGCCATCAAATTTACAGATCAAGGTCAGGTTACTTTCAGTATTGAAGTCATCGATCAACCTCCTAGTGATGACCAGACAGTGAAACATTACCTTCGCTGCACCGTAGAAGACACGGGAATTGGCATAACTCCCGCAGAATTGAGCAAAATTTTCTTGCCATTTGAACAAGTAGGAGAGAAAAAGCGCCAAGCTGAAGGTACTGGGCTGGGTTTAGCTATTACTCGGCAGTTAATACAGATGATGGGTAGCGATATCCATGTTCAGAGTCAGATTGGTCAGGGGAGTAGCTTTTGGTTTGAGTTAGAGATTCCCGAAGCGATTGACTGGGTACAATCTGCGATGACTGCATCAGAGAAACAAATCATTGGCTTTGAGGGTAGCCCCTACACCATCCTGATGGTTGACGATCGCTGGGAGAATCGCACAGTGATTACAAACTTACTGCAACCACTGGGTTTTAATGTAGTTGAAGCCAGCAATGGTAAAGAAGGTTTAGAAATAGCGATCGCTCTCAAACCAGACTTAATCATCACAGATTTGCTGATGCCAGAAATGGATGGGTTTGAATTAATTAAAAACCTACGTCACACTCCAGAAATTAAGGATATATTGATTATCGTCTCTTCTGCTAGTGTGTTTGAATCAGACAAATATCGAAGTCTACAAGCCGGAGGTAACGCCTTCTTAACCAAACCTATACAGGTAGATGAATTATTGCATCAACTTGAAAAATATTTAAATTTGGTATGGATTTACAAGCAATCTCAGCCTGATGGAGAAAAAACCAGAGAAGCAATAACAACAAATAGCCAATTTACCCCTCCTTCGCCCCAAATCTTGCAGGAAATAGTTACCTTAGCTAGTAAAGGTAACTTTAATGCCATTCTCAAGTGGGCGGATCAACTGGAGGAAACAGACACAACCTTCGCCCCATTTGCTAATGAACTACGGCAACTAGCAAGGCAATTTGATGAAGATTTAATCCTAAGTTTTTTGACTAAATATGCGGTGAAAACAGTATGAAAACGATTATTGAAAACCAAAAAAATTCTATCAATTATTCTCCTTCCAGGGGAATTGTTTTAGTCGTTGACGATAACCCTGCCAATTTACAAGTTTTATCCAGCTTTCTGGATCAGTCTAGCTTTGAAGTTTGGGCAGCACGCAGCGGTGAGAAAGCCCTTCAGCGATTAGAAAATGATGATTTACCTGATTTAATCTTGTTGGATGTGATGATGCCGGGTATAGATGGTTTTGAAACCTGTAAACAGTTAAAAAGCAATCCTCGTGTCCAAGATATTCCGGTTATTTTTATGACAGCGCTATCAGAAACGGCTGATAAAGTCAAAGGCTTGCAATTGGGAGCCGTAGACTACATTACCAAACCTTTTCAGCATGAAGAAGTCTTAGTGCGGATTGAAAATCACCTGAAGCTGAGGAACTTGACAAAAACCTTAATTGCTAAAAACGTCGAATTGCAACAAACTCAAACTCAACTGATTCAAGCAGAAAAGGTAGCAGCTTTAGGACAACTAACAGCAGGAATTGCTCATGAAGTGAATAATCCGATCAATTTTATAGCTGGCAACTTAAATTTTGTGGAACAGTATGTACAAGAGGTAGTTAATTTACTATATCTCTATCAAAAATATCTACCCGATCCACCAAAGGAAATTCAAACCGCAATTCAAAAAAGCGATCTCACCTTTTTGTTAGATGATTTATCTAAAATTATTCAATCTATGCAAGTTGGTACGAATCGCGTTACAGAAATTGTGTCATATCTAAACAACTTCTCGCGCCACAGAGAAGCTGGTAAGAAACTAGCTAACCTGCATGAAGGGTTAGAAAGTACATTACTCATTCTCGGACATCGCTTTAAACGAAATGCTCATCACCCAGACATCCAATTAGTTAAAGAATATGGAGATTTGCCACTTATTGAGTGTTTTCCTGGTGAAATCAATCAGGTTTTTATGAATTTAATTTGTAATGCGATCGATGCCATTGAAGAAAAACATAAAAATAAAGATATTGATACAATTTATCAAAATCCTGGGGTAATTAAAATTAAAACTGAGGTAATTGGAGAGCAAGTTATTTTAAGAGTTGCCGACAATGGTTCAGGTATAAACAATGCAGATAGCACAAAAATATTTGATGCTTTTTATACAACCAAACCCATCGGCAGAGGAACCGGGCTTGGTCTATCTATTGCTTACCAAATTGTGGTTAATAATCATCATGGCAAGCTCACATACGATTCTAAACCAGGTGAAGGCACAGAGTTCATCATTGAGCTACCGATCCGATAAATTAGAATTTGTAAACTCAATAAAAAAAACATCACTATAGAAAAGTTAATACTTCCGGCTTTCAAAACTTTAAGTAGTTTGTTATACTGCTGCTTATAATCACAGAACCTTGAAAGCTTAATATCAAGTTCCAAAATAAACCTAAAAGTGCTTAGTTTTACTTCCCACACGTAAGTTTTTAGCGGGGTTAGAGCGATCGCCAAAACCCTTATGATTTCGTTGACCCCCGCTAATCGCTTACTGCATAAGAGTTTGACAAGGGTATACAAGTCATTGATTCTCAATAACTTGTGCTTGTTGACATTTAAATTCAACCCCCCGCTAAAATAGGTATCTCTAACCCACTCTGGATAAGACTTCTGGAAGGGTAGGGTTTTAATTCCTTTACCCCTCACGGGGATGGAAACTTTCCAGCCCCGGTTTGATTCCCAGAACTAGTAACAGAGGTTTTAATTCCTTTACCCCTCACGGGGATGGAAACAATCTCACGCTAATTACGAACCGACAGCAGTTTTCAATTGAATAGACCACACGCATAGGGGCACAATAATAAATATATGTGCCCCTGCAATAATGTATATTCCCCGCATTTTAAAATTGCTGTATGTCACAAATCCATTTATCCAGAAATTGTTGTAACTAACGAATATTCACCTCTTGCAGGTAATTTACTCCCTGAAGATATTCAATTCTAGTAGCTGAGTTTTTAGAGAAAGATGAATTTGTTCTTTTTGCAAAAGCTACCTTTTGATTGTCATCTGTCACGCGTTGTTTTTGAGTATACTCATTCAATTTAACTTGAGCTTGAGCATAAACTAGAGTATCTTGAGGAATCTTTTTGAGAAATTTTAGAGCCAGATCGAAATCACCAATATATGCTTTTTTATAGGCTTTCTGTAAATAATAGGCTGCTCTGATCTGCCGCTTGCGATCGTACTCAGCTAACTTTTCTTGAACTAAAGCACCTGCATGACTTTCTTGAGGGATTTGACGCAGGTATTGTAATGCACCAGAAAAATCTTTTATCTCGGCTCTTACGTAAGCTTTTGCTAATAAATCTTGCGCCTGTACTTCAATATTTACAGATGCTTTCTGAACTAGTTTATCTGTTTTAGATTGCCAATATAAAATATTTGGAACTTTAGCCGCAGCATGAAGAACATCTGACCATCTGCTCTCATTAAAAGCTATTTGTGCTATTTCGTATTGCTGTGCAGCTACTTGCCATTGCTCTTGCCATTCTTCAATTGTGGCTTGCGCTTCTGGATAAACATTGCTGTGGGAGGGAATTGATTTAGCGAGTGCGATCGCTTCTTCTAAATCCCCTGCTTGATATTCTTTTTTTGCTTTATATAAAGTATCTGTTTCTGAGTATGCAGGTGCAGTATTAACTAAAGAATATACACCAAATCCCATCAATAAAGAATTAGCTGCCAATCCTACTTTCATTCCTGTGAATAACAGTGATGACTTTACAGATGCAGGATTTTTTGCCGCTTCTAGAAGAAATTGAGAATCTGCTTCTAATATTTCTGATGGCTGAGTTTCCCATACTATTTGCTTAAGTACCCGCAGTACCTCACCCGCAGACTCAAAGCGGTCTTGGTAATTGTAGCGGATCATTTGGCTGAGAACAGCAGCTAGATAATCGTTAACTGGCGTGTTTTGAGAACGCCAAAAAATTTCATTAGTACAAGGATCAACTTTTAATTGTAGTGGTTCTAACCCAGTTAAAGCCTGAATGGCAATCATACCCAAAGCATAAATATCACTGTTGGGCTGTGTTTGACCAATAAATTGTTCTGGTGGTATGTATCCCAATGAAGTGACGGGAATTCGATAAATGGGCAATTCTGCACCGATGCCAAAGTCGATAGACTGGATTGAGCCAAAGTCAATCATAACTAACTTGCGATCAACAGTACGCCTGATCAAGTTTTCCGGTTTGATATCGCAATGAATCACGCCTTGAGAGTGAACAAATTCTAGAATACCTAAAGCATCTATCAAAAATTCTACAACTTCGCTTTCACTCCACAGACACCCGAAAAATTGATTGATAGGCAATTCCGCAGTCAGCGCATGTCCTTCAATACACTCTTGCACTAAATAAAATTGCTCGTTTTCTTCAAAGCAGGCGATAAATCCAGGAATTTGGTCATGGCTTCCCAGAAGCTTGAGGGTTTGGGTTTCAGTCAGAAACAGCAACCTCAGCATCTCCAAGTAGCCAGATTCGGAACTGCTAACTTTAATCTGCTTAACAACGCATTTGGGATTCTCTGGATAATCTACGTCTATAGCAATGTATGTTTGTCCAAAAACCCCTGCACCCAGGCTTTGGACAATTTGGTAACGCCCTTGTAGTAATTTACCGATTATGTGGTGGCTCATGACCTGGTTACTCAGTAAGTTCTTTTATTTACTTTTTCTGACATTCCCTGCTGTTTCCGGAATGCTTTAGAAATAAATAACCAGAATTTTGATACCTTGAATGTAAGTTTAATTTGTTAAGTATTATTACGTAACAAAAGATAATATTTTATTAAAATTCTTAATATCTCTAAGAGTCGATGCACAGAAACCATAATTTCTGAAAATGGTAAGGGATTAATTCCTCCTTTACCAAACAATACTTATTCCAGATGAAACTATTTTGGCATCTCGACTAATCAAAGCTAAACCCATATACCTTGCTGTTGCAGCAATAATTCTGTCAGGCATATCTGGAACATTATCGCGTGGTATTGTGGATAATACATCAACAATTTCAGTTGTTAAGTTAACTAAAGCTAATCCACTACTTTTACTAGCTAATGCAGTATCTAGCTGATATTTCATATCTGCTGATATTCGTCTTCTTTCCTGCAAGTAAACTATTTCGACTAAGCAAATTGTTGGTATATAGATTGTAATTTCACCTCCATCGCACTTGTCAAATGCTTCGTTGGCAGCAACACTAAGGTTTGGACTATCCTCTAAATACCAAATTAGTGCGTGAGTATCTGTTACCAAATCAGACATTAAACATCCTCACGTGGAAAGTTTCTCCAAACTTGCCGCCGCATCTGGTCAATATCCGATTCAGAAACATTACTACCTCGCCATAATCCTCGCAACGATTTTCGCGGTTTAGATTGAGTATTTGTTAACTCTCGTTCAATTTGGGGTGCAATTCGCTCGATTAAACGTATTTTATCTATCAATGAAAGCTGTTTGATTAATTCTAATGCGTCTTCAATAGTTACTGTTCGATCCATTGTTATTTTACCTTGATTTTTGTCAATAGGTTAGCACACTTAAAAGCATAATAACAGTAAGCATATTAATTTCTGAATTATTTAACTATTGACTTCTTCATCATGTTCAACAACTTCAGATTTATCTTGTAACGGCTTCACTACCCGCGCGATCGCTTCTTGAATAAAAGCCTTGATAAATTCATCTCTGCGATTAATTTGAAACTGTCGCTGTACAACTTCTGTCATTCCACCATCACCCCAATCTTGGTCATGACGAAAATATTCAATAAAACTTTTACCAGCAATTCGCGTTAAATAAGCTGCTGTCACGCCTTGAATTGCTCTACCAATAATAAAGGTGGCAACATTAAGTTGCAAAGCTGTAGATAATAATTGAATTGCTCCCTTAACAATACCTAAACTAGCGATGGTTTTCGCTAAAGAAAGGGCTAACTCTCTTCCCCGTTCCATATTCAATTCGCAGCCGTAGACTCTGCCAATTTCTACAACCATTTGAGCATTAACTGCGGCTGTCGCCAATAAATCTACAACTGGTATAGGGGTTACTGATACCACACCAGCACCAATCCATTGAAACCTTTCTACGATTTTGTCAGCTTGACGGCGGCGCTGGCCATCGATGAGTTTTCGCGCTTCGTCTCCCAATCGCAGAGATTGTAAAAGAATATTATCCGCCACTAAATCTTCACCTTCAGCACGTAAAACAGCAGCCGTGCGCCGCAGCAAAGGTATAATATCAGGTTCCGGCTGGAAGGTTTCGCCAGTTTCGAGTTGTGCCGGTTGAGGATTAGCTGCGATCGCTACCACATCATTAGTAGCAATAAATCCCCGTACCCGTTGACGCAATCTTGCGAGGATGGATTCTTTATCTTCATCTGTATATAAATCAGTTTTGTTGAGAACTAGGAGCGATCGCTTCCCAATTTCTGCCAACCCCCGCAACGGCTCATATTCTGAGCGTCGTAAATCATTATCCACCACAAACAACAGTAAATCTGCTTCCGTTGCTAGTTCTCGCGCCATTTGTTCCCGTTCTGTTCCCGCCACCCCGGCTTCTAAAATTCCTGGCGTATCTGTAATTAAAATCTTCCGTTCTAATCCTTTCAACCGCAGACAATAGGTTTCTCCAACCTGAGTTGTACCCATCGGTGCATCCACCTGACCAACCATGCGTCCCATAATCGCATTAACTAGGGAAGTTTTGCCAGCACTCCCCGTACCAAATACCACTACTTGAATTTCACCCCGCGCTAGATTGGCTTCAATCTCTCGCGATCGACTTAATAAAGCTTGGCGTGCTACTTCGTCTTGAATTTGCCCTACCTGTTGCCGCACAGCCTGTAGAGTTGTAGAAGCAGCGTCAGATTTAGCAGCCGGAATTTGTGCCGCAGTTACTCGCTTCGGGTTGCGGCGCGATCGCTTTTCCCCAGTTCTAATTACCAATACATAATAAACGAAAGCAGCAACCAAGGCTCCAATGAGGAGAATCAGCAGCAACAGCAGTAAATTACCTAGCAACGGTGAATAGGACAATTGCCAATAGAGGCGTGATAGGGAATCAATTAGCCATAGAGCTAGCCCCAAAATGACGATTAGACCGACAATCAGCGTTACTATGCGTGACAGAGGCATGGCTGGGAAAGATTAGTAAGTATTCAGTAGGCAGATGCTCTAATCTTAATAGTTTCAGCATTTTTTACCAGAGTAGTAAGAAGCAGCTTTTGAGGTTCTGAGGATAGAACTATTAAAAAATCGCAACAATGTCATGCAATTCGTTGTGGAATAATTCTTTGTGGACGATTGTTTTAAGCCGACATTGATCGTCATGTGCTGCTGTTTAAATGAGATATCAACAGAACAGAACAGCCGCAAATCTCCTAAGTTGACCCAACGCTGTAGAAGAACAAGAGCAGCCAACCCGTGGCGGGAAGGGGGAAAATTCAAAGTCTCTCTCCTTTAAGGAGAGAGATTTAGAGAGAGGTTTTCCAGATGCCGTGAAAAGTCAGATATACGATACGCTACAACTGGCTAGTAATCTGCTAGAAAACACATAATGGTTCCGGCGTTTAGCCCATGCTGTTAGCGGTAGCGGGGCGTTTAGCCCGTGCTGAGATGAAAGACCGCCCACAAGGGGCGGGGCTTTTACCATAGTGCAAAAGTACTGAGTATTCAATCTTCTTTACTCAGCACTCAGCACTCAGCACTCAGTACTGAGTATGGTAAATATGCGATCGCTGCGAGGAGTATGTTTTTCCGATTAATTTGTGATTTTTAATTATTAAAATTAGTCTAATTTCGAGCAATAAATTTGAAATCTACTGTTACCCTTAAACATCAAGCAATTACCATCAATATTATTTCTATTGATAAAATTTCCATCTAGATTGCTATTGCTGATTCTAAATAAAATTGTTATTAACAAGCCTGTGCATACAGACATCAATATTATTAGAACAATATTAATTAATTTTTTATAAGAAGATTTTCGGCTGGAATCTCCTGATTTTGATTGAATATAGGCAGTTTTTGGCGACCAGAAATGCTCATCAAAATCATAGTAGCTCATTTTTCTTCTTTTAACCAAGAAATTTACCTGTTATTAGGAGTTACTAAATAACATTTATATAAATAGGACAAACATAACCTACCAGAATTTTCAGATGCTTATTAAAAGCGGATATTCCAATATATTTTAGATGTATTTAGTTTCTGCCTCACATTATTAAAACTCTTTTCTTGAAAAAAATATTCTTACAAAAGTCACAAATATATCCATGACTAAAGTCACTGTTCAAGCATACATAATATATAAAAATTCTTACCCCAGAAATAAAATACCCACACTTACAGCTATTTTCAGGTAAATAGACCACGCGGTAGGGGCACAGCATTGCTCATTGGTGTCAACTTAACGGGAAACGGGCGGTTAGAAACCGCGTCTATACAAACAAAAGCTACCGATGCTGGGTTTCAAACCCTTAATTTGATATTTAGTCCGCGCAGGCGGACTTTGCATATTTAGCCGGGAATTCCATTCGCCCAGGCTTAAGTTGACATCAATGAGCATTGCTGTGCCCTTACGACTTGATGTTATGAAAAAACATTCCAGCGATCGCGAAGAGAGGAAAAGTTGCAACCCAGTGCGTAAAACCCCATACTCAAGATGTATCCAGTATTAATCCTGATGTTTGCTACAAAGCTAAATGTACAACTATAATCAGTCTTCTTTTCCTACCCCTGGTTCGCTGGAAATCCGCCGCGGAAATTACTTTAACTATGTAGTGCCAAGTGGTTGGCGAGTGGTCGAGGATGGACAATTTGCCGTTGTCCTATTTTCCCCAGACAATGCTGCTTTGACGATTATGGTGGGAAATTCTGGACTGCCAGTAAACTACAACCCCTGGCAGTTCGTCTACGAGAAGCTGTTGGCAATACAGCCCTATCAACTGCAAATGAGCCAACCCCGCCAAGCTCAACCAATTGCTGGATGCACGGTTGCTTATGAGTTTGATTGTACATACATCTACAATGGTATCTCCTGTCAAGGAATAGCCAAGTGCAGCGTTGCATATAGCTACAACCTGTGTACGATGGTGATGACTTGTGCAGCATCTCACCAATCACATTGGGCTAATTATGCTTCATGGTTGCCACAAGTAGCATCTCAGGTTTCAGCAACAAATGGGGCAGCCTTCGGCATACAAGGGATTATGGCGCAGAACCTAGAAATCTCGCAAACTGAGGGGCAGAGGCATAGGGAATACCGCGAATGGTCTAAGCATACCTGGGATGAAGTAAACCGCCAACGAGGTGAGTCTATAGATCGTCAAAACTTCCAATTTCGTGAGAATTTGGGCAATGTCACAACTTGGACAAATCCTTACGGTTATCCAACCGTCGAGTTACCAACAAACTACAATTACTATTGGATAAATCGTCAAGGACAAATATATGGTACTCTTGACTCCAGTGAAAATCCGAATGTTGGCTCAACTCAAGATTGGGTAAGGATGAATCGATATCTGCCCTAAATAGCAGCAAAACTAAAAACAGTGTAGTTTACAGTTGCTCTCCTCGCTCAAGTTTCCTCGCTTGTAAAGCGTTTCATAGAGAGGAAAAGCCAAACCATAGACGAGCGCCTGGGTGAACCGGATAAACGGGTACTATGAAAATCACTGACTGCGTTCGTCTAATCACTGCGTTTCATTAAACAGGGCGGATTCTACCAAAGAAGAACCTAAAGAGTAACAACCGCTACGAATATCCTCTGGTACTGACAACAAAGCTACATTGTGGGGATATGTAAATCCCTCTTTGAAATCAATGCAACTTTTTACAATTGTCCATGAATCTGCAATAGCTGTGGGTAACTGTTTGTCAAATCCATGATTTGTATAATTTTGATATTGCTCTCGTAGTTTCTTCAAAGATGCTAAAAACCGTACCTTTTGTTTGGCGTGTGACTGGCGGATATTACAAATCTTATGAGCTGCGTCCAATGTTTCTTTTTCGTCCCAAGCTGTGACTTCTTTCACATCTGCAATACATTCATTCAGCTTGAGTCGTGTAGGGTGTGAGTCACCATCTAAATTGGGGTTTGCAGCCCAAGTTTGAATTGTACCTGAAACAACTATAGCAATTAGTAGAGCAAAAAATCCCAAAATCACATTCTTGCAGACAATTTTGATCATAATTTCGCTTTTTACAAGTGATTTAATTTATAATTAATTCCCTAAAAGGGTATCAAGAGAACCGATACAAAACATTTCCATCCTCATTTACTTCAAAAGAAGCATTGAGTTCCTTGGCTTTCTCATCTAAATACTGTTTAGCTAACTGGGTTGATATTTCAGCATTTTTCGCAAGTTGCAATACCGTTATTCTGCCAGCATTTTGCTCAATTAATTCTAAGAACACTAACTGAATACGCTTTTGTTCTGATTCCATAAGTAATGCTTTTTCCTTTAGATTCTGCTGCACTAAAGACCAACTCAACCAGCCTCCTAGAATGGTTGACGGAATAGTAAGAATAGTTAAAGCAGCTACATCATTTTGTTTTTCTTGAGCGGGAGTTTTGGGATTCATAATTTCTAGAATCATCACAGCAGAAAAGGGAATGCCAAATAATAGAAAGCATATTGCTAAAACTTTTTTAATTAGTTTCATACAACCTTTTTCAGTTCCTCACAAATAATGTAAAAATAATAGCTCTATTATATATTGTATAATCAAATACTTAAAGTGCTAGTATTGCGCTGATGTTTTCTCTCTTCTCGATACTATCTGAATACTTGTAAATACTGATGAGTGGCGTGGCGATCGCACTCTTGGGAGGAATTAAACTGTGTTGGGTTAGTTTACCTATGCTACTGCCAGAGTGACCAAACAGGGTTAATGAGCCTGTGAACTCCGTGAACGAGTCTTTGATATTTATTAATTAGTCTGTTTTCATTTATTAGATCCCCGACTTCTTGAAGAAGTCGGGGATCTCAATCTGCATAACACAGCTGGTGAAACTACGAGGCTACCAGTTACCTACTGGTTGAGCATGAGCAGAAAATATTGAGGGATCAATGGAAATGCCTAACCCCTCAGCTACACGACTACCATAGGAAACATCTGCCCTAAAAAAGTGGCAGAGTTGGCGCGTTTGGATGTCTTGCCTTGCTTGAGAGAGACTGCCAACAATATTTTTAGCAAGACGCTCTTGCTGTTCAGGAGTTAGTAACCGATATAGATTACCTGCTTGGGTGTAATCGTCGTTTCCTTCACGATGACTGTAACGATCAACTGTGACATCGCCCAAATGACTAGGTGGTTCTGCATAAGCTGGATTTTCTTTGGGCGTACCCTCAGCACTATTCGGTTCATAGTTAGGAACGCTACCACCGTTGTTCCCTGGTGCCATGAAGCCATCTCGCTGATAATGCATCACTGGACATTTGGGCTGGTTAACAGGTAGTTGCTGATAGTTACCACCCAACCGATACCGTTGAGCATCTGGGTAAGAAAAGATGCGAGCTTGCAGCATTTTATCTGGAGAGAAACTAACACCCGGAACCACTGCACTAGGGCTAAAAGCGGCTTGCTCCACTTCGGCGAAATAATTCTCAGGGTTACGATTTAGCTCTAATATCCCTACTTCAATTAAAGGATATTCTGAGTGCTTCCAAACTTTGGTCAAGTCAAAAGGATTATCTGGATGTTTGGCCGCTTGCTCCTCGGTCATCACCTGAATACACATCCGCCACTTGGGATAGTCACCTTGAGCGATCGCTTCAAACAAATCGTGAGTCGCATGATCGGGATCTTCGCCCTTAATCTTAGCTGATTCTTCCTCTGTCAAGGTTTGATGCTCTTGCAGATTCTTAAAGTGAAATTTGCACCAGACGCGATCGCCTTCAGCATTAATTAAACTGAAAGTATGGCTACCAAAGCCGTCCATGTGGCGATAGGTTTTGGGAATTCCCCGATCTGAAAACAGGATTGTCACCTGGTGAAGCGATTCTGGACTAAGTGACCAAAAATCCCACTTTGCATTCTGGTCTTTGCAATTGGTTTGGGGATTGCGCTTTTGGGTATGGATAAAATCAGGAAATTTGAGGGGGTCGCGGATGAAGAAAATAGGGGTATTGTTGCCGACAATATCCCAGTTGCCCTCCTCGGTATAAAACTTGATGGCAAAACCTCTAGGGTCGCGCTCGGCATCTGCTGAACCTTTTTCTCCACCAACTGTAGAAAAACGCAAGAGAAGTTCGGTTTTCTTGCCAATTTCCGAAAAAAGTTTAGCTTTACTGTAGCGAGTGATGTCATTGGTGATAGTCAAAGTGCCGTGAGCAGCAGCACCTTTAGCGTGGACAACTCTTTCAGGAATACGTTCTCTGTTGAAATGAGCCAGCTTTTCTAAGAGGTGGAAATCCTGGATTAATACAGGCCCACGCGATCCAGCCGTAAGTGAGTTCTGGTTATCGCTAACTGGGATACCGTCAGCAGTTGTCAAGTTTTGGGGTTCAGTCATGGGTAAAAAAGCTCTCCATTAAGTTACTCAAATTGCCCACAATACATTTTAGCTACTAGATAGAGGGATGCTCTATCAGGGAGCATCCTAATTCATAGTCATAACGAGTTCATATATAAAGCATACTCGATATGACTATGAATTTCCACAAATTTATTTTGTATTTTTGGGTAGAGAACTGGGGATTGGGGATTGGAGATTTTGATTACAACAGCTAATTCTTCATTACTGCATCCAAAAGCACATTGGCATCAAAACGTACTACATCGGTGCAAGGTAGTCCTGTTTCTGCTATTGTTTGAGCGATGCTTTCCTTGGCCGCAGACTCATCTAGATGGGCTGTATTCAGCGCTATACCCACTACAGGAACACTGCCAAAAGCACCACCAGCACTAGCAACAGTTTCATAAAGTTTAATTACCTCTGGTAAAGGTGGAATTAGTACATGGGGATGATTACGTACATGAACTTGTCCCGCCCGATGTACTAATACCAGTTGGGTTGGTTGCGAACCACGAATGAGGGGTAAAGTTGCTGTTGAACCAGGGTGTAGTAGTGAACCTTGTCCTTCAATGTGTAAAATGTCGTAGTTTTTACCATAGCGCATGACTATTTGTTCCACAGCACCGGCGGCAAAGTCTACCCGCACGGCATCTAAAGCCACGCCGTCCCCTTCTAACATCACACCAGTTTGTCCTGTAGCGAGAAATTTAGAACGCCAACCCCGCAGTTTTGATGCCCAATGTAACTCCAGGCTAGTTGACATTTTACCGATTGCCATATCGGTTCCCACTGTCAACACCCGCCGACAGGGAAGGGTGCGTGCTATGCCACTAGCAACACTGATATTAGACGGCTCTTTTCGTATATCCCAAATTAATTGCCCAGGTTTGAGTAGTGCATTTAACTCTGGGATACTTGCCATTGGTGTATGTAAACCATTTACCAGAGACATTCCCGCTTCTAAAGCATTTTTGATTTCTAGCCAGTAATCATCTGGTACAGCACCACCACCAGGGGCAATGCCAATTACTAATACTTCCGGCTGGTACTCTAGGGCTGCGGCTACCGATGCCACAATTGGCACTTCACGCTTGATACCTGTTAATTCCGTTAGGGATTTGCCAACAGATTCGCGATCGATTACGGCTACTATTGGGGCTTCACTGTAACGTAAAATAGATAAGCCCGTTTTTCCCTGAGTCCCAGTAGTTCCTTCATGAAGTAAGATAGCTACTCGTTGATTAAGTGGTAGACGCACTCTGTTGTACCCCCAAACCTGGTAAATCGTTTGGCAAAACTCTGCCTTCTTTTAGCAATGCACCCGTAAAGGGATCATCGATTAAATTAAGGTGACTGTCTAAATCTAAATAATCAGCTAGTGGTGCTAGCTGTAATGCTGCTGTATTAGCTAGCGAACTGTCAGAATAGCAACCGAACATTACTTGCAACCCGTAGGCTCTTGCTGTGTGTACCATTCGCATTGCCTCTGTTAGTCCCCCTGATTTCATCAGTTTGATATTAATACCATCCACGTAGTTTGCCAAATGGGGAATATCGGCGCTTGTGAAACAACTTTCATCGACAAAGATGGGTAGGGGAGAGTGTTCTTTGAGTTTTGCTAAACTTGGTTCCTGCCCTCGTGGTAATGGCTGTTCTACATACTTTATACCCAAATCAGCCAGCCAATTGCACATAGCGATCGCATCTTCTAAACTCCAACCGCCGTTAGCATCAACAAAAAACTCTGGTAATGGTGCTTCTTTTTGCACTGCTAATAGCATTTTTTTATCTGCATCTATACCATCTGGGCTACCTAGCTTGACTTTGAAAAGGCGAACATCAGCAAATTGTAACCAGTCTCGCGCTCTGGCGATCGCACCTTCAGGCGAATTAATCCCAATTGTGACTGAAGTCGGGACTATTTGATCGCGATCGAGTCCCCAAATTTGCCACAAGGGTAATCCGACGCGCTTACCCAACCAGTCATGCATTGCCATATCCAAAGCAGCCCTGGCCGCAGAAGGAACCTGGTTTTGTGTTAAAACTTGCTCAACTTCCTGCCTCTGTAAGGGGCTGAATGTTTGTAACAGTGGTACAACTTGCTGTAGCGCGTCTTTGATGGCATCAGTTGATTGCCGATGATTACCCACACCAAACGGTGATGCTTCTCCCCAGCCTTCGATGCGATCGTGTGAGATCCTCACCCATACATTCGTCGTCTGTGCCGTCGTACCCCGACTAATAGTCAAGGGAAATCTCTTGTTGACTGTAAATAAATTTACATTTATTTGCATACTTGTTATACATATTATGATATGCAAAAGCTAGTGTAAGTTGAAAGTTTAGATTATCGGATGCATCTGTTATAGTTTTTTACATTCATAGCGAATTTTTTATACATAATATATTACTTAATTTATGAACAACTTAAAAAAATGGAAAACTTTAAAATCAAAAATGGTCTTAGATCATTACTGGTGTAAGGTAAGACAAGATGAAATAGAATTGCCCAATGGTAAAATTATCGATGATTATTTTGTCAGCATTAAACCTGAAGTTGCAATGGTTTTACCTATCACTAGTAATAGAGAAATTATTTTTGTCCGGCAATATAGACACGCCGTAGGTGAATTTTTTTTGGAACTGCCGGCAGGTAATTTTGATCCTACAAAAGAGAGTACAGAAGTAGCAGCAATTAGAGAACTTACAGAAGAAACTGGTTATATTCGCCAAGAATTTAGAAAAATTGGAACAAGAGCTTACTCTCTTAACCCCTTCTATCGTGGATCAAAAGTTACAGTAATTGGAGCAATTTTTATTAAAAAAGTAGTCGCATTAATGACAATGAATAATTCAATGGATGGCGAAGCAAATGATGTATTTATTGAGAAGTTTTTAGTGCCAGAGTTATGGTCAGGAGCGGTGGTAGCAATGGATAATTTATCCGCGCATAAACTCGATTCAATTGTGCCAATGATTGAAGCAGTCGGCGCTTCAGTTCTTTGTTTATCCCCATATTCTCCCGATTTTAATCCAATTGAATTATGGTGGTCACAACTCAAGTCTTTTTTACCCACTCAGTGCTGAGTGCTGAGTCTGAGTGCTGAGTAAATTTAAGAAGTACTCAGTACTTCTGCACTACGGTAAAAGCCCCGCCCCTTGTGGGCGGTCTTTCAACTCAGCACTCAGCATTTGGAACTCAGCACTCTTCATGCAGTTTTGCTCAAAATACAACAGAAATGGTTGATAAACTAATATCAGTTGCACTTGACTTAATAAATCCTCAACATTTAAGAAACTGGTTTGCTAATTGCTGCTACTGTCCCTGATAACAGCCGGAACTGCTCGCCGTGTGCGACTTTCTCTCAGACCTAACCCCCAACCCCTTCCCTACTAGCGTTGGGGAGAAAGAATCAAAGCCTCTCGACCTTTCGGGGAGAGGAATGGAAGTGGGGTTTCAAGAATAAGTCGCACATCGCGTTATGTAATAACGATACTTGCCTTTTAGATGAACTCGTGGGAAAGTACTTTTTAGAAAATATCTAAAATCTATCGACTTACCGTAGTTAAATCAGCAACATCAACTTACTGGTTGAACTATTGCCCACAGAGATATCAAATTAAAATCATGAGTCAAGTTTTAACAGAAGTCCTATCAGCTAACCACGCTTACGTTGAAAATTTTGGTGACAAAGGCGACCTCACTATCCCGCCGGCTCGTCGATTTGCTATTCTCACGTGCATGGACGCTAGACTTGACCCAGCAAAATTTGCTGGATTGGCTGAAGGAGACGCCCATGTAATTCGGAATGCAGGTGGACGCGCTAGTGATGATGCAATTCGCTCTTTAGTAATCTCTTACAAGTTACTTGGTACTCGTGAGTGGTTCGTGATTCACCACACGAATTGTGGTATGGAAACCTTCACAGACCAAGTTATCCGAAACTTATTGGCGAATAGTTTGAAAACCGCCAAAATAGACGAGACGGGTTGGCATGATGTTGGTTCTGGAGGAGGTTCAAGCGAAGCCGAGTTTATTGACTGGTTGACTATCACCGAACAGGCACAAAGCGTCTATGCAGACGTGAAACGGATTCGCTTTCATGCATTAGTACCGCCAGAAATTCCAATTTATGGCTATCTATATGATGTCAAAACTGGGAAATTGATTGAAATTCCAGAAGCTACACAAGTTGGTCAGGCTAGCTAGTACCGCAAGGCGGAATTAAAAATTAAAAATTAATACGGGTTTTTATCAGGCTGTGGCATACCATCAGAATTACATAGCACGTCATCCGAGCGATCGCATTGCTCCCGTGAATGATTTGCCAAAGCTGAGTACTCAAACCTAAGTAAAAATCTGCTAAAGTTTCAATTACCCTGAATAGGGTGTATTTAAATCTGTAACAAATATTTATGCCTCCTCGTTGGCCTCGCAAACCCGATCGCAAAGACCCTGATTACCGCAAGATCGATGACCGGATGAATTTTGCCGTGCATGTGGCGATCGCTGCTACGATTAATTCTGGGTTATGGTTTTTTCACATCTTGAAAGGCACTACCTGGGAGTGGCTGCCGTTATTGACTGCAAGCTGGACAGGAATAGTATTGGTGCATCTAATCTATATTAGTGCGATCGCTAATTACAGCGAAACTCCGCCTAAATCCACCTGAAGACGGACTGCTAATGCTAGGGCGATTGTAACCTGTGGTAGTGGAATCAGCCTGTTAATTGAGCAATAATGTAAAAAAGCCTGAGATTTCGCACTTTTTCTTAATGTAGGGTTATTTTTATGGCAAAGACTAACACCACAGAATTACTGGAAGCCCTAGCAGCTGAAATTGGCGAAAATGTCTACATAGACATTGCCAAATGGCATCTTTATTTATCTAATGCCAAGCTGCATACCCTTGTTGCTGAACAATTGTATCCCTTAATTACTTCCAATAACGTAAGTGAAGACCAAGTTTTAAAGGTCTTGAAATCAATTACGGTAAAAATTGGTGGCGGTAGAAGTGAACTTCCTTTAATCGATTTACTACCGCTACAATGCCAAGTTACTTTAGTAGATATTTTGGAAAAATATCAACGCGAAATCTAATCGCGAAAACCAGATTATTTGAATCAAACAATTTTCTCAGTCAGCATTCCCTGATTAAATTTTAGGTACTGAATTGAGGGTCAGTTTACAGCGTCAATTTTATAAATGTAAAAACCACAGATATACATAGATAAATCTGGTGTAAGTCATTTATGTGACAATACAGTTCAGATAGAGTAACAAAACCCTCATGTAGAAACGTGATAAATCGCGTCTTCAAAGACCAATTATCCTGAACTGAACTGTATTGATTTATATGTATCTAGTAAAAATTTCCTTTAACCATTAAGGAATCTCAACGTTCTAATCGGTTGAGATATGAGTGAGTATATCTTGAGACTCACTTTCAAGTTTCATGCAAACTTATTGAGGCAATCTCTATGCTTTTACAAATCAAAAACTCTGGTGAATTGGTAAAAATTCTGGAAATTCAAGAATTGCTTGACCCGAATAATGATGTCGTTCACGGACGAGAACAACAAGGTGAAGAAGAACAGCCACCTGATACCTTTAAGAAAGAAAATCTTGTTTTTCCTTCTGGTGAAGTTCTCCCACGCTGCTGGTTAGATGCCGATTATAGACACGACAAAGGTTAATGATTTGAAAATCAGATAATTGGTAATGGGAGTAAACTATTACCAATTATCAATAGTGTCAACTTAAGAGGATGTTTGAAAAGTTTTCGGCGAATATAATTTGCTACTACACAAACCAAGTCCACCTCCGTGGAAAGCATGAAAAATCAAGAGTTTTTAACCCACGGAGGTGGGTTTTGTCTGTGTAGCTGCGATTTCTAATCGCCAAGGCTAGTAATAATTTAGACTTTTCAAACACCCTCTAAGACCTGGCGAATAAAATTCGCGGCTACACTGGCATTGTCCGCCTCTGCGGACTAAAGTCAAAATTAAGGGCTTGAAACCCATGAAGGTGGGTTTTGTTTGTATAGACGCGGTTTCAAACCGTCTGTTTGACGTGTTAAGTTGATACCAATGCCCAGATGTCAGCCACTATTACTATGTGCCAGTTGATGATACTTCTGGTTCTGCTAACGTCGCCGTTTGATTCTGCTGAGACTGGGGGAAAAATGTCTTAGTAATCCAGTCAGTCAATATGTGAGATAGTAATCCCAAAGGTCCAGCGAACAAAGACAAAGCCAAAGAGTGAATTGTCCAAATACCTGTTTTCTGTCCTTCCCAATAAATCCACCGACCGACGAATAAATCCATCACTAAAAAATGAATCCAACCCGTTGCCGCAGCAGTTTCATCTGCAAAAAATCGCGCAATATCAGCTAATTGAGGATTCGATAAAGCTTGGGCATTTTCTGGCGTAATGCTGTTAATAAACAAATATACATATGTCCCTGCTAAAAGCACAAAGGGTAGATATGATGACATTATCTGACGTGTGACTTTCCAGTTTGGTAATAAAATCATCAATGCCCAAAATGGTAATACAAAAAGATTGGCAACGTTAAATAGTTGAGAAATTGTCATATTTTTGTCAAGTGAAGAATTTTTGTTTTGAATTAACTAATTATTCATAACTAGTAACTCTCAGGAGAAAGATCCCCGACTTCTTAAAGAAGTCGGGGATCTGGGTATACTTATAAAGCTACAAGTTGTGATTCGATTTCTGAAGACTTCAAATCACGCCCGATGAAAACTAAGCGCGTTTGCCTAGCCTCTTCTGGTTTCCAGGGGCGATCGTAAAATTTATCAAATCGGGTTCCCACGCCTTGCATGACTAAGCGCATGGATTTATTTGGCACTGCGACAAAGCCTTTAATCCGGTAAATTTCTTGTTGTTGTGCTAATTTTTCTAACTGCTGTTGCAGCTTTTCTGGGTCAAAGGTACGATCCAAAATTAAATTAGTTGAGGTAATTTCTTCATCGTGATTGTGATCTTCTTCGGTATCGTGATGACTAGGACGAGAATCTAAATTGTCTTCGACTGCGGCTTGGAATCCTAATAAAATAGATGCATCAAGTTGAGAATGTCCGCTGTAGGCATTGCTCTCTACAATCTTCACCACTCTGGGTAATTCTTGCTTAATCAATTCCTCAACTCTGGCTTTTGTCTCGGCATCTACCAAATCAATTTTATTTAACACCACCAAGTCTGCACAAGCAAGTTGATCTTCAAACAGTTCTTGCAAGGGTGTTTCGTGTTCTAGATTATCATCTGCTTGTCGCTGGGCTGCGATCGCCTCTAAATCGCTAGCAAATGTCCCCGCTGCTACCGCTGCACAATCTACCACCGTAATCACCGCATCTACAGTGGCAGCGTTACGAATTTCTTGCCAACGAAAAGCTTTCACCAGCGGTTTTGGTAAAGCCAAACCAGAGGTTTCAATCAAAATGCAGTCGATGCTATCTCGCCGCTTGATTAACTCTTGCATCATCGGGTAAAATTCTTCTTGCACGGTGCAGCATAAGCAGCCGTTAGTTAATTCAAAGATATTAGTATTAGTGTCGCCCTCACCATCTTCGGGGCAAATTTGACAGGATTTTAACAATTCGCCATCAATACCGAGTTCGCCAAATTCATTGACTAAAACGGCAATGCGGCGTCCTTGGTTGTTTTGTAGTAGGTGGCGAATTAGGCTGGTTTTTCCACTACCCAAGAAGCCTGTAATCACTGTGACAGGAATTTTCGTAGCCATATTTTTGCCTGATTTACTCAGTATGAGAAGTTTTACAGGTTACAAACTTAAATACTGAGATTAAGCTTGGTTTGAAGATTGACTTAGTTATTTTAAGCTGAAAGTCTATAGTAAACCTGAAAATATTGCCGTTTTTGTTCCTTAAATCACTCTGGCACAAACGATAGAGGAGTTGGAACAAAAAGCCACATCTGCCGAAGAAGTGAAAAATTATGAAGAAGCCGCTCATATTTAGCGGATAGATCCAGAAAACGCTGATGCTAAAGATGCTCTCAAAAATTTAATCGCCTACTAAACATAATTGAGGGGCAATTTCCCCATGCTTGCTTTCACGAATCAAAAGCAGTCACAAGGCTATTGCCCCTAAATATTTTGAGCGTTTTTTAGCGTAGACGCGAGAAGCGGCTTACCGCAAGTATCGCTCTTTCCCCAGAAACACCACAGCACTCATTACTCAGCAGTAACTAGTTCAGTACTACCGCGTGTACGACGCCGTGTGAGGCTGTTGAACAGCATTACACCGATCGCCTTAATTAAATTGCCTTCCAATTCCTGGAACATCTTCATGTTCGTGCCAAAAGCGGCATTAGCTTCATCAACGATGCGATCGGTTGTAGCATCATCAAGGGGTAATTCATCCAAAATTTGCCGATATTTGGCTTTGAATGCCTTCTCATCAGTAATTTCTGGAAACTCATAAAAAGCTGTTCCTTGCCCATCTGACAAATTCATCGCTGTTACAGCAATATTTTTGAGAATTTGTCCCCCGGATAAGTCACCCAAGTAACGAGTATATGAATGGGCGATTAACAGTTCTGGTTCGGTTTGAGATATTTCTCGGATGCGCTTGACATAAGCTTCACCTGCGGGAGATAGTTTGATTTGCTCTCTCCAGTTGGCACCAAAGTAATAACTCAAGTCTTGTTCTAGGGTATGCTTGCGGTTTAGCTGAGGAAAGTTAATTTTAGAAACAATTGGGTGCTGGCGGTGCTTTTCTATTTCCTCTTCCATCGCTGAGTAGACGAAGTAGAAGTTAGCAACTAGTTTCCGGTAAGAGTTTTTTTCCACTACTCCTTTTAAAAAGCACTTGACAAAACCTACATTCTCTGCCATTGTGTGGGCTTTCTTAGTGCCTACACGTAATTTGGTTGCTAAATTGCTGCTCATACTAAATTTCTCAACTTTAAAAAGTTAACTGCCGAAGTTTCGATTCACTAACGGCTAAAAAAGCCATTAAAACGTTACCTTAAAACTATTTGATGAGAATTTATATTAAAATTTTTTAAGCTCTAAAACTTAATGTATTTTTTTATACATAATTGAGGGTAAGAGAATATAACTTTACATTTCGGTGGCTACGATATTACTCCCTATTGAGGCACATAAGTTCAAAAATTAAATGGGATTTCTATGTCATTTCAAAGTCTGAACTAATACAAATAAAAATCAATCCAAAAGTTGAGGGCATAAAAGAAATAATTAGCTAAAATGTTGAAGCTTTATTGACAATGTAAAAACAAATACTTACTTCATGAAATATTTACAATTTCAGAGGTATAAAGTCAGTACTATTACGTAAATAAGCCTTGAACTAAAATGAATTTCTAAAGAGAAAAAGCATGTCAAAATTGCTGAATAAAGTCTTAAGTGCTATTTTTCACTGTGATTGTGTGGAGTGTTTAAAAATATGGTTTCATCTATAACTCGAACACCAGGCATTCCTGGGGGTTCTGCTTCCGAAGCTGAGGGATTAGTCAAAGGGATTGAGAGTAGTTTTGGACAGAATTTAATCCCACTACCAGCAAATCCTTTATTTGGCACAGATGGGATTCGTGGACGAGTGGGAGAATTATTGAGTGCGCCCCTAGCATTACAAGTTGGTTTTTGGACGGGGATTGTTTTACGTAACCATGCGACTCAAGTAGGGCCAGTCATCCTTGGACAGGACTCTAGAAACTCCAGCGATATGCTGGCAATGGCTTTGAGTGCAGGGTTAACAGCAGCAGGGTTAGAAGTTTGGTATTTGGGATTATGTCCTACTCCTTGCATTGCCTATCTCACCAGCATCACTGATGCCATCGGCGGAGTGATGATTTCTGCTAGCCACAATCCCCCAGAAGACAATGGGATTAAGATTTTTGGTGCTAATGGTGGGAAGTTATCGCAAACATTGCAGGCAGAAATAGAAGCGGGACTGCGTGGCAAAATATCACCTATTACTAGAGTTAGTAATTGTGGGCGGCATTACTCACGTTTTGAGTTAGTGGGACATTATAGCGAGGCGTTGAAAAAACCCTTAAACGGTGCCCTAAATCTTCAGGGAATGAAGATTGTTTTAGACTTGGCATGGGGAGCAGCAGTTGGGTTAGCACCATCAGTCTTTACAGAAATGGGGGCAGAGGTAATCTGTCTGCATAATGAAGCAGATGGCGATCGCATTAATGTTAACTGTGGTTCCACGCACCTAGATATTCTGGCAGTAACAGTACAAGAACACAACGCCGACATCGGCTTTGCCTTCGATGGCGACGCCGATCGCGTCTTAGCAGTAGACAATACAGGTAGGCAAGTTAACGGCGATTACATTCTCTATCTGTGGGGACGGCACTTGCAACAAAACCAGCAATTACCAGACAACCTGATTGTATCTACAGTCATGGCCAACTTAGGCTTTGAAAAAGCTTGGCAGCAAATTGGTGGTAACTTAATTCGTACCGCAGTTGGTGACCAATACGTGCAAGCCGAAATGCAGCGCACTGGGGGAATGCTAGGCGGTGAACAATCAGGTCATATTCTTTGCCGTCATTATGCCGTAACTGGGGATGGCCTATTAACAGCATTACACATAGCAGCTTTGGTGAGAGAAGCTGGCGTTTCCTTGAGCGAATTAGTAGATCAAAGCTTCCAGACCTATCCACAATTGTTGCGGAACGTGCGAGTCGTCGATCGCGATCGCCGCTTAGGATGGCAAGATTGCCAACCTCTCCAACAAGCGATCGCACTTGCTGAAGCTGCAATGGGAGATTCCGGCAGAATTTTGGTTCGTGCCTCTGGCACAGAACCAGTAATCAGGGTTATGGTAGAAGCTGCCAATGCCGATCTTGCAAACCACTGGACAAATGAATTAGTTTCGCAAGTCCAGCAACACATATAGGTATTTCCTACTCCCTTTCCGCAATCAGATTACCTATCTATTTTTTCCTTTTTCTTGATGTCCTTCTCTTCTCTAGCAGACGCGTCCCTTGCGCGTCTTCATAGTTTATTAAATTAGGTATTCTTTGGGAGAAGGGAGTAGCTGCTATCTCACCTTTCAAAAATACAAATTTTTCGTCATCATAGTTTCTGCAAATTAACCAGCCTTGGTCATCTGTGGAAAATTTACTATTTACAGCAGATTTTAAGTTGAGTGAAGTATACAAGCTAAGTCTCCAAGCCAGAGATTAAGACTGTTTTACTTCTGCGGCGTAGCCCATTCTGACTCCTGAATTCTGCTGTATATTTGCACTTTTACGTATATTTACTTATTATTATAACACAATACAGTTCAGAATGAGCAACAAAACACTTGTAGAGACGGCGATTTATCGCATCTCGAAAACCCAAAATTGTTGCCAGTAGCCCTTAACCCAAGCGTATTGTTTTATAACAAAGAAAGACGTCTCTCTGTGTTCATTGATTATACAAGGTAATAAAATGCTTGTTTTTGTTATCCCACTTAAAAGTCCGCAAGTTTCCAATTCTTGGGAGCATGTCACCCAATCTTTTGAAAGATGCATCAAATCAATTTGTAATCAAACCTCTCCTGATTTTCACGCTATTGTTGTTTGCCACGAACAGCCAAAAATAGAATTTAATCATCCCCAGATTACTTACATTACAGTTGATTTTCCTTCTCCCAACGAGACAACCCCTATAGCTAGGGGAGACACAGATAAAGGGCGAAAAATATTGAAGGGATTAATGTATGCTCATCAATTTTCTCCAACTCACACTATGGCAGTTGATGCAGATGATTGCATCAGCAAAAACTTAGCCGCATTTATTAAGCAACATCCTAACTCTAATGGATGGTTTATCGATAAGGGTTATAAATATAAAGAAGGTAGTAAATATATATATATTAAAAGAAAAGATTTTTATTCAATGTGCGGTACATCCAATATTCTCCGATATGACTTAAATTTCTTACCAGAAAATGCAGAATATAACCGGGGCTATGGATACTACAAATATTATATAGACCACGGTAAAATCAAAGGCGTATTGGAAAGCAAAAATAAACCTATTGAACCATTACCATTCCCAGGAGCAGTTTACATTGTAGAAACAGGAGAAAATCTTTTTTACGGTTCAATGAAGTTAAACTTTAATATTTTTGATCGAAAATCTCTAACTCAATCAATTAAGGATGAATTTTGCTTGTATATACTATAGCCATTGCAATCCATTTATATGTAAGCTATAGATTGTTTTTTAAGGCTGATAGGCTACAACGCCACTATGCCAAAATCTAAGTCAAAAAATCAAAAATCCAAAAAACAGGCTGTAAAAGAAACTCCTACTCTTAGCCTTAAAGAACAGTTAGCCCAAAAGCGCAAAGCAGCCCAAGCACGTAAAGAATTCATTAGCTTAGTCACCAGCGCCACCTTTGGCAGTGTGTTCTTTGGCATTATACTTTTTTTTGTAGGTGGAATTAAAGCAGCACTTCCTGGTGTCTTAGGGATATTCATCATATCCCTTTCCTACAAATACCCGCGCCAAGCCCTATATGCCTTCATCATTTACGTACCTATTGGGGGTACTATCACCTACTACTTGGGAAATAGTCCCATACTTCAATTAGCTAAAGATGCCTTTTATGTTCCAGCACTAATTGGACTTTGGCAGACTTGTCGCAAGCAGGGACTACCCATAATTATTCCCCAAGGGATTAAAATCCCACTTTATATAGTCTTTGCTTGTAGTCTGCTAACACTATTATTTATCAATGGTGGGCAGCAGTTTAACCCGCATAGCGTGGGACTATTGGAAAAAGCACCCCAAGAAATACCTTTAGGTATGGGCATTCTGGGACTGAAAGTATTTTTAGGCTATGTCCCCCTGATTGGTTGTGCCTACTATTTAATTAGAGATAAGCGGGATTTTCTATTTTTATCACGCCTCCAGATTGCTCTCATACTGATTTGCTGTGTGCTGGGATTTATTCAATACTTTTTACTACTAACTGGTGTATGTAAAGGTACTAGAGGTCTTGAAGGAAATGCCCTATTTGTCACATCACTAGAAGCTCGGTGTTATTTTGGTGGAGCGCTCTTATATAGTCCCGAAGAAGGGGTTATTCGCTTACCAGGGACATTTGTAGCCCCTTGGCAATGGGCGTGGTTCTTAATTTCTAGCACCTTTTTTACTTTTGCCACTGGCTTCACCGATCCCTCCCCAATGTGGCGGTTGATTGGTTTAGGTTCTTTAGTGACAGTATTTGTCAATGCTGTAATCTCTGGACAGAGAATTGCCTTAGCTTTAGTACCAATCTGCTTTGGGATTTTACTACTGCTTACCGGACAACTTGGCAACCTGAAACGATTTATCCCCATAGGCATAGGATTGGTTCTAGTTCTGGGAATAGCAATGGTGACTAACCCTGAAGTCGTGCAACAGAGAACCGAGAGTTTTACAGGTCGATGGGAAGCTTCACCACCTCAAGATTTTATCGTCCAGCAATTTCAAGAGAATTGGAAAAACGTAGACGGACCCTTGGGAAGTGGCTTAGGTCGAGCAACTAACTCTGCCCGAGTAATGGGTAGCACTAAGCTTGTAGAAACCTATTACCCCAAAGTACTTTTTGAAGTTGGAATTTTTGGAGTACTCGCCTTTCTGGGTTTGGTAACAAGTTTAACCATTATTGGCTTTAAAACCTATCGCTCCATAAAAAACCGTAATTTCCGCAGTTACGGAGCAGCTTTGTGGGTGTTTATATTGTTTATTAGCTACAACACCTACTACTATCCTTTGGATGTCGATCCGGTTGCTGTCTACTATTGGTTTTTTGCGGGAGTTCTTTTTAAATTGCCAGAACTAGAGAAACAAGATAAAGAAGAGGCTGATCCTCAGCAAAAAAACAAGAAAAAACGTCTCAAAACAATTTAAATGAAATAAAAATGGCAAAAATTATCGTATGCGGTCAGAACCACATCAGAACTCCTAACTTACCGCGTAATTCTAGGCATACACTACTCCAACTCAAATCTTTTCCTACAGGTAGATATCCGATAGAAAGACTTTGGTATCCTTTAGCAAGCTTTCTGCCTTGGCAACCTTTATGGGGAAAATACCACGCTATTCATTCTTTCAACAGAATTGTATATACAAATAAGCCTTGGTTTATCACATTTGAAGATCATCGGATTTTATATAGGAATCCTAAAAATAAACAAGAGGCAATAGTTTATGACTTATTAAACAATCGTTTAGCGCTAGACAATTGTCAAAAATTGATAGCCATGTCAGATTATGCAAAGCTGAGATTTATTAACCGGATAAAAGGTTGGAAAACGGAAGAAAAATTAACTAATAAATTGGATGTAATTCATCCAAATTTTACTGCCAGAGTCGATCAACCTAAAGTTTATCAACCAGACCAAAATTTACAGCTTGTTTTCGTCGGGCATCACATTGCTAGAAAAGGTGGAGTTGTCGCTTTAAGGCTAGCCAAGAAAGCTGAAAAACTAGGTTTACCTCTTACCATCCATATCATATCAGGACTGGGACATGGTTCAGGAGTACCTACAGATTTCCCTGATACCACCAAATATCTGGAAGATTTAAAGTTACTAAATTTAAATAATGTTGTTTTTCACAAATATATTCCTAATGATAAAGTTATTGAGTTACTATCGCAAAGCCATTTTCAATTAATGGCTACGCTACACGATACTTATGGCTTTAGCATCATCGAAGGATTTTCTGTTGCCACTCCTGTAATTACGACAAATGTATGTGCCTTACCAGAGTTTGTCCGTCACGGGGAAAATGGCTATATTTTAGAATTGCCAATTAACGAAATTAGGCACTGGAGTAATTGGCTGTATGGAGAGAAAACTAAAAGTAATGAATATTGGGAAATTCTTGATAGTACTTATGACTATTTAGCAGAGAAAGCATTGGAACAAATCATCCAATTTCTTGATAGAAGCGATAAAGAAGAACACTATGAATTTTTAAGTGCAGGAGCTTTAGCTCAAGCCCAAATTGTCCATAACTCTGAAAAGCAAAATGAGTTATTTGATAATCTCTATGCCGCAGCAGTATGAAAAGTGCTGTTAGCGGATAGCTAAGGTTTAGCCCGTGCTGAGTTCCCAGTGCTGAGATGAAAGACATTACTCACCGGGCGAATAGAATTCGCGGCTATACAAACCAAACCCACCTCCGTGGGTTAAAAACTCTTGATTTTCTCTTAGTCCACGGAGATGGACTAAGTTTTATGTAGTAGCGCATTCTATTCGCCTAATACTTTTCAAACATCCTCTAATGCACAATTTTTTTGCTTGCCACGCCACTACAAAACTAGAAAATTAATTTTTACAAGGCTATTATGGAAGTATTAAAATTACTTAAAAAAACTCATGAATAATTGGCCATTAATTACTGTAGTCATTCCGACTTACGGGCGGGAGGAAGCGCTACGAGATAGCATTGTGGATGTATTAAAACAGGATTATCCCAATTTTGAAGTTTTAGTTGTAGACCAAACTCCAAAGCATCAACCAGAAATTCAAACCTACCTAGAGGAGATAGCAGAGGCAGGTAAAATTAAATGGTTGCGCTTAGATTGGGCGAGTTTGCCAGGGGCGCGGAATTATGCTATTCGCCGCTCATCTGGTGAAATAATATTATTTATTGATGATGACGTTCAGCTAACCCCTGGATTGTTAGCAGCCCATGCGAAAAATTATTTGCAAAAGCCAGAAGTGGGGGCTGTTGCTGGACGGGTATTTGACAGAATGAAATTAGGTGATTCTGGAGGAGATTTAGAGATTGAATATCTACCTCCCGAAGCTATGGACCCAGGAATTGCTTGGTATCATATTGATTTAGTACATACCACTAAACCCCAGCAAGTCTTGACAACAAGGGGTTGCAATATGTCATTTCGCCGCGAAATCTTTACTAAGTACGGACTGAGGTTTGATGAAAGGTTTCGTGGTAGTGCAGTACGCGAAGAGTCAGATTTTTGTTTGCGGGTGCGACAAACAGGGTATAAGATTTGGTACGACCCAGAAGCCCATTTGGTGCATTTAGGCGAAGAAACTGGGGGTTGTCATGATATTAGTATGCGATCGCTCAAATATCAACTCACCTTCTACCATAACCATTTCCTACTAGGGTTGAAAAACCTCACTGTTATTCAAGCTTTACGTCTATACGCCCGTTTATTTGACTGTCACGTTCTAGGACGACCACCTTGCCATAAAAGCGGTTCCCCCATCAAAATTGCTACTCGCGCTATTTTCTACATTTTGGGTTTTTTCAAAGCCTTGGGTACTGTTATCCAATCAATATGGAACGATGGTCAAGTTTACAGTCGATTGGATGAACAAGTTTAGGCATTAGTCATTTGTCATTGGTCATTAGTGAATAACAAAGGATAAATGAAAATTTTAGTTGCTAGTCACACTTATATCGTAGACCTAAACTGTGAAAAATTACGCACTTTATCTCGATTAGAACCCGATATTGAAGTGACAGTTGTAGTTCCAAAACGCTGGAAACCAGGTGGTGTCCAAAATAGAATTATTGAAACTGAATACCGTGATGAAGGCACATTTAAAATAGTTCCAGTTTCTAATTTTAGTCAAAATCACCAAGGACTTCTGACCTTTGGCGCTGATTTGATATCTTTATTAAAACAATTTCGTCCCCAAATAATCCAGGTAGAACAAGGGTCTAGAGCCTTAGCCTATACTCAAATGATTGCCTTAAATCAGCTATTAGGACTCAAGGCAAAAAATTTATTTTTTACCTGGTGGAATCTTCCATATAATCTCAAACCACCAATTGCTTTATTAGAAAAATATAACCTCAATCACAGCCACGGCATTATTTCTGGGAATCAGGATGGCGCAGAAGTTTTGCGAGAACGGGGATATCAAGGAGCAATTAAAGTTATGCCACAACTGGGTGTAGATGAAAGTCTATTTACTCCCAAAACCCAACCAGAATTAGCAGCTAAGTTTGGCATTGAAAAAGAAGATTTTGTGGTAGGTTTTGTTGGAAGATTTGTACAAGAAAAGGGGTTGCTGACACTTTTAAAAGCCTTAATCACCTTGAAAAATAAACCTTGGAAATTACTCTTACTGGGTCGGGGAGAGTTGCAAGGTGAATTAATCAAAATAGCTACAGAAAACAATATTCAAGAACGGTTAATTTTAGTAGAAAGTGTTCCTCATGACGAGGTAGCAAACTATATAAACTTAATGAGTACTTTAGTATTACCTTCCGAAACGACTTACAAGTTTAAAACCTTAACTTCTGTGGGTTGGAAAGAACAATTTGGTCATGTGCTAATTGAAGCGATGGCTTGCCAAGTACCTGTAATTGGTTCTGATTCTGGTGAAATTCCCTATGTAATTGGCGATGCTGGTTTAGTATTTCCTGAAGGTGATGCTCAAGCCCTTGCTAATTGCTTAGTTCAATTAATGGATAAACCATATTTTGCTCACACTCTCGGTGAAATAGGTTATCAAAAAGCCATGATTAAATACACAAATAAAGCTTTGGCTAAACAGCAATTAGAATTTTATCAAGAATTAGTTAATAGTCATTAATAGGATGTTTGAAAAGTGTAATTTATTACTAGCCTTTGCGACTAGAAGTCGCGGCTACACAGACAAAACCCACCTCCGTGGGTTAAAATCTCTTGAGTAGTGACAAAAAAATGAAAATATTACAAATTGTCCCCTCAATTTCTTTAATTTACGGCGGCCCCAGTCAAATGGTATTAGGACTAGCTCCGGCGTTGGTAAAAGAGGGAGTGGAAGTTACAATTCTAACAACTGATAGTAATGGCGATAATGGTCAAATACCTCTGGATGTTCCTTTAAATCGCCCAATTAAACAAGATGGCTATGAAATAATTTACTTTCGTTGCGCCCCGTTTCGTCGCTACAAATTTTCCCTAGATTTATTAAACTGGCTAAAACGTCATGCTCACGAGTTTGACATCGCACATATTCATGCTTTATTCTCCCCTATAATTAGTGCTGCTGCTATTGTGTGTCGTCAGCAAAAGCTACCTTATATTTTCCGCCCTTTGGGTACTCTCGATCCGGCTGATTTACGGAAGAAAAAGCAATTAAAACAGCTTTATGTGGCAATTATAGAACGTCAAAATTTAGCTGGTGCCGCAGCAATTCATTTTACCAGCGATCAAGAAGCTAAAATATCAGAACGATTTGGAGTATCTACACCAGATTTGATGATTCCTTTGGGTGTAATTCCCCCTCAATCTCGTCTGACAAATATATGTAGTCAGTTAGAAATACCAAGAGATGTACCGTTGGTGCTGTTTATGTCACGAATTGACCCGAAAAAGGGGTTGAATTTGTTGATTCCGGCGCTAGAGAAACTATTAGGGGTTGGTTATAAGTTTCATTTTGTCTTAGCTGGGACAAATCCTCAAGATCCAGATTACGAACAAAAGATAATTTCCCAAATTCAAAATTCACCACTGCGATCGCACACTACAATTACAGGCTTTGTTACTGGTGAACTTAAAGTTAGTTTACTACAAGCTGCCGATTTATTTGTCTTGCCTTCCTACTACGAAAATTTTGGGATTGCTGTAGCTGAAGCGATGGTAGCAGGTGTACCCGTAGTCATTTCTGACCAAGTGCATATTTGTCAACAGATACGTGATAGTGAGTCGGGTTGGGTAGGCGCAACAGATGTGCAAGCACTGGTAGAGTTACTGCAAGAAGCTTTGCAAAATCCCGCAGAACGCCAACGACGGGGATTAAATGCCCAAAAATATGCCTTAGAAAACTTTAGCTGGGATGCGATCGCCAAGCAAACAATCCAAGCCTACCAAAAAATTCTGGCAAACAAATGAATTTAACCCAATGCAGACAATAGCAGTTTTTGCCAAATAGGGGCTAGAACTGCTTTCACAACAATATCCACAATCACAAAACCAATCCTAATTAACTAGGACTTACCCATAGATAAGAAATTTTTACAGTATGAATTTTCAAATAGCTCAGGTGATACCAAGTTTCACACCTAGCCCAAGCCATAATTTGCAAGATTTGAATCCTCGTAAGTTAATAGAAAAGCTATTAGATATAGGATACAAACGCATATTGTTATCTGGGGCAATGTTGGATCAATTTAACGATGGCATATACCTATGGGTAGATGATGATGTTGATATGCTGTTAGACTGTTACTTGTATCTAGAGCAAATTATCTTGCTAAAAAAGCCATATAAGCACTTCTCATCACTTGGTGATGGATTATTAACTATTGGTTCAGAGTCTAATACGGAGATAACGAAAGTCACATTAGAGTACTGCCCAGGTTTAGATGTAGCTAATTTAGTTACACATACTATAACTGTGGCTGCTGATGAATATGTGTGGTGGTGGAGAAGTATCGTTTATGAAATACTAAATCTTGTGTATTCTGGTAAACAAATGAATTTAACCCAATGCAGACAATAGCAGTTTTTGCCAAATAGGCGCTAGAACCGCTTTAACAAAGATATCCGCAATCACAAAACCAATCCCAATTAACATATAAGTTTTCGGAAAGGGAGATTTAGGAACTTCGCCTCTGATGCGAGTTACTAGATTTAATCCTAATGCAGCTAAAGCTACTCCAGTGGCGATAAAGCCGATTATCCGCAGAAGTGACCAAGGATACCACCCTAAAATAGCTGCTAACCAAGGTTTAGCACTAACTTTCACTAATTCTGCAACATAAAAATTCATGTAATTCAGCATCCAAGTGCCGAATATCAATGCTGCACTACTTAAGGTGACAATGCAGAGAATACAAAAAATTCCGTATTGCAATAAATGGTCTGGTAAAAATAAACTGATTGTTCCTTCCATACCTTCTCCCGTGCGAATCCAGTGGAACATCTCTGTAGTGTATGATTGTCCACGGAGGATGACTTTTGCGGCTGTTTGTGGTGCGATCGCTGTTGCTACAATTACAGCAATACTCTGCAATACTCCCCAAAGTAACATCCACCAAAAAGCACTTTTATATTGTTGACGACGTACTTGTAAAAAGAAAATAGGATAGGGGACAGCAGCACCGAAAATCGGCATCAACCAGGGAACTCCAAAAACAAAACTCGCGCTTGTGCTGAGGATAACACCAATCACCAAAAAGATTAATATCATCATAAGTAATTCAAAATTCAAAAATTATAAATATATTTGTAGTCTTTATTCTCAATACTTACTTTATGACAAATTAATTTGTAACAGCTTAGAGACTTCTCGCAATATTGCATCCATACCAAGAAAGGTTCCCATAATTCTGCAATAATTTGGAAATATTGCAACTCAATAAGCCTAGACATGCAATAGCTTGTAGTCGGATATCACCCTGATATTTGCAATTCTCTAGGTAAATAAAAATCTGTAGGAAAAACACACTATTCAAAAGCATATATGTGTACTTTAGTCAATAGTTTTTATCTCTGTTTCATTTTATATCCAAGAGTGCTGACAACCTAAAATTTTGTTTCAAACTGCTAAAGCCCGATTGGGGAATGGGGGTTTTATGGGATGATGGCATACTAGAATATATATGCCTTTCTAACTACAGGGAATCTCAAATGGTTCGTCTAGGTGACACAGTACCAAACTTTACGCAAGCCTCAACATACGGCGACATCGATTTTTACGAATGGGCAGGTGACAGCTGGGTTGTGCTGTTTTCTCACCCTGCTGATTTTACACCTGTTTGTACAACAGAACTCGGCACAGTTGCCAAGCTAAAACCAGAATTTGACAAGCGCAATGTCAAAGCGATCGCACTTAGCGTTGATAACGTTGAATCTCACAAAGGCTGGGTGGGAGACATTGAAGAAACTCAAAGTACCACCCTTAACTACCCAATCTTGGCGGATGCAGATCGCAAGGTTTCTGACCTTTACGACATGATCCACCCCAATGCTAATGCGGCGGTGACAGTGCGATCGGTCTTTGTGATTGACCCTAACAAGAAACTCCGTCTTACTTTCACCTATCCTCCCAGTACGGGACGCAACTTTGATGAACTTTTGCGGGTGATTGATTCTTTGCAATTGACTGATAATTACAGCGTGGCGACACCAGCTGACTGGAAAGATGGAGAGGATGTCGTAATTGTCCCCTCACTGAAAGATCCAGAAGTACTCAAACAGAAATTCCCCAAAGGTTACGAGGAAGTCAAACCCTATCTGCGGCTAACTCCTCAACCTAACAAGTAAATCTGAAAATGATTTCGTGCATTAGACGCAAAGTTATATCTTGGCGTCTTTTCTTATTTGCGTGAGAATATAGTCAGTTGGCTAGGCATCCGAACCTGGAGGATATCTCGATGTTTTCATCCCCTTTGGTTTTGCAAATTCCGTCATCAATGCAAATGACAGACGAACAATTTTTTGAGTTTTGTCAAGTGAATCGTGATTTACGCATTGAACGAAATAAATTTGGAGAATTGGTAATTATGCCTCCTACTGGTTCAGAGACAGGAAACCGAGAAGGTAATATATTTGGGCAGTTGTGGGTTTGGTCGGAACAAGATGGTACGGGTATAACTTTTAGCTCTAGTACCGGATTTAAGTTATCAACAGGTGCAGAACGCTCTCCAGATGTTTCCTGGATTAAACTAGAACGCTGGAATGCTCTCTCTCCAGAACAACAGCGAAAGTTTGCACCCATTTGTCCAGATTTTGTAGTTGAACTCAAATCTCCTAGCGACAACCTTCAGACTTTGAAAGAAAAAATGGAGGAATATATGAATGAACCAGGAATACAGTTAGGCTGGTTAATTGACCGTAAGCAGCATAAAGTTTATATTTATCGTCCTGAATTGCCAGAGGAATGTTTAGATAATCCTGCGACTGTTAGCGGCGAGTCGGTATTGCCTGGGTTTATTTTGAATATGAGTAAAGTTTGGTAAGAATATTTATTTAAAATCTAACTGTCTTAACTGTCTTAACTGTCCATTTAACTGTCTTAACTGTCTTAAATGTCCACTTAGACTGTCTTAACTGTCTATTTAGATTGTTTTATCTGCTATTGCATTTTCTTGATAAAGCTGAGATTATTTGAGAGTCTAGATTAAGCAAATTGCAATACTACTAGTTTTATGTGTTTTTGACTCGTAATTGAGTTTATCTTATAGGTTAAAGGTTTTTATTTCCCTTTTATCCTTAGCCGACAAGTATTGAAGTAAGTTGTTTTAAAAAAGTTAGTTTATTTAATAATGCAAAAAATAATCTTTGGCTCTAAAAAAATTACTAATTTCCTATAAATTGCTTAATTGACGCAAAAATCTGTTTAACAGAGGTCGTTCAACAGATTTAGTAACCAGCTATAGTTTTTATAAAAAAACTTATCTATTGCATTTAGTAATTACGAATTACGTTAGTGCAGCATTAGCGAGTTATTGAGTGTCATTAAAAATTATCTTAATTTGGAGATTAAAATCTCGTGACAAACCAGGTATATAGCCAATCAGTTCTGACATTTGATGGTCAAGATGATTACATAGATTTTGGCAAAAACGATTTTGCTGGTGTTTTTGCTCAGGGAAGTTCAGCCTTTACGATTTCGGGATGGATAAATCCTCATCAGCTAACAGATAAAGCTACTACTTATGGAACGCGCAATGTTTTTTTTGCCCGTTCTTCAGATCGATATAGTGATAATTTTGAGTTCGGTATCAGTGAATCAGGAAACCTAGATGTATTCATTGATGAAACTATTGAGAAGAAAATTAAAACTTTTGGTACTGAAGAATTAACTATTGGGCAATGGCACTTTTTTGCCATTGTTTTTAATAAAGGTCAACTGAGCATATATCTTGACGATCATGAATATTTTAGCCATTTTACAGGTGACTCTTTAAACAAAGCAACTAGTTCTGTGACTCTAGGCGCGACTTTACACAACAACGTATTTTTCACAGGTCAATTAGCTAACATTAGCATCTGGAATTATCCTTGCCCTCCAGTGGAAATCCAGAGGCATCGCTATCAGCCTCTAGTTGGAAACGAACAAGGATTAGTCGCTTACTGGGCATTAAATGAAGGACAAGGAAAAACTGTAAAAGACCAGACTGTAAATGGCCATGATGGAAACTTGCGTGGGAATCCCAATTGGGATTTAGCACAACTTCCATTTGGAATTACACAATCATCGAACGAGAGTGAGAGACAAGATCAGTCAGCGAGTAGTGCTGACGAGGGAAACCCTACGGAAACTATCGTGCTGGTGGAAGAAAGTCAGCCCGTTGCAGAAGTTATCTCCGTTGAAGTAATTGCTGTCAGTGAAGCTGAGTTGCAGCAAGCACCCGTTGAAGTTCCGCCAATTGTAGAAACTGGCATCCCAATCCAAGCCACAACTGTAAACCCAAAGGCTAAAAAAGGGACGAAAAGACAGAGTGAAAAATCTGCAAACATTCAAACTACGAAGCCAAAAGAAGAGAAATCTGAAACAGTTGCAGTAAATATCCAACAGCAAGAACAACCACAAATATTAACTCAGGAGCGATCGCAAAAAACTATGACTACGAAAGCTAATCCCAAATATAAAATCCTTGCTATTGATGGCGGCGGTATTCGGGGCATTATCCCAGCCTTGGTACTAGCAGAAATTGAAAAGCGGACACAAAAGCCGATTTTTAGTTTGTTCGATTTAATTGCTGGCACTTCTAGCGGCGGAATTCTGGCACTCGGATTAACCAAACCCCGATTGAATTTAGATTCCAATGATAGCTCACCTACCGCCCAATACAGCGCCGAGGATCTCGTTCAAATATATCTTGAGTATGGGGCTGAGATATTTTACGAGCCATTCTGGGAACAAATACTCGGTCAGCTAGAAGATATATTTGTCCAACCAAAATATTCTTCTGAAGGCAGAGAAGAAATTATCAGACAATATTTTGGCGACACTCCTCTAGAAAATAATCTCAAAGAAGTTTTCGTAACTAGCTACGATATCGAGCAGCGAATTCCCATATTCTTTACCAACAAAATCGAAAAGCAAGAGACAGAATCAAAAAGATTTCGCAAGTTATCTTCAGGTTTTACCCTCACAGATGCGGCATTGGCAACTAGTGCAACTCCGACTTATTTTGCTCCCTATCGCGTTGCAAGTTCTCATAATAGCAATGGCTTCTATACTTTAGTCGATGGTGGAGTAGTTGCGAATAATCCCGCTAATTTGGCTATTTTAGAAGCGCAAATTAGTAGACAAGAAAACAAACAAGTCCTGAATACAGAAGATATCTTGGTCGTATCCCTGGGTACTGGTTCCCTGACGAGTATCTACCCTTATGACGAAGTTAAAAAATGGGGACTATTGCAATGGGCTAAACCCCTGTTAAATATTGTGCTTGACGGTGGTAGTGAAGTAGTCGCTGGAGAATTAGAACGGTTGTTTGAGGCTAATAATAAAGGTAAGCAAACTTCTTATTATCGATTCCAAACGTTCTTAAAAACTGAACTCGAAGCTATAGATAATGCCAAACCAGAAAATCTGCGGCAGTTACAAACTTTAGCTAATACACTCATTCAAGAAAAAAGTAAAGAAATCGATGAGTTGATTAGTATTTTATTAGCCTAAATTTTGAGCTTTTATAAATGATAATGGAGTTGAACCAGTAATTTTCAATAGGTTGGGATGGGGACTGGGGATTGGGGCAATGACTAATAACCAATGACTAATTGTTTTAACCAAGAAAAAAAGGATTTTAGGTAATTAAAATGGACGAAATCATTAAAAAACTTGCTGGTCTGGGTCTTCCTGGCATAATTCTCGTGATATTAACAGTCACATCAGCAGGTAGTAATGTTGCTGTTGTTGCTGCCCTCACAGCCTTAGGAGGTCCATTTGGCATTATTGGAGGGATAGGAATACTAGGTCTGATAACGGTTGTAGGGGATACTGTCGCGGGATATGGAATTGAAGCTGTTCTCAAAGCCATCTATACAGAACGTAGTAAAACCGAATCTGTGAGATTCCTCCTGAAAGAAATTAAAGATTTACCCATTTCAGAGGAGCTAAAACTCAAACTGAAAAATGAACTTAGCCCAGAAGTTATTATTGATACTGACGAAGTTCAGCCGCCAAAAACAATTGAAATCGTTGAGGAATAATTTAACTTTTAGAGGATGTTTGAAAAGTATTTGGCTGTGATTTAAGTACTTAATTATCCTCCCTGACCACCATTAGAAGGGCTATGGTGTACACACAATTATAAAAACGCTCGATTTCCCATTGTCGCGATCGCGCTTAATTGATTGTTGTCAACGCAAAAAATAGCTTCGGAGTTGAATGGTACTCAGTTAAGATACAGCCCTTACCCTGACTGGTAAGTAATTCTGGGAGGCTCCGCCTCCTCTCTCTTGACCAGAGGCAGAGCCTCTGAGAATACATTCCCAGCCTAGAGACTGGGAACGAGGCTCAAGACTTAAATTACATTAGTGAATTTCTACTATAGCCATAATAATGACTTTAATAAAATTCTCAACTTATATATTACCTGTATGTCAGAAATTAGAATTAGCTCTACTCAGTCTATTGACAATTCTTCTACTTTAACTGAGCAGGAACGACATAAAATATTAGTGGAATGGAACAATACAACAGTATATTATCCTCAGCATTTATGTATACATCAATTATTTGAAGCGCAAGTAGAAAAAACTCCAGATAGTATCGCTGTTGTCTTCAATGAGGAACAACTAACTTACCAAGAGTTGAACCACCGAGCAAATAAAATAGCACATTATCTGCATTCAGATTCGCTAGGTGTAGGGCCAGAAATTCTGGTAGGCATTTGCATGGAGCGTTCGCTAGAGATGATCGTAGGGCTATTGGGAATTCTCAAAGCTGGAGGAGCTTATGTCCCGTTAGACCCAACGTATCCCCAAGAACGTCTCAGTTTCATGCTTGCAGATTCACAAGTGTCGGTGCTGTTAACACAGCAAAAGTTCGCTGAAGAGTTTGCTGATAGCAGGGCGAAGGTAGTTTGTTTAGATACTGACTGGGAATCAATTAACCAACACAGCCAAGAGAATCTTGCTAGCAATGTTACGGCTGAAAATCTGGCTTACGTTATCTACACCTCTGGTTCTACAGGAACACCAAAGGGAGTAGCTGTACCACATCGGGCTGTGAATCGGCTAGTATGCAACACCAACTACATACAGTTTATGCCGAGCGATGCCTACGGCGGTCAACTACTCGTTGCTCAAGCCTCAAATACTTCATTTGATGCAGCCACTTTCGAGATATGGGGATCTCTCCTGCACGGGGCTAGGCTGGTGGTAATTCCTCAGAATGTTGTGCTTTCGCCCCAGCATTTCGCAACGTACATCCGCGAACAAAGAATTAGTATATTATTTTTGACGACAGCTTTATTTAATCAGTTAGCAAGCATTGTCCCTGAAGCATTTAAAGACCTACGACACTTGCTCTTTGGAGGCGAGGCTGTAGATCCCAAGTCAGTCAAATTGATTTTGAGCAATGGAGCGCCACAGCAATTGCTGCATGTTTATGGCCCAACTGAGAGTACAACATTTGCTTGTTGGTATCTAGTGCAGGATATTCCCGAAGAGGTTACAAATATACCCATTGGTCGCCCACTCTCTAATACACAAATTTATATACTCGACTCCCAACTTCAACCAGTTCCGATTGGTACTCCTGGCGAACTATATATTGGCGGCGATGGTTTGGCACGAGGCTACCTAAACCGTCCAGAATTAACCAAGGAAAAATTTATTCCTAATCCCTTTGAGGAGGCAGCAGGGGGCAGGGGGCAGGGGGCAGGGGAGCAGAGGAAGCAGAGGGAGAAAGGGCAAACAGATAGCTCTTTCCTTTCCCCAATCCCCAATCCCAGTCCTCAATCCCCAATCCCCAATCCCCAATCCCCAGTCCCCAATCCCCGCCTTTACAAAACTGGTGATTTAGCCCGTTTCTTGGCAGACGGCAACATTGAGTTTATTGGGCGAATCGATAATCAGGTGAAGATTCGCGGCTTCCGCATTGAATTAGGAGAAATTGAGGCACTTTTAAGTCAACATTCGGATGTACAGCAGGCAGTGGTAATCGTCCGTGAAGACATCCCTGGTGATAAGCGTCTTGTCGCCTATATTGTCCCTAAGCAAAAACTTGAGGTGAGTACCGCTACCCTAAAATGCTTCCTCCAGGAGAAGCTGCCGCACTATATGATACCGGCAGTCTTTGTAATTCTAGACTCGCTGCCACTCACCCCCAATGGTAAAGTGGATCGTCGAAATCTTCCAGGTTGCGATCGCACCCGCCCGAATCTCGAAGAAACCTTTGTCGCACCTCGCAACCCAATTGAGGAAAAGTTAGCGGTCATCTGGGCTGCGTTACTGGCACTTGAGCAAATTGGAGTCAATGATAATTTTTTCCAGTTAGGTGGTCATTCCCTCATTGCCACTCAGATCCTTTCTCGCGTGCGCGAACTTTTCCAAGTTGAGTTGTCCTTTCATCACATCTTTGATAAACCTACCATCGCTGGTTTAGCTCTACTAATCGCACCGCACAGCCAGCGAGAACAGCAGTTACAGTGTCCTACCATACAACGAATTGAGCGTGAAGGACTTTTGCCAGTTTCCTTTGCTCAAGAGCGAGTGTACTTTATTCAGCAATTGGCTCCTGAAAGTATTGCCTACCAATTCCAGGCAACTATGCGATTTCAGGGTCAACTCAATGTGCCGATATTACAACAGTGCCTAAACGAGATTGTACTACGTCATGAAATCTTTCGCACAACTTACCCGGCGGTGAATGGACGACTATTTCAGGTAATTCACCCAGCACAACCAATCAGCTTCAGAGTAATTGACCTCCAGACGTTTCCTGAATCTGAGCGGGAAATAGAAGCTCAATGTCTGATTGAGGCAGAATTGCAAAAACCCTTTGACCTGAATCAACTACCGTTGGTCAGATGGGTTTTGTTCAAGTTGAGCGAACAAGAACATCTGTTAATCCACATTGAGCATCATATAACTCATGATGGTTGGTCATTCAATGTATTTCTGAGTGAATTGCTCGAACTTTATCAAGCCTTCTGTTTGGGTAATCCTTCCCCGCTTCCTCAACCACTCCTTCAATTTGTGGATTTTGCCCATTGGCAGAGACAGTGGGTTAAAAGCCAAGAAGCCAAGCGACAACAGGCCTATTGGCAGCAGAAGTTATCCGGCAGTTCACCGTTGTTAGCATTACCTTACGTTCGCTTGCGACCGACAGAGCAAACTTACAATGGCGATCAAATTAGGGTAGAACTTCCCATCGACTTGTGCGAATCTCTGCGAGTTCTGAGTCGTCAAGAGGGTGTCACCTTATTTATGACGATGCTGGGAGCTTTTTTAATCATATTGCACCGATACACTGGGCAAGATGACCTGAGCGTAGGAACTGCCGTTGCCAATCGGCGGATGCAGGAGGTAGAAAAGTTAATTGGCATGATTGTCAATAACCTAGTTTTACGCACTGATTTGTCTGGCAATCCCACATTTAGAGAATTACTCGGTCGAGTTCGTCAAGTGACACTAGAAGCATACGCCAACGAAGATTTACCCTTCGATCAGGTGGTGGAGGTTCTCAAGCCAATACGGAATTTGAGTCACAATCCTCTATTTCAAGTGATGTTCAGCTTCCATGATTCCCCGATGCCGGATTTGAGTCTGCCTAGTTTGGATATCAGTTTGCATGAACCAATCAGCAATAAATCAGCAAAGTTTGATTTAGATTTATTGGTGATACCGCGTTCTGAACAACGTGTGCAGAACGGTTCTAAAACCGGAGCAAAGGGAATCACGCTAGTCTTGGAATATAATAGCGACCTTTTTGATGCTGGCACAATCCAACAAATATTAGATCAGTATCAAAATTTACTAGCGAGTATTGTTGATAAACCGGAGCAGCGAATTTCGGAATTACCACTGCTAACGCAGACTCAGCAGCAATTGCTGGTGGAGTGGAATCAAACTCATCGGGAGTATCTCAATAAAGAGTGTATCCATAAATTATTTGCGGCTCAGGTGGAGTTAACACCCGATGCTGTAGCTATTCAGCAAGCAGGTGAACAATTAACTTACCGCGAATTGAGCGATCGCGCCAATCAATTAGCCCACTATCTGCAAAGTTTGGGAGTCAAACCAGAAACCTTAGTTGGTATCTGCGTTGAGCGTTCTTCAGAGATGATTGTCGGTTTACTTGGCATTCTCAAAGCCGGAGGTGCATATATTCCCCTCGACCCAGCTTATCCCCAAGACCGACTGACTGATATTCTCGAAGATACGCAACTGAGCATTCTGCTAACTCAAGAAAGATTCCAGGACAAACTACCAAATTATGCCGGCAAAATCATCTGTTTAGATACGGATTGGTTAGAAATTGCTCAACACAGTACAGCCAACCCCATAAGCGAAGTTCAACTCCATAACCTCGCCTACATTATTTATACCTCTGGTTCTACGGGTAAACCTAAAGGGGTGATGATTGAACAGCGATCGCTAACAAATTTTACTCTCACCGCTATACATGAATATGGAATTAATGCAAGCGATAATATTCTGCAATTTGCATCTATCTGTTTTGATGCCTCAGTAGAAGAAATCTTTCCTTGTCTTTCAGTTGGCGCAACATTAGTATTACGAACCGAAGAGATGCTGCACTCTAGCGATGAATTTTGGTGGTGTTGCCGAGAATGGCAGTTAACTGTTTTGGATCTTCCTACAGCATACTGGCATCAGTTAGTTGCAGAACTTACCCCTGAAGACTCCCGAATTGCCGAAAGTCTGAGAATGGTGATTATTGGCGGAGAAGAAGCTCAACTTGAAAAAGTGAAGCACTGGCATAGTAGTATTGCTCACCTCTCGAATCCACCCCAATTACTTAATAGTTACGGGCCAACGGAAGCAACAGTTATAACCACTTTAGATCGCTTAACTCCAACAGCCACCTCTGTTAGCATTGGACGACCTATTAGTAATGCTCAGGTTTATATTCTCGATCAATATCTGCAACCTGTTCCTATAGGAGTTAGCGGAGAACTGTACATTGGCGGAGCCGGCTTGGCTAGAGGGTATTGGCAACGTCCAGAGTTAACCAAGGAAAAATTTATCCCTAATCCCTTTGAGGAGGCAGGGGGCGGGAAACTGTACAAAACTGGCGACTTAGCCCGTTATCTACTTGATGGCAAAATTGAGTTGATTGGGCGAATCGATAATCAGGTGAAGATTCGGGGCTTCCGTATCGAGTTGGGAGAAATTGAGATGGTGTTGAGTCAACATCCACAGGTTTTGCAAGCTGTCGTTATTGCTCGTGAAGATATTCCCGGACAAAAACGGCTAGTGGCTTATGTTGTACCTAAAGAGTCGCAACTAACCACTGATGATCTGCGGTATTTTCTCAAGCAGAAGTTACCTAATTATATGGTTCCCTCGGCTTTTGTGCTGCTGAAAGCGCTGCCGATGACTCTGAACCAGAAGGTAGATTACCATGCCCTACAAGCACCCGAAATATCCCGCAGTGTAGAAGATAAATTTGTTGCACCTCAGACATCTACAGAAGAGAGATTAGCGGCAATCTGGTCGGAAATCTTAAAATTAAAACAAGTCGGCATCCACGATAACTTCTTTGAATTGGGCGGAGATTCCATCCTCAGCATTCAGGTAATTTCCCGCGCCAATCAAGTGGGTATCCAAATTGCCCCTAAACAGCTATTTCAGTACCAAACCATTGCTGAGTTAGCTGCTGTGGCAGGAATTACTCGCACTGTCAAAGCTGAACAAGGTTTACTGACTGGCAAGGTGGCGCTGACACCCATCCAACATTGGTTTTTCGAGCAGAAATTGTCCGAACCTGATTACTTTAACCAATCAGTTCTGCTGCAAGTGTCGCCAGACTTGCAACCAGAGCTATTACAACAAGTTGTGCAACAATTGTTAGTACATCACGATGCTTTGCGATCACGCTTTGCACGTCTCCCTTTGGGAGAATCGCAGTTTCAGCAAGAAGAGGAAAACTGGCAGCAGTTTAACACCCCTACTCAAGAACCTGTACCATTTAGCGTCATCGATTTGTCGCACCTATCGGCAGAAGAACAACAAACAGCAATAAAAGCGGCGGATGCGGAACTTCAAGCTAGTTTGAACCTATCTACTGGAGCGATCGCACAAGTAGCACTGTTTCAATTAGGCAGCGATCAACCAGGTCGGTTACTATTCATCATCCATCATTTAGTAGTAGATGGCATTTCGTGGCGGATTTTGCTTGAAGATTTGGCTACTGGTTATCAGCAAATCAGTCGTGGCGAAGCTATTAAATTACCACCTAAAACAACTTCCTGGCAATATTGGAGCGATCGCCTCACACAATACGCCCAATCATCAGATGAGTTGAATTACTGGCTAAGTCAGTCTAGTTTGAAAGTTACCGCCTTACCAGTAGATTATCCTTCAGATAAAGAAAATAACACCTTAGCCTCAACCGCTTCTGTGTCACTTTCTTTAACTGAAGAACACACCCGCGCCCTCTTGCAGGATGTACCCTCTGCCTACAATACTCAAATTAACGATGTGCTGTTGACAGCCTTAGTGCAAAGCTTTGCCCAATGGACGGGACAACCTTCGCTACTGGTTGATTTAGAGGGACATGGACGAGAAGACTTATTTGAAGATGTAGATTTGTCGCGCACTGTGGGCTGGTTTACTACCTTATTCCCCGTTCATTTACAGCTAGAAGAAATTAACCATCCAGGAGAGACTTTAAAGTTAATTAAAGAACAACTACGGCGTCTTCCCAACCGAGGCATTGGCTATGGCGTGTTGCGATATTTGCAACAGGATGAAAGTAAACGCAAACAACTACAAGCACTACCCCAAGCAGAAGTAAGTTTTAACTATCTTGGTCAGTTCGATCAGGTGCTTAAAGCATCTGTTGTGTTGGGTTTAGTTGAAGAATTCAAAGCTGAACAGAGTTTACTTAATCAGCGCAGCCATCTATTAGGAGTAAGCGGCTTTATTCGTGCAGGAAGACTGGAAATGACTTGGAATTACAGCAAGAAAATTCATAAACGAGACACCATCCAAGGTTTAGCCTTTGGGTTCATGGAGAAATTGCGATCGCTCATTACCCACTGTCAATCCCCTGATGCGATCGGTTATACACCTTCAGACTTCTCAGCAGCCAAACTCAGCCAAAAACAGCTTGACAAATTCCTTGCCAAAATTAAAAGAAAGTAGTCATTGGTCATTGGTCATTAGTCATTAGTCATTGGTCATTCCCCCAGTCCCCAATCCCCAGTCCCCAGTACCCAATCCCCATTGTCATGAACAACATCGATGATCTTTATGAACTTTCGCCCATGCAGCAGGGGATGCTGTTTCATACTCTTTATGCGCCAGAGTCAGAAGTTTATTTTGAACAGTTGCTTTGCATCCTGCAAGGAGAATTAAATTTTCCTGCCTTTAAGCAAGCTTGGCAACAGGTTGTTAAGCGACACCCAGTTTTACGCAGTTCCTTTTATTGGGAGGAGATAGAAAAGCCCTTGCAAATGGTAAGTAAGCAAGTGGATCTCTCGTGGGAACAACTGGACTGGCAGAATTTCACTACCGATGAACAACAACAGTATTTAGAGGATTTTTTGAAATGCGATCGCCAAAAACAATTTGATCTATCTCAAGCTCCCCTGATGCGCTTCACCATCATCCATCTAAAGGAGTATACTTACCAATTTATTTGGAGTCATCATCATATCCTTTTTGATGGCTGGTCGATGCAAATTATCCTCAAAGAAGTTTTAGCTTTTTATGAAGCACATCAGCGAGGTGAACATTTACGCCTGATACCCTCTCGCCCCTATCGAGAATATATTAATTGGTTACAGCAACAGGATATTACTCAAGCAAAGAACTTCTGGCAAAAAAAACTCCAGGGATTTGAAACTCCTACATTAATAGGGGAATGGGGACTGGGAATAAGGGGTAATGGGGACGGGAAACAGCAAACATACAACGAGCAAACTTTTCAATTATCTCAAACGGTAACTGAGAAACTGCAATATGCGGCAGCGCAGCATCATTTAACTCTGAATAATTTGGTACAAGGAGCTTATGCGTTGCTACTTTCCCGCTACAGTGGTGAAAACGATGTGGTCTTTGGTGCAACTGTATCCGGCCGTCCACCAACGCTTGCGGGAGTAGATTCTATGGTTGGGTTATTAATAAATACACTCCCTATACGGGTACAAATTACACCAAAGGCAGAATTATTACCCTGGCTCAAGCAATTACAAAGCCAAGGATTTGAACAGGAAGAATATGCTTATTATTCCCTAGCAGAAATTCAGCGCTTGAGTGATCTTCCCCAAGGAATGTCGCTGTTCGAGAGCCTTTTAGTGTTTGAAAATTATCCGCTAGATTCTGCTGAACAGGATACCAAAATAACTTTAGAAATTAGTAATATCCGTTGTTTTGAACGTACCAATTATCAGCTAACGATGGTGGTTAATCCTAAATCACAATTGTCTGGCAGGATTATCTATGATGCCAGTCATTTTGAGTATGAAACAATTGTCAGAATGATTGGACATTTCCAAACAATACTAGCAGGAATGGCAGGCAATATACAACAAGATATTTCCCAATTATCTCTGCTCAGTGAAGCTGAAGAAGAAAAAATAATTCTACAAGAGAATAATCAAAATATAGATTCTATTCATTACAAATGTATTCATATTTTATTTGAAGAACAAGTAGAAAAAAAACCTGATGCGGTAGCAATTGTATATGAAAATAAATATTTAACTTATCGGGAGTTGAATAACCGCGCTAATCAATTAGCCCATTATTTACAAGCGCTGGGAGTTAAACCTGAAGTACGAGTGGGAATTTGTGTTGAGCGATCACTAGAAATGGTAATAGGAATACTGGCTATCCTCAAAGCGGGTGGAGCATACATTCCGCTAGATTCTGCTTATCCAACGGATCGACTGGCATTCATGATGGAAGATGTGCAGACACCGATTTTATTAACGCAAACTCATTTGCAAGATAAACTCCCAATCCATAATCAAACTGTGGTGAATCTTGACTCAGATTGGGAAATAATTTCTCAAAACAAAGAAAATAATTTACACAGTGAAGTTAATCCAGAAAACTTAGCTTATATCATCTATACCTCTGGCTCAACGGGAACACCAAAGGGAACAGAAATTACTCATCGTAGCATCATTGGTTTTATGTTTGGGGTTGATTATATTCATCTTGATGCAGAACAGATTTGGCTGCAACATTCATCGATTTCTTGGGATGGACTAACTCTAGAACTTTGGCCGCCCTTGCTTTATGGTGGGTGTTGTGTGCTTTACCCAGGCACAATCCCCACACCTGAAGACTTAAGCAAGATTATCCAAGAACAAGGGGTTAACACTCTGTTTCTGACTACCGCTTTATTTAATCTCATGATTGACACGATGCCACAAGGGTTGTTAGGGATTAAACAACTCCTGTTTGGGGGAGAATCTGTTTCTGTACCTCATGTTCGTCGCGCCTTAGAATTATTGCCTAAAACACAATTAATTCATGCTTACGGCCCTTCAGAATGTACCGTTTTTACCTGTTGTTATCCGATTCCTCAACAACTTGCTGAAAATGTACATTCAATTCCCATTGGAAAACCCATCGGTGATAGACAAGTTTATCTACTAGATAAAGATTTACACATAGATAAAGATTTACACAGAGTCCCGATTGGCGTTACTGGGGAACTTTATATCGGTGGGGCGAGTGTTGCTAGAAGTTACTTAAATCAACCAACATTAACTAGTGAAAAATTTATTGCCAATCCTTTTATTGAGGGCGATACACTTTACAAAACTGGAGATTTAATTCGCCGTCTCCCTGATGGAAATCTGGAATTTATCGGGCGAATTGATACACAGGTGAAAATTCGCGGCTTTCGTATTGAATTAGGAGAAATTGAGGCAGTTTTAAATCAACATTTTGACATAAAACAAGTCGTAGTTATTGCATATAAAAATGAACATGGAAACAAGTATTTAGTAGCCTATCTCGTTACCAAGAATAATCAACCAACGCCTAGCACCCTGCGAAACTTCCTCAAGACAAAGTTGCCTGACTACATGATTCCCAGTGTCTTTGTATTTCTAGAGGCATTACCCCTAACACCTAATGGTAAGATTAATCGCCGTGCTTTGCCTACTCCAGACGTTGAGCAAAGAATTGATTTTGTTGCTCCTCGCACGTCTACCGAACAAGAATTAGCCACTATTTGGGTTGAAGTTCTGAAATTAAAACAGGTTGGAATTCACGATAACTTTTTTGAGTTAGGTGGACATTCTTTACTAGCTACCCAAGTTATTTCTCGATTAAGAGAAGCCTTTTCTCTAGATTTTGCTCTGCGTTATTTATTTGAAAATCCGACCATTGCTGAACTTGGTCAAAAAATTGAAAAAGCAGAAAATGATGCAATTGCACAGATTGTAGGGGAAGTTGATCAGTTATCAGAAGAAGAAGTAATCCAGCAATTGCTTTTGTGAGTATAAGTTTGTAGAGGTTTTAAACGCAGAGGAACGCGGAGTAAACGCAAAGATACGCAGAGTTTTTTGAGAGAGAATTCACTATAAAACAATGAAATATTGTACTTTTTATCTCTCTGTGTTCTCTGTGGTTAGATAAAAAATTTCAACAATAATTATTATTATGAGCGATTTATTAAAACGTCTAGAAGCCCTTTCTCCAGAAAAGCGAGAATTAGTTTTACAAAAACTGAAAAATCAACAGCAATCTACCCTTCTTACATCTGTATCGAGAGAACAATCCTTTCCCCTCTCCTTTGCCCAACAAAGACTATGGTTTCTCGACCAATTAGAGGGCGAAAATTGTGTTTATAATGTCCCGTTTTTCTGGCAGATTGACGGATTTCTAAATATAGCTGCTTTAGAACAAGCTATTAAAGAAATTGTTCAACGTCATGAAGTCTTACGCACCAGCTTTTGTATTGTCGATGAGTCACTGATACAGGTAATTCACCCTCATCCTCAACTGACAATGCAAGTGCTAGATTGGCGACAATTGACTGAAGAAAACCAGTTAAGCAAAGCGCAACAGTTAGCAAAAGAAGAATTGCAACAACCCTTTAACTTATCAAACCCACCTTTGCTACGGGTAAAATTGTTGCAACTGAGTCACCAATCTCATTTACTGTTGCTCGTTATTCATCATATCGTTTGTGATGGTTGGTCAATTGATATATTCCGCCGTGAATTGTTCAGCCTTTATACTGCATTTTGCACCGGCGAACCTTCTCCTTTAACTGAATTAGCGCTGCAATATGCCGATTTCGCCCACTGGCAAAGACAATGGCTACAGGGAAAGGTACTCGAAACCCAACTCAATTACTGGCAAAAACAATTAGCCGCAGTCCCGCCTCTGTTAGAATTACCCACAGATAGAACCCGCCCATCAGTTCAAAGTTTCAGAGGGCGTAGCGAGTTTTTGAAACTCAATCAAGATTTAACCCAGAAGTTGAAGCGTTTGAGTCAAGAGTCTGGAACAACCTTGTTTATGACTTTGCTGACGGCATTTAACTTGTTACTTTCGCGCTACAGTGGTCAAGAGGATATTATTGTTGGTTCTGCGATCGCTAATCGCAATCGTCGTGAGACTGAATTATTAATTGGCTTTTTTGTCAATACCCTAGCATTACGTACCAATCTGCAAGGGAATCCAACTTTCTTAGAGTTACTGGAACGAGTCAAGCAAGTAACTCTAGATGCTTATGACCATCAAGATTTACCCTTTGAGAAACTGGTTGATGAATTGGGATTAGAGCGATCGCTTTCTCATCATCCCCTATTTCAAGTGGCTTTTGGCGTGCAAACTCAAACCCAGCAGCAACTAGAAATCAATGGATTAACCCTTACCCGTTTTACATGGGAAAACACCACAACTCTGTTTGATTTGTCGCTGATTTTTCGGGAAACGCCCCAAGGGTTGACAGGGGAATGGGAATATGCGACAGATTTATTTGAGGCTAAAACCATTCAACGGATGGCGGGACATTTTGCAGTTTTACTTCAGGGAATTGTTGATAATCCTCACCAAACCATTAATACTCTGCCGTTAATTGCAGAGGAGGAACGTCAACAATTGCAAATTTGGAATCAAACTCAAACTGATTATTCCCTGAATCAAACTTTGGTGGAACTGTTTGAAACTCAAGTTACCAAAAACCCTAATAATCTCGCTTTGGTGTTTGAATACCGTACAAGAGGGAACAGGGAACAGGGAACAGGGAATAGTAATTATGGGTTGAAAAGTCTAACTTACCAAGAACTTAATCAAAGAGCTAATCAACTCGCTCATTATTTAATTCAAAATCACCAAATTCAGCCAGATACTTTAATTGGTATCTGCGTTGAACGGTCTTTGGAGATGATTATTGGTGTACTCGGTGTCTTGAAAGCGGGCGGGGCATACCTGCCAATTGATCCCAATTATCCTCAAGAACGGATTAGGCTGATGTTAGAAGATTCTGGAACATCAGTGTTACTAACCCAAAGTTTTCTCATAGAGAAATTACCCCTAAACGAACTGGAAAACTCTGTTCAAGTAATTTGTTTGGATGACGAAACTTTTGCGGAAGAGTTCACAAAAAATCCCAGTCCAAAAACTACACCTGATAATTTAGCTTATGTAATTTATACATCTGGTTCGACGGGAAGACCCAAAGGAGTGATGATTGAGCATCGAGGGTTAACCAATTTGACTTTAGCATTGGTTAACACTTTTCAAATTCAACCCCAAAGCCGTTTTCTTCAGTTTGCTTCTTTTAGTTTTGATAGTTCTGTTGCTGAAATTGCTCCCACTCTAGCGACAGGTGCTTGTTTATATTTGGCGAAACAAGAGACTTTGTTATCCGGTCAAGGCTTGATCGATTTTTTGAGCGATCGCAAAATCTCCCACATTATTGTACCCCCTTCGGTCTTATCGGTGTTACCTGTAGCGACTTTACCAGATTTGCAAACCATAGTTGTTGGTGGTGAAGCTTGCCCAGCCGAATTAGTGACAAAATGGGCAACAGGGCGACGTTTCTTGAATGGCTATGGCCCTACAGAATCTACAGTTGGTGCAGCGATCGCAATTTGTCAACCCAATGGCAAAAAACCACCAATTGGTCAACCTTTATCTAATATCCGCATCTATATTTTAGATGTTCATAATCAACTCTTACCACCTGGCATACCTGGAGAATTGTGCATCGCGGGAGTGGGTTTAGCACGAGGCTATCTCAACCGTCCCGATTTAACTGCCGAAAAATTTATTGAAGTTGAACTATTTGGCAAAACTGAGCGAATTTACAAAACTGGCGACTTAGCAAAATGGAGAGATGATGGAAACCTTGAATATCTAGGTCGCATTGATGCTCAAGTTAAATTACGGGGCTTTCGCATTGAACTTGGTGAAATTGAATCGTTATTATTACAACACTATTTAGTTAAAGAAGCGGTTGTTATTTTATATGAAACTGATAATAATCCCAGGTTAGTAGCTTATGTCACGGCGGCAGAAGAATCCAGAGATTTAGGTGGTCAACTCAAAGACTACCTGAAAATTCACCTGCCGAATTATATGATTCCTAGCCAGATGATAGTATTGGCTCAGTTGCCCATTACCCCTAACGGTAAACTAGATCGTAGAGCATTACCAACGCCAGAACCAGCCACTTCCACTGATTTTAAAATACCAGTGACACCAACTGAAGAACTATTGGCTACCTTATGGCAAACTATTCTGAAAGCTAGGTCTGTTGGTCGCCAAGATAACTTCTTTGAATTGGGTGGACATTCCTTATTAGCTACTCAATTGGTTGCCCGCATTCGTGACACTTTTGGAGTGGAAATACCTGTTCGCAAGGTATTTGAGCAGAGCATTTTGTTTGAGTTGGCAACAGAAATTGACAAAGCCGCTTCAGTAATTACTTTACCTCTCATCACACCACAACCTGCAAATGCTCCGAAAACTCTGTCCTTTGCCCAATCAAGACTCTGGTTTTTAGCCCAACTTGAAGGTACTGGAACCTCCGCTACCTATAATATGTCAACAGCGCTGCAACTTGACGGCAAGTTGAATATAGATGCGTTGCGTGCAAGCTTTGATTATCTCCTCGATCGCCATTCTATTCTACGCACATATTTCCCCGCCCGGTCGGGAGAGGCGCAAGTAATCGTTCAAAATCTAGAGGATATAGAAGTACTGACTATCGCAGATTTACGAGAACTTTCCCCCCAAACTCAAGCAGAAACCGTACAACGGTTATCAGATAACCACGCCCAAGAACCCTTTGATTTAAATACTGGCCCCTTGTTCAAAGCCAAACTGCTGCAACTTGGCGTACAGAAAAATGTGCTGCTAATTAATATGCACCACATTATTAGTGATGGCTGGTCAATGGGAGTATTTAAGCGTGAATGGGAACAGGCTTATGCTGCTTTTGCTGCGGGGGATACTCCGAATTTGTCAGCGTTGCCGATTCAATATAATGATTATGCAGCTTGGCAGCGCAGTTGGTTACAAGGGAAAATTTTAGAAAATCAGGAAAATTACTGGAAACAACAACTAGGTGATGCCCCCCGCTTGCTGGATTTACCTACCGATTATCCCCGTCCAGCGCAACAAAGTTACCAAGGTGGGCGTGAGGAATATCTTTTAAGTAATGAACTGACTCAGAAACTTAAAGCTATTAGTCAAAAACACGGGGTTAGTTTGTTTATGACTCTGTTGGCGGCTTTTAATATTCTGTTATACCGCTACAGTCGTCAAGAGGATTTATGTGTGGGTAGTGCGATCGCTAACCGCACCCATAGCAATACAGAGTCATTAATCGGCTTTTTTGTCAACACTTTAGTATTGCGGAGCAAAATCAAGCCGGAGCAAAATTTTCATGAGTTACTCCAACAAACCCGCCAAACTTGCTTAGATGCTTATGCTCATCAAGATATTCCCTTTGAGTATTTGGTAGAACAACTCCAACCAGAACGCAGTCTCAGCCATAATCCCTTATTCCAAGTGATGATGGTGTTGCAAAACGCGGTAGGGGCGGGGGCGAATGTTAGTTTACCAGGGCTGGATATTCAATACTTGGAACAAAGTTTCCCATTTGCCAAGTTTGACCTAATGCTGGATTTGTGCGAAAGGAACGACCAACTACATTGTATGTGGGAATATGCCACAGATTTATTTGAGGCATCAACAATTAGGCGCATGGCGGGACATTTTGAAGTTTTGCTGACAGCAATTACCCAAAATCCCCAACAGCCAATTCATCAGCTACCCATCATCACCACAGCAGAAATCGAACAACTGCAAGTTTGGAATCAAACAGACACAGATTACCCTCAAGATCAGACTTTGGTGACTCTGTTTGAACAACAGGTAGCACAAACGCCCGATAAAATAGCTGTGGTGTTTGCAGGTCAAAGCCTGAGTTATCAAGAACTCAACCAAAAAGCTAATCAGCTGGCGCATTATTTGTTGCAACTAAAAAGTGAGCAACAATTACCTAATAATCCATTGATTGGGATTTGTGTAGAGCGTTCCCTGGAAATGCTCATTAGTATTTTTGGCATCCTCAAAGCAGGCGGGGCATACCTACCAATTGATCCGAGTTATCCCCAAGAGCGCATTCATTTAATGCTCGAAGATAGTAATACAGCAGTATTATTAACAACAAGCCTCATCCAAAAGCAACTTCCTCTAGAAAAACTACAAAATCCCTGTCAAGTAGTATTTATAGAGCTAGAAACCTGGGCTGATCAGCCAACCGATAATCCTCAATTAAGCAGTATTTATAATGATTTAGCTTATGTAATTTATACTTCTGGTTCTACGGGGCGGCCCAAAGGTGTTGCCATTGCACAATCTAGTCCGGTAGCCTTCGTAAAATGGGCGCATTCAGTCTTTAGTGCAGAACAGGTTGCAGGTGTCTTAGCATCAACCTCAATTTGTTTCGATCTCTCTATTTTTGAGATTTTCGTCCCCCTGACTCAAGGTGGTAGTGTGATTGTGGTGGAAAATGCACTCTACATTGAGCAAGCACATCAGAGTTTTGTACCGATAACTTTAATTAATACTGTACCGAGTGCGGCTGCGGAACTGCTGAATATGAATGCGATTCCGTCCAGTGTGCAGGTAATTAATTTAGCTGGCGAACCATTAAAAAATAGTTTGGTACAGGCTTTATATCAAACCACATCTGTAAGAGAAGTTTATAACCTGTATGGCCCTTCTGAAGACACAACTTATTCGACATTTACGAAAGTTGCCAAAAATTCCCCATATCAACCAACTATTGGTAAAGCGATCGCCAACACTCGCATCTATATTTTAGATAATTACAATCAACCCCTTCCCTTTGGTATTCCTGGGGAAATCTGTATAGCGGGTTCAGGTTTAGCACAGGGTTATTTGCATCGTCCCGATTTAACCGCCGAAAAATTTCTCAAAGTGGAATTATTCGGCAAAACTGAGCGAATTTATAAAACTGGCGATTTAGCCTGTTGGCTACCTGATGGTAATTTGCAATATTTAGGACGGATTGATCACCAAATCAAACTTCGTGGTTTCCGTATTGAATTAGGTGAAATTGAAGCAGCTTTAGTCAAACATCCACAAATTCAAGAAGCTGTTGTCATCGTAAGGGAAGAAACTGATTTTGCTCAACGTCTAGTAGCATACATTGTGCCAATAAAGATAGAGGATAAATATATTCAAGGTGAGCAGGTGGAATTATGGCAACAAGTTTTTAATGATGCCTACCACCAACCACAAGATCCAGAAGATGATCCTACTCTGAATTTGGCTAGTTGGAATGACAGTTATACAGGAGAACCGTATCCCAAAATTGCAATGCAAGAATGGCGCGATACAACTGTTGACAAAATTCTAGAACTTGCACCAAAACGGGTCTGGGAAATAGGTTGTGGAACAGGACTGTTATTGTTTAAAGTTGCACCCCATTGTCAACATTATTTGGGTACAGATTTTTCATCAGAAGCATTGCAGTATATTGAACAACATTTAAAACAGCAGTCTCTCAATGATAAAGTTACTTTAAAAACGAGTGCAGCTAACCAGTTTGATGGTATAGAGATAAATGCTTATGACTTGGTAATCATCAATTCTGTTATCCAGTATTTTCCCTCTCTGGATTACTTTTTACAAGTTTTGGAGGGGGCTATCAAAACTGTGAAAACTCAGGGATCAATCTTTATTGGCGATGTGCGTAATCTTCAACTATTAGAAGCTTTCTACACCGCCGTTGAGTTTTATTGCGCTCCCAATGAGTTATCAATTAAAGACTTGCATCAACAGATTCAAAAAAGCATTGACACTGAAAGCGAATTACTATTTGACCCTGATTTGTTTATCGCCATAAAACAAAGATTTCCTCGAATTAGTCACGTACAAATTGAATTGAAACGGGGTTATGCTCACACGGAAATGAGCCGTTTTCGTTACGATGTTATTTTACATCTAGATTGTACAGATACTCCAGTGGTAGAACCAGAATGCTTAGATTGGCAAATTGAGCAACTGAATTTAGAGAAAATTGAGAAAATTTTAACAACTCAGCAACCAGATTTATTATGCATTAAAAATATTCCGAATGCTCACCTTGTTTCAGAAATGCTACTACTAGAAGAAATTGGAAAATTAGATAATAATGTTTCAGATTTAAAAGCGGTAGTTGCCCAAGCTAAATTAGGAATAGAACCCGAATCATTCCGAACTTTCGTGCGAGATTTGCCCTATATTACTTTCATCCAATATAGCCCCACAGGGTTTGCTGATTACGATGTTGTTTTTCAACGAAAAATTCCCGGAAAGGCGATATTGCCAAGATTTGCTCAGGGTAAAAATTTGCAGATAAAACCTTGGCAATATTACGCAAATCAGCCGTTACAATATCGCACTAATCAAGTTGACTCAGCGTTATTAGAAGAATGGCGGGATTTTCTAGGAAAAACTTTGCCTGATTATATGATTCCTAGCCATTTCACTGTGTTAGAAAAACTACCACTGACACCAAATGGAAAAGTAGATCGTAAAGCTTTACCTGCACCAAATACAACAGTTTCATCAACAGACATTGAATTACCTCTAACAGCTACAGAAAAATTGCTTGCCGAATTGTGGGCTAAATTGCTTAAATATAAAACAATCGCCCGTCATGATAATTTCTTTAACTTGGGAGGTCATTCTTTATTAGCAACTCAACTCATTGCCCGTATCCGTGATAAATTCAAGGTAGAACTGCCTCTGCGGAAGATATTTGAATTCCCCACTCTCACAGAATTAGCGAATTATATTGATACCTGTATTTGGGTTAATTCCACTGATGAAAGTATGCAGCCTCTCAACTCAGATGAAGAGGAAATCGAACTTTAAAGTACTACGGTTTAAAACACGTCCTCAAGTAAACTTTACCTTTAACTTAACCCATGATTGCTCTATCTGATTCAGTTTTTATCACTCCCGAAGAATACCTCCAACTAGAAGAAAAAAGCAATATCAAACACGAATATATTGATGGTCAAGTTTACACAATGGCGGGAACAACTGACACTCATAACACCATTGTCGGAAACCTATTTATTTTGATTCGTAACCACTTCCGAGGATCAGACTGTCGAGTTTACTTTGCCGATATTAAAGCCAGGATTGAGAAACGTAACCGCTTTTATTACCCTGATATTCTCGTAAACTGCGACCCTCAATACCCAGAAACTCCTACCTATAAACGCTTTTCTAAACTTATTATTGAAGTTCTATCCGATTCCACCGAAGCCTTTGACCGAGGTGACAAATTCAATGACTATCAAACCCTTGACAGTCTAGAGGAATACGTTTTAGTTAACACTAAACATCAACGAGTTGAAACATTCCGCCGTAATGAACAAGGCTTATGGGTGCTACAAACCTATACACCCGATGACCAAACTTTTGAACTCCAAAGTATTAACCTAACTGCTCCATTTACTGACCTTTACCAGGATGTAGAATTGGAAGCGATCGCCCAAAAAGCAGAACTGAGTTAAGGAGTCAGAATTCAGAATTGGTGAATACTCTACATTGTCCCGAAATTATGACAAAAAATGAGCAATTGGTTTCTTTAATGCTTCGTTTGCAGAACATAGGATGCCGAATTTGGGCTGAAGATAATAAGTTAAGAATTCGTACTAGTAAAAACGCCTTAACTTCTGAACTAAAGCAGGAAATTCAAGCCAACAAAGCAGATATATTAGCATTCTTAAATTCTGTCAAAGCCACAACTGTCATAGCAGACGAAATTCCGACCTTACCACATGATGCTCCGAAGCCTCTTTCCTTTGCTCAACAACGCCTCTGGCTGTTAGCGCAACTGCAAGAGCCATCAGCTAGTTACAATATGCCGATCGCTTTGCAACTAGATGGAAACCTCAATATTGATTCTCTGCATTCTAGTTTGCTTTACCTGCTTAACCGCCATGACAGTCTCAGGATGTATTTTCCCACAGTGGCGGGACAACCTCAAATTGCGATCCAAAATTTAGACGGCATCGAAGTTTTAAGGGATTGGGGATTGGGGACTGGGGACTGGGAAAGAGTTTTACCAATAGCGATTTCCGACTCCCCAAATATCCAGCCTTTGATTGATGCTCATGCTCAAGAACCGTTTGATTTGAGTACTGGCCCTTTGTTTAAAGCAAAACTGCTGCAACTCAAGGAGCAGAAATATGTGCTACTCATCAATATGCACCACATTATTAGCGATGGCTGGTCAATGGGGGTGTTTGTCCGTGAGCTAAGACAAGTTTATACAGCCTTTTCCCAGGGTCAAATTCCAAACCTTTCACCATTGCCTATTCAATACAGCGATTACGCAAACTGGCAACGAAATTGGTTACAAGGGGAAGTATTAGAAACCCAGATCAACTACTGGAAAAATCAACTCAAGGATGCTCCCCCATTACTGGAGTTACCTACCGATTATCCCCGTCCAGCACTGCAAAGCTACCGAGGCGATCGCGATCGCTATTCCCTATCACCTGACTTAACTCTTGCCATTAAAACTTTCAGTCAACAGCAAGGCGCAAGTTTATTTATGACTTTGTTGGCGGCTTTCAGCATTCTGCTTTCTCGTTACAGTCGCCAAGAAGATTTATGTATTGGTTCTGCGATCGCTAACCGCACCCATAGCCAAACGGAAGGGTTAATTGGCTTTTTTGTCAATACCTTAATACTGCGTAACCAAATTAAGCCGGAACAAAGCTTTATCGATTTCTTGCAACAAACTCGTCAAACTTGTTTAGATGCCTACTCTCATCAAGACATTCCCTTTGAGTATCTGGTAGAACAGTTGCAACCAGAACGCAGTATGAGCTATAACCCCTTATTTCAGGTGATGTTAGCACTGGAAAATAATGAAAGTACCGACTTAAGTTTACCAGGGTTAGAGATTGAATGGCTCCCATTAACCTATCCATTTGCTAAGTTTGACCTAACACTTCTGGTCATAGAATATGATAACCAGTTAAATTTAACTTGGGAATACGCCACCGATCTCTTTGAGAAAATTACTATACAAAGAATGGCGGAACAGTTTGAAGTTTTGCTTAGGGGAATTGTTGATAACCCAGGGCAAGCTATCAAGACCCTGCCTTTGATGACAGCGTATGAACTTCTGCAACTACAACACTGGAATCAAACTCAAACTGACTATCCCCACTATAAAACTCTAGTTGAGATATTTGAACAACAAGTTGAAAAAAGTCCTCATAATATCGTTTTAGTCTTTGAATCCCAAAGTTTAACTTATGAACAACTCAATCAAAAAGTCAACCAACTGGCTAATTATTTAATTCAAAATCATAAAATTCAGCCAGATACTTTAATTGGTATCTGCGTTGAACGGTCTTTAGAAATGATTATTGGTGTACTCGGTATCATGAAAGCAGGTGCAGCTTATGTGCCGATTGATCCCAATTATCCTCAAGAACGAATTGAGTTCATGCTACAAGACTGTGGAATATTGATGTTACTTACTCAAAGTTTTTTAGTAGATCAATTACCCTTAGCTAACCTCGAAAACCCCTGTCAGATAATTTGTTTAGATCGGGAAACTTTCGCCGAAGAATTAACAGATAATCCCGATCCTCGAAGTGCGCCTAACGATTTGGCTTATGTGATTTATACTTCTGGTTCAACGGGACGACCGAAAGGGGTGATGATTGAGCATGGAGGACTGGTGAATTTGACTGTGGCGATCGCCACCGTTTTGCAAATTCAACCTCAAAGCCGATTGCTTCAGTTTGCTTCTTTCAGCTTCGATGCTTCAATTTGGGAAATTGCTACTGCGATCGCCACAGGTGCTTGTTTGTATTTAGCAAAGAAAGAAACCTTATTACCAAGTCAAGCTTTGGTTAATTTCTTAGCAAATCACAAAATTTCCCATATCACCTTACCCCCTTCAGTCTTATCCCTATTACCTCAAGCTGATTTACCCGATTGCCAAACTATAGTTGTTGCTGGTGAAACTTGCCCAACAGAATTAGTTACCCAATGGGCAACTGAACGAAGTTTTTTCAATGGCTACGGCCCTACAGAATCTACAGTTTGTGCAAGTATCGCACTCTGTCATCCTAATGGAAAAAAACCGCCCATTGGTCAACCATTATCTAATATCCGCATCTACATTTTAGATGCTCACAATCAACCCTTACCACCTGGCATACCTGGAGAATTGTGCATCGCTGGTGTGGGTTTAGCACGAGGTTATCTTAACCGTCCTGATTTAACCGCCGAAAAATTTATCAAAATTGATTTATTCGGTAAAACTGAGCGAATTTACAAAACTGGCGACTTAGCAAGATGGGGGTTTGATGGAAACCTTGAGTATCTAGGCCGCATTGACGAGCAGATTAAATTACGGGGTTTTAGAATTGAACTTGGTGAAATTGAATCGATTTTGTTGCAACATTCATCAGTTAAAGAAGCAATTGTCACCTTATATAAAACTGAGAGTAACCAGAGTTTAATTGCCTACATAACGGGAATCACCACTGATTTTTCTACCCAATTGAAGAATCATCTTAAATCCCATCTGCCCGATTATATGATCCCTGCTCAGATCATCGTACTGGATGAGTTACCTTTAACTGCCAATGGAAAAATTGACCGTAAAGCTTTACCTGTCCCAAATTCTGTAATTGAAGCTTTATATGAAGCCCCGCGTAACGAAGTTGAACAACAACTAACGCAAGTGTGGTGTACCGTACTCGAACGTCAGGATATTGGAATTCATGATAATTTTTTTGACTTAGGCGGTCATTCTTTATTAGCAATTCAACTGCTCAATAATATTCAACAGGTATTTGGTCAACAAATTTCTTTAAGTAGTTTATTTCAAAATCCTACTATTGCTCAACTATCAGAACAACTTTGTAATACTGAGGTTCAACAGTTAAATTCCGATTTACTTTTACTTCAACCTCAAGGAAAAGCAACCCCGATATTTCTTCTACCTGGCGCAAACGGACACGGTTTCTATTTTCGAGATTTGGCAATCAATTTAGGAATTGAATGTCCAGTGTATGGACTCGAAACTCCAGGACGAGATGGACTTAGCCTACTTCCTGAATCAGTAGTAGCCCATGCGAGTCAACTGATTGATGTATTACGTCAACAGCAAACCAAAAGTCCATACATATTAGTAGGATACTCTTCAGGTTGTGCCGTTGCTTTTGAAATGGCTTCTCAACTTGAATATCAAGGTGAAACGGTGAGTTTACTAGCTATCTTGGATGCTGGACTAGTTTCTCAACCTAAGTATTTAACTAATAGAACAGATATTGATTGGATTTGGCAATGGATTCAACGTATTCAAGCCTTAAAGGGAGTCTCTTTAGGTTTGGAATACTCAGATTTGTCCGCCCAAAGCGATGACCAAGCTAGGTGGGATCTGGCCGCAGAATATTTGTACCGATATAATATCCTCCCGGAACACTCAACTATATCTTTGCTCAAAAACAATTTGAAAGTGATGAAAGTGCTAACACTAAATTACGCAAATTATCAGCCAAATTATTCAATTTCTGCCCCCATTGTTTTATTCCGCGCTCAAGAAGTTCAGGAGATTGTTTTGCAAGAACTCCAAGCTTTTTCTGATTACGATTTACCAGATTGGGGATGGCAAACCTATACTCAAAAGCCTGTAAAGGTAATTTCTGTACCGGGAAACCACGGTCTTATGCTTTATGAACCTAATGTCAAACTATTAGCCACACAATTACAAGCTTTAATGTAAAATACCAAAGTTATTCAGTCAGCCTCAAGAGCCTCAACTTATTTTTATAAAATGCAATCCAAAACTGTTCTTAATAAAAACATAACGAATACTCCTTCGGCTTTTACTCAATTCTGGGAGGATGTCAAAGCGATCGCAGGGCCTTATTGGTATCCCACAGAGGCACGGGGTAGGGCATTTTCAGACGTGATTCGTGCATGGGCAATGCTCTTTCTGCTGATATTATTAATTATCATGCTCGTGGCTGTAAGTGCCTTTAATAGCTTCGTTAGTCGTTATTTAGTGGATGCGATCGTTGAAGAAAAAGATTTTACTCAATTTATTGATACGTTATTAGTTTATGGCGCTGCCCTGATCTGTGTCACCTTTTTAGTAGGAATTTCTAAATTTGTCAGAAAAAAAATTGCTCTTGATTGGTATGAATGGCTAAACAATCGTATTTTAGCGAAATATTTTGGCAATCGTGCTTATTATAAAATCAACTTTAAATCTGATATTGATAACCCAGACCAACGTCTAGCCCAAGAAATTGAACCCATTCCCAGAAATGCTCTCAGTTTTTCAGCTACTTTATTTGAAAAAGTGCTGGAAATGACGGTTTTTTTAATCATCGTCTGGTCAATTTCCCAATTGGTTGCAGTTTGTCTAGTTGCTTATACAATCGTAGGTAATATAATTGCTGTTTACTTAACTCAAGAATTGAATAAGATTACTCAAGAGGAATTGGAATATAAAGCTGACTATAATTATGCACTAACTCATGTTCGGAATCACGCTGAATCAATAGCTTTTTTTCGGGGAGAGAACCAAGAGTTAAATATAATTCAACGAAGATTTAGTAATCTCCTAAAAAGTGCTAAACGCAAAATTGATTGGGAGAGAAATAAGGATATTTTTAACCGAGGATATCAGGCTGTTATCCAAATATTTCCATTTATAGCACTCGGTCCTTTACATATTAGAGATGACATTGATTTTGGACAAGTTGGCCAAGCCAGTTTAGCTTGCAATCTGTTTGCTAATGCTTTGGCCGAAATAATCAATGAACTTGGAACTTCTGGACGATTTTCCACTTACGTTGAGCGTTTGAGTGAGTTTTCAGATTCGCTAGAATTTGTTACCAAAGAGCCAGAGAATGTAAGTACTATTAAAACCATAGAAGACAACCATCTTACCTTTGAGAACGTCACTTTACAAACACCTAACTATGAGCAGATGATTGTTGAAGATTTATCACTTTCTGTCCAAGTAGGAGAAGGTTTATTGATTGTTGGCCCCAGTGGTCGAGGTAAAAGTTCTCTGTTGAGAGCGATCGCAGGTTTGTGGAATGCTGGAACTGGTCGTCTGGTGCGACCTCCCTTAGAAGAAGTGTTGTTTTTGCCCCAACGCCCTTATATAATTTTGGGAACTTTGCGCGAACAGTTACTCTATCCGAATACAACTCGTCAAATGAGCGATGCAGAACTCGAAGGAGTTTTACAACAAGTCAATCTACAAAACTTGTTGAGCCGAGTGGATAGCTTTGATACTGAAGTTCCTTGGGAGAACATATTATCACTGGGAGAACAGCAACGCCTTGCATTTGCACGATTGCTAGTTACTCATCCGAGATTCACTATATTAGATGAAGCAACGAGTGCTTTAGATTTAATCAATGAAAGGAATTTATATCAACAATTACAAGAGATAAAAACAACATTTATCAGTGTTGGACATAGAGAAAGCTTATTTAATTATCATCAATGGGTTTTAGAACTATCACAAGATTCCAGTTGGCAACTTCTTACTGTAGAGGATTATCGACGGCAAAAAGCAAGAGAAATTGTTATTAAGAATTCCCCTGAAAATCCTGAAATTGTAATAGATGTTTTCCCCAATAATGAATCCCAAGCTCAACCAGAAGTATTGCCAGAGATAGACACAATCGTAGGTCTTTCTCATAAGGAAATGCAGACATTAACAGACTTTAGTATTAACACTATCAGAAGCAAGGCTAGCCTTGGAAAGTCCATTACTACCAATGATGGCTTTACCTACCGCTACGATAAAGACCCGGAGGTATTGAAATGGATAAGAGTTTAGGGAACTCCAACAAATAAATTATCCCTGCTCAGATGTATTATTTTATTCTTTACTGGCTTTTAATCTCAGTAATTTACGAAGTAACAGTTTGGGTGCGGAATGTGGGTAATATAAAAACCCTAACTGTCTTAACTGTCTTAACTGTCCTTGCTTCTAGATGAAATTAGTGATACATATTAAATTGTTAAAGTAACTTCCTGTGGAGGAAATAGCATGTCTACCAACGTAATAAAAGCATTGGATATTCAAACATTACCATTCTTTGCCCGCTTCTTGGTGGAAGAAAAACCTCCACAACAGCCACCAAATGAGACTCCCCCACCAATCTATACTTTAAAGTATCCTTCAGATTGGGAAGACCGCTAAATATAGTAATCTCCATCTGAAATTAAAGTAATCGCAGTTATTAAATAACTGAGAGCTACTTATTGGAGCTTAATTGCTTTCATATTAAAGTATCCATAATATTGTGGCGATCGCCTCTAGTTTTAGATCCCCGACTTCTGAGAGAAGTCGGGGATCTAAAAAACAACTTTTTTAGGTAGTTATTAACATCTACCTCCTTAATTAAAACCAGAAAAATCTTATGCACCTGTCGCGTGATGTTGTTTTATTAATCACTCATAGTGGTGATTTCTTCACAATAGATAGAGTGGCAGAAGCCTTATCAAAAAAAGGGGTACAACCATTCCGCCTCGACACCGATAAGTTTCCCCTAGAAGTGCAATTAACAGCACACTTTGACAAATCCCAAAGCTATCACAAGCTGGAATATGGCACGCACTCGATCAGCACAGAGCAGGTGCAAGCTGTTTGGATGCGGCGGATATGGGAGCCAGAATTTAGTCAAGAATTGGCTCCAAAGTATCGAGAAGCCTGCATTAGAGAATCACTTGCAACCTTAGATGGTTTTTGGGACAGCTTGAAAGGAGCTAGGTGGGTAGACGATTTGGAGCGGATAAATGCTGCATATAACAAGCTGCGCCAACTGCGGGTTGCATCTGAGGTAGGTTTTGTCATCCCCCAGACTGTGATCACCAACAAAGCTGAATCAGCAAGGGAGTTTTTTCACCAAGTCAACGGAAAAATGGTGAGCAAGTTATTAACTGCTATTTCCCGCAGTATGGAAGCTAACTCCTCGTTCTTTATGTATACCAGCGCCGTCAAAGAAGAAGACTTAGAAGATGCTGAATCACTGCGCTATTGCCCAATGGTTTTTCAAGAGCAAATCCCTAAGCATCAGGAATTGCGGGTGGTGTATGTGAATGGCCATGTATTTGTTGGGGCGTTAGAAGCGTCTGTTTATGCAGCAGCCAAAGTTGATTGGCGTAAACCTGGTGTTGAGGTTGGTGCATGGCAACATCATGAGCTTCCTGATGAAGTAGTTCGTCGTCTCCAAGCCTTTATGGGTAAATTTGGGTTGTTGTTTGGAGCGTTAGATTTTATTCTCACACCATCAGGAGAATATGTATTTTTGGAAGTTAACCCCATAGGAGAATGGGGAATGCTGGAGAAAGATTTAGACTTGCCGATTGCAAGTGCGATCGCAGATGCTCTTATTCCCTAAAAAACAGTTAATTTAGTGTGTTTTAGGCGTATATCTCGATATGATTTGTCACGAAAAACATGACACGATCGCCTAACGCACTTTCCTAAAATCTAAAATCTCAAATCCAAAATCGCATGACAGTATTAATCATTACTTTTAGTAACGATAACGAAAGCATTCCTCTAGTAATCAAAGCAATTGAGGCTCAAGGAGAAAAAGCATTTCGTTTTGACACAGACAGATATCCCACTGAAGTGAAGTTGGATATTTATCAAGGTGATTCTGAACGAGTAATTATTACTGATGGCGAACAGAAGCTAGATTTGAGTGAAGTGTCCTCAGTTTGGTATCGGCGAATGCGCTACGGGGCAAAAATTCCTGAAACGATGGACAAGCAATTTAGAGACGCTTCAATTGAAGAAAGTCGCCGCACTGTTAGGGGGATGATTGCCAGTCTGAAAGCATTCCACTTCGACAAAATGTCAAATGTCGATATAACCAATAATAAACAACTACAGTTACAAGTCGCGCGAGAGATTGGACTTGTGACTCCGCGCACCCTGACTTCAAACAATCCAGAGGCAGTGAAGCAATTTGCTCAAGAGTGTCAAGAGCAAGGTATAGTTACAAAAATGCTTTCTTCCTTTGCTATCTATGACGATCGCGGACGAGAAAACGTTGTGTTTACCAGTCCCATTAAAGATGAGGATTTGGAACATCTTGATGGATTGCGTTTTTGTCCGATGACGTTTCAGGAAAAGGTGCCGAAGGCGCTGGAGTTGCGGACAACTATTGTCGGACACCGCCTATTTACTGCGGCTGTGAACTCTCAGAGTTTGGATGGATCTACTTACGATTGGCGCAAAGAAGGGAAAGCCTTAAGTAAGAATTGGAAACCCTACAATTTGCCGGAAGATGTTGAGAAAAAGCTTCTGCAACTAATGGCTTATTTTGGCTTAAATTATGGAGCGATCGATATTATCGTTACACCTGATGGTCGGCACGTATTCCTTGAGGTTAACCCAGTTGGGGAGTTTTTCTGGATGGAGATATATTCACCACACTACCCGATTTCTGGTGCGATCGCTGAAATTCTACTGACTAATAAAAATTAGCGTATGGGGCATCGTTAACAATTCAAAATTCAAAATTAAAGAAATTTCAGACGTTCGCTTAGCGTCTCGTAGAGAAGAGAAGTGCCTTACGCGGGTTAAGAGCGTTGTGGCAGCCGAAACAGGCGTGTCTACATCCTCTACCTACTTTAATACTTGGTAGTGGGATTTTGTTGTGAATAACTTCCAACTTTTTTTGGAATTTCTCAGCTTCAGTTATTTGAACTCAGAAATCATGTTTTAATCAAAAGTGTCAGGATTTGAGGTAATTACAATGGACGAAATTGTGAAAAAACTGGCTAGTCTAGGTCTTCCTGGCGTAATTCTGGTAGTTCTAACAGCTGCATCAGGGGGTAGTTCCGCCGCCGTTGCAGCTACTCTCACAATGTTAGGAGGGCCCTTTGGCATTTTAGGAAGTATAGCTTTACTGGGTCTGATAACCGTTGTGGGAGATATTATCGCGGGATATGGAATTGAAGCTATTCTTCAGTCCATCTATGCAGAACGTAGCAAAACCGAATCGGTGAAACTTCTCCTTAAAGAAATCAAAGATTTACCCATTACAGAGGATCTAAAACTCAAACTGAAAAGTCAACTTTACCCCGAAAGCATTACTTATTATGAAAAGGTTAAGACTCTAAAAACAATTGAAATAGTCGCGGTGATTATTCAATTTCAATGGTATTAAATTAAGCGATTATTTAACTCAGATCAGAACCACTATATTTTTAGAACATGCAGGCTCAAGTTTTTCGCAATCAACCCTCAACTAATCCTCTTGTAGCTTTTACCCAATTTTGGCGGGATGTCAGAGCGATCGCTGGGTCATACTGGTATCCAACAGAGCCAGAAGGTAGAGCATTTTCAGACGTGATTCGCGCCTGGGGAATGCTCATTATTCTAATCTTATTAATAATTGCCCTCGTGGGCGTAACGGCTTCAGGCAGCTTCTTAAATCGCTACGTACTCAATATAGTTATTGAAGAGAAAGATATTTCTAAGTATTTTGGTACGTTATGGATTTCCATACTTGTAATTGTTGTGGAAACACTTTTGATAGCATCTTCTAAATTTGTCAGAAAAAAAATTGCTCTTGATTGGTACAAATGGCTAAATAATCACACTTTAGAAAAGTATTTTCGTCATCGTGCCTATTATAAAATCAATTTTAAATCCGATATTGATAATCCAGATCAACGTCTATCCCAAGAAATCGAACCGATTACCAGTAATGCTCTCAACTTTTCAGCTACTTTCCTAGAGAAAATCCTGCAACTCACAAGTTTTTTAGTAATTATTTGGACAATTTCGCAACAGATTGCACTTATTTTAGTTGTTTATACAATCGCAGGTAATTTAATTGCTGTTTACTTAAATCAACAAGCAAATAAGATTAATCAAGAGGAACTGGAAGTTAAAGCTGACTACAGATATGCCTTAACTCATGTTCGGAATCATGCGGAATCAATAGCTTTTTTTAATGGAGAGAACCAAGAAGAAAATATAATTAAACGCAGATTTAGTAAGATTGAAAAAAACGCAGAGCGGAGGCTGAAATGGGATATAAATCAGGATATTTTTAACAGAGCATATCAGTCCGCTATTACTGTATTTTCGATGTTTGTACTTACACCTTTATTTATTCAAGATCAAATTGATTTTGGAGAAATTAACCAAATTAGTTTAGCTTGTTTCATGTTTTCTAGTGCTTTGGGACAATTAATCAGTGAATTTGGAGCTTCTGGAAGATTTTCTAGTTATGTTGAACGCTTATCTCAGTTGTCAGATGCGTTAGAAGCTGTTACGAAACAACCAGAGAAAGTCAGTACGATTAAAACAATCGAAGAAAACCGTCTGGCTTTTGAGCATGTCACCTTACAAACGCCTAACTATGAGCAGGTAATCGTCGATGATTTGTCACTGTCTGTTCAGCCAGGAGAAGGTTTATTGATTGTAGGGCCAAGTGGTCGAGGTAAAAGTTCTCTCTTGAGAGCGATCGCAGGTTTGTGGAATGCGGGAAGTGGTCGTCTGTTGCGACCTCCTTTAGAAGATGTGTTGTTTTTGCCCCAACGTCCTTATATAATTTTGGGAACGTTGCGCGAACAGTTACTCTATCCTCATACAAACCATCAAATGAGCGACGCAGAACTCAAAGAAGTTTTGCAACAAGTTAACCTCGAAAATGTGGTAACAAAGGTTGCTGGCTTTGATGCAGAACTCCCTTGGGAGAATATATTATCATTAGGAGAACAACAACGCCTTGCCTTCGCACGATTATTAGTTACTCGTCCTAGCTTCACGATATTAGACGAAGCAACAAGTGCTTTAGATTTAAATAACGAAGAAAGTTTATATCAAAAGTTACAACAAAGTAAAACAACTTTCATCAGTGTTGGACATCGAGAAAGTCTGTTTAATTATCATCAATGGGTTCTGGAACTCTCACAAGATTCTAGTTGGCAACTTGTCACCGTGCAGGATTATCAACTTCAAAAAGCAACTACTACTAATTCATCTAGAAATGGTCATAGTCAAACTAAAATAGATAATTTACCCAATAGCCAATCCCGAATAAAACCAGAAATAGGAACATTTACAAATCTCTCTCATCAGGAAATGAACACATTAACTAACTATTCCCTTAGCACTATCAAAAACAAGGCTAGTGAAGGTAAGTCTATAACTACTAAAGATGGTTTGATATACCACTATGACAAAGACCCAGAGGTATTGAAATGGGTGAGAATTTAGCCGCTAGTCATAGGTTTTAAAATCCTGTATTTTAGAGGTTATTTATAAAGTAATACAGTTCATGTAAGCCCAAAACACTTGTAGAGACGGCGATTTGTCGCTTCTATAAAACCCACAATTGTTGCCAGTAACCCTTAACCAGGAATCATAGATTAATTGGTGTCTGCTCACACTTTTGCAAATCATAATTATGCTAGCTAAACAACAAAGACAACTAATTACTTATGAAGCTATTTCAATTTACGAACGAACCTATCAATTACCCGTTCTCAAAAGTAAGGCTGTAAAAAAAATTCAACAAAACATTAGAGAACGTCAAAAATTAATTAAGGAAGGCGTTAGATATCATCATCAGCTTGGGGGCATAATTAAGCGAAAAGAAGAAATTAGTCAGGGAGAAGTTTTTGAGGAAGTCCAGTTATTTATTAAAGACTACAGTCATATTATTGATTTTTTAGAAAGTTATAAGGATAGTTATCATAATTTTTTGTTAAGCCTTGCAGACGAATTAAAAAATTTATTCAAAGAAAAATATTTAGAAATAAAAAGTTTAGAGGATGAAAGAATAAAATTAGAATTAAAAAATCATAAAAATCCCAAAATACTTGATGAGCTAAAATGGGAAAAGCAAGAAAATTTTAAAGCAGTTTTATTGTTGAGCAATGCTTATTTCTTAATGTTAGAGAAAATAAATTTGATTGGTGAAGGGCTTAAAAAGCTTGCAGAAGATACCAAAAATCAAAAAGAAATTGTTCAGCAAATAGTTAAAGATTTAGAAGTTTATCAAGAGATTTACGAATATCAAAGAAAAGCCTATAAGATTCGTCAAGAAATAGCAAAAATTGCCCATACAGCAATCAATTTTGAAAATTCTTTACAAGATTACTTTAGTCCCTTTCAATCTTTAATAGATGAAGTTGTAAAAGTAGATGAATACTTTTATGCAACTGTCGCAGATATTAAAAATCTAGGGGATAATGTTTTAAAGTATCAGTCCAATTTATTTAATCTTGAAGATAATGAGGCAATCTCTGAAACTTTTCTCGATTTTATGGTGGCAAGCTATGAGAAAAAAGCTAGATTAAAGGATGCTTTTATTCAATCTCAATTATTAGATTGGGAAATCAATAATTTTGATTTGAGCGGAAATGGCGTATTTTTAGATAAGGGTATTGATTTAATATCTAACTATATATCCAAGGAACTCACCGATCAAAGAAAAGTGCTAGGCATAGCAGGAGTAAATTTTGTCTCTAAAACACCTCTATCTGCTGTTGAAGAAACAGGATTGATGGGGTTGAGTAATCACAATGTTATTTTAACAAAAGAATTTCTCGACAATCAAAATATTGATTATACCCAATTGCAGGATCTCCTCGCACAGCATAAATGGAAAGAAGCTGATATTGAAACCACTAAATTAATGCTAAAAGTCATGAATAAAAATTATTGGAATGAAGTTTATAAGGAAGATATTGAAAACTTTTCTTGTCAAGATATCCACACCATCGATCGACTTTGGGAGGAATATAGTTATGGTTATTTTGGCTTTAGTATTCAGCAAACTATTTGGAGCGAAATGGGTGGCCAAGTAGATTATGAAACAGAAAAGAGACTTGGCGATCGCCTTGGTTGGCGAAAAGAGGGAAACTGGTTAGATTATGAGCAACTAACTTTTAAATTGTCCCCGATGACACCAATGGGACACTTACCAGCCAAATGGTTGCACTATGACCAAGATAGCTTGGAATTATCCCCAAAATCATCTACAGAAAACCTTTCAATGGGTGCTTGGCGGGTAAAGTCTTGGTTGGTTTGGCAAATGCACTTATTCTTTTCTCGTATAAAAACTTGTAACGAAACTTTCGTATAATTTATAGCAAAAATTAGAGATAAAGCTAACTTTGAGGATAAATATGGATAATAGTAAGCATTCTGATGTAGAAATAGAAATTTTACTTTTGGGAAAATGGCGTTTTGATACGTTTTCGGAAAAAATCACTATTGAATTTAGAGATGATATGACTTATGAACAAACCAAAGTTCAAATACTTCTTCTCTCTAAACCTAAAGAACTCATAACAGGTAATAAATTTACTGGGGTATGGTATGTAAGTCAAAAAAAATTGCATTTAAATGTTAGAACAATGCCAAGATCATTTTTTAATTTCAAGATACCATTAGCTTTTAAGATTTCTCTTGCAGATATCGCAGCTACTTTAGGTTCTGTATTTATACCAGAAAATTATGACGTTATTAGAATTAATAGTTCTAAATTTTTTATAAAGGATAAAGAACAATCAATTATTGGCACAAAATTAAATAATACTAGAACACCGATTTAGTAATCGGTGAAGAAAAGTAAAATATTACGATTTCGCCGCAGGGTAATGGAGCGCGATGGTGATTAATGCTGCTGCTGTAATGGCTGTTGCCGTCCGAATGTGGTTCCAGATTATCCAGTTGGTAAGATAGCTAGACCATAGGCTTGCACCTATGGCAGTGTCAGGCTCGACTTTCGCCAGCGCTTCGTTGAGTGGCACATTGAAAACGATCGTCACGCCAAAAGTACCAATGAGGTACAGCAAGCTGCCAAGGAGCAAGTAGACGGCATCAGGTTGATGCCGCTTTAATAACGAGGAGATAGCCAGAAGGATGCAGGCCACAGCTGTTCCCAAGAACACTACCATGAACAATGGATTGATCACTGTGATATTGATGGATTGCATAGCAGCAATGCCTTGTGCTGGCTGGAGTCTGCTAAGGGCACTCATCACAAAGGACGAGAAGGCAAAGAAAACTCCGGCTATTAAGCCACATCCCAGTGCTGAGAAAAGCTTCAACACGAAATAATGTTGTTGAGTAATCAGATTTTGCAGCATTGCCTTATCCTCCAACCATTTGGGTAATTTGAAGATGAACCGATGCGATCGCATCTGTTAACTAACTTTTGCTCACCAGACTCATTATTCTCAATTAGTATTAGTATCTGATGGTTTCTCTGCTGTTGGTTGCTGTCGTGGGCTAATGAATTCGGTCTTAATTGGTTTTCCTATTGTCTTCGGAGGTTGTGGTTTATCTTCTGTGGGTTGTGAGTTATTATTGTCGCTCATGTTGATTTATCTCCTTTATCGGTTTCATCATTTGGCTGTTTTCAAGATTTCTTCTTGAAAGTGGATCAAGCAAGAAGTTCTTCTGATAATTATGACTCCAAGCAATGTAATCTCAATTCCGTAATCCTGGGTGAAATTTTGCTCCCACTCCTTGCCCTCTTCCCCCTGCCTCTTCGTTGAAGCTGCAAACGCTTATTTGCTAAGATTTCCAGTGCGACAACATTGAAACAGGGCAACTTCTCATCACTATGCCAACATCTATAATCGACGATCAAGACGCAGCAGCTATCGAAGCCGCCAGAGTTGGGGTTGCAATATGCGATCGCACCGCCTGGGGACGCATCAAAGTGTCTGGCGACGATCGCCTCAATTTCTTACACAACCAAAGTACTAACAATTTCCAAATACTCAAGCCAGGACAAGGTTGTGATACAGTTTTTGTCACTTCCACAGCCAGAACAATTGATTTAGTAACCGCCTACATTAGAGAAGACGCGGTAATCTTGCTGGTTTCGCCTAACCGCCGCCAGTTTCTCATGGAATGGCTAGATAAATATATTTTCTTTGCCGATAAGGTGGAATTATCTGATATCACGCAATACACCAACACCTTCAGCCTCATTGGCCCAGGAAGCGACGCTGTTTTAGAAAAACTGGGTATTGGCGAACTCATTGGCCAACCTTATGGTAGTCACAAAGTATATACAATTGCTCCTGCCGAGGGAGTGCGGATTGCTGTGGGTAGCGGGTTAGCTGCTCCCGGATACACCTTTACTTTCCCCTATACTGATAAATCTTCAGTGTGGAACAAATTGTTAGAAGCTGGGGCAGTCGAAATGAGCGATCGCGCCTGGGATACTTTACGAATCTTACAAGGACGCCCAGCCCCAGATTCGGAACTCACAGATGATTACAATCCCCTAGAAGTTGGTTTGTGGCAAACAATTTCTTTTAATAAAGGTTGTTATATTGGGCAAGAAACCATTGCTCGGTTAAATACCTATAAAGGTGTAAAACAACACCTTTTTGGGATACATCTCAGTGCCCCTGCGTCAGTGGGAAGTGCGATCGCAATTGGAGATGAAAAGGTCGGCAAACTTACCAGTTACACAGAAACCGCTGATGGTTACTTTGGACTAGGTTACATTCGCACTAAAGCTGGTGGTGTAGGCTTAAAAGTCCAAGTAGGAGAAACTGAGGGTGAAATAGTAGAAATCCCGTTTGTCTCTCACGAGTATCCATAATTTGTAATTGCTTGGGGTCTGAATCCACATACTTACAGCTAATTGCAATCAAACGCGCCACAGATAAAAGTACTAAAAGCAATACTAGGCTTTGTTTTAGGATTTATTTTTGTAGTGGGTTTGATCGAAAACTGCTGTATTTTCCCAGTCCCCAATCCCCAGTCCCCAGTCCCCAGTTCACATCAAAATATCCTCTTTCCCATCCCATTTAGTACCTTGACAAAATTCATCTACCCAAGAAGCTAGATTACGGGCATTAGTAGTTGGTAAATTCACTTTGCTTTTAACTTCTTGTGGTGGAATATTCTGATGTTTACCGTTGCTTTTAAGCTCAGTAGTAATTGCTAGCGATCGCACTGGTTTACCATTACTATTAATTTCCGTGGTAATTGCCAGCAATGCCCCTACAGGGATTCGGGCAGATACCGCGTTGCTCTTAGCCTGTGTAGCTAATGCCACAGATGGCATAGTTTTGGCTTTGCTGTTAACCTCAGCAGTCATTGTGAGCGAGGTTCCTGAAGGGAGGCGTTCAAGGGGCGATGTCTGACGATAAGCTGCAAAGCTGCTACGTAGTGGTTGATATTCGCTTAGAAAACTGGAGGATGGCGTTTTTACCGGAGTATCTGGAGCAATTTTAGTAGCAAATGCAACTAACAACTCAGGTTTGCGTGTGCGAACAACCTCCGTTGTAGCTGTAACTGATGGCACAAGTTGATCGGTGCGTGGCGACTTGGAGTCTAGAGTCTTAGCAGAAGAATCAGGTGCAATCTTGGTAGCAGTTGCAACCGATGACAGATGTTTATCCTCAGAATACTTTTCATCTGGCGACTCGTTTTCAGCTTGGCTTGTAGCCATAGAATACTCTGATTTTATTAAACGTAACTCTTTATCAGGATTAAAGTTAAGACCTAAAGCGGTGACTATTTTATCTGGATCGTTATTCAGATCCACCATAAAAGAAAGTATTTCATCAAACTGGGGTTCCAAAACAGACAGTGTTGCCAAAATAAAACCGGACAAAGGACGACGCAGACCATCGTAAGTGCCCCAAATTCGCATTTTGACCAACCAGGGAATATTTTGCTCGTAGTAACTCAGCCAGTTTTGTTTTAAGGATTGACGCAGCTGTTGGATATTCATTAGATGCCTCTCTTTAGTCAACAAGATTGCAGACATTGATATTTAGTTTGATTTTTGGGGATGAAACCGATAATAGAGCATCTGTTTGACTATTTGACCACCTAGCAAATGATGTTCTACCAGTAGAGATACTTCATCTGGTTGAATGCTGCTATACCAGATCATATCGGGTAATACCAGCACCATCGGCCCATTGCCACATTGTCCCAAACAGCTACTAGCTATTACCGCTACATCAGGGATTGGCAAAGCTGCAAAAGCGGCTAATACCTTGACTGCACCTTGCTTTTTGCAGGTGCGATTTTGACAAACTTGCACACATCTACTTGTGGAGAAGTTTGATGATTGAGTTATCTTGTTCATTTGTTTTTTGTCCTTTGTCATTTGTCATTTGTCAAAAGTTGGAAGCTAATGACTAATGACTAATGACTAATGACCAGTGACCAGTGACCAATGACTAATCTATTGAAAGTCCTTTTGAGGCTAGCCATTCCGGGTTAAATATCCGCGACTGATACCGAGAACCACTATCACATAAGATGGTGACAATGGTATGTCCTGGACCTAACTGCTTCGCTAAGGCAACAGCTGCCCCAACATTAATACCCGTTGAACCGCCCATTAACAGCCCATCTTTCCTCAGCAGTTGGTAAACTACCCGCAAAGCTTCTTTGTCATCTATTTGGATGGCATCATCAGCCGGTGCGCCTTCCATATTGGCTGTGACACGACTGTTACCAATGCCTTCGGTTATGGAATTTCCTTCTATCTTGATTTCGCCAGTTTTGACATAGCTATAAAGTCCACTACCCAGGGGATCGGCAACAACGCATTTAACCGCCGGATTTTGTTCTTTCAAGTACAACGACACACCAGCAAACGTACCACCAGTACCAGTTGCAGCTGTCCACCCATCTATTTTACCATCTGTTTGCGCCCAAATTTCTGGCCCTGTGGTTTCGTAGTGGGCGCGACGGTTAGCTAAGTTATCAAACTGATTTGCCCAAATGGCATTTTCTAACTCAGCAGCAACTCTGCCAGATAGTTTGACGTAGTTGTTTGGGTCTTTGTAGGGTACAGCAGGAACAGGACGAACTTCTGCGCCTAGTGCTGTCAGTGCGTCTATTTTTTCTTGTGACTGGGTATCGGGAATGATAATTAGACATTTGTAGCCTTTGGCGTTGCAAATATGAGCTAGTCCAATGCCAGTATTACCAGCAGTTCCTTCGACAACGGTGCCACCAGGTTTGAGTAAACCTTTCTCTTCTGCATCTTCAATAATATAAAGTGCGGCACGGTCTTTGACGGAACCCCCAGGATTGAGGAATTCTGCTTTAGCAAGGATTTCACACCCTGTTTCTTCGCTGAAGCTGTTTAAGCGAATCAGAGGTGTGTTGCCAACAGTGCCGACGAAGCCATTTTTAATATCCATTTTGACTGTACCTGTGTGAGTATCTATAAAAATTTTGGCTTATAGCGATCGCATTTCCCCACTCGGCAATCCAATAATAATCATAGTTGCCTAAGCGATCGCATCTAGCAGTGTGATATTGAGGGATTGCATAACCTGGTTATATTGCAATACGGTTCAGTTAAGGCTAAAACTCTTTGTTAAAGTCAATTTTTTTAACGAACCGCCAAGGACGCCTTCGCGCAGCGTCTCGTCAGAGAAGGACGCAAAGATAAGGAAGAAATGCTTAACTGAACTGTATTGGGTTATATTGTCGCCAATTAATTCTAGATTAACGCGATCGCATTTCGTCTCTGAGCAATCCAACAATAATCATAGTTGTTTACCGCCATACCTGAGCCAGCATCAGATCAAAATGAAAGTCATACGTCCACACTGGTAGCTTCAATTCTTCTGACAAAACGGCAGTGACAGCATCGCAGATGGTAATCCGTTGATCTGAAAAACTTGCAGCTTTTTCAACTGCTGCCATATATTGTTCCTGTGAAGGATTGACAAAATGAACTGCTCCTATGCATTGTCTAGCAAAGCTAATCGCTTGTTCAGTTCCGAGACGATATAGCAAAAGATTATATGTTTCCAGGTAAACAGGAAAGGGAACTAGGATTATTAAATTTTCTGTATTTATACGTTGTAGTTCGGCTTGGGAGCGCTCATGATATTGGTCGTCTATATCTACAGCAGCATATAAAGGCCCAGTGTCAGCAATTACGGCTCTCAAGGTGTGTTTGGTGGCAATGACTGCAAAAACGTTTGTTCAGCTAGAATTTTATCGTGATTTACTGACGTATCTTTAAATCCGCTTCCTTTGGGTGCAGGAGTAAGGCGTAAACCTTGCTTTTGTGGAGGTAAATAACCACGTTGGCTGAGGAATTCTTCGAGGGCATTTTCTACGATCGCGTTAGCAGGTAAGGAAACTTCTTGATCGCCGATGTAAGCACTGAGAGCATTAGCGATCGCATCTGGCAGTGTGATATTTAGGGATTGCATAAGCTGGTTATATTGTCAGCAACTAATTTAAGATTAACGCGATCGCATCCCCTCTTCACCAAGCCAACCAATCATCATCCTGTGCAACAATAGCTGTAGCTTAGTCGGAGTACAAACTATGGACTGGCAGCAGTACATTCATTCAGACCCCAAAATTCTGCTGGGTAAGCCGACTGTCAAAGGAACTCGTTTATCTGTAGAGTTCTTATTGGGTTTGTTTGCAGCAGGATGGACAGAACAACAAGTGGTAGAGAACTATCCTACTCTAACTCCAGAAGCATTAAGGGCAGTATTTGCTTTTACAGCAGAGTGTATGCGTGAAGAATCTTTTCTATAAGTATGCAATAAGCTTAAAAAAATTATTCAGATTGCATAAATTGTATTTTACACAACCGAGGACAAAACGATGACCATTATCACAATAGATGATGAATTAATTAATGAAATTATCGCAGTAAGTCACTATAAAAATCCACAGGAAGCAGTCATTAAAATATTATCCAATTACTTGCAGCAACAAAAAAAAGAACTGCCTTTATTTGAGCGACTACGTTTTATAGACGACGAATCTGCTGAAGATGATATCGCCTCGTTGTTTGAACGTGATAGAGACACAGGTAGGAATTTTGAACTATGACTTATCTAATAGACTTTTAAACTGACACCAGTTAAAATTATGAATCCTTACAGTCTTGTGTAAATTATGACCACCCAACCCAGTATTGAGCCGAGATATTCGCACTCCCTCACTCCCCCACAACCTGACTGGGGTCAAACAACCACCCATCCCCGACTATCTCCTCTAGACGTTGATTGAGTCGGGGGAGGAAATATTCTGGATCATTTAGCCGTTGCTGAGTAAACCAATTACCAAACGCTTCCTGTGTTTCAATTCCTTGGGCATTTGCTGCACCTAATATAATTTTGAAACTATCCTCTTGAAGTTTCTCTAACTGGGGATGACCTTCACCTCGGCTGTTGCACAAGAACATTGCCGTTGCTCCTAACACGGCTTCTAGTTCATCGCTTTGAGGCACTTTATTATATAAAGCACTGATTAACTGAATGGTATCTACTAAAGGTGCTTGAATTCTCAGCGTTAGCCAGATTGCTTGAGCTAAGTAAACCAAACCGTTGCTTTCATCCGTTAAGCCTAAATTACTCAGAACTGTTACCAAATCACTGTATGCACTTATTTGTGCAAGTGTGGAAACAACTTGCTCCCAGAGTGCGATCGCTTTTGAAATTTCCCCCTGGTTGGCGAATACTCCTGCCATGTTGTTGAGGGTAGAAGCTTTGCCTTGTGCATCACCAATTTGCTCAATTATTTCCAAGGATTGCTCCCATAGTGCAAGAGCTTTTGAAATATAGCCTTGTTGGGCAATTACCCGTGCCATGTTGTTGAGGTTAGAAGCTTTGCCTTGTGGATCACCAATCTGCTCAAATAGTTCCAAGGATTGTTCCCACAGCATTATTGCTTTTGAGATTTCCCCCTGGTTGGCGAATACTCCTGCCATGTTGTTGAGGTTGGTAGCTTTGCCACCGACATCACCAATTTGCTCAGATATTTTCAAGGATTGCTCCCACAGTGAGAGCGCTTTTGGGATGTCCCCTTGTTGGGCGATTACCAGTGCCATGTTGTTGAGGGTAGCGGCTTTGCTTTTGACATCACCAATTTGCTCAATTATTTCCAAGGATTGCTCCCACAATGCGATCGCTTTTGCAACATCTCCTTGGTCGGCGATTACCTGTGCCATATTGTTGAGGGTAGTGGCTGTGCCTTTGACATCGCCAATCTGCTCTTTTATTTCCAAAGATTGTTCCCATAGTGCAATTGCTTTTGCAACGTCTCCTTGTTGGGCGATTATCTGTGCCATGTTGTTGATAGTAGCAGCTTTGCCTTTGGCATCATCAATCTGCTCAAATAGTTTCAAGGATTCTTCCCACAGTGCAATCGCTTTTGCAACGTCTCCTTGTTGGGCGATTATCCGTGCCATATTGTTGATAGTAGCAGCTTTGCCTTTGGCATAATCAATCTGCTCAAATAGTTCTAAGGATTCTTCCCACAGTGCGATTGCTTTTGCAACGTCTCCTTGTTGGGCGATTATCCGTGCCATATTGTTAAGGGTAGTGGCTTTTGTTGTTAATTCCTCTTCAGGGCAAAGGTCTAAAGCTTGCTGATAATGGATAACAGCCTCTTGCACAAAACCCAAAACTTCTTCAGCATAGGAGACTGTTCCCAAGATGCGGTAATCCTGAAAAACTGCCAGAACTTGCTTACATAACTCCAAAGCTTCCAAAAAGCGGGAATTGTTTACCCAATTTTTTCCAATTCTATCTCCAACGCTGACAGCAATCTCCTGCTCTTTCGCCAGCAGTCCCAACCGCACAATTTCCAGTCCTTCTGCTTCCGTGCGGTTGTGATTCTCTTCCCACCAAACTTGATGGATTTCCCTCACCGCTTGCTGTCGCGCTGCTTGCCATTCTTCCTGAATCAACACTTTTTCTAGCAACGATTCTAAAATTGTCGTCACTCGATAATTAGCTGGTTGGCTGGGGTGAGTGGTAGCAGATTCAACTAAACTGAGGCCACTTAGCTTACCCACAACCGCCAGGAAATCAATTTCCTGGCTCATAGCTGAAGTCCGCTCAAGCGGACTAGTGGTCTGTCAAAACTAAATCTGTGAGTTTATGGAAAAATGGAGAGGCTATTCGCTATCAACCGCTCCATTGGTTTGAGGAACTTCCCA
>NZ_JBALFD010000042.1:0-99226 GCF_036916985.1 Nostoc sp.
GGTAGTCCTGATAAGACAGTACGGTTGTGGGATGTGAATGGTCAGCCCATTGGTCAACCCTTTGTCGGGCATGATTCTAGGGTCAATTCAGTGGCGTTTTCCCCTGACGGTCAGCGGATTGTCAGTGGTAGTCCTGATAAGACAGTACGGTTGTGGGATGTGAATGGTCAGCCCATTGGTCAACCCTTTGTCGGGCATGATTCTAGGGTCAATTCAGTGGCATTTTCCCCCGACGGTCAGCGGATTGTCAGTGGCAGTTTTGACAAGACAGTACGGTTGTGGGATGTGAATGGTCAGCCCATTGGTCAACTCTTTGTCGGGCATGATTCTAGGGTCAATTCAGTGGCGTTTTCCCCCGACGGTCAGCGGATTGTCAGTGGCAGTTTTGACAAGACAGTACGGTTGTGGGATGTGAATGGTCAGCCCATTGGTCAACCCTTTGTCGGGCATGATTCTAGGGTCAATTCAGTGGCATTTTCCCCCGACGGTCAGCGGATTGTCAGTGGCAGTAATGACAAGACAGTACGGTTGTGGGATGTTAATGGTCAGCCCATTGGTCAACCCTTTGTCGGGCGTGATTCCCTAGTCTTATCAGTGGCGTTTTCCCCTGACGGTCAGCACATTGTCAGTGGCAGTTTTGACAAGACAGTACGGTTGTGGGATGTTAATGGTCAGCCCATTGGTCAACTCTTTGTCGGGCATGATTCTAGGGTCAATTCAGTGGCGTTTTCCCCCGACGGTCAGCGGATTGTCAGTGGCAGTAATGATGAAACCATCCGTATTTGGGATGCAACTACTGGCGACTGTCTGCGGGTAATTAGCTATAAACTGTGTGCAGGGCTGAATATCACAGGTGTAACAGGGCTAACGTCTGCACAGTCGATAGCATTAAAACTAATGGGAGCGATTGAATAAGCTGATGCACCTCTGCGCTAATCTAGAGGCTATATCTAAATAAAGCCTTATGACACCTGAAGAAATTGCGGGTACGCTCACAGAATTATTTGACACATCGGCTGTTGTAGTCATTGCTCCTGGATCGTGGCAAGTAGATACTTCTACATTTCGGCTGTTGGTGCTGCTTTCCGAAGATAATACTTGGCTGCGAGTTTTACTGCCTATTGTGCCCATCCAAGAAGCCCAACCATTTTTAGAACAGTTCCTAGAAGCTAACTTCGATGACACTCAAGAAGTACGTTACGCTTTGTATGAAGGGGTAATTTGGGGGGTATTTCAACATCACAGTAGCACTTTAGTCAGTGCAGATTTGTCCAATGCAATTAACCGACTTGCATCTCTCTATCAAGCCAGATTAAATAATGTCTTTAATCGACTAATTGAAAGCCGCATCCGGCAAATTATTCAGGTAGCAAAACAACAAGGGCAATCTCTGCAAGCGACGATGCAAAGCTTAGAACGCTTTTACGCAGAAGGAATGATGGGCGAAATCAATCAAACCTCAGAAGGGCGAGAAGAAGTCCTAACTGCTTGGCGGCGTCAGTTAGAACGTTTATGGAATGAAGGTTAATTTTCATTTTTCAGCTTTCATAATTAAACCAATTTACACATATATTTATTTCTCATGGATATCATTGAAATCCTCAAAGAAGACTATCAAAGATTCCCAGTCAATCAAACTTATAATATTTATGCTCCAGATGTTTATTTTCAAGACCCGCTGAATAAATTTCGTGGTGTTAAACGTTACAAAGAAATGATTAACTTTATCCAAACTTGGTTTTTAAATCCCAAGATGGATGTACATAATATTCAACGTTTAGGAGACACAATCAAAACTGAGTGGACACTCAGTTGGAATACTCCTCTCCCTTGGAAGCCAAGGATCTCTATTCCTGGTTGGAGTGAATTAGGTCTTAATTCTGATGGTTTGATTGTCTCCCATATCGATTATTGGAACTGTTCGCGCCTAGATGTGGTGAAGCAACATTTATTTACTTCAAAAAGTTGATTATTATCCCTCTCAAAAAGGGAAGAACTGAAGCAAGACTGAGCCAAGACTTCCAAAAAAGTCCATGAAACTGGGGCTACCAGTACTTACCTTGTCATTTACTGGTGTTTGCAATTCTTTAATAAAAGCTTGGGCTGTTAGTGTACCAGGGTTGTTATTTTGGGATGTAAACAATTTTTCAGCAACTTGAGCATCTTGAAATGCACCTTGTCTATCTAGTATTTGGTAGCGAGCGACACCACGAGCTAAATAAGCACCCGCATATTCTGGTTTAATAGTGATCGCTTGATTAAAATAACTGATTGCTTGCTGTTGGTTGCCTTTTTGCCCTTCTGCTATACCCCAAGCATAAAATTCTTCTGATGAAGCCACTTGTAATGGTATCCCAACTGCACCCTGAAAGTTAGCGCCATTCAGGTAAGCACCATTTAGTTCTGCATTCGCTAAATAAGTATTTCTCAAATCAGCACCAGTCAAATTTGCCCCACTAAATTTAGCTTCGCTCAGGTTAACACCAAATAAACTAGCACCACTCAAGTTTGCACCCCGTAAATCTGCGCCGCTCAAATTTGCACGGCTGAGGTTAGCACCTGTGAGATTAGCACCACTCAAATTTGCTCCAGATAAGTCAGCCAGAACTAAACCTGCATTCGTCAAATCGCAGTTTTGACATTGTTTGGTTGCCAATAACTGTCTAACATGTTCGGAGTTTGCTGCTTGTACCGTTACTGTCAAACTAATAGTGGTTAAAAATGCTGCTGCGCCGATAATTTGGTTTTTCATAATTGTGTAATATTTATTACTCCATACTAAGGTTGACCGAGACGGATTTATACCTCAGCATTATGATATGAGCAATCTCAACAATTTGCCCTCTGTAGTTGTCTATATTACTGATAAATTGGTGATACCTTTACTAGGGAACGCTACGCTAAAGGATTATAGAAAAGTAGTCAAGCTATTAATTGAGCCAATATTAAGACTGATAACCCCGGTAAGGATGGTCAATGAGCGTCATTCGTTAAGAGAAATTATACACTCCACAATAAGTAAAACTGATGTCACAAAATTAAACTCATTGCAAAACATTACTTTCAAGAAAGCATCTGCAACATCCAAATAAACCTCGTCTAACTTGAGAACTGTAGTTTTTTACCAAAATTTTGCGATTGCTTCCTACCCTGCGGGAACGCTAAGAGCGAACGTCGCAATGACACAATAGAATAATTCAAAACTCCGGGTTTCAACATGGACGATGGAGAAGAAAAAATATATTTCGAGACGCCAAAAGCGATCGCCTTTGGCGTCTTATAGAGATAAATACGGCGTCCTTGTTACCTTTAGAAAGTAAAAGTAGTTCTCAATGCACCAATGACAGCATCATTGTTATTACTGTTGTTATCCGGCGAAGTCAACCAAATAATTCCGGGAGTAATGGTAATATTATCGCTCACTTTATACTGGTAGAACGCTTCTAAATGATATGAATTGTTCTTGTCTTTGCCAATTTGGGCGACACTTGAATTTGTCACATAAGGTTCCATACCAACCACAATACCCGCTAGGTTCCCTTTTTTACCAAGGTCGGGGAATCCCAAAGTAACCGCCCAGTTCCAGATATCCAAACTTCCCCGATTAACTCCACTGCCATTGCTTGCCAAAATACGAGTGTTAGTGTAACCAGCCCAACCACCCAAGATAAATTTATCACTCAATTGTAATGATGCTTCTGCACCATAAGAATTACTGGATACTGGTAAATCAGAACCAGAAAATGGAGCTAAATCATTTGGCAAATTGGGATTATTCAGTAAAGCTGAACGCAGGTTAGCACGGTTGCTACCTGTACTACCATTGGCAGTGAAGTCATTATTGTAAGAATTAACGTAAGTCAAACCAAGGGTAAATTTTTCAGTAGGTTTGATAGTTAACTGGGCTATGGCTCCATAAGCACCGTTGAATAAACCACTTTGATTTTGAGGATTAGCAGGATCGTTAGCTAAGTATCCCAAACTTAGTTCTAGATTCTTACTGAATTGGTGCTGAATTCCTAAACCAGCACCATTAACTAGATAGTAAATCGGGTTGCGAGTCCCAAAATGAGAAAGAGCGCCGCTACCACCATCTCCATCTAAGTAAGGGTTTACTGTATTAGTAAAATCATCCGCTGCACCTGCATTTGCTTCAACGATGACATTTGTTTTCTGAGTGAGAGGGAACTGATACAACAGCGCATCGATGGCAACAGCATTGTTGTTGCCATTATCAAAAGTACCACCAGCAAACCGTAAGTCACCTTCTGGTGTAAATGTAGAGTTGCCAGAGAAGGCATTCAGGTTTGTGGCTTGAAGTCGAGTTCTGAGTAAATCTTTACCTGTAAAACTGGTGTCAAAGTTGAGACGGATGCGATCGCCTAAAATAGGATTCCGATTGATTTTTTCTCCCCTAGCATTATCTCCTGAGACAATTCCTGCCACTGCAAAAATAGCTTCACCATTGAGTTTGGTGGTGGTAGAAAACTGATGTGCTTGCAGTTCTGTAGCGCGTGATTCCACCGCATCGACTCGACCGCGTAAGGTTGCTAGTTCGGTGGTAAATTCCTCTTGCAATTTTTGTAATGTGGCTAAATCTTGTTTCTTGACCAAATCATTAGTTGAGGTAGCAATGAGTTCATTGACACGTTCTAGACAAGCATTCAAACCCGCCGCAAATTCATATCGCGTCATCGCTCGATTACCGCGATATGTACTATTGGGATATCCAGCAATACAGCCGTAACGTTCTACTAGTGATTGCAGTGCTTGAAATGCCCAATCAGTAGGCTGCACATCTGATAATTGAGATACGGAGGTAACTTGTGCGACAGCATCATTAGTTGCTGGAGAATCAAGAGATTGCTCGGTCTGGTTACTTCCAGATTTTAATGTAGTGTTATCTGGAGGAGATGCGTTGGCGTAGACCGCCGCAGGCATCGCCAGTGTACTAGAATCAACAGTTGAGGCAACAAGCACAACTAATGTAGCCTGCTGAAGAAAACTCCAGAGAACTTTTGCTTTTGACATTTTATTCCTCACACAAAAAATTAATCAGGACTAGGACACTAAGTAGCTAGGCGTAAATAAATTAAAGTTTGTAAGCTGTTGCGCCTGCAAATTGCATCACAAGCATGATTAGGCAAAACCTGTAAATCCTCTCCCTTGCTCCCTGCACCCTGCTCCCCTGCCGCCTCAATGTGCAAACTATAATCACAACAGCTTAGTGTTCGCGCAGCGTCTCGCAGAGAGGACTTGAGTCCTGATAATTCTTGTTTGGAGCAATGAATCGCTCACTACGAACTAGGATTTTATTTGATGTTTAACTATGCCTACCTACTTAGCTAACAAATACTTAGTGGATTAGACGTAGGTTGGGTGGAGCGGAGCGCAACCCAACAGATATCAGGATGTTGGGTTACGCAAAGCCCATTAGTGTCTACTTTTGCCCAAACCCTTTTAAAATCTGACTTTTCACGGGATCTGGAAAACTTCACTTCCATTCCTCTCTCCTACAAGAAGAGAGGCTTTGAATTCTCCCCATTCCCTTGTAGGGAAGGGGGCTGGGGGGTTAGGTTTTCCACATGACGTGAAAAGTCAGTTTAAAATCTCGTTTCCAGCCTCCGGCTGGAAATACTATTCATTGGGCTGCTGCCGCGAGCGAGTCTTGAGGCGGAGCCTCAACGACGGGCATTCCCAGTATCCGACTGGGAACGAGACAATATCTAAAAGCTGGTTCTAGGCTTGCTTTCACGTTAAGTTGACACTAATACGCAAAGCCTCCACCCAACCGACAATATTTTAGCCTTGACAGCCCACTACATAGATTTCAAAAATCAAATAGTAATCCTAATATTTGGCTCTTAAGGCTTGGCAACACTAGTGACATTCTGGTTAAGAGACGCTAAGGCTGTTAACAATTTCTGTTTATTTGGTGCAGAGGCTTTAAGCCCTGCTTTGAGTTCATCAGATTTATCTTCAATTTCTTTGTAGGCATTGGGAGACTTAACTTTGACTCCATCCTCAACTTTTGACCAAAAATTCTCAAATTTATCAAATTCCCCTTTAGCTTTGGCAAAATTTCCCGCATCAACTGCCGCCTTAGTATTGGTAACAACACCCTCTAAACCTTTAAAATCGGTATTTGCAGTGGGACTAACTGCTGTATCAGCCTTGGTTGTCGCAGTAGGACTAGCAGATGTTTCAGGGCTAGTTGCTGGAGTGGAACTAGGAGATGTTTCGGAGACAGAACTCCCAGCAGGTGGTGTCTGTGCAGTAGGTTCTTCACCCTTACTACATCCAACCAAAGCCATCAGGCTGATTAGAGAGACTATCAGTACAGGATTAAAACGATTCATTATAGACTCCTCATCAAAACTCGTTTTTGTAGACTAGTGCAACACGGCGTAAATAAATCACCCCTGACGCTCGATGACTCGCTCTAAGCGTTGGCGCAGCGTCTCGTAGAGAAGCCATGCCGTTGGCGGAGCCTCTCGTAGAGAAGGCTTTACGCTGCGCTAACGGCAGTTCCTCATGGGGGAAACCCCCATCGCCCTTGGCGTCTCCCCTTGGGAGAAGACCGGACTGCCTCACCATTCAAAATCAATGAGATGCTTACACTGTATTAATTTTGAATTTTTAATTCCGCCTTGCGGTACTAGTATTCACACATTGTACTCACTGTGAACAAAAATATTAGGTAATATTTCTGCCATTCAGATATTAAAGCTACCAAGGTAAAAAACTCGGAAAGAACCGATATTTTCTCTTTCCGAGTTTTTTACCTGCTGTGCTTTACCTTAAGAACAGAGTCTCTAAAAATTCCTCACACCAATTGTTTACTTCGAGTCTTGTCTGACAAGACTCGATTTTTCTCATTTAATTTGCATTTTAGGCGATATTGAGCCTACATTGTATTGTTTGGTAAAAGTTTCTACTGACTGGAGAATTACTATGAAACGTTCATTTCGTAAGTATCATCGAATCTTTGGCATTATCTTATCTGTGCCACTTGTTTTAACTGTATTGACTGGGATGTTAGTAACCTTTGTCCGTGAGTGGTCTATTGGTATAGGAGTTCCAGCTAGCTTCCTCTTAAGTATCCATACAGGCGAAATTTTTCATCTTGAAAAAATCTACCCAATTTTGAACGGATTAGGACTTCTGGGATTGTTGGCAACAGGATTAAGTATGTCTGGTTTATTTGGTAAAAGGACTCGGCAAAATCCCAAGAATTAAACTAAGATGCTAATGGCAAATGTACCTGAAAGCAGCTACCAACATCGACTTCACTGGTGACGGTAATATCTCCTCCATGAGTTCTAGCGATCGCATCGGCAATAGCTAATCCCAAACCTAAGCCTCCCTCTCGCTGGCTTCTGGCTTGATCTGCCCTCCAAAAGCGATTAAAAATTAGCGGAATATGTTCTGGAGCAATACCAATACCAGTATCCTGAACATTTATTGCTACTAACCGCTCAAGTTTAATCAAAGAAACTATGACAGTTCCTCCTTTCGGTGTATAGTGCAAGGCATTTTGCAATAGATTAGAAAATAATCGCTTTAATTGAATAGCTTCACCTTTGATAAAAACTTCGGTTGATATTTCTGACTTCAGAATAATTTCCTGAGATACTGCTTCCTGTTCCCAAAAATCCACCAAATCTTCTAATAGTTCATCTAGAGGAATACTTATCCATGTAATCAGTTGATTTTGATTACTGGTGACTGCATCAGTTCGAGCTAATAAAAGTAAATCTTCTACTAATTGAGTCATTTGATTGCTTGCAGATGAGATTGCTTCCAATTTATTCAAATTAGCTGGATGAATTCTATCTGGATAATTCATGATGACTTCAACAGAAGTTTTAATGATTGTTAAAGGACTACGTAACTCGTGGGAAGCATCGGCAGTGAACTGTTTTAATTGCTGAATACTTTGCTCAATTGGCCGTAAAGATTGTCTTGTTAGCCACCAACCACCTAAACCACTAAGAATTATTACAATTAGTCCTCCTAACTCAAATCCCCATAAAAGTCTGTCTAGTTCTTCTTCTAGTTCTTCTGTAGATTCACTTACCCGTACATATCCTTGAAGTTTTTTGCTGATACTTAAGCTATGCAGATAAACAGGAATAGTAATGCTGCGGATTTTATTATGTTGGGTGATGTCAAAATTAGCAGTAAATGGTATCTGAGAAATAGTGGTTCCCGCTTTAGCTAATAACTGACCATTAGCATCAAACCATTCTACTCCTTGATGATTTTCACGTAAATCTTGCCAAGGAATATCTAAATCTCCATCATCATCATTATCTAAAATTCGAGGAATTCTAGTATTAACTGCTTTTTTGTCCACTGGCGCTGCTATTAAGTTGTGAGAAGCTGCATTTGCTAAATTGATAATTTCGCTATCTAATTTTTGATAGAGATTGTAAGATAAAAAATGGTAGACAACTGTAGTAGAAGTTCCCCAAATTGTTACCATTACACCTAAATATGAAAATAAAATCCGCCTGCCTAAAGTCTGAAGCATCAATTTAAAAAGTTTGTTTTAGTCGATAGCCTAAACCGTATACTGTCTCAATAAAATCAATATTAGCTCCAGCTAATTTTAACTTTTGTCTTAAACTCCGAATGTGAACTTTTATTGTTTCTTCTCCTGGTGGTTCTTCAAAAGACCAAAGATGTCTCAGAATTTCATTTCGATTAAATACTTGATGGCTATGGCGTAAAAATAATTCCAAAATTCTATATTCTTTGGGAGTAAGATGTACTGGTTTTTCATTATATGTTACTTCATAAGTATTTGGATCTAAACGCAATTGTTCCCACTCAAATACAGAGGGTAAAATAGTAATTCCTCGCCTTAATAAAGCCCGAATACGAGCCATTAATTCTTGTAAATCAAAGGGTTTGACCACATAATCATCTGCTCCTGCATCTAACCCAATTACTTTGTCTGTGCTAGTATCTTTGGCAGTTAGCAATAGAATAGGTATCGAGCATCCTTCTTGTCTTAGTTGTCTGCACAAAGTTATACCATCTAACTTTGGTAGCATCAAATCTAACACGATTAAGTCATAAGGAAAGGTTTTGGTAAACTCCCATCCTATTTGACCATCACTAGCAATATCAACAAGATAATTTTGGTCAATTAGTACTTCTGCAAGTGCTTTTGCAATCCGATATTCATCTTCAATTAAAAGAATTTTTATCACAGTTTTGTCTTGTTAGTACCACAATTATTGTTTTACTTACCAATTTATAAAAAAGGGACAGTGCTATGCCAATGACGTGAAAAATCAGGCTTAACACTAGTACAACACGGTGTAAATAAACCACCCATTCCAAATCAATGAAATGCTTGCGTTGTATTCATTTTGAATTTTGTTAGCGCAGCGTAAAGCCTTCTCTACGAGAGGCTCCGCCAACGGCATGGCTTCTCTACGAGAGGCTGCGTACCCTTGCAGGGAAGCAAGCTACGCTTTTAGCATCTCGTAGAGAGCGTCATTTTGAATTCCGCCTTGCGGTACTAGCTTATTGACAATGATAAAGTTCATATTCGTAGCCATCTACACTTGGTAAAGATTGAGTATCAGATATAACGCATGTTTTGACGGCTTCTGCAACGGGGGCGTGAAAGTTTACCACCCATAAGTCAAAAGGTCGTGGTAATTTATTTAAAGTATTTTCTAGAGCTATGGTGGAAGTATTGGGGTATTGGTCTTGATGGGCAAGGAGAAATAGAGGTTTTTGAAGTGAATTGCCAAGTTTAATCTCTCTAGCTACCCCCATCATTTCCCCAGTGTGTACATAAGTTTTGTGGGTAGTGGCAATCAGTATTGGCACTGGGGATATTTGTTGAATTAGTTGCACAAATAGGTCAGGGCGATAATATTTTTGATAGCCGAGATTGCAGAATACTGTAACTGCACTCAAAAGTCCCATTGACCAAATTAATATTACGGCTTTTTTGCCATTTATTCCCCATCTACCAATGGTTTTGATGCCATTTTTCTCTAGTTCTCTTCCCAGCAATTCATTGGGAGGATGCCAACAAGCTGCTAGACTTGCGCCTAGTAAAATAACGATCGCAGGGAAGTAAACAAAGTTATAACGAGCGCCTCTGGTTAGATCGATGCCCAAAAAGTAGGTAAAGATAAAGAATAAAGCGATCGCACTGATGGTGACTCCGATAAACACCTGGATCATAATTCGGTTTTCTGGGTGCTGTAGTTGAATCTTGATCCCACGTAACAAAATTGGTACTGCCCAAATAAAGAAAGTCAGCATTACCACTCCAGAAGGAATCACAACCAATAGCTGTGAAGATTCCACTGGTAATAGGCAAATCATGGCAATCAATGTTCCCAAAGCCTGAAAAATTGGGCTTAACCAATCTAGTCCAACGCGCGAACCTCGAATCCACTCGGTCAAAACACCACGATTTTTATTCTCTAATAAGATTGGTATCCAAATTAAACCCGCGACAGAAGTACCTATAGCAACGGCATAGATGCGCCGCCAGGTAGGAGAGAAGAGGAGAGAAAATTTGCTGCTAGTTTGCAATTGAAGCCAAGCAAGAAAAATTAAAACTATCGCTTCTGTACAGAGAGTGAGGGTGAAGAAATAATGAGTCGCAATACCTAAAGCATTAATTCCTACCCACAACAGTGCTATCCAGATGGGTAAAGGTGTGCGGTTTTGAATATGACGTGTGGCAATTACTAAGCAGGTGAGGGAACCAATTACCCATAAGATTGCCAAAGTGTAATGACGCGCTTCTTGTGCTAAAAATACGCCGTAGGGTGATACTGCCATCATGGCAGCAGCCAAATGTCCGACTAATGATGAACGAAACGCTACTCTAGCTAAGAAGTAAATACATGGAATGGAGGCAGCGCCGAGGATTGCTGGTAATAATCGCGCACCAAATAGCGAGACTAATCCCCCGTCGCTCTTAAATAATTTCATCCACAGATAAGCCAGCACAAAATACAGTGGTGGATGGTTATCTTGTGTAGCTAAGTTATGAACAACATCACCAATACTAGCCGTTGGGTTTATTTGTAGTGGTTGCAATAAGGTATCAGGTGCGATCGCTCGATCTAAGGGTACTCCTAAAAAAGTATTTCCCAAGCTAAACACCAAGGTGGAAAACTCATCAGTCCAAGGAGGCTTTGCTGTCAAGTTGGCTAGACGCAAGCTGAGGCCGATGAGCAACCACATTAAGTTCAGCAAAGAGTGAACCCAGAAAGGAGGAAGTCGAGCCTGCCAATTTTGCCAATGCTTGTATTGCGAGCCATGTTTGGCAGAGGCAAGTAGCAACGAGATAATTTTTCTGTAAAAATAAAATGCACCTGGGAAAAAAACTCTCATTGCTGGGCCTCACACGAATGGATTTGTAGATTTGACGCTAAAGATTGAAGTTCGTTCTAAAATCTAAAAACAAAAATCAAAATCTCAAATCCCTCGTTGTGATTATTTCACGTCGGTGACACGCCAGCTAAGTTTTAAATTAATCCAGAAATTCCAGATAGTAGCAACTGCGATCGCAATAAAGTTGGCAATATAACGGTTATGAATAAGAAAATTGAATACCAAATTCAAGATCAGTACATTCAATACCAGTCCAGCCAGGCAAATAGCGTTGAATTTCAAAAACCGCTTCAGGCGTTGACGCCATCCTTGCTGTCTGGCGCTGACATCAGCAAATGTCCAAGCGTCATTCCAGAAGAAATTATTTAAAATTGCAATCTCACCGGCAACAATTTTGCTGCGTGTCAGTGGCCAAGCCAAGGTAGTGGGATCGCTGAGTAAGTAAAGTATTGCCATATCCACAAAGACGCCACTAAAGCCAACTAATCCAAAACGCAGAAATCGACTAACGGGGAAATTAACTTTTTTACTCAACCGTCCGACTCGCCCTGTGGAAAGCCGCAACCGTACTAAGTGGTGGATGTAATCTATATATTGCTTCCATGTCACCTTACTTTCGCCCTCTTTGCGTTCGCGGAACACATACCCAACTTCGGCAACTTGGTCTACATTCCCCCGGCCGATTACTTCTAGGAGAATTTTGTATCCGACTGGATTGAGTGTTGCATTGGCGATCGCACTCCGACGCACCATAAAATAACCACTCATGGGGTCGGAAACTCTGCCCAGTACCCCCGGTAAGATCACCAAGCCTAACAACTGAGCGCCACGAGATAAGAAACGCCTCACGACACTCCAGCTACTAACACCGCCTCCTTCCACATGACGGCTAGCTACAGCTAAATCTGCTCCCTGCTCAACACTACGCAACAATTGCGTCAGCACCTCTGGCGGATGCTGCAAATCTCCATCAATTACCCCCAACACATTCCCCGTCGCAGCTTGCCACCCACGAATCACCGCTGACGATAGCCCCCGTTCCTGTTGGCGTCGCATCACCCGCAACAGGGGGTATTCTGGCATCAAGGATTGCGCTATTTCCCAAGTTCGATCTGGGCTGTCATCGTCTACCACTATTAGTTCATAGTTTCCTGGAATAGATTCATCTAGTAACTGACTCAATATGCTAACTACATTCTTGATGTTGTCACGCTCTTTATAAGTGGGAATTACTAGAGAAAGCTCGATAGATTCACCACTTGTACCCACATCGTTAAGAGGTAACTCTGAAATCTTTAGTGGGCCAGTTGGCACTGTTAACAGCGAGTTGGATGAGTTTGTCTTCATGTTCCAAATTGCAGAACGAGGATGTGTAAAGTCCGTGGAAAATAGAGCCAAACATCTGCTGACTTTATTGACCACACTCAGTCCTGAGTCCTGAGTTATGTTAGCGATAGCGGGGCGTTTAGCCCGTGCTGAGGAAGTAAAAAAACTACTCATCACTTATGTACTTGGTACAAGCCCCGCCCGATGTTAAGCGAAATCTTCTTACGCAATAGAAGGTTGATACCCCACCCGCAAGTGGTGTGGTCTTTTAACTCAGCACTCAGTACTCAGCACTCAGCACTCTTCATTGAATCTAGTTACTCAAAACTTGAGGAATACTTTTGTTACAGTTAACTGTTCTGAAATTTTAGTAATTCCCGCACTTCAATTCACAGTATTTTCTCAAATTTAATCTAAATTTTGCATTCTACTACTAATTTTTATGGTATTATTTTCCCAGTTACATATTTTTACATACAAATAATGTACCATTAAGTAAACTAAGTCAACAAATATACACCTAATCCAGCAAATTTTTATAATCTTTTCATACTAATATGGGTAATATCAATTAAATATGAAGTATCGTTAATGTTGGTAACATACTTCTACATTTTTATTGTTAATAATTTGATCGAGAAATGATTTGTCATGAAATAATTTTTGGTTGATATTACAAAACGCGCAAATTCCAATGACATCAGCTTGTTATATCTGCAAAAAAATTACTTATTGATGTAGTAAATATTGAATTAATCAAATCCCACAAAATAGAGAAATATTCAAGTAGCTTTTTGTGAAATAGTGATAGCGATTTCTCAACCGTAAAAGCAACTGTAGGATTCCTGTGTGATGTTGTAAAAAAAGAGCTACTCCAAAAAGTAAGAGGCAATTATGAAAGTAGACATATACAGATATTCCGCTTTCGTAATATCTATCAAAGTTTAATGAACTAAAAAACAAACTCAATCAAAACGAACTATTTAATAAATAAGTATACTATTTAGGAGATATTGGATTGCAAATATGTCAAAAGTAGCACCATAAATCCCCCAATAGGGCATTGCAAAAAAGAGAAAAATTTTGTTTGTTATTAAAGTGATGTGTAGCTTTATTGCTTGTTTTGAGTAAATTAACATCTTAAGAATACAGGGTAAATCATGCATATTCCTGATGGATTTGTTTCTATACCAGTGGCAGGGGCTACTGGTTTAGCGAGTGCGGCAGCGCTGTTTATTGCCTTCGGGCGATCGCAAGAAGCCTTTGGTAGCCGTCGTGCGCCCATATTGGGACTAACCACCGCCTTCATTTTTGCCGCCCAGATGATCAATTTTCCGGTAGCAGGCGGTACTAGTGGTCACTTGTTAGGGGGAACCTTAGCGGCGATCGTTTTGGGCAGTCCTTGGGCAGCAACTTTAGCCATGTCAACAGTTTTCGTGATTCAGGCAGTTCTATTTGCCGATGGTGGCATCACTGCACTGGGGGCAAATATTTTGAACATGGGGTTGGTCGGGATCTGGGTTGGTTGGTTGTTATACCAACCACTACAGCGACTACTAGGAGGTTCTAGAGGACGCTTACCTTTGGCAGCCGGCATTGCAGCGGCGATTAGTGTCGTTGCAGCGTCCATTGCATGTGCTATTGAGTTAGCCATTTCTGGAACAATACCCTTGAACATCGGTTTGCCAGCAATGGCAGGTGTCCATATTTTGATTGGGATTGGCGAAGGATTGATTACAGGGGGCGTGTTAAGTTATCTTGTCAAAGTCCGACCCGACCTCTTGCCAGGAGAACAGCCGCAATTACAGAAGTGGTTAGTACCAGTGGTGAGCATTTTCTTAATTGCTGGTGTGCTATCGCTGTTTGCCTCAACTTGGCCTGACGGATTAGATTCAGTAGCCGAAAAATACCGCTTCAAAGACAAAGAAGCCCCAGTAGTTGAAATTCCTACTCCTTTGGCTGATTACAAGGTCAAGGGCTTAGATGGGAAAATTAGCACCAGCATTGCTGGACTTCTGGGATCTGGGGTTTGCTTTGCTGTTGCCTTTGGCATTGCCAACGTGGTGAAACCGAAGAATGCTTAAACTTTCCTTGCCGCTACGCTTGCAACTGTCTCTAGTGATTGTGGTGGGAGCAGCTTTATTAAAGCATTATGCCTGGTATGAACTAAGTATATATGGCGCGATCGCACTTTTATGGGCTTGGTTATTGCGCGTACCAATTCGCCAATTAGGAGGATTACTTGGCACAGAATTGATTTTTTTGTCATTGCTGGCCTTGCCCTTGGGATGGGAGCGAGCTAGTTTTTTGCTGGTTCGTTCGCTGATTTGTCTGGTTACAATGAATAGTTTTTTGTTGACCTTACCGCCTCACAGTTTCGGTATTGCCCTTAAAAGTTTACCCGTACCAGCACCTTTAAAAGAAAACTTGTTGTTAGCTGGGCAATATATGGAAATTTTGCTCTCAGAAGTAACTCGGATGCGGCGCAGCGCCCAATTACGCGGTTTGACTGGAACAGGGGGATGGTTGCGTTATGCCAGTGCTGCCATGATTGGAGCTTTATATCTCCGTAGTTTGGATAGGGGAGAGCGAGTCTACGCGGCAATGGTAGCTCGTGGTTACAACGGACAATTACCCATAGATTCTACCCTCAGACCAAAAGAACGTTTTGCCCTGTTACTAGCTTGGGCGATCGCTGCTGTTGTCACCCTAACTTCTTACAAAATTTAACCCACTCCTCATAGACGCGATTCATCGCGTCTCTACTGTCCACTCCCTTACATAGGTGAATTTTGAAATCTTTGACTTCCAATTCCCAAACATCAACCAGTAACCCCTATACAGCTGTAGTGGAGGTTGAGAACCTGGTGTATGCATATTCCCAGCAGGAGCCAGTATTACAACAAATTTCTTTTACCTTAAACAAAGGCGATCGCGTAGCATTGATGGGAGCAACAGGTTCGGGGAAAAGCACCTTATTGGAGAACCTAATTGGCTTAAAGCAACCGCAATCTGGGAAAATTACGATTAATGGTATTCCCGTAGAACCGCAAACCTTACCCCAAGTGCGTCGTCAAATTGGTTTTAGCTTCCAAGATGCCAACGACCAATTATTTATGCCGACCATCTTAGAAGATATTACCTTTGGGCCACGTAACTATGGTATATCAGCAGCAGAGGCAAGCGATCGCGCCCGACAGTTATTAGCTGATTTTGGTCTAGAAGCCTACGCCAATCGTTCCGCACATGAACTTTCTGGTGGACAAAGACGCCTAGCCGCCCTAGCCTCGATTTTAGCCCTAGAACCGACAATTCTAATTTTGGATGAACCAACCAACGGTCTAGATCCAGCATGGCGGCGTCATTTGGCGCAAGTATTGTTCAAATTACCCGTGCAGGCGATCTTAATTGCCTCCCACGATCTACATTGGTTAGGTAGAGTTACTCAACGCGCTTTGGTGTTATCTGGTGGCCGCATTCAAATAGACAGCGACATTGAACCACTTTTGCAGAATGGTGCTACTTTAGACCAGTTGGGTTTGCCGATAGATTGGTGATTTGGGCATTGAAAAGAGGCAGAGGTGCGGGGGGCGGAGGGGAAAACTTTTCTCCCCTACTCCCTTGCTTCTTCCCCAATCCCCAGTCCCCAATCCCCTCATTTACTCATAATATTGGATACTATATTCTCTGTTTTATTGCTCTTGGGGTGTTAATGTCTGTTTTACATAAATATACTGTTCTTGCTCCTGTTAGCCTGAGCATTGCTTTGTTCGTTACTAGTTGCAGCGAAAATAAAGTCTCGCAGTGTCAGCGACTAATTCGAGTTGTAAATGCCGGAACCTCTCTGATTGATAAAAATAAAGGAACCCAAGTCATAACCAGCATACAGCTATCTAAAGATTTAGAATTTGTGACTAAATCCATTGCGGAACTGAAATTAACAGATCCGAAGCTGAAAGAATTTCAAAGCGGTTTTGTCAAGATTTTTCAAAATCTCAGTCAAGCGATCGCTATTGCAGGTAGGGCGCTTGGTGCAACCAAAACAGCAGAAGCATCCGCATCTGGCAGAGAAAAAATCCAAAAGGCTAGAGCCGAAATTGATTCAACACTGACAACAGCAGCTACAACTGTTGGCAAACAATCAGATACGTTAGTGAATGAAATGAATAAGTATTGTAATCAGCCTGAATAATTTATCTTGGGGATTGGGGACTGGGGACTGGGGATTGGGTATTGGGTATTGGGTATTGGGGAATTAGATTAAATGTTAGGGTTCAAATAATTTTTTCCAGTCCCTAGTCCCCAATCCCCAATCCCCAGTCCCTAGTCCCCATCCACAGTAACTTTTATCACTAGTTTTTTTAAAAATTTCCTGATATACACCAACTTTTTTTGTCAAAAGAAATATTGGTGCAAGTCAAATGAAATACCATGAGTGATATTAGTCTACTGATAGCGGGTGTGCTAGGAACAGCCCCAATATCTGCGCTCAATTTACCACAACAGCCTACAAATACGTCAGATAATCTGGTGCAGCAGTCAACACAAGAAAATTTGTCTGAAGTTGTCTCACCTGCTGAAATTACACCACCTGAATTTGTGCAACCAGATATAACTACTTCATCAGCTATAAAAAACAAGTACGAAAATATACTTAAAAAAAGTAGAGGAAAAATTCAATTTATCAGTTCTCCTAATTTACCTGAATTAAAAGATACTCAACCTGTAACAGAAGTTGCACAGAACCAGAAAAACACAGAAGAATTTTCCCAACCTCCCCATCCCTCAGACTCAGACAATCGAATGTCTCAAGTCACTTCAGTATCGCAACTCCAAGATGTGCAACCCTCTGATTGGGCTTTTGGTGCTTTGCAGTCTTTAGTAGAACGCTATGGCTGCATTGCTGGATACCCAGATGGGACTTATCTGGGGAATCGTAGCATCAGCCGTTATGAATTTGCGGCTGGTTTAGATGCTTGCTTAGAGAAGATTAACGATGCGATGCCTGCGGCGGGCTACGCCTACGCTAACAATAAAGTTAATACTGTTAATAACGAAGATTTAGTCTTGCTGCAAAGGTTGCAAGGCGAATTCAAAGCCGAGTTGCAGCAATTACAGCAGCGTATCAAGGTTGTGGAAAATCACAATGGTGAATTACAACGTAATCAGTTTTCCACAACTACCAGATTATTTGGTCAAGCTATTTTTAGTGTTCAGGGAACCAATAGCCCCGGTGTGGATTTATTTCCTAGAGATGGAGTACCTGAACGTCAGGGAAAAACTAATCTGACTTTTACAAGTAGCGCCCAACTCACCTTAGCAACTTCATTTACAGGGCGAGATTTGCTGTTAACTGGGCTATCTGCTGGTAATTTGGGTTCTAATGCCTCGTTGCTATCTAACAATATGGGGCGGCTGGGTTTCGAGTCTAATACAAACAACAATCTAGCTATTAGCGATTTATCTTATCGATTTCTTCTCTCGGATAACTTGGGAATTGTCGTAGGTACGGCGGGAGTCAACCCCATCAACACCTTTCGCGGTATTAGCCCTCTAGAAGGTTCTAGCGACGGTGCAATTTCTCTATTTGGTCAGCGAAACCCGATTTTAAGTATTGGTAACGGTAGTGCTGGTATAGGCTTTGATTGGCAGATTAGCGATCGCATCAGTTTGCAAGGCGTTTATAGTGCAGAAATAGCCAATTTTCCGGGCGATATCAACCAAGGCGGATTATTTGGCGGTAGATTTACTGCTGGCGCTCAGTTAAGTTTAGCACCCACTAATAACCTCGATATCGGCGTACATTATCTTTATTCCCATTCCCCAGATGGCTTATTAGCAAGTGGTATTGGCGATTCTCAACTGATTTCGCCTTTTGCAGATCCGACAGCTTTCAATACCCAAGCAATTGGTGCTACCGTTGCTTGGCGAATAAACCCTAACTTGCAATTGGGTGGTTGGGGTGGCTTTACTTCCTCCAAACCATTAAACCTTCCTGGAAGTGTGGAAACCACCAACTGGATGGTATTTGCGGCTTTTCCCAATTTGCTGCGCTCTGGGAATTTAGGAGGCGTTCTCGTCGGACAACCGCCCAAAATTACTTCGAGTAGTTTACCCGAAGGCTTTAATTTTCCCAACTTTTCAGATGGCGGAACAGCAGGCGGACGTAGTGACACATCAATTCACGTAGAAGTTTTTTACCGCGCCCAACTCAGCGACAATATCGCTTTGACTCCAGGTTTATTTGTCATTTTCAATCCCGATCACAATGCTGCTAACGATGCATTGGTAGTTGGGGCATTAAGAGCAACTTTCCGGTTCTAATTTCGTACTGATGTAAATGTAATAAAATGCGCTATTTACATACTGACTAACTCAGTATTAGATGCTTTCGTTCTTCAGTGGAAGCAAGAAAAAATCGTGTGTAAACATATACGTATTTTTTTTGTAAATAATTAAAGGAGCAAATTTTTCATGAAATTAGATTCATTAACTCATCGCACTGGGAAAAATATCGGCGACAGATGGATTTACACAACCCAGACGCAGAAGGTAATTCCCAATCCCAAATCTAAGTTGTGCTGGAAGCGTACCAAAGATGCAGCCCAAAATCCAAAATTGCATCAGTTGGGTTGTGCAGTTGTTACCAAAAGCTGTTTAGCCGCAGTCTTCATCGGTTTAGGTGGAACAAGTGCTTCGGCTCAAATCACAATTCAAAGCACTGGCACATTATCAGGCACTATCCAACTTCCCAGCATTAATCCTAATTTCAATGGCAGCACTACTCGTGTTGATACAGACAACACGGGGACTTACTCTCGGAACTTAGGTACTAATAATAATCCTAATTACGTTCCTGTATACAAGTCAGACTATGTGAAGGTACAAACACGCTCTGATGGTAGTCTGCATTATTTTGTTGACTTTAAAGGCATTCCAATTGTCTCCTTTAATGGCGTTCTGACTTCGCCGATTCTCTCTGGCGGTGAGTTGACACCTTATAAATACCAGGGAAGATTGGCAGGAACCATATTTCAAGGAGTAGTTCAGGATGAATTTAATCTCACAAAAGCCTTATACACTGGAATTGTTACCGATCCCAAGACTGGAAACCAGTATCAGGGCACTTTTGAAGTGAGTGGATATGGAGTCCGATATAGCGATCGCAATGGTGGAGCAACCCCCACAGTTTTTGATTTCAAGTCAGATATCCCAGGTTCGCCAAAGGTAACTTCTTTGGAAATGACTAACTCTCCCCTGGCAAGAATACAAATCAAAGTACCTGCAACTGCAACTCTCATAACTCCTACACCAACTACTGGTAGTGGTAGTACAACCACTCCCCCACCAGTAATTAGCGGTGGTAGTACACCCACTCCCCCGCCAGTAATTGATGGTAGTGCGATCGCTCCTACGCCTGTAGTTAATGATGGTAGTGCGATCGCTACCTCGACACCTGCAACCTACACATCTGGGACTAATTCTCCATCGCTCTCTACTACACCTAATATGGAATTGAGTAGTGGTAATTCCTTAGAAGTTAATCAAGTAGTTGTCAACCCTGCAACCCTTACTGAAGCTGTTTGTTCACAGGATTCTGCCAAGAGTTGTGCAATATCCACTTCACCTAAACAAGCGATCGGTCCTCGTAGTCGAGTGCTACTGCGTTAATTAGGGACTTTCAAATAAAAAAATCCAACTACTTATTGTGGGGTGGGCGTCTCGCCCGCCCTTAAACAAAAGCTGACTTGACAAAAACTTTGGCTGCTTCTGGCACTCTATCAGGGCAAAATGAAATTAGTATAATAGCCAAGACAAGGGCAACATTGTAATTAAAAAAGTCCATCAAAACATATTCCTGGCATTTTTGTCGCTGAGACTTCCTTTCGGTGGTAGATTTTCCCCTGATGATTTTCTGGCTATACTAGGGCTTAAGCTGATTGATAAATTTCGTGCCCCAGCATGAAACATACAAAAAACTCCCAGTTTTGGATATATACCAGTGTACATTTACTTTTAACTGACACAAAAATCATATCTGATGTTGGAGGAAATTAATTTTTTTAGTGTCTACAAAAACTCGATCAATCAATTACTAAGCTTAACACTAACACTACAAAGTGAATCTACATTAATTAAACATATTCCGAGTAAGCACCTATGAAAGAAGAATTGATAGCCAGAGTTTTGCATGTCTTGCGAATTAATATGAGTTGGATGACTTGGAATTTGTTTCTGGCTTTTATACCTTTGGCTTTAAGTGTGTGGCTATTTCGCATGAGGCGCGGTGGCACTTGGCTTTGGTGGCTAGGATTCTTAGTTTTCTATGCTTTCTTACCAAATGCACCGTATTTGTTGACTGATGTAATTCACTTGATAAATGATATCCGCATGATTCAGTCAGTGTGGATAATTACTTTAGTACTTATTCCTGTCTATTTCCTAGTAATTCTAGGTGGATTTGAAGCTTATGTAATATCGTTAATTAATTGGGGTCACTACTTACATCGCATCGGTAAAAGTCAATGGATTTGGCGCGTTGAGTTGATTACCCATTTTCTCTGTGCTATTGGCGTCTATTGGGGAAGATTTCTGCGTTTCAACAGTTGGGATTTTATTACTCAACCCGATGCCGTAATTACCAAAGGTGTTGAGGAAATTCTCGGTAAACAGCCATTGGTGATTATTGCTATCAGTTTTGTGATCCTTGTTGGACTGTACTGGATCATGAAACGAGTCACTTTGGGTTTTATCAGGCAACCAAAAGATGTATATCCTCTCAATACACAATCAGCCGATACTAACACCCCAAATGCTGGATGAGTAACTATGTTAAAGCAGGCTTAATACGAAAATTGGTTTATGGTCGCACGGTTAACTACATTTGCCTTCTCACACCCACTCTAAATGCTCTACTAGAAGTCTGTGAGTGTTAGACAAGAAGAAGCAAATACACATTTACGGATTCAGGAGACCGAATTTTGAACAGGCTGCAACGATTAACCCTTAACGGATTCAAGTCTATTAAGACAATGGATCTTGAGTTGCGTCCCTTAAATATCTTGATTGGAGCAAACGGAGTCGGCAAAAGCAATCTCATCTCGTTCTTCAAGATGCTTAATGAGATGATGGCTGGACGCTTCCAACAATATATCGGTATGTCGGGGCGTGCCCAGTCCATTTTACACTTTGGAGCAAAAATAACTCCTCAAATAGAAGCAAAATTGGAGTTTGAAGTCGAGAACGGGGTAGATACATATAATCTGCGGTTATTCCATGCTGCTGGTGATACCCTAATCTTTGCCGAAGAGACATTGAGTTTTTTGCAAACGGGTAGGACATCCCCAAGGATTGACCAGTTGGGTGCAGGACATCAGGAAACAAAAATTAGTGCAGCAGCAGACGAAGGTAAACAAACAGCTAAGACGCTTAAATATTTGCTTGATCGTTGCCGTGTATATCACTTTCACGATACATCTTCTACGGCGGCAGTGCGGCAATCCTGTTACGTAGGTGATAATCGGTGGCTCATGCCTGATGCCGGAAATTTAGCTGCATTACTTCTGAAATTCCACCAAGACAATATTTCAGCTTATCAACGTATCGTTGGAACAATCCGTTTGATTGCACCATTTTTCCATGACTTTGTTCTTGAGCCAGATGCATCTAATCGCGTCATTCTGAACTGGCAAGAAAAGGAGTCAGATAGTGTGTTTGGACCCCATCAATTTTCAGATGGCACTTTACGCGCTATATGTCTTGTAACACTGCTTTTACAGCCAGAAGATAAACTACCAGAACTTATCGTTGTTGATGAGCCAGAACTAGGTCTTCACCCCTATGCTCTAAATATTGTGGCTGGCTTGTTTAGTAAAGCTTCAGTCTATACGCAAATTCTCATTAGCACCCAATCTAGCTCCTTCTTGGATAATTTTGATCCTGAAGATGTAATTGCGGTAAACCGAGAGGGCAAGGAGTCGCAATTTAAGCGGCTCAATCCCACAGTATTAGAAACTTGGCTCGAAGAGTACAGTCTGGGAGAAGTCTGGGAGAAAAATATCATTGGGGGAGGACCACATTAATGATGCGCCTTTACCTATTTGCTGAAGGACAAACCGAACAGACATTCGCCGACACTTTGATAAAACCGCACTTAGCTCAACATGAAGTATTTATGCACTCCCCTCGGCTAATCGCTCACGCCAGAAAAAAGGGGAAGGTGCATCGCGGTGGTGGACGCAATTATGCGCCAATGAAAAACGATATTCTGCGATCGCTCAAGGAAGATAGTAATTCTGATGTATTCTTTACTACTATGATTGATTTATATGCTATCCATCCTGATTTTCCCGGATTAGCTGAGTCTGAGAGTTTGCGCCAAAATCCTATAAGGCGAGTTGAATTTCTAGAGCAACGCTTTGCAGAGGATATAAGTGATCGCCGATTTATTCCGTACATTCAATTACATGAATACGAAGCATATCTTTTTGCCGATCCAACGTGCTTTGAATATCTTGATGCTCGTCGTACAAAAGAGATTGAGGCTCTTAAGGTGATCGCTAATCAATATGAGACACCTGAGTTAATCAACGACGGACAGGATACAGCTCCCAGTAAACGCATCATCGCTCAGTTTCCTGATTATGGAAGAGCAAAGTCTGCTTTTGGATCGCAGTTGGCTGAACGAATTGGACTAGAAGTAATTCGGAGCAGATGTCCCCACTTCAACACATGGCTGTCACGCCTAGAATCATTGAATCACTTTTAACTAATGCAGTTTTCGTCGTGCTGCTGCTAAAATTAGGCGTTGTTCAGCACGAGCGATCGCCTGATATGTTCGCTCTACTGCTTCCGGTTCCACAGAAATGGAAGTAATGCCCCATTCCACTAACTGATCGATAATTTCTGGATAAAGGGCTGGTGCTTGACCGCAGATTGAACAAGGTATACCAGCACTTTCAGCCATTTGGATTAGTTGTGCGATCGCCTTCATCACAGCCGGATGACGTTCATTAAATACTTTTGCTAGCTGTCCTTGTTCTCGATCTACTCCTAGCAATAATTGGGTCAGGTCGTTTGTACCAATGGAAATTCCGGCTGCGCCTGCTTTCACATATTCCGGCAGCAAAAACAGTACGCTTGGCACTTCCGCCATCATCCACAATTGAAACTCCGACACCTCAGTTAAAAAAGCTTGCTCAACTTTGCGACGGCAAAAGATAAATTCTTCTACAGTCCGCACAAAGGGTAATAGTAGGTTGACATTGGTGTAACCAGCTTGCTGTACACTCGCTAAAGCTTGCAGTTCTAACTCAAACACTGCGGGATTTCGTAAATAGCTGAAAGTGCCACGTTCACCCAACATCGACTGGGGCGAAGATTCTAAATTATCACTCAATGATGGTAAATCGTGCGATCGCCAATCTAAAGAACGATAAAAAACTGGTCTTGGCGCAAAAGCACGGGCAAACTGCATAATCTGGTCTGACCATAGCTCTAGTAATTCTGCCTGACGCCCGCCTAAAATCCAACTATTAGGATGTTGCCCAGACAATATATTTAATACCATCAATTCTGAGCGCAACAATCCCACCCCATCCACAGGCAAGCTTTGCACTTGTTCTATTAAAGTGGATTGACTCAAGTTAACCAGCAATTGGGTAGCAATCATAGGTAGATGAGACGTAACAGCAGGATGGGATACTTTTGGGCTGGGGTGATGGGAGGAAAGAAGATTTTCTTCTTTTCCTTTGTCCATCTCCTCCTTTGAGTCTCCTTTGATGCGATAAACTTCTCCTCTGTCACCATCAAGCAACAGTCGTTCACCAGTTTGAATTAAAGTTGTAGCAGATGTGGCGTTTACTACGGCGGCGATACTTAATTCTCTAGCCAGAATTGCCGCGTGGCTGGTTAATCCCCCTTGTTCTGTGATAACACCAGCAACTTGTTGCAATAATGGCAACCAATCAGGTGTAACTGTTGGTACTACTAAAATCACTCCCTTGGGTAGTTGTTCGGGTTTCTGTTGAGAATTAATAATTACCACGGCATTGGCTACAACACGTCCCCCTGCTGCCCCTAGTCCCCGAATGAAGTGTAAGTGGGGAATTACAGATTGGGAAGGACTAACTTGTGTGATGTAGAGCTTGCTAGATGTAGGTTGTTGAGCAATAGTCCATTTAATGGTGAAGGTTTTACCTAGTTCACTCACCAGTTGAGTTCCCAGAGCAATTATTTGTTGTAAGTATTCTTCTTGTAAAGCGTACTGTTTTTGCTGGGCTTCTTGAAGTAAATAGGTAGTCAGACAAGTGTGATTTGTTGTTAGCACTGAATTCGCCACAGGTTGCGAAAAAGCTCCAGGCGCGGCATTATCAACACTATAAGCGAGCATTTTATTACCCAGTTGTTGCTCAAGTACAACCCCAGTTTCCGGTTGAATGTAGTAAACATCTGGCTGTACTTCGCCAAGAGCGATCGCAATTCCTAATCCCCAAGTAGCTTCAATTTCCCACCCAGAGGGGTCGGCTGTGAGCAAGCCACTGGCGATCGCATTTTCAACAGGTTGCACCAAAATGGCAAGATTAATTTGTTGCAGATTAATTCCTGAGTGCTGCCAATATAAAAGACTCCGGGCGCGAAATATCTGGCTCCAAGTACGCTTTAAAGCTGAAGCGATCGCTTCTGGTTCGCACTGGCAAAATACCGACTCCAGTAAACCAGATATATTCTTCATCCCTGGAGTAGTAGTTGATACTGCCAAAGTCGGTCGAAGAATCAAACAGCCAGTTTGCCATTCTCTAGCTGCTTGGAAAATATTACTGACCCACTGCTGTGGTACAGTCGCAGTCAGAATTTCTTGGCGCAAGCGGCTAGCCACCTGCTGAAGTTGACGCCAATTAGTAACATCCAGGTGTAACGAAGAATGGGGTAAGTCAGCCACTAATGACTCTGAACTATTGAGATTTTCGAGAAATTGGCGCAAAATTTCTGCCGAAACGACAAAACCAGGCACCACCGGATAGCCACGCTGGATAATTTTGCTCAAGTAAAACGCTTTGTCACCTACTTTGGAGCGGTCTTGTAGTTTAATTTGGTCTAGCCAGTAGAGTTTATCCACTCAATTTGTTAGTTGTCAATTGTCTATTTGTAGCCACAGCCATTTCTTCCTGGTATGTTATCAGCCGTTAATCCACTGACTCCTAAATCAGTGCTGAATACTGTACGGTTTCATCTTTAATTATTGAGTGTATGGGTTAAATCTAGCAATTTAAGGTAAATTATTGAGTGTTAGTTATTTTAAATAACCAAAAAACTATTTAATAAACTTAAAAGTTGTGTAGTTTGCCCAAATTATGATATTGGCGATAATTTGGCAATGCAAACCTCCATTGATTCAATAAAACAATACGTTATTAGGAAATAATTCTAATAATGTAAAATGCTAGTTCGCAGTTTAAAAAGTATTCCTGAATTGATAGAGTCCAAATAAGTTGCATTAAACTCCATTAAAAAAAGATTAGAGTCTTTTGTACTATTTGTATAAAAGGATTACCATTTAACCTAGTATATAAGATTATCTATATCAAACTTAAGCATTGCCAAACACTTACTACGTTGCAACTAATGATTGGCTGAATATCAGCTTCCGGCTATGCGTTGCATTGCTTATTGGAGCAATAATCGGCTTAGAACGCCAAATTAGGCGCAAACCAGCCGGTTTAAGAACTCATATACTGGTGAGTTTAGGTTCAGCCATGTTTACCTTGACAATCATGCAAACAGGAGGATTGCAAGGTAGTCCTGATGCACTTAGCCGCGTCATCCAGGGGATTGCAGCTGGTGTAGGATTTCTCGGAGCGGGAGAAATTGTCCGCCAATCATCCCAAGAATCACAGCAACTTGAAATTCACGGACTCACCTCAGCAGCAGCTATTTGGGTCTCAGCTGCATTGGGAATTGCTGCCGGCTGTGGTTTATGGCAGTTAGGATTGATTGGCGCTCTCTTGACTTTTTTGGTTCTCAACGTTTTTAAAAGGTTAGAAAAACACCATTAGATAGACCTTTTGCAAAAATATTTTTGCAAAAGGGTGAGAAAGGGAAAAGGGAAAGGGTTTTTTATGAGTCCCTTTCCCCACTTGTGCAACAAGTCCATTGAAGAATAATGCAGAATTTAGAATTCAGACGCTCTCTAGTTCGCGCAGCGTATCTCAGAAAGACGCTGTGCTATCAGCTTTTTAGGTCAGAATATTCAACATAATTCTGACTCATGAATTCTGTTTCGATAACAAAGATTGCAGCAAGCCAATTTATGCCCGTGAAAACTTTTTACGTAGCTGTCCAATGGGAAGTTCTATAAACTGGTAAATCAGATATGCTAATCCAAAAGAAATTAATAGAGCAATTACTGATTGCATAACTTTATTCAATTGGGGTAGATGCTTCCAAACAAAGAAAAGAACAGTGTAATGAACAAGGTACAAAGAATAAGATAATGCACCCAGAAAACGCATCCACTTTAAATTTAGGAATGCGAATAATCCCCAATTGGGAAAGCGAATAGCGGTAATAAAGACTGGATATAAGGCAATTCCCTGTATGGTATAACGAAAGGCTCCTCGAAACTCAGGTGAGCGAGAGAGGCATGACAAAAGAATTAAGACTATTCCTGCAGGTAGAAAGAAATACCTCCAGAGTTTGTTAGAGTAATCTTGTGTATCTAGGGCAGGATTACCACTGACTGCCAATGCACAACCAAAGAGAATACTATCTACCCTAGTGTCTGTTGAACAAAAAACACGTAGTTCAGGTACTTTAAAACCAAAAACTAGAACACACCGCCAAAGCAAGACAGCTAAACACAATCCCCAAAAAATTAGCATTTGTCTGCGTGGACTCACACGCAGTTTACGTAGAGCTACATAAAACAGTGGAAAAAGTAAATAGAAATGCTCTTCGACTGCGAGAGACCAATATACCCAACTCCCGGCAGCCATTCCACCACCAAAAAAAATTCCATAGTAGTTGGTATAGTGGAGAAACTGAGCCAAGAAGGCGGGAAAGAGTATTTCTCCCGGAAGTAATTTTAAGATAGTTAAGCCGGCTCCTAACCCCAAGACTAGATAAAAGGACGGCCAAATACGCAGGATTCGTCTTAGATAGAAGAGCTTAAAATCAATAGTCTCATAGCGATCGTATTCTTGCCTGAGAAGAGTAGTAATTAAGTAACCACTAAGGAAGAAAAATACTGTTACACCGAAATTTCCCGGAAAAGCATTCGCAATTTGTGTATGGGATAAAAAAACAATTAGGAAAGCAACAATTCTCATGCCATCGAGGGATGGTATGTACATCTTTGAGTGTGGATTAACACCGGAGGAAGGCTCTGGATTACTTCCTAGCGAAGATGTTAAGGATTTTTCCACAAATCTTTACTCCTTACTATAGATTAAAATTTCTGGTCAGTTTCTCGCTCAAAGAAAAGCTACAGGTTTTCAATCACAATTATTATAATCTCGCATTATTTGTCCTGACTTCACAAAAAGAGTTTGAGAATACTTCAAGTCTTGGCAATCAAAATAACCCAAATAAGTGGTTATGTGGCTTATCTACGAGGCGCTGCACGTAGCTTGGTTCCTCTTAAAAGGCTATGGTGTACTCTGCCAGTTTTTTCAATGCAAGTATTTTGAAATAGATTTTCAATTAAAATTATGATACTCTTGGATTATTTGTCCTGCTTTCACAAAAAGAATTTGGGAGGACTTCAACCACTGGGAATCAAAAGAACCCAAGTGAGTTGTAGTAATCAGGGTTTGAAAGCGGTCTTGAATAGCATCGAGTAATTGATTTTGGCGAGATAAATCTAATTCGGCAAGAACATCATCAAGCAATAGCAATGGTGGCTCTTTAACGACTTCTTCAATTAGTTGTAATTCGGCTAATTTTAAGGCTAGAACCAGCGTTCGTTGTTGACCTTGAGAACCGTATTGACGAGCGGGTGTCTGGTTAATAGTTAATTCTATTTCGTCGCGATGGGGGCCAACCAGGGTAGTACCTTGGTGCATTTCAGCGATCGCTCGCTGCTGAATTTTGGCTAAAAAAGCTTGCTGTACTTCTTCTGGCTGATTATCCTCTAAAGGAATATTCGGTACGTACTTGATTTGCAGAACTTCTGTACTGCCGCTAATACTGGCATGCCAAGTACTAGCAATGGGAGCTAATCTTTGGATGGCGCGATCGCGTCGTCTAATTACTCTGGTTCCTGTAGTCGCTAACTGTGCATCCCATACCGCTAGTTCTGAGTGCTGAGTGCTGAGTTCTGAGTCTTGAGTTTTTTTTAGAAAGGCATTACGCTGGCGTAACACGTGGTTATATTGCTGCAAAATATGAGCATAAACTGGTTCGAGTTGAATTAAAAGTGTATCTAACCAGTTACGGCGACCTTCCGGGCCGCCGCGTACTAGTTCTAAATCCAGGCTGGAAAATTGGACGGCATTGAGAACACCGAGAAAATCCATTTGACGGCGGATCGATTCACCATTGAGAGCAACGCTACGGCGACCATTGCGGCGCAGGGTTAAGGTCAGGTCACTAACACCTGTTTGTCGCTCAAGGGTGGCATTAATTTGGGCTATGGCTTCCCCTTCTTGAACCAAATCGCGATCGCGGGTCATGCGGTGCGATCGCAATGTCGCCAGCAACTCCACCGCCTCCAACAAATTTGACTTTCCCTGAGCGTTATTACCTACCAAAATTGTTTTAGCAGCAGTAAACTCAACCTGCTGGTCTTGATAATTGCGAAATTGTCGGAGGTTTAGAGTTTTCAGGTACATAAGTGCAATTTTGGATTTTAAATTTTAGATTTTGGATTAAAGATAAATCTAAAATCTAAAATCTAAAATTTTCTTTCTAGACAGCCTTCTTGCCCATAATCCGCAAGAATATTTTCTCCGCTTCAATCCAGACAAACATTAAGGCACTGAAGCCGATACAAACCCCCAATTCTTGCATATTCAGGTAGTGAGTACCAAAGAAATCTCGCAGGGGTGGGACATAAACTAGCATCAACTGCAAAATCGTGGTGACGACAACAGCCGCTAGTACAAAGATATTAGAGAAAGGATTCATCTCAATGGTTAGTCGGTTGTTGGAGCGAATGGCGATCGCATGTCCCATTTGGGCGATACACAAAGTTGTAAATACCATTGTCTTCCAAGTTTCAGGATCGCCCTGATACCCAGCAGCATGGGTATGTTGATAAGCCCACCACATTAAAGCAATGCTGATAATAGCAAATATTATCCCAATGCGAATCATGTAAGAACCCAATCCCCTAGCAAAAATACTTTCACGGGGACTAAAAGGCGGACGCTGCATGACATCCGGTTCTGGAGGTTCCACAGCTAATGCCAAGGCTGGTAAACCGTCTGTCACCAAATTCATCCAGAGAATTTGTAAGGGAGTAAGAGGAACGCCTCCCAAGCCGATTAAGGGTGCGGCTGCAATTGTGAGAACTTCACCAATGTTACTGCCCAGGATGTATTTAATAAAACGGCGGATATTAGTGTAAACAACTCTGCCTTCCTTGGTGGCGCTAACAATGGTGGCGAAGTTGTCATCAAGTAACACCATGTCACTGGCTTCTTTACTGACATCAGTGCCAGTAATGCCCATTGCAATCCCGATGTCGGCTTGTTTGAGGGCTGGAGCATCGTTGACACCATCACCCGTCATCGCCACAAATCGACCCCGGCGTTGCAGTGCTTGGACAATTCGCAGTTTGTGTTCTGGGGAAACTCTGGCATAGATGCTTACCAAGTCAACGTTTTGCTCTAATTCCTGGTCAGTCATCCGTTGCAATTCTTGACCTGTGAGTACCCTATCGCCTTCTTGGGCAATTCCCAAATTGGTGGCGATCGCTCGTGCTGTTAATTGGTGGTCGCCTGTAATCATGATTGGGCGAATGCCTGCATCCCGACACTCTTGCACAGCTGCCCTGACTTCTGGGCGGGGGGCATCTAGCATTCCCACTAATCCCAGCCAAACTAAATCTTGCTCAGATGTTTCGTCTGAACCTGACGGTGGAATTTCTACTAAAGGTTTGTAGGCAAAACCTAGCACCCGCAAACCTTTACTCGCCATCAGGTCATTTTCTGCCAAAATTTTCTGGCGGTGTTCTTCGGTCAATGGGCCTGTGTAATTACCCAAATGAATCTGAGTGGAACGTGCCAAGGTTAACTCTGGAGAACCTTTGGTAAACATTAAATAAGGTTCCGATTCGAGAAAACCGGCGATCGCGGGGTCAATTCCTCTCGAAGATGCTTCACCTGTGGCGACTCCCTCCACCTGAGTAATGACGCTCATCCGCTTCCGTTCTGAGGAAAAGGGGAACTCTGCAACACGAGGTAACTTACTGTTCCACTGGTCTTTTTCAATTCCGGCTTTTCCTGCCAGAGTGAGTAATGCACCCTCTGTAGGATCTCCTAAAATCGCCCACTCACCTTGTTCTTTTTGCAACACTGAATCATTACAAATAGTACAGGCGACTGATAAAGCTGGGATTTCTGGAGACTCCTCTAAGGAAATTTTTTGACCATCTAACTGAAAGTCTCCAGTTGGTGCATAACCTTCGCCAGTGACGCGAAAAGTTTTGTTATTGGTGGAAACTGATTGCACCACCATTTTATTTTGAGTCAGGGTGCCGGTTTTATCAGAACAGATGGTGGTTACAGAACCCAATGTTTCCACTGCTGGCAATTTGCGAATCAAGGCATTTTGACGCACCATTCGCTGGGTTCCCAGTGCCAAGGTGACGGTAATGACAGCTGGTAAACCTTCTGGAACCACAGCAACCGCCATACTCAAGGAAACTTCCAAGAGTTCTTGGATGTTTTTAAAACCTCCATCCTTGATGACACCACCGACGACAACGATCGCCACGAGAATCAAAGAACCCGTAACCAGGACATTACCCAGTTGAGTCATCCGCTGCTGTAAAGGCGTAGGTTCACTTTCTACCGCCTGCAACATTGCAGCAATTTTACCCAATTCTGTAGTCATGCCGGTGTTAGTCACCAGAACCTTGCCGCGTCCTTGGACTACTTCAGTACCTTGAAACACAACATTGAGGCGATCGCCTAATGATGTTTCTTCTGGCAATTTTAGTGATGCCTGTTTATTCACCGCTTCGGCTTCACCAGTTAAGGCCGACTCGCGTATTTGTAAATTCGACTGTTCGATCAAACGGCCATCTGCGGCTATCTGCATCCCAGCTTCCAGCAGCATTACATCCCCTGGAACTAGTTCCTTAGCTGCTATCTCCACAAATCTGGTGTCGCGGATTACCCGCACTAAGGGAGAGGTCATTTTTTTCAAGGCTGCCAAGGCTTTTTCGGCACGGCTTTCTTGGACGTAGCCGAGTATGCCGTTGAGGATGACAATTGCTAAAATAGCGATGGTATCTTTAAATGGCACTTCACCAGGCTTTAAAGTGCCCGTTCGCCAACCCCATAAATCTATCAAACCAGAAATCAGAGCGACGCCAATCAGCATCAACAACATAATGTTCTTGAACTGATCCAGCAGAATTTCCCAAGTACTACGGCCAGTAGTTTCTTCAAGTTCGTTGGGGCCGTATTTTTGCAATCTCTGTTGAATTTCTTGGGGTGTTAAGCCGCTCTCTGCATTACTATCAAGCAGGTCTAGCGCTTTATCAACTTCTAAACTATGCCAAACGGCGGCACCTTCAGGCAGAGAATTAGCAGACATCGTGTAGGTCACAGCAAATGGTTACAAAATTCGATCATAATTTAGTGATGCCAGGAATTCCATCTCCTAAAGTTACATTAAGGCGATCGCCCAGTCAGATGAATGTATTTGTAATTCTTAACATTTGTAAATTATTCCTATTTTGACATAGTATTATTTCTCACGAAAGAGTTTTTCGGAACACATTGTACCGATAATTGTTAGTACCCCGCCGTAAACGTGGCGTTTTAAGGGTTTGGTACCTAATCCCCAGTCCCCAGTCCCCAGTCACTTTTACACTTACCACAAGGTTTTATGAGTTTTGCACTCCCCACTTTGACCGTTAGCCAGATGTTTGGGCAAAAAACAATTCGACCGCTTACTGCTGCTGCCCTGTGTGGCATTACTTTCATCAAAGATAGACTGATTGCCATTGACAGTATTAAAGGGCATCTACTGGAGATTGATCCCGCCTCTGACAACAGTAAAATTCTCAATCCCCATCAAGTTAAAGAATTTACCGATGTCACTGGTCTAGCGGCGTGGGAAGATACTTTGTGGGTGAGCCGAGAAAATAGTGTTTATTTGTGCAAGCTCGATGCTTTGGCTCTGGAACATTTTGTGACATTGCCTTATCCGGCTGACGGTGTTGCTGTTTGGGAAACAACAGTTTATGTCAGTTGCCAAAGACTAGGTTACATTCTGGTTTTTGACCGCGAAACGCGAAAAGAGATTACCAGATTTTATGCCCCTGGAGTTGGGATCGAGAATTTGGCAGTCAACCAAGAAATGCTATGGATTTGCGATCGCACCGAACAATCAGTTTACGCGATGGACAGGGCCACAGGAGAACTGCAATTTAGTGTTCTAACACCCTTTGAATGTCCCACAGGCATCGCAATCCATAAAAATTACGAAACAGGCAAAGAGAGTATTTACGTCGCCTACGCCTCAGAGGAGCCTTATATCCGGGACAACCCCAATGCCGATCCGAGTCATGAGCTAACATTCCGCGATCGCACTTTTATTCATCCTCTGTATTACCATTACCAGCCAGATAAGCGTTACGCCCTCTCCAATGGCTATCTCATCGAAATGTCTTATGCTGAGGAAATTGCACCCTTAGACGAGGTTTATATCCCTGAGGTGGAATGGCGCATTGCCCTGCCATCGGAAACTGAGCGTCAAAAGGTGAAACACGTTGAACCCATTGGTATACCCTTTACCGAAGAAGTGATAGAAGGGCAACGTGTAGCAGTCTTTAAATTTGATTCTCTTGCCCCAGGCGAACGGCATATATTTGGCTGGAAAGCACTTTTAGAAGTTCGAGGAATTAAATATCGCATCACACCCAGAGATGTAGAAGACGTTCCTGAAGTTTCTCCAGAATTACAAACACGTTACTTAGTGGATGACGACGATTTAGCAATGGATACCACCATTGTTCGCCGTGCCGCCAGAGAGGCGATTGGTTCTGAAACCAATGTGCTGCGGAAAATGCACAGCATCCGCAACTACGTCTATGATGAGTTGTCTTATGGTATTAAACCTTATATAGATACGCCAGATATAGTTTTAGAACGGGGCGTTGGCTCCTGTGGCGAATATGTCGGCGTTTTACTTGCCCTATCCCGTTTAAATGGCATCCCCTGCCGCACCGTCGGTAGATACAAATGTCCTCCTCATAGTGACTTACTAGGAGTTCCACTACAACCCGACTTTAATCATGTTTGGCTAGAATTCTACGTCCCAAATTTTGGCTGGTTGCCAATGGAATCAAATCCTGACGATGTTGCTGAAGGTGGGCCTTATCCGACGCGCTTTTTTATGGGCTTATGCTGGTATCACATTGAAATTGGCAAAGGTATCACCTTTGAAACCGTAACAAGTCAAGGTGCGCGGCTAACCAAAGAAGATATCCCCATCGGTGATTTAGCGATAAATCATATTCGGTTCACAATTCTTAAAGAATTACCGGACTTTTGAATTAGAGCATTGGGAATTGGGGAAAGACCATGAGAAAGTGAGTAGGGTGTGTTATGCCGTAGGCTAACGCACCTTAATACTGTCTGCTTAAGGATTATTTTCGTCTACTTCTAAGCTCTTATTTCCTATTCAAGTATTCTTCAAACAATTCAAAAAATTTCTGTAGTGCCTCAGGCTCATCTACAGAATAGAAAAGGATTATCTTAGACCAAGACCGACTCGCATTAGTTTTTGCTCTTTCTTGTATCCACTCTTGAAACCCTTCTATTCCACAAGAGCCTATGTCAGTAAATCCTAGTGTGATTAGACCATCTATATATCAGCACGAACCACATCGCTAATCCATTCTCCCTCAACATTATTGTTAGAATAATTCGCATAATCATCCCATGTCATGGTGTCACCAGTTGAGTATTCATAAACAACTCCACGAGTTTGATTATTACCATCTCCATCATTTAAACGAATCCACATTACATAATCACCAGAGGGAGGATAACCACCACCAAAATCACGATCTGCATATTGATTAACTAAACTTCTAATTGCCCCTGGTACAGGTCGCCAACTTCGATAATGATGAGTTACAAATCTATCGGGATAACCAGACCTCCTATAATGTACTGTTTGGTGAAATTTGTAATTATAAAGAACTGAAGATTGACCTTGTGGCCCACAAACCAAATTAAGTGGATAAAAAGAACAATATCCCTCTTTAGCTTTATTTGGAACCTGCTCATTTTGAGCTTTGCTAATTGCAGCCTTCGCAGTAGGAGCTAATTCTAAGCCTATAGCAACAGCACATTCAGCTTTAACAGCACAAGCATCTGGAGACAACAGCAATGCATAAACTGGTTGAGGCAAAATCCCTTTAAAAATGAGAAGTAAAAGAAACGTCCAAATTCCTACTAATCTAAAAACAGATTTATTGGCGATTAATCGCACTAGTCTTAACTCCTTACAACCAAAGATAAATCCAATTCGCAATTCGTCATAAACCACCGATTCAAAATGAAACGCTTACGCTGTATTCATTTTGAATTTTGAATTCCGCCTTGTGGTACTAGATTGTCTGATCGGAGAAGAAAATCAGGTCAGTAAAAATACGAGTATTTAGTAAGTGGTTTTGAAAATTGAACCAAGAACAATAGGTAAATTAATTAGCTATTAACTCTTAAACTGGGCATTGGATATGATTGATGCTGCTTAAAATCGGCAAATTCACAGATAGAGTTAAATGGGCAGAAACGGCAGTGAGAGCCAGGATTAGGGGGAAATATTTTACTGAAATTACTAGTTTCTTCCTGATATTTTTGCAAATCGTACTGGTGCTTGTGGGCAATATTAGCTAACTCAAATTTTAAGGATTCTAATTCACTATTATTAATGCTAATTAACTCAGACTTTTTACATATTTCCAAATTATAAAATGATGCAACAGCTTCTCGTCCAGGATAAAGATAACGAGCCGCTAGCAAGTAAACTAATGCCTGTCGTTTGTCAAAAGCCGACTTACCAGTTTTGAAATCCAAAATATGTAAAGTACTATCAGACTCAATAAAAACGCAGTCCATAGCCGCATATAAGCGAAAGCAATAATCTTCTTGTTCAACTACTATCGGTTTAGGAAAGCCTTCATCACCTGGAGTTAATTGGATAATATCTTTATCCAAAAGCAACGGCGCATCGTGATATTTTTGCAAAATTTGCAGCACGCGTTGCTGGACTTGAACGCTTGAGTGGGCTAATTTTAGTAGCTGTGCAACTCTTTCTACACCATCTGCTTGCTTCAACAGATGCCTGTGATGATGAAACTCATAAATGCCTTTTTGGGCGAGTATGCCTATTCGCTGGGGTGCGGTGGCTTGCGCTAACAGCGCTTTGACTTGTGGTTCGTGTTGCCGTGCTTTGATAAACCCCCGTCTCATCTGGCAATGCCAGCGTTCTTGCCCGGTCGCTGGGGCAACTAGAGACCAAAGGTGATAACTGGCAAAAGGTCGATCGGGGGTTGACATTGCTCAGAAACAGTGAGAGAAAATACGGTGGGGAGAAGTTTAAGCTAAGGCTAGCTTAGAAAAGAACTTCGGTGGATACTTGCTGCTACCCATGCTTTGCGGGAAGCTTTTATAGTACTGATATGTACGGGAGCAAGTGGCAAAAATGTCCAGCAAGATAAAATTTGGTACTGATGGATGGCGAGGGATTATTGCCGATGATTTTACATTTCCCAATGTACGGAAAGTAACAAGGGCAATTGCCACTTACTTAGCAACAGCCTACACAAAAGATAGACCAGTACTTATTGCCTACGATACTCGCTTTTTAGCTGACCAGTTTGCCCAAACAGCGGCCCAAGTACTAGCAGACTTGGGTTGGACTGTAAAAATTACTGATCGGGATTGCCCCACACCAGTAATTGCTTACAACGCCCGTCACTTAAATTCCGCAGGGGCGTTGATGTTTACTGCTAGCCATAATCCACCACGCTACTGTGGAATTAAATATATACCCGATTATGCTGGGCCTGCCACTCCAGAGATTACTGATACTATTGTGGCAAATATAAAAAGTGCATCGGATGAGTTGCCTGGGAACAACCCATCAGGTTTAATTTCAATTTTCGATCCGAAACCTGATTACCTACAATTTATCTACACCTTACTTGATATAGAAAAAATTAAAAGCGCTAATTTAAGGGTAAAGTACGATGCTTTGTATTCTACCTCTCGCGGCTATTTAGATGAAGTTTTACAATATAGTGGCGTTCAGTTAGAAAGTTTTCACGATTGGAGGGATGTCTTATTTGGGGGTGGAATGCCAGAACCCAAAGGAGAACAATTAGTTGAGTTAGCAGAAGCAGTAGTTCGCGATCGCGCTGATTTGGGTTTGGCGACGGATGGAGATAGCGATCGCTTTGGTATCGTTGATGAACAAGGAACTGTCCTCACTCCCAATACTGTGCTGTTAGTTTTAGCACGTCATTTAATCAAAAATAAAGGTAAAACTGGCGCTATAGTCCGCACTGTGGCTACAACCCACCTGCTGGATAATTTCGCTGCTAAAAATGGGCTGCAAATTTACGAAACACCGGTTGGTTTTAAATACATCGGCGAAAAAATGCGCGAAACTGCTGTATTAATCGGTGGAGAAGAATCAGGCGGTTTGAGTATTATTGGGCATATTCCCGAAAAAGACGGGATATTAGCCGATATGCTGGTGGCAGAAGCAATCGCCTATGAAGGCAAACCTTTGAGTCAACTTGTCAAAGAAGCGATCGCCGAAGCCGATGGGCCACTTTATAACAACCGCCTAGACTTGCACCTCACAGAAGCGCATAAAACCGCCGTCATCGACTCTTTTACCAAAAATCCACCTACAGAGGTAGCAGGAATTAAAGTCAAGGAAGTGGGGCGTAAAGACGGTATTAAGCTCTATTTAGAAGAAGGTAGCTGGATTTTACTGCGTCCTTCTGGTACAGAACCACTGGTACGCGTCTACCTCGAAACCAACACTCCCGAAAAACTCACCCAAATCGCCCAAGAGTTAGAGAGTGCCATTGCTAAATTAGACGCATAAGAATTAAAAGTTAGGAGTTAAGAGTTATGAATTAGGAGTTAAGAGTTGTAAATTAGCAATTCTTAACTCTTGATTTCTAATTTCGAGCAAAATGTGAATTACAGCAGTTTTCATGTATTTAAACCGCTTGTAACAAACTCTACTAAATTATGGTTAAAAACCCGTTAACTTAATGAAACCAATAAATGTAATTCAGGCTACATAAAAATGCGCCTAGAGCAGTTGCAAGCCTTTTTAGCGATCGCCCAAACCGGCAGCTTTCAACAAGCAGCGCGAACATCTGGTGTTACCCAATCGACGATTAGTCGCCAAATCCAAGCATTAGAAGCTGATTTGGGGATAGAACTATTTCACAGAAGCAGTCATGCCAAGCTGACGCTAGGAGGTGAACGTTTGCTACCCCGCGTTCGCAAAATCTGCCAAGAGTGGCAGACTGCGACAGAAGAATTAGCCGATTTAATCGCCGGAAAGCAACCAGAACTTTGCATTGCGGTGATTCACTCCCTATGTGGATCTTACTTACCACCAGTGTTACAAAAATTTTGTCATGATTATCCAGATGTGCAATTGCGGGTGACTTCGTTAGGAAGCGATCGCGCCCTGAAAGTCCTCAAAGATGGGTTGGTGGATTTAGCAATTGTGATGAATAATCGCTTTTTAACCACCAGTAGAGAAATGGTGGTAGAAGTGCTTTATGATGAACCGATAGAAGTTTTAACCGCAGCTAATCATCCCCTGGCACAATATGAATTCATCCCTTGGTCAGAGCTAATTCGTTATCCCCAAGTGGTTTTTAAAGATGGTTATGGGATGCAGCGCTTAATCCAAGATAGATTTGAGCGCATGGAAGCTACACTCCAATCAGCTTTGGAGGTAAATACCCTAGATGCCTTTCGGGGAGTTGTGCGCCAAGGAGAACTAATAGCTTTGCTACCTCAATCAGCATTACTGGAGGCACGTCTTGACCCTACCCTGGCGATTCGTTCCTTAGCTAGCAATCATACTAGTGGTTTAGCAGATGGTTCCAGTTTGACTCGTCGGGTAGTGATGGTGACAACTCAAGACCGTCTGCAAATTCCCCCCATCAAACACTTTTGGCAACTGGTGCTAGAAAATATACCACTACAAATTGACCAGCAGCGATCGGCTTCTTAAGCGTTATTAGTCATTATTCAAGAGTCTTTAATTTCTGATAGGACTTTTGCAAGATAATTAATAGTTTCTAAAAACTAATTGTGCCGTAGTTTTTAGCCAGCCCTGAGTCTTGTTGGGATAAATTCATGCTCTATTATCTCGTTATTCTCGCACGTTAGTCGCTGCACACCAGTTAGCCACTGTTGCGACCCCTGTAACCCGATTTTGAATTTAACTGTGCGGGATTTATACTCTTGTGTGATTGTGATCTGCGGTGGATCAAGAAATCTTGCAGTGAGCGACTGACCTGGATCTATAATCATGCCCTGAGTACCAAGTGCGTAGCTACGGAAAGTATTAGAATTTGGCTTGTTTGCGTACTGATCTAGCGATTCTGTTTCCGTAGTTCTATTGCCGCCGTTGTCTGTCGTGATCTTGGTTATTTCCTCAAAATATTCCAGTGGTGGCGGTGTCAAAAGGCGCAATCTTTTCTGCGATTTGTTGTACCATCTGATATTTATATATAAATTGTGCCCAAATTGCCTGTCCGTTATGATATCACTAGGCTGCATCGTCAAGATATCTAACTCCATATATTTTTTCCAGTCCTCCCCGTTCACCTGTATTTCTTCTATTTCATTGTCATCATCTTTGGAAAAGAATTTTTTAAGCTTTTCAAAAGGGTTACGCTGGATTACTGGTTGATACCCAGAAGGCGAGTTCAGAAGGGCTTTAGATTGGACTTGTTTTTTTTTATCTCCTGGTCAGGAAGCAATTTACGCCCAAGCGCACTACCATTTTGTTGGACAACGTGAGTTAACTCATGGGCAAGTAATTCCTTCCCTCCATGACTCTCTGGAGCATATTCTCCTTGACGGAAAAATATATCCTGTCCTGTGGTAAAGGCACGAGCCTGGATGGATTGGTTGAGTTGGTCAGAGCGGCTATCTGTGTGGATTTTGACACCACTAAAGTCAGTCCCAAAAGATTGTTCCATTGGTTGCCGGATATCGTCTGAAAGTGTCTGTCCGCCTCCTCGTTCCTGTTGGATTGAAGTTTCCAAGTCAGATGTGGCTGCAATCCCACCACCCTGACGTTGCAGCGAAATATTGGTATCCGCCAGAGATTTCATTTGTAATTCTTCTTCTTCCTCTGGTAAAGCTTCCCGTTGTAGCGAAATATTGGTATCCGCCAGAGATTTCATTTGTAATTCTTCTTCCTCTGGCAATGCTTCCCGTTGTAGCGAAGTATTGGCATCCGTCAGAGATTTCATTTGTAACTCTTCTTCTTCCTCTGGTAACGCTTCTCGTTGCACAGACTGCTTACTTACAGACTCGCCCATCGTCTGTATTACCTGCTGTGCTACTCTATCAGCTTCCTGCTCGTAAACATCTCCTGGCTGGTTAACAGTGAGTTTTGTTTGGGGACGTAGTGATATACGACTAATGTCATGCATTAGTGGTTTGTTGAAGGGTTGCAGCGATGGAACTGCTTGGGATGAAGCACCAGAGGAGTCTAAACCAAAACCACGCGTCGGTTGTTTGAGTGCAGGTATTGAGAAGGAAGCAGTGGTTGCTTTTTTGGGCTGACTTACGCGTTCTCTCATGTACTTCTCCTGATGCCCGATCAGTCGGTGGATAAATATCTATACTAGTTGATCATCTTTAACTAGAGTACAGCGATCGCACTTTTAATACAATTCATCGAAAGTCTAAATTTTCGGCAACCCCATTTTTATAGTATCGGGCGATGTCTACGACGGGCTACGCCTACGCACTTCAAGAGGTGTAGGATGGGCAAATTTTGATAATTTGACAATTTCATGTCCATTTACTCAACTTAAAAGAGATGCGATCGCTCGCAGGTTTTCGCACTCTACAAGATTGGCGATACCTGCGGCAGGCTGCGCCTACGCACTAAAATGTTAAGTAAATCAGAAAACGTTAACAATGGCAGCTAAAGATAAATTTCATGCTGTAGTTAGAATTGCTTTAGAAAAGGAGCAGTGGAAGATAACCGATGATCCTCTGCGACTAGAAGTTGGCGGAACTAAGTTTGAAATAGATTTAGGTGCAGAGCAACTGTTAGGAGCAGAGCGAGGTGAAGAAAAAATTGCAGTTGAAATTAAAACGTTCCTGAGTGATTCACCACTAACAGATTATCATGCTGCGTTAGGACAGTTTTTGAATTATCGGCTTGCCTTAGAAATCAGCGATCCAAATCGCATTCTCTATTTGGCAGTGCCTATAAGTGTTTATGAAGCTTTTTTCAAGCGGGAATTTGCCCAAATATCTGTAGAGAGATATCAGATTAAACAAATTATTTATGACCCAATTCAAGAGGTAATTGTACAATGGATACCCTAGAGTCTAATCGCCATATCATTCAGTCGTTGTTGACTACTTATGCTGCTATCCCAATAGCGAATGGTCAGATTGATTGTTACACTGTTTTTGATATAAAACAAGACCATTACATGGTTATGAATGTGGGATGGGATGGTCATCGGCGAGTCTATGGTTGTGTTTTACATTTGGATATTAAACAGGGAAAAATTTCGATTGAGCAGAATATGACGGAAATGAGAGTGGCTCAAGAACTTGTAGAGCGAGGGATTCCAAAAGATGATATTGTTTTAGGATTTCAATCTCCTGAAATGCGGGAATATACGGGTTATGGAGTTTTTTAACGACAATATCGTGATCGCACTTCACACTCTACAAGATCAGGCGATCGCACTTTTAACACAATTTATCGAAAGTCTAAATTTTCGGCAACCCAATTTTTATAGTATTGGGCGATCGCACATATTCAAGTTGAAGCTTCAGCAGGCGCATTATCTATCAGCCATGCCTCACCTGCTTTTTCACTACTGCTGTATCCCGTTGTATAGCCCCAAGGTACTGCCGATACGCCCATAGCAATTAAGATACTTGGTACCAGCTTTTCATCTAATTCAGCAACCTGGAATTCGTTCTTTAGTTTCTCCAAGATGAAATTTCGTGGATATTCTGGCATCATACTTAAAGTCTCCCGACTCTTCTTCATTTCTTTCCAAATCTGATTGAAAGCAAACTTTTGACCAAGCTCCTTCCATTGCTCTTTACGTTTTCCATACTCTGCCTGAGCAGCAGCCAATCTTGTTTTGAGATCCGCTTCGCTAATTCCGCCCTTATTGTCTTTATTTTGTTGCATGAAGGCTAAAGTGCCAAGATCAAGAGAAGGATAGGTAACTTCTGCAAAATTGCTAACTTTTAAAGACCAATTATCCTTCGTGTAAATATGGTCAACACTACCTGAGGCTGTTAGGTCTAGCCATGCAATATAGTTGCTTCCTTTTTTTAACCGCAAAACTAAATCAGGACGGGTTCCACCCACTGTTACCTGTGTATCCACTGAATACTCTCCAGATATGTTGGGGTGAAACTCCGAGTTTGAGTCACTCACCAACGATTCGATCACATATCCAAAGGCTGCTGCCATCAACTTCGGGCGCTTTTGCGATAAATGTTCATTCCACTTTTGAACCCAAAGTTTGGTATAACCGTTCAATTCCCCATAAGCTCCTAAACTAGGTACGGTGATTGCATAGTTATATGCCTTTTGAACAGTTTCATTATAGGCTGTGAAGAAAGCCTTAGATGCCTCGGCACTTGTTGGATCGGACTTGTCATAGGTAGCATTTTCGATATCTCGCTGGATTATAGGTTCTCTTTTTTCGCTACCTATCATTAATATCGGCGATCGCTGCACGATCGGCTTCATCTGTAATTCTTCCTCATTCTCTGGCGCTTGTTGTCGTTGTATGTCCAGAGATTTCATCTGCTGTGCTACGCTATCGGCTTCCTGTTCGTAAATGTCTCCAGGCTGGCTAATTGAGAGTTTTGCTTGGGTACGCAGTGGTATGCGACTTATATCGTGAGTCAGTGGTTTATGGAGTGGTTGTATTTTTGGAACAGCTTGGCGTGAAATTGCCGACGACTCCAAACCAAAACCGTGCGTTGGGTGTTTCAGGGATGGAATTGAGAAGCCTGTAGTAGTTTTTTTCTGTTGGCTGACGTGTTCTCTCATTTTCTTTTCCTGGTTGCCCAAGCAGTAGCTAGATGAATATTTTGCTGTTACTCACAATTTAGAGTACTGCGATCGCATTTCCAACACAATTCCTCAAAAATCTAAATCCAGGGAAAAACTAAGTTCGACTTTTGGCTACTTTTGATTCTGATGCAGTACCTTTAGCCTGGATTTAGGGAGAGTTTTTTTATTTATGGACTCAAATCAGCAACAGAGTTTTTTCACATTCGATGGAGACGTTGGCGGTACTGCTGGCTACGCAGGGGTTTCAGCGGCTAGCAAGGCGGCGAATGCTGCGGGTAAATACCTCAATGACTCGCGGCTCTTGAACCAACTTACAGAACACGTGTATAAACTTTTGCTAGAAGACTTGCGATCGCAGCGCGAAAGAGTAGGTAATTATGATTCTCAAAGGTGGTTGTGATGGCTACAGGCGCTAATAACGGCAACATTACTCACGAATTAAATTATGTCACTACTAATCGTTTCTACGTTGAGATAGACAGTTCTATTGCTGCTTCTTTCGCCGAATGTTCAGGATTAAGTATTCAAATTAAGAAAAATGTTTTTCAAGAAGGTGGTGTCAACGATCAGCAAAGAATTTATTTAGGTCATACAGAATTTACAGACATCACTCTTAAACGTGGAGTTACCGATCATCCAGGTTTTTGGAACTGGATGAATGCAGTTTTTGATGAACAAAAGAAAACATCTCGGCGCAATGTCAATATTTTGATTTTCAATCAAGCTGGTGAAACGATGATGAGTTGGACTTTAATTGGTGCTATCCCGATAACCTGGAAAACACCGACACTTCAAGCAGATGGCAAAGCCGTTGCCATTGAAGAATTAACTTTAGCTTATGAAGGTTTACAAGTTGCCAGAGCTACAGGAGGAGGTAGTTCTGTACAACGAAATCAAAAAACCGGATATTTCGTTTCTAGTTAATTGGCTATTCTTTAACTATAACTATAGCAATCCAATTTGATTTCTGAATCACTCGTAGAGGTAAGGGACTGGGGACTGGAAAGAAGGAATAAAGGTGTATTGAGTTTTGTTTAAAAATCAAATATGAGTCCTATATGCAAATTATTAAACCTACACTAGGAAACAATATTCATCCCTTGGGGATTAGAGCGTCTTTATTTAATCCTCACAAAATGTTATTGAGAAAAGAGTCTCATTCTCTACATTCACGAAGTAATTTTATCAGTTCCATTCAAAATAAACCACCATTAGTTACATCCTCAAAGTTTTTCTTATCTCGTGAACATGAGCCATCGATACAACCACTAATAGGTTGGGATAGTTGGGATACTCAGGATATAAATAATGAATTTTCCTTACTTGAGCCTGATTCTACTGATTTTATAAATTCACTAGAAAATAGTAATATTAGCAGTAGCGAACTAGTAAATAATAGTATTCCAGAGATAATACCAATTCGCATTGAAAACAATACGAGTAATGATACGTCATCAGAAATCAATATTAGTACTAAAAGTAAATCTAAATCTAAATCTAAATCAAGAAAAACAAATAAATCTCAACAGCCCCCAGAAAAAAAGTCAGCCACTAAATCTAAGACTAAAAAATCGGTTAAATCATCTGTAACTAAGTTTATTGACGAAAACAATATTCCTATTAATTCAAATGAAAATAGCTTATTAGCATCAGATAAACATCTGCTTGCTGAGGTTAACTTAGAACTCCCCACTTTACAACTTGATATTGCTTCAGATATTATTAAAAAGAATCATGATTCAATTAATATTATAACGCCTAGTATAACGGCACCAGATTCACCTAACGTTAATATTACTAACGACAATCTGCAAGTAAATCCTGAATTATCATCTAATTTGCCTAGTGCAGAATCGTCTGAAATAGAAAGTATTTTACAATTGCAACAAGAAAATAAATTAGATGATAATCAAAGTGATTTAGCAGAATCTTCACTTGTAGAATTTCCTTTTTATCAAAATATAGATCAAACTTTTGTCCCCCATAGTTCCTTGGGAAATGATGAACAGCAGATAATCCCTGAAATATTAGAATTAGTTAATATTTCAGATATTCCAGTTAGCCCAACGCTACCACAACAGGATATTCAAACAGATCACCTTCCTTCCATAATTGATAATCAAACCATCGTTTCTTCAACAAATTTAATACATAACAATGAGGTATTGCCAACCTTTATATCTCCATCGTCAGAAGAGAAATCATCATATATAAATAGAAATAGTGATTTTGAGGCAATTACAGATATTGAAACAGACTTAATCTTAGAAAATAATCCAAAGAGTTTTGTCACAGATAATTTTATGGCGGATAATTCTCTAGGAAATGCAGCTTTATCATCAACATTGACATCATCTGATGTTAATGACACACTTCATGTTTTTGCAAATGATGAAAATATAGTAGGGACGCACAGCTATACACCACTACAAGATACTGCTGTACCTAATTCTCAGTCTTCAGTTGTAAAAAGTCCTATTGCAATAGAAGAAGATATTGTCTCTAGTTTTACGAGTCAGTCTTCAGCCGATATACCTATTCAGTTAACACCAACCTCAGCCGATATTGAAGACACACCCAGTTTATTTGCAAACTCTGATAATCATGACCAGTTAGTAACTTTAGAATCACAATCTACTATTGCAGATAATCTTTTAGATGTCTCAACAAATGTAACTTCATTGCAAGATGACAGCAGTATTGAGAATACTACCAACGAGTCTACAGAAAGTTATCCTATCTTAGCGCTACCTGAGATTGTTGAAACACCAGCAGTTACCGCCACATCGCCTGAGATTGGTGAAACACCAGCAGTTACCGCCACATCGCCTAAGATTGTTGAAACACCAGCAGTTACCGCCACATCGCCTAAGATTGTTGGAACACCAGAAGTTACCGCCACATCGCCTGAGATTGGTGAAACACCAGCAGTTACCGCCACATCGCCTGAGATTGTTGAAACACCAGAAGTTACCGCCACATCGCCTGAGATTGTTGAAACACCAGCAGTTACCGCCACATCGCCTAAGATTGTTGAAACACTAGCAGTTACCGCCACACTGCCTGAGATTGTTGAAACTGTGATGTTTCACGAGGACGTTAACACACCAACAATTCCCGCCACATTACCTAAAATCGTTACAACTGAGAGTATTTTCAGGAAAAGTATTGACAATGAACAACCAATAGAATCAGAACTTCCCTTTGCGGTAACAAATCCTAAGATATCAACCTTTGTTGATATTTCAGATAATCCAGATATCCCGGAAGAAACAACTTCCGCACAAAATGAAGTAACTATACCATCTGAAGTTGAGCAAAACGCGACTATTAAAAATTTGCCCGCACCTAAAGGTTATGCTACTGGTGGTCAAGTAACAGACTCCCACGTTGAAAATCGTCAACAGATTGCAGCCTCGGATACAGTACCAGCAATGCTTACACCTGGGGAGTTTGTGATTAATACCAGGGATGCACAGAAGAATTTACCTCTACTACATCACATCAACACTGGTGGAACACCGCAAGATATTATCCTTCCAAGTTTACAGATACCCAATCCCACAGAACCAGAAGAAACAACTTCTCCAGAGACTCCGACTAAAGTCGATTCTTTTCCAGATACTTCATTACAGCTAAAAAGTACCGAGACTTACTCACCTCAGATATCCAATTCTTTAATTCCTTCTTCTTTGGGGTTGAATATTAGTAAACAGAAGCTTTCAATTCTCAATTTTCCACAGCTTAATTCTCTTCAAAACGAAACAGTTGATGTGGATGAACCTTCACCTCAATACTCATCACCTCCCCTAATTTTCCGAAAAGCAAATCCCAACACTAATACACCTTCCCAATGGTCAAATACACCTTCTCAATGGTCAAGTGTGGAAGATTTACTCAATGCAAATAATGATGAATTCACTAACTTTAACTTTAGTGATGTGGAATCTAATAGCCAAAATTATGATTTTTCTCATGTTTCAGAGTCGCCACAAGTTTTTGCTAAACACCTTCCTACACCTAGAGGCTTTGCTGATGGTGGAGAAGTGACTCCACCCGACATATCTAGAGAAATACAACCGATAACTGAGACAATAGAGAATACCTCTTTAGCTTCTCAAGAAGATGATAAAGATAATACGGCTAATCTTGAAGCTCTAGCCCGTGAAATTTATCACAGATTACGACAACGGATAGAAATTGAGCGAGAACGTCATGGCGGTTACTCTGGTCGATTACCTTGGTAATTTTCTATTCAATAATTAATTTTTGGAGAACTATTCAAATGGCAAGTCCCGCAATTATTGTTATTCAAAAGCGCCAACCACAACTTGAGAAAGCCAAACTTGTAGCTTATAACGGCGAAGCGCCAGATATTGAATTAATGTTTAATCCTACAGATATTAGTTTTGCTCGAACTGTGAAGTGGGAAAGTAAGCAAGGTAATAGGGGAACTACTTTACTTCCAAAAGTAAACTTTTCTGGGGTTGATCCTTATAAGTTTACACTGAAACAATTATTATATGATACTTATGAAACGAAAGAGTCGGTAATGAAAAAATATATTGATAATATTAAAAAGGGTGTAGAAACTATCAATAGAGTAACTGATAAGCGCCCACCTGTTTATATATTTACATGGGGAACAGAGTATTTCTATTGTGTAATTACGAGTTTAACTTACTCTTTAAATATGTTTATGAGTGATGGTACACCAGTTAGAGCGCTGGTAGATATAGCCTTGCAAGAAGTAGATAAAAATAACCTTCCTGGAGGACGCGAATCTGATTCTAAAGGTGCAAGTCGCCAGCCAAATCCCAAACTGGGAAAAAATAATTAAAATTTAGGATTGTTGGAACATTTTAATTTTATAGATTACTACTTATGCCTAAAAAAAGTCTTTATTTAAGCGAACCTAAAATTCAGATAGACGGAAAACCTGCTTCGGCTGAATTAATGAAGGATTTGTTGCAAATAACAATCGAAGAAAGCCTTCATTTGCCAGCAATGTTTACGCTAGTAATACATAATAGCTATATTCCTACATCTGATCGACCAGAAAATAAGGCTTGGCGACATGATCCGTTATTTAAAATTGGCAAAAAAGTCAAGTTGGGTTTTACTTCGAGTACTACTCTAGATAATAATTTTCAAGATGAGGTAGAAAAAACTCTAATTGAAGGCGAAATTACCGCGATGGAAGTTCATTTCAATGAAAAATCTGAAGCGGACATCATTGTTCGTGGTTATGATATTTCTCATCGTCTTCACAGAGGTCGTTATAATCGTTCTTTTTTGAATGAAACTGATAGTGATATAGTTAAAAAGATAATTCAAGAAGTAGGTATAAGACCTGGCGATATCGATTCAACAGGCGAAGTTAATAAGTATGTTTTCCAAGAGAACCAAACTAATATGGAGTTTCTGCAGGAAAGGGCAGCCCGTAACGGTTTTGAACTATTTATTACAGAGGATAAGCTGAATTTTTGTAAACCAAAAATTCAGGAATCTCTAGCATTAGAATGGCTAGATGATATTAGTAAATTTAGTACCCGCGTCACCAGTGCTGAACAGGTGAGTTCTGTAGAAGTACGTGCCTGGGACTATACTAAGAAAAAATTGATTAGCCAAACAGCTAATAAAGAAAAACAAGTAACCGAGACAGGCAATCAGTTAGGAAGTAGTACCAGTACTGCATTTTCTAATCTTAAGTCTCCCAAAATGATTGTTGTAGATAAACCTGTCACCAGTCAAAATCAAGCAAAAGCTATGGCTCAGGCTTTGTGTGATGAATTGGGAGGAGAATTTGTTTATGCAGATGCTAAAGCAGCAGGGAATCCTGAGATTCGTCCTGGACGAGTTGTTAAGCTTAAGGGTATGGGCGATCGCTATAGTGGTAAGTATTATGTTACAGAAACCCGCCATTTCTACAGTCAGCGGGTTTATGAAACTGATTTTAGCGTGCGGGGGCTACGTTCTGGTAACTTATTCACAACTCTATCCCCACAAAAACGTCTACAGCCATCTGAGACTCTATTAGTGGGAATTGTGACTGATAACAAAGACCCACGGTCATGGGGTAGAGTGAAGGTAATGTTTCCCACTCTCACAGAAGAACATACAAGTGACTGGGCAAGAGTTGTAGCTTTGGGAGCAGGCCCAAATCGAGGTTTCGACTGTTTACCAGAGGTAGGCGATGAAGTTTTGGTAGGTTTTGAACATGGCGATATCCACCGTCCCTATGTCATTGGCGGGGTATGGAATGGTCAGGATGCACCACCGGAAAAGGTGGATGACTCGGTTACAAGTGGTGTGAGATTACGCACCATTAAGACTCGTGTAGGTCATGTTCTACAGTTTGTTGAAGAAGATAAAGGAAGTAGTAAAAAAGGTATTCGTGTTGAAACCACAGGTGGTCACAAAATATATCTCAATGATAGCGATCGCTGTATAGAGATTGAAACCACAGGTGGTCATAAAATCAAAATGGATGACATGGCTAAATCTGTTTCAGTGAAATCAACAGGTAATATGTCATTAGATGCTGCTGGAAATATAGACATTTCAGCCAACGGCGTGATTACAGTGAAAGGTGCGATGATTCGCCTTAATTAATTTTCTATGTTTTTTCTCAGCGCTCTCTGTGCCTCTGTGGTTTAAAAGTAATTTATCTAACTACGGAGACGCAGAGAACACAGAGGCAAGAGATTAAAGACACTATAGGAGGTTGTTATGGGTAAACCAGCAGCAAGAATTACCGACAATGTAGCGCACCCTTTACCCCCAGTTTTAACAGGAGGGCCGGGTAGTCCCAATGTTTTGATTGGGTCTTTACCTGCGTGGCGGGGTGTGCTTGCAGCAGCAGTACCAGGTTTGCAGTCTGCCAAAACCGCTTCTGATGCAGCTATCCAAGCGGCTGAGGCTGCTACTTTAGCGGCGGCTGGTACACCAGGGGCACCTGCTGCTTTGGCCACCGAACAAACTACAAAGGCAACATCTGCTGCTACTATGGGTAGTGCGATCGCTGCTGCTGCCGCTGGTGCTGATATTCATAATTGCGCCACACCTTTACCCTTGCCTCCTCACGGCCCTGGGGTTGTGATTGATGGTAGTCAGACTGTGCTGATTAATAATCTACCTGCCTCTCGGATGGGGGACACTATTCTAGAAGCATTAGGACCACCAAATAAAATTGTCAAAGGTGATTTTACTGTTTTGATTGGCGGCTGATTGGAAAAGTAGGGGAGATGGGGGAAATGAGGGAGAAAGTCGGAACTATAGCGTTTCTCGTTCGGATGCAATACACTTTGACCTCACTTCCATTCCTCTCTCCTAAAAGGAGAGAGGCTTTGAATTTTACTCCCCAACGCTAGAAGGGAAGGGGCTGGGGGTTAGGTCTGTATTCTATGCAACTGAGAACCACTATAGATTTATCCACCTCAGAACTCCGTTCATCCACCTCAGAACTCCGTTCATACACCTCGGAACTCCGTTCATCCACCTCGGAACTCCGTTCATCCACCTCAGAACTCCGTTCATACACCTCGGAACTCCGTTCATCCACCTCGGAACTCCGTTCATCCACCTCGGAACTCCGTTCATCCACCTCAGAACTCCGTTCATACACCTCGGAACTCCGTTCATCCACCTCAGAACTCCGTTCATCCACCTCAGAACTCCATTCATCCACCTCGGAACCTTAAACTCCTACCTGCCTCTTCATCTTCGACCTTTGGCGAATAGGCTTAAACCCTTTGTGCCGATATCTTTGAAGATATCCATGTAACAGCTGTCTAAGTGCCAGATATGGTTTATGGTCGCGATCGAGCCTATTTGGGAACAGGTTGGGCTTATCCACTGCATTTAAGTGTGCAAGGTGGGATACAACTTAGCCGTGAAGATCAAAAAGTTAAGGAATCTATTTGGATTATCCTCCGCACGGGAGTAGGTGAGCGGGTTTATCGACCTACCTTTGGTTCGCGCTTGTCGGAACTGGCGTTTGCACCTTTAAATAGCGATACTCTACTGCGAATCCGTCTTTATGTTTTGGAAGCTTTAGAAGTTTGGGAACCACGCATCACTATCGATGAAGTTCTGACTGATCCTGACCCTATGCGTGGCAGAGTGGACATTATTATCAATTATCGACTTAAAGACGGCCCGGATATTTATAGTTTTGTTTATCCTTATTATTTGGTTTCAGCTGGGGAGGAATCGTGAACTTTGACTTTTTACCGAAATTACCTTCTTCCAACTTAGACGATCGCGCCTTCGATGATTTGGTGGAAGAATGTATTATGCGTATTCCTCGCTACTGTCCAGAATGGACTGACCATAATCTCAGCGACCCAGGAATTACGCTAATTGAGTTATTTGCTTGGTTAACTGACCAAATGTTGCTCAGATTTAACCAAGTACCCCGAAAAAATTATGTCGCTTTTCTAGAATTACTGGGTATTCGTCTTCAGCCTCCCGCCCCAGCCCGCACAGAATTAACTTTTTATTTAAGCGCTGCACTACCTGAAGCCTACACAATTCCAGCCGGATTGGAAGCCTCAACTATCCGCACTGAAACTACAGAAGCAATTACCTTTAGTACAGATGCTCCGCTAATTATCGGCAAACCCCGCATCCAACACTTCTTAACTGCCCAAACTACCGAAGATATTCCCCAATCTCTGCGCGAAAGAGTCACAACTTCCTGGACTCGTCAATCTAACGGTTACTGGACAGGTAATGAACAACCAATATTTGAAGAGGAACCCCAGCCTGGTAACTGTTTTTATTTAGCAATTAATTCTGATGATCCTTTAGACGCTAATGTTTTAGAAATTATTTTCCAAGGGGCTGCGGCTACCCCGGCTGGGATTAACCCCAATCAACCACCCCGCAAGTGGGAAGCCTGGGATGGGGAAAATTGGCAACCCGTTTTATTACAAGAGTCAGATGATAAAACTCGCGGTTTCAGTTTTTATGAAATTGCTCAACAGGGTGGAAACCCGTCTCAAGGTGCAGAGGTACGTTTGCATCTACCGCAGATTTGGCCTGTGGCTAATTTTACCTCATACCGAGGTCGCTGGTTGCGCTGTAGCTTTGTTTCCACAGAAGCCAATGAAACTGGTTACAATCGTCCACCAAGGATTATTGGTTTAGCAGTGCGGTCAATTGGCGGTACTGTTAGGGCTAGTCATAGTATGCTAATTCAAGATGAGCGATTGGGAATTAGTGATGGTACACCCGGTCAGAGTTTCCAATTACAAACAGCACCAATTTTAGAACGCCGAGAAAATGAGTATATTTTAGTTACTCCCGCTGGTGGTTTGCCGCAAAAGTGGACTGAGGTGAGAGACTTTGCTGATTCTGGGCCGCATAACTTTCATTACACCATCGATTCCATCACTGGTACAATCCAATTCGGGCCGCTGATTCGAGAACCTAGCCAACTTAAACAACAAACACAGGTGCGGACGCGAATTCAGCAACCATCACTAGATGACACATCTGTACAAGTTCTTGATAATAACCAATCTGAACACCAATATGGGGCGATTCCTCCCCGTGGCTCAGAAATTAGGATGGTTACTTATCGTACAGGCGGCGGTAGAGAAGGCAATGTGCAAACTGGGGCAATCCAGTTTTTGAAGTCTGCGTATCCATATATTGCTAGTGTGGTCAATCGTGTACCTGCAATCAATGGGGCGGATGCAGAATCACTGGAACAGGCTGTGATAAAGGCTCCCCGTATCCTCCGCACGCGCGATCGCGCCGTCACTGCTGAAGATTTTGAAGTTTTAACTCAACAGGCGGGTGCTGGTGCGATCGCACGTGTTCGGTGTTTGCCAGCAAATTCTCGGAGACAAGCAGGTATAGTTAGTTTACTGGTAGTTCCATTCGCAAACACAGATGCGATCGCTCAAGGCAATGGCATGACACCAGAAGAATTTGCCCTCAGTAATGCCCTGCAAGAGCAAATTTTGAGTTATTTAGATGAAAGACGCTTATTAGGGGTACAAATAGAATTACAAGAGCCGAATTACGTAGGTGTTTCGGTGCAGACAGAAGTTGCTTTAGAGCCAGCATACAACAACACTTTTGCCAGCGAGGAAGTTCGCCGGAATTTAAGGCGATCGCTATATAAATATCTAAATCCCTTAACTGGAGGAATTGACGGCAAAGGTTGGCCATTTGGACGACCAGTTTATACATCAGATATTGTCGCATTACTGCAACAAACCCCAGGTGTCCGTCATTTAGGCCCCGTTCTGCTGTTTCCCATCCGCAAGCAAGGAGAAGTTTGGCGACGACAACCATCACCAGAACAATTGATTGACCCAGGATCGGAAGGTTTGATATGTTCTTGGGCTGATACAAATCTGCGTTCAAATCACGACATCCAAATAATTCGTAATTAGTCATTTGTCATTTGTCATTTGTCATTGGTCATTTGTCAGTAGTTATTCTCCTCCCAGTCCCCAATCCCAATTCCCAATCCCCAATCCTATGGTTCAAAGTCGCTCTAGTCCAGCTGTAAGCATTCAATTAACGCCAATGCAAATTCCCGAAGCTTTACCTGTGGCAGGTTTAGCATTTGCAAATACAGAAAACATCGATGTCGCTGGGCGTAGTTTACTCTTGCATCCTGGGCATCCCAGCGAAATGATTGTCCAAGTACAAAACTTAGAACAACGTCCTTTGCGGGTAAGTTTAAGTATTGAGGGTAACTTCCCATCTCAGTGGTGTCAAATTGGCACAGAAGGAAGTGAAATACCGCCTCGCGGACAAATGGATGCTGTTCTCTACTTCTCAATTCCCGACACATTTTTTGAAGACCAAGAAGCAATTTCCCCTGGTAAAAAAGATAAACTAACGCTTAATTTCCGCAGCCTTATTACCCTACACATAGATCCAGGGACGGACAATGAACAAATCGAGAGAAGCGAGTATTTCGATTTATACATCCGTCCCTACACGGACTACATGGAATTCTTGCCAATTTTGTATCGAGAAGTGGACTTTATTGGTCGCTTCATGAAGATATTTGAGCAAGCCTTTCAACCAATAGTTAATAGTTACAACGTCATGTGGGCAAACCTCGATCCCTTGACAGCACCGCAGGCACTATTACCTTTTATGGCTCATTGGGTTGCTTGGCAAGTAGATTCTGTTTGGGATCTCCAGCAACAGCGGCGTTTAATTCGCCGTGCCGTAGAACTTTATCGCTGGCGAGGAACTCGTAAAGGATTGCGTCTTTACTTGCATCTTTATACTGGTTTACCACTAGACGAACATTTAACTAATGAAGCTGATAAACATATTAGTATTACAGAACCTTTTGGGCCAAGTTTTATTATCGGAGATGCACAATTAGGAAATGCAGTTTTAGCGGGTGGACAACCATATCATTTTATAGTACGTTTGCGTTCCAATATTTCTAGTGGCATCATCAATGAAGAACTTATCCAAAGAATCATAGAACAAGAAAAACCAGCTTTTTGCACTTATGAATTATCTATCGAGAATCCTACTAATTAAATAATTCATAATGACGCTCTCTACGAGACGCTTCGCGAACGCGGACTCGCTACCGCTACGTTAACGTAATTCGTAATTAAGTAAAATTAAACAGACTTTTAATCCAAAATCCAAAATCTAAAATCCCAAATTGCGATGTCTCACCCTTTCCCCCCTCCACCAATAAAATCTTTTGAGCGCCTGCAAGCCGCAGATGGCTTACTAATCAATGCAGAACGTTGGCGCACAGCCCATGAATATCACCGGAATCGGCAAAATGCTCAATATCAAAGCTTAAACCAACCAGGAATTGTCTGCGGTTTAGGCGTTCGAGATATAACTGCCCCAAGCCTTGTAGAAGCTAGATATCGAGATGGACGTTGGGTACAAATTCAGCCTGGTATTGCAATTGATTTAGCCGGCAATCTAATTGTTGTACCGACTTCTTATGATTTTCCTATTGATATGGAAGTAGTAAGTTCTGAACCACTCATGATCTACTTAGTAGTTAGCTATGTAGATCCTGATGAATTGCGGCGCGGGCAGCAAAGAGATATTGTTCAAGAAACTTATCGAATTGACCAAAGAAACTCTACACCAGCCAGTTCAGAAATAGAAATATGTCGGATACTTTTGCAACCAGGACATACTGAGATTACTCAACCTACGGATGCTTTCTTTCCTGGATATAACAATATTGATTTGCGTTATCGCCGTCAAGCACAAATGCGTCCTCAAGCACTTGTCTGTATGGCACAGGCGAATCATAGTGATCCCGAATGTGCGCGTAATTTTTTCAGCCTTTCGTATTTGTTACAAGCAGTAGAACCCCTATACCCAAGTTTGCGAGGGGCTGATGAACCCGGTCAGGTTTCTTTAGCAGAAAATATCCAAGACTATGACATTCTTTATCTCACAGGTGGACAAGCAATTTCTTTAAATAGTCTCGAATTTGAATCCCTCAGAAATTATTTAAATTTAGGTGGTGTGCTTCTAGTTGATGCACCAATAAATGCTAATCCTCTAATTGAGAGTACTCAAGCTTTGGCACAACAGTTAGAAAGTCCTTTAAGGCCTTTAGAAGAATTGCAACGGAGTCATCCTTTAAGGACAAAACCTTTCTTATTTGCTGCCTTACCAATGGTTAATCAACAGCAGATTAAACTATTAATCGGTGGAGGAATTATTTTAGCTATTGGAGATTTGGCAACTGCTTGGGGACTGGATAGAGATTTGAGTTTACCGAGATTGACTATTCGGACAGCTCAGGAATTAGGGATTAATATTCTTCACTATGCTTGGAAACGGCGACAGTTAATTGGTTTGCAGCAGGAAGATAATTCCGGGCAGTGGTGAAAGAGGCAGGGAGCAAGGAGCAGGGAGCAGGGGGACAGAAAAGGGATTAGTGTCAACTTAACGGGAAACGGGCGGTTAGAAACCGCGTATATACAAACAAAACCCACCTGCGTGGGTTTCAAACCCTCAAGGGAACTCCAAGAAATAAATTATCCAAAGTTGTGGGGTGGGCATCTTGCCATTGGTGTCGACTTAACGTGAAACCGCTCGTCCGCCGGGAATTGAAATTCCCGTCTCATAGCTAAAGTCATCTGAAGATGACTAAATGTCGCCAAAAATCTCCAGTCTACTTCAGTAGACTTAAGCTAAAAGCCAAAAAAATTTATTTCCGGGCGGGCATGGCAGCCAACAGATATGCCAAATTCTTGCTGAGGGAAACCCCAAACTAAGGGGTAATAAATAACTTTCGCTACTTTCACTATTTTTTCAATTGTTCTAAATAAACAGCAACCTGCATCATAAAGCTGTTACATCTTTGTTAAGAATAGTTACAAGTTCTTAACACAAGGAAATATTTATTATGGTTCTCTCACTTGAGAAAAATGCACCACATCAGGTTGTGATCGTTGGTGGTGGCTTTGGTGGACTGTATACAGCAAAAGCTTTGAAGACAGCAAACGTAAACGTTACTCTCATTGATAAACGCAACTTTCACCTATTTCAGCCGCTTTTATATCAAGTTGCCACAGGTGCGTTATCACCTGCTGATATTTCTGCACCATTGCGATCTGTATTCAGCAAAAGCAAGAATACAAAAGTTTTGTTGGGCGAAGTAAATGATATTGATCCCAAAGCCCAACAAGTTATTTTGGGTGATGAAATAGTACCTTATGACACATTAATTGTCGCCACAGGTGCTAACCATTCCTATTTTGGTAAGGATAACTGGAAAGAATTTGCTCCTGGCTTGAAAACTGTTGAAGATGCCATAGAAATGCGTCGCCGGATATTTTCGGCATTTGAAGCGGCAGAAAAACAAACTGATCCTGAAAAACGCCGTGCTTTGTTGACTTTTGTGATTGTGGGTGGTGGTCCCACCGGTGTAGAATTAGCAGGTGCGATCGCAGAATTGGCATACCAAACTCTCACAGAAGATTTCCGCAGCATCAACACTTCAGAAGCGAGAATTTTACTATTGCAAGGTGGCGATCGCATCCTCCCACACATTTCACCAGAGTTATCAAAAGTAGGAGCAGCATCTTTACAGAAGTTGGGTGTGGCTGTCTACACTAACACCAGAGTGACAAATATTGAAAATAACATTGTTACTTTCAAGCAAGGCGATGAATTGACAGAAATAGCCTCAAAAACCATATTGTGGGCAGCAGGCGTTCAAGGTTCACCTCTGGGGAAAGTTCTAGCAGAAAATACAGGTGTAGAGTGCGATCGCGCCGGACGTGTGATTGTAGAACCTGACTTGTCTATCAAGGGTTATAAAAACATTTTTGTCGTCGGAGATTTAGGCAACTTCTCTCATCAAAATGGGAAACCCTTACCTGGTGTTGCACCTGTAGCCAAACAACAAGGAGAGTATGTAGCTAAACTCATTAAACGCAGGCTTCAAGGTCATACTTTGCCACAATTCCGTTACAATGACGTAGGTACTTTGGCAATGATTGGGCAAAATTTAGCTGTTGTAGATTTAGGCTTAATCAAACTCCAAGGTTTCATTGCTTGGCTCTTTTGGCTAGTAATTCACATCTACTTCTTAATCGAGTTTGACACTAAAATAGTAGTAGCAATTCAGTGGGCGTGGAATTATATCACTCGTAATCGTCGCTCTAGATTGATTACAGGTCGGGAAGCTTTTGTAGAAGCAAAAACTGTTAAGAAGAACGTGCAACGGCCTTCTGTGACACCTCTGTAACTTCAGGAATTACAGAATCATTCAATGATGTTATAAGAGCTTGTTAGAGTGATGACTGTACCTTCCCTTATTTTGAGATGGCAAGAGAAATTAACGGCTTGAGGGGGAAGTAATTAACGTGAGTTCGATAAACCTCTCCCTGCTTTGAATTAAAGTTCAAGTCTGTCCCTCTCCGAGTCGGAGAGGGACGGTTTTGCATGATTCTAGAATCTTCATTACACCGATTAAGGATTTTCAAAAAGTTAGAATTATTGAGTGCATTAGACGTAGGTTGTGTGAAGCGGAGCGCAACCCAACATATATCAGGATATCGGGCAGGATGTTGGGTTACTGAAATGTCTTTAATTTTGAATTTTGAATTTTGAATTTTGAATTGTTAATGAGTTTGGTTGTTTGATATTGCAGCATTATTTTTATCGTGTTCAAGTTCTCTGATTAGAGAATCAAAACCACTGGTGTTGTTTCCGCTTTGGGCAAATAAAGACCGAATTTTATTGATGATCGCACTCATACTGTTGGAGAAAAACCGACCGAGATTATTAACAAAGTTTTTCAGTTTCTCAAATATCGTAACCTCTACAGTTGAGTATTTATTGACAATGGGATATACAATTTTTCCTTTTTCTGTTTCATAGTACTCTTGTTCAGGCATCAACATTGATTTGAGTGGTTGTACCTGTTTTGCCATATCGGCTTCGGTTCGTTTATTGCTGAGGAATAAAACATCATAAATTTTCCCATTCCAGCTAGCCCAATAATGGTTTTGAAAAAACCATCGTTTACCATCATCACAATTTGGCTTTTTCCCTTGGTGTGGCGTAGCTCCAGCTTCACTCAAAAAAGGCTTGGCAATACTTTCAACTGTTATTTTCTCAATACCAAAATATTCTTCTGCAACTTTTTTAAAAGCACGAGCTAATGTCTGACAGTCTCCTTCTGGAGAGCCTTTTAATAGAGTATCTTGACTCTTACTCACCATTGTGTATTGAAATTGAATATTTCCAAAATTTTTGAAAAGCTGTTCCAGGATTTTATCTTCTGGTAATGTGTCATCTATGCCATTTACTAGTGTTTTGGCTAGCGAGTATTCTTGTAAAAATTTTTGTTTTTTATCTGCTGAGTTATTTGCTGCTAATATTTCTTCAGACTTTGCTTGTTCGTTCTTAATACCTGGTAGAGTTGTCTGCTGTGCATCCTGGTTTTCTGAAACAACTCGATTAATTTGGTTAACTACAGAAGTAGCGACGCTATCCGCCTCTTGCTCATATTGATCTCCTGATTGACCAATAGTGAGTTTTGGCTGTATTTGTCCCATTAACACACTATCAGCACGTTTGATCGCCATTTTGCTCAGGCTATGACCAAACTGGGAAGAATGTTTTTTTCCTTGCTGCAACGACTCATTTATCTTTGTTTGCAATACAGTGAGTCGCTCTTGTCCCTCTGCTGTGATCGTGCCGTGCTTGGCTTGTATTTGGAGTTTTGTTGCCTCAAACTGATACTGTTGAAATTTCTGATTTTCTACTTTAGCCTGTACTATAGGCTGGTTGGAGCGGAGTTGAGGGTGGGTAGTTAATAGATGCTTTCGCAACTGACTTTGCTCTGACGAATAAGCGGATGAGTCAGCTTTTTTGTGGATTTGTAGCCGTTCTTTCATCGCTAGTTTCAAAAGTCAATAGTGGGTAATCTATATATTATGTCATTTAAATAACCCCAACTTTTTAAAGAAGTCGGGGTTCTACGGGTTTTAGATCGGATTGCGATAATTTCTACTGGCTTAAGAACGCCGTACATTCAAGCAACACCATTCTTTTCGTTTCCACAGGGTAGCGACAACCCAACCATTTTGTTCTAAAGCGTCAGCAACAGCTTTAGATTGTTCCAGCAAAATACCACTGAAGATCGCCCAAGTTTCAGATTTAGCGATCGCACTCATTTCTGGTATCAATTCAATAATTACATGAGCCAAAATATTGCAGACGATACCATCCACCGGACTTACAATTAATTTTGTCAAAACGTCTACACTTCCCAATGCTGGTAGTAAACGTTCTGGGCTAATGTCATTCAGGGCACCATTACTGATGGTTGATTGTACCGCCAAAGGGTCATTATCTACTGCATAGACTTTCTCTGCACCTAATAGCAGCGCCCCAATGGAAAGGATACCAGAACCACAGCCAATATCCGCAATTACCAGATGTTCATGTTTGCCACTACTACCCACAAAAGACTGAGGAACGCCACTCAGGCGCATTTCCAAAGATTCCAAACATAACTGAGTCGTAGCATGGTTGCCCGTACCAAATGCTACACCAGGGTCGAGACGAATCACTAACCGTTCCGTTGTTTCTGGTAATGGTAGCCACGCTGGGTTAATTAGGAAGCGATCGCCTATTTCTTGCGGATGCCAATATTGTTTCCAGCTAGTCGCCCAATCTTCCTCATCAATCAATTGCCATTGCAGTGAGGGAGATGAAACTCCTACACAGAGGGCATCTTGACGCAGCCATAGCGATAGTGCTGCCAAATCTAGTAACTCTGTTTGAATTGTCGGCAGATAAGCCCTGACTAAAGATGAGTTTCCTTTGTTTTCGCTAGCTGTACCACGACAGCCAAAATCTTCCAGTCGCCAAAAGATCGAATCTTCTAGGTCTGGCTCACATAAAATCTGTAGTTCCCACCAGGTGTTTGCCATAAAAAAGTAAAAAGTAAAAAGGTAAAAGGCAAAAGTAAAAGTATTTCTTTTTACTTTTGCCTTTTTACTTTTGCCTTTATAGAGTTACTGTATACGCGTCCCGAATACCAGGGACTTTGATAATTTCATCCAAAATGCCCTCTGGTAAAGGGTCATCTATACTCAGAGCCATTACCGCATCACCACGGACGATTTTACGACCTACCTGCATACTGGCAATATTCACATTAAAACTGCCGAGTAGGGAACCAAGTTTGCCGATGATCCCCGGCATATCGCGGTGTAGAGTAAACAACATATATTTGCTGGGGGGGACGTTAATTGGAAAACCGTCAACGTCGGTGAGGTGGATTTCCCGCTCACCCAACAAAGCGCCTGTTACTGAATGAGTACCTAAAGTACCCGTAGCTTCTAGATGCAGTGTGCCGGCATAGTCTCGAATGGAAGCATCGCGGGTTTCAATTACCCGAATTCCGCGTTCTTTGGCTTCTATACTGGCATTTACGTAATTTACCCGTTCCCGCAAAGCTTGGTAAAGTAGTCCTTTCAGGGCAGCAACGATTAAAGGCTGACTTTTGTTAGTTGCGAGTTCACCTTGCAGTCGAATATTCAGTACTTCCACCCGTCCGCCAGCTAGCTGTCCTACTAGATTACCTAGAGTTTCTGCTAGCTGCATATAGGGTTTGAGTTCTTCCAAAACGTCGGGGCCGAGTCCGGGGATGTTGACGGCTGAACGCGCTGGTAGTCCTAAAAGTACATCACGAATTTGTTCGGCAACATCAATGGCCACATTCACTTGAGCTTCGGCGGTAGAGGCTCCTAAGTGGGGGGTGAGGATAACTTCTTTGCCTAGCGATCGCAATTCCGATTCACCCAGCGGTTCTGACTCGAACACATCCAAGGCTGCACCACCGATTTTACCAGCTTTCAGAGCTGCTGCTAAAGCTACTTCATCAATAATCCCACCACGAGCGCAGTTGATAATCCGGGCTGTGGGTTTCATCTTTGCCAAGGTTGTGGCATTGATTAAGTGGGTAGTTTCTGGGGTTTTGGGAATGTGGAGGGTGATATAGTCTGCTTGCTGGAAGAGTAAATCCAACTCCACCAACTGACAGCCAATTTGTTCGGCTCGTTCTGTAGAAATAAAAGGGTCGTAAGCTAGGAGTTTCATCCCCATTGTCTTAGCTACAGCCGCAACATGGGAACCAATTTTGCCCAAACCGACAACGCCGAGAGTTTTTTTGTAGACTTCCGCGCCGACAAAGCTATTGCGATCCCAAGCACCGCGTTTCACCGAAGCGTTAGCATCGGGGATGTGGCGAGATAAAGCTAAAATCATTGCTAGTGCGTGTTCGGCAGCGGCAATTGTATTTCCCTCTGGAGAATTGACTACCACAATTCCCCGGCGTGTGGCGGCGGGAACATCTACATTATCCACGCCCACACCAGCACGACCGATGATTTTTAGCTGAGTGCCGGCATCAATGATTTCTTGAGTGACGCGTGTACCAGAGCGAATCATCAGCGCGTCATACTCACCAATAATTGCGATCAGTTCCGCTGGTTTTAGACCTAGTTTGACATCAACAGTTGCAACTTGCGAAAGAATGTCAATTCCAGCTTGGTCAATCGAATCGGAGACAAGAACCTTAGACATGATTATTTCATTTAAAGCTACAGGTTTTGCTGCACAAGACTTTTTAGTTTAGTCTTTATCTGTCGCAATTCAGCAAAAATTATTCATTTGAATATCGACTTAACTTTAACTTACACTATATGGTCGTGGTATCAAAGCATGAGTTACTTCCGGTGGCTAATGCCTGCTAAGTGTTTTTATTGCTGACTAGAAACTCTCAACACTAGCTTTACCAAGTACTAGCTCAGAAATCGCTATAATTCTGGTGAGCCAAATACCCTTTGAGTTTTGTGGAAACCACCCATGTTAGAGTACAACTTGCCAAGGTACTTGCCCTCAGCCGAGGAACTACCGGACTCTGATGAAACACCTGTGGATAACGAACTGCAAGAATTGATACCAGGCTTGCTTAAAGCTATCCTGCTGATACTTTGGGCAGAACGTATGGACTGGTTGTTTGCCATAGATATGGGTATTTATTATCACCCAGATAAACCGCCAATTGTCCCAGATGGGTTTTTGAGCTTAGGGGTAGAGCGTTTTTATGATGAGGAACTGCGTCCTAGTTATGTGCTGTGGGATGAAAATGTTGTACCGATTTTCGTCCTAGAAGTAGTATCCCAAAATTATCGTAAGGAATACACTACTAAATTAGCTGAATATGAGGCTTTAGGTGTACTTTATTACGTAATTTATTCCTCTCGTCGCCGCCGTAAACCGCATCTGGAAGTACATAAATTAGTTAATGGTAAGTATGAATTGCAAGAGGGAAACCCATTTTGGCTACCAGAAATTGGCTTAGGAATTGGTTGCGAAAGGGGAAATTATTGTGGTGTAACACGAGAATGGATGTATTGGTATGATGAGCAAGGACAACGATATCTCACGCCCGCAGAACAAGTAAAACAAGCAGCACAACTTGCTCAACAAGAGATACAACGCGCTCAACAAGAGACACAACGCGCTCAACAAGAGACACAACGCGCTCAACAAGAGACACAACGCGCTCAACAAGCAGAACAACGCGCTCAACAAGCAGAACAACGGGTGCAACAATTGACTGAACAATTAAGAGCGCTGGGAATAGATCCAGACAATCTGGGTTAACTGAAATATTTTGCAATATTTTCAACAAGACTCAAAAAACTGAGTTTTTCAGATTTATGGCAAATGCCTAAATCAAAATTTGCTACTGGAAACTGTCAGTAAAAAACTATTGCTTTTTAGGAATAACGTTCCTGATTCCACTTTTGCTATAAACAGTATCACCTTTATAACGAGGGATGATATGAATACTAGCGTGCATAATATTTTGACCTGCGGCTCGATTGATGTTCATTCCTACATTAAAACCATCAGGTTCAAATTCTGTTTGGAGAATTTCTTGCACTTTGTTCACCATAAGCCAGCAAGCAGATTGCTCCTTTAATGGCAGTTCAAAATAATTGCTAACATGACGTTTGGGAATAATCAAAACATGACCTTTACTTATAGGATAGCCATCAAAAATAGCATAGGCAGTTGCTGATTCAGTTAATAGTTTGAGAGTTTTATGGGGATTACAGAATATACAATAATTAGATGAATTTCGCTGATGATTATAATGGATATATTCATATAATTCCCGGCGTTCATCTAAACAAACCGAGGGGAAGGGAAGTTTTACAATACACTGATAGGTAGGTTTTTTGTGAACATAATGTTCTCGAAAACCTTCTTTTTTGAGATCCCTCCTTACAGCATAATAAGCTTTACCTCCTGGTTTTAATAGGTGTGATACTTCCATGAGAACATTAGTTTGTTCTTCAATAAATAAAACATTTAAAACATAAAAGCAAATTATTGTATCGAACTTATTATCAGGATATTCTGGAAAATAATAAGGGTCGTAACCTGTAATATCATAACCTTTTTGGCGCAATATCTTAACATCATTCCCAAAGCCACAACCAAAGTCTAGTATTTTGCCTTGTAACAGGTTTTGATTTAATAAAAACTGTGCAGGAAATGACAGATAACTTCTTTCGATCGCAGTCAGATGACTGAATTGATTTTTTTGCTGTTTCATGGAATGAACTTTGGTGCAGATATCCCAAATTTATTATTCCCAGCACCCATTGAGGTTATGCGATCGCAGCTGATAATTTTTAAGGTGAAAACAGGTAACAGTGTCGAGTAAATAGTTCACAAGCTATAATAGCGTAGGCGTAGCCAGCCTTAGGCATCGCTTACAATCCGACTTGAATATATTTCATCAACAATTTGTTCTGTGGTGCGTGTATCTTCCCACGTTCCAAAGGTTTCCATAAATGTGTCTAGCGGATGCGGTTTGGGCTGCTGCTCAGATGAGAGAATGATTTCATTCGCTATCAATTGATTTGCTTCTGGGACTTGCTAGAAGAGAAATTGCGCGATCGCGGCCGATAAGTTTATAATTACTTCAAAATAGGAGATTTTCAAAAGGATAACTTTGCTTCCAACGATAGGTATTAAAGTCACGTTTATCTACTGAAAAAATACGTCCATGCCCTAAATGCTCTGCTAAAATTACTAGGGAAGCATCAGCCAAATCCATTGGAAGATCAGCATATTTTTTCATTAATTCAATAATTCGAGCAGTATGGTGAAGTTCTAAATTAAAAATCGTAAATAATTCTTGTTGCAGACTATTTAGAAAAATAATTTCAGCTTCAACTCCCTTGCGAGTTAGCAAAAGATAACAAGTTTCTGTGACAACAGACCATGTTGTAATTAAAGGTTCATTATATTGTTTTAAAGCTTGTTTTACTCTTTCGTGGTGAGTGTCCTTTTTATCAATAAGAGCTAACCAAAACCCTGTATCAACAATGATCATATTTATTATCTAATGTATTAGATAAAACTTCTTTGTATGTGGTTGATAAATTTTCTTCCACAGAACAACAACCAATTAATCCAATGTCATCAAATTTTTCATAGAGACTTTTTTCCTGACTATGATTTTCTGATTCTGATTGTGGATAACGCTTTTTGAGCAACTGAATAAAATCAAGTAGTAATATTTGAGCTTCTTCTGGTAAAGTATCAATATCTCTAGATATCTCTTCAAATTTAATTACCATAATTAACTGCTAAATTGAGTCTTTTCAGTATTATCCCATTATAAACTACGCGGTGATGGTAGGGTGAGACGTTTGATACGGTGAGCTAGTTGATCACGAGTCAAGTATTATTACTGTTAGATTACTCTATGTTTATAGGCTAAAAAGATACTAAAATACCACTTAGCTGAACTATAAATAGTTCTAGGTATTCTTTGTTTGCCGGAAATTTAGACGTAAATCTAGGAGTAGTTTGTTGTGAGTTTACAAGAAGAAGTTGCTCAGATTTTTAGAAATTGGGGCAGTGGTATGTTGGAAGTTGAACGCAAAGCATTAAGAGAAAAGGCTGCTAAGTATACAGTTGATGATTGGAAAGCAGAACACATAGTATACGTAGCTGGATCTGGTGCATTAACTGGCGCAATTGGAGGCCCCGTAGGGTTAGCAGCAATAGTACCTGATCTTCTTTGGTGTAAAAAAGTAGCCACTCAGGGATGTCTTGGGATTGGTCACATCAAAGGTTACGTTATAGACTATGAAAATGACATGAACATGATCCTAGCTGTTTGGTCAGACTTAGCAGAAGCAACAGTTTCAGTACCAGTTGGAAAAGTAGGGATTAAGGTTTCAAACAAGATACTTCCTAAAGTAGCTGGCAAGGTAGTAGAAAAAGTAATCCTTAAGGGAAGCAGTAAGATTGGGGCGAAACTAGCGGCAAAAGCTGCATCCAAAGCAGCGACAAAACTAACTGCGAAATTAGCCGCAAAAACTGGTGTTGGATGGATTCCGCTAATTGGTGGAGTAGTATCAGCAGGAATCAATTGGTGGTTACTAAAAGGATTGCTAGATGCGGCAGAGACTTACTATAAGAGTGATTACATTGTTTTAAAGGATGATGAGATTTCCTCACTAGCCTAAATAAAAAAATCAGTACGATCGCAAATCTTGTACGGTGCGTTATGATATTTTGATTTTTAATTTTTTTTACAAACATGACTGCAAGTAATTACAGCTAAGTGTAATATTTTTTATTTTTAATAAAAATTAACCAACATGAAAATTTTTTGTTCAATTCTTATTTTAGTGATGCTATATAGCTGCAAAGGCTCTGGCAAACTAGCAGGTGAAATAGCAGAAGGTTTAGGGAAAGGTTTCGCTAATGCCGTAGGTGAATCTATGGTAAAAACTGGTAGCGAAGCTATTGCTAAGTCATTTAGTAATCAGAACAAAGTCTCTAAGCAACAGGCTTTATGGGAAGCAGCTAGTGAGATGAATAAGTCTACACCTATACAAATAGATCAAGAAACTATGCTGAATAACGTTAGTGTAGACGGTAATGGATTAGTTTATAACTATGAATTGATCAACTACTCATCTTTTCAAGTAGATCCAAAACAGCTTGTTTATAATATATCTCCGGTAGTAAAAAATTCTCTCTGTAGCACTCCAGATACAAAAGTTGCTTTGCAAAAAGGTGTATCATTTTCCTATTGTTATTTTGGTAATGATAATAAATTTATCGTGAAATTAATTATAGAGCCAGCAGATTGTGGCTATTAAATTAGTGCGTGCTTACCGATTTTGTCAAATTAAAATAACTACAATCTATATCTGCTTTTTTTTCACAAATCTCACTAAATCCTCAGAATATCCCTAACCTATTTTAAAATAGGTTAGGGATATAAATTTATAGCAATATAGCAAATCCTTAATGCACTAACGCGATCGCTCTTTTTGTCAAAGCTTCCGCAGTCAATCCATTAAACGCCATCAACTCGCCAGCACTGGCTGTAGTTTCGCCACGTTTCCATGCAAAAGTATCGCGCTTGGCTGTACTCCTTAACAGAATTGGTTCTAGCATCCCCGCAGCGCCACCAGTAACGGCAATTAACGCATCGCCATCAAATAATTCGGCAAATGCTGCATCATCCAAGAAACCGCCTTCGGGTTCAGAACAAGTATCCCAAGCAGTATCATGGCTACGGTATAATTGCCGAGGATTGATCACAGAAACAATCTTGACACCAATACCTTCAGTTTCTAAGAAAGCAGCAGCTTCAAATACTGGTATTAATGTTAAATCGCCAATCACAGCAAATACAACTTGCTTATCACCAGCGACTTCATGCAATAGCACAGCACCATCTCGTAACCCTTGACGAGTTTGTTCTAAAGTTGTGCGAATTGGCAATGGTGATTTACTTGCAGTTATCACAATTCCCTTATTTTTAGTTTTCAATGCCCAGTCATAACAGGCTTGAATACTATTAGCATCAGGCGGAAATAATGGGAAAACATTTCCATTTCGCATCAACGAAGCAAAGTAAGCTTCAATTTCTGGACGTTGGTGAGTCCAACCGTTGCGTCCTTGCTCTAATGCGCCAGCTGTGAATAAAGTAATAGTCGAGGGAGTTGGACGGCGCAATTCTGCCATTGCTTGAGTCACAGTTTGCCAAATTGGTAATCCGTTGATGGCAAAAGATTCGTAAGAACACCACAAAGTTCTCGCACCCATTAACGCTAAACCGGCAGCTAAACCGGCACAAGCATCTTCACTCAATGGTTCATAAACTTGTCCGTTTGGTGCTTGGAAATATAAGTCGTCGGTTGTGGGGTGAATAATTTTTAATGCTTGGTTGATGTTGGCAATTCCTGATGCTTCGTTACCATCGGCGTTGGTGACAAGGAAATTCTGATCTTTATTTCCAACTATTCCTACCAATCGTCCCATCGCGGTTGTAGAAACTTTGGGTTCACCACCAACGGCATATTCTTCTAAAGGTAATTCGCCTAGTTCTGGTAATGGTAATTCAAATTCTGTCACCACAGTTTTTGCTGCTGGGCCACCACCGGCACGTTCGGCATTTGTTCTGACTAATTGCCAAGCTTCCGCAGACAAAGCACGGGTTTGCAATGCACTGATAATATGCGGTGCATCCAGCGTATCTTTAGGATAGAGGTTGTGAGATTTTGCACCCCGCGCGTGAACTCCTGCACCTTTGAGTTGTTTAATAATGAAGACGGTAAGTTTACCACCCAATGCAAAACGCGCGGCTTGATCTACACCCGAAAGTACTGCTTGCGTAAATGCTAGACGTTTCTCAAAGGAAAAGGCGGTACTATCAACGTAATCCCCTAGCTGGTTTTGATCGTCGAAATCTTTGGCATCAACTAACACGACTTCATCAAAACCGTTACCTTGCCAATATGCCTGCATCTGTGCATTGGTTTTGAGGGAAACCATGCTGTGATGTTCTTGGCTGTAACCGTTCCATACCAACACCGGTAAAAAGTTGGTGACAGCAGGATAAGCTGTATGGAAATGCGCGATCGCACTTACAATATAAGGCTCACCCAATCCACCATCGCCAACTGTAAAGGGGAACAACTTATCTTTGTGCAAGAGTGCAGCTGCCATTGCAAAGTGTTGCCCTTGTCCCAAAGGCCCCGCAGGTGCAAGAATACCGGGAATGTAACCAGAAAGATGTCCTAAAAGTCCGTGCTTTTCTCGGAAGCGATCGCGCAATTGTTGGACTGTAAAAATTCCCATGTCCTCTAGCGAACGATCCAAGAACATGGCACTATAAAATCCAGGGGCGTGGTGTCCGACTTCAGTAATAATGTTCTTGTATCCCAGCATGACAAGAGATGCGTAAGCTTCTGCTTGGCTGGCAAATCCGCCGGGATGCCCAGAAGCCTTACTACCAGTAACTTGTAAAGTCAGGTAGCGTAAGGCATCGGCAGCAAGTAAAGTTTGATATACTGCATTTGGTTCTGTGGGAGATGCGATCGCAATTTTGCCTGACTCAATAGCAGGTGTAGCACCATAAGTTTCAAAATCTGGTAACGCTTCACCAAAATATTGAATCCCTTCAGAAAAATTGGGAAGCGCTGAAGATGCCTTTGGGGAGATTGCAGTCATGCTGAGTACCTTATTGACGATGAGGTGAAACTGTAGATGCTCGTTGAATTTAACCAAAATTTTACATCTTCGAGGTTGTAACAGTTTATTGCTTTTTTGCAACGTTAGAATAAGTACTTTAAATGGTTACGCAAGCAAAATTTAAATTAGTTTCATACCAATTCTGTATGACAATGCAGATAACAACACTTCTCTGTAATTTCCCCTGAATCAGACAGAACGGTGTAGCTGGTGGGTAAATATATGCAGCTTCACTAAGAAACGGTTTAAGTAGCAAAAAAATATCAAGCAGCAAAAAAATTTATGAAATTCCCAAACGGCCCACAAACTCCAGCAGTTGTACAGATGCTACGCTGGATTGCCAATCCAATGTCATTTATGGAGGCTTGTGCTAAAAGCTATGGCGAGATTTTTACTCTCAGATTAGACAAAAATCTTCCTCCTTTGGTGATTGTCAGCAATCCCCAAGCGCAACAGCAAATTTTAACAAATGATACCAAGGAATTAGAAGCACCCGGCGATCTGAATGATGTGTTTGAACCTTTGCTGGGAAAGCATTCTGTGATTACCATCAGCGGTGCAGAACACCAGCGTCAACGTCAGTTGTTAATGCCTCCCTTTCATGGCGAAAGAATGCGGAACTACAGCCAGGTGATTACCGATGTCACCAAGCAAGTTATCAGCCAATACCAGATAGGTAAACCCTTAAATATTCGGTCTGCAACTCAAGCTATTACCCTGCGGGTGATTATGCAGGCTGTATTTGGTTTATATGAAGGGCCTCGCGCCGAAAAACTACAGCATTTTTTGGGCGATCTTTTAGAAAAGGCCAGTTCTCGCTTAAGTGTGGCTTTGCTTTATTTTCCAGCTTTGCAAAGGGATTTTGGCCCGATTAACTTCTGGGGAAACCAGATGCGCCTTCAGCAAGAAGCTGACGAACTCATCTACGAGGAAATTCGGGAACGTCGAGAACAACCAGATTCATCACGGACAGATATTCTTAGCTTACTCATGGCTGCTAGGGATGAAGCCGGTCAACCGATGACTGATGAAGAGTTGCGCGATGAATTGATGACTTTGTTAGTCGCCGGTCACGAAACCACAGCAACAGCCTTAGCATGGGCCTTATACTGGATTCACAAAATACCATCAGTGCGCCAAAAGCTACTGCAAGAATTAGATAGCTTGGGTAATAATCCAGACCCCAGCACCGTTTTTAAATTACCTTATCTCAACGCTGTTTGTTCTGAGACATTGCGAATTTATCCAGTCGGTATACTAACTTTTCCCAGAAAAGTAAGAACACCGATATCGCTAGGCGGTTATGAATTAGAACCGGGTACAGTCCTCATTGGTTCTATTTATTTAACCCACCACCGAGAAGATATTTATCCAGAACCTAAGCAGTTTAAACCAGAACGTTTTTTAGAACGGCAATTTTCCGCTTATGAATATTTACCCTTTGGGGGTGGTGCAAGGCGTTGTATTGGACTAGCATTTGCCCAGTTGGAAATGAAGCTAGCACTTGCTCAAATCCTTTCTAGTAAGGAATTAGCACTAGTTAATAAAGGTGAAGTGCGACCTAAACGCCGTGGTTTAGTGACAGGCCCAGATCGTCCCATTGAGATGGTTGTTATGAGTCAACAAAAATCGCCGGGAATCCCAGCCCTTCAAGAGGTGTAAGATATCAAGAATTCGTTACATCGAATCGAGCCGATGACGTAATTGGCTACTAAAAGCATCAATTACTGTGACGACTACCAAAAGCACTAACATCATAGTTGTTGCTTTGGTGTACTCGAATCCGTCTATGTAACTTTTCAACTGAAAGCCAATACCACCTGCACCAACTACACCCAAGACAGAAGCAGCACGAATGTTGTACTCAAACATCCAGAAGGTATAACCTAATCCCAGCGGTAGCACTTGCGGGAGAATGCCGTATTGAGCAATCTGTAGCTTGGAGGCTCCGATAACTTGCAAAGATTCAAGAGAACGCGGATCAACCGCTTCAATTGCCTGTTGATAAAATTTGGCAAGGTAGCCGATGGTGTAGATTCCCAAAGCTAAAGTTCCTGCTGGTGCGCCTAAGCCAGTGGCGGCAACAAACATTAGCCCTAGAATAATTGAGGGAACAGAACGTACAGTATTTTGCAGCAAATTAGCTAGCGATCGCAACCACCCAGGCGCAATATTGCTGGCGCTAGCGATCGCAATTGGTACAGAAAGAATTGCTCCAATGGTAGTTCCCCATAAAGACATCTGTACAGTTTCAATTAGCGCCTTAACTGCAATATCTAAAACTTTCCAATCGGGAGGAAATAACCGAGTAATAAAATCGGTGATGTATGGCCAGCTAGAACGCAGCAGTTCAAAATCGAGTTTGAGTCCTCGCAAAGCCCAACCATAAACTACCACAACAATTAATAAGATGAGTACAGAACTCAGCCAAGGGTAGAAGCGTAAGCGTTTTAATTTAAAGAAGGAACTCATAGTGTATTGAAGAAGAATTCAGAATTCAGAATTCAGGAGTCAGAATGCAATACTGTTTGGTTTAGACAAGAGACGCGATAAATCGCCGTCTCTACAAAAGATTGATTATTGTAGAGACGGCGATTCATCGCGTCTTTTTTGTGAAATCAAATCCCACTCAAGCGGAAACTTTAGCAAATTGAGCTTGTAAGTTGTCACAAAATCCTTGGTAAACGACGCGTCCAGCATCTAAGACGATCGCTTGCCCTGCGTATTTTTCTGCGATTCCCAAATCGTGCAAAACTGCGACAATTGTCATGCCTTGTTGAGTGTGCAATTGGGATAGAGTTTCCATAACTTGTTGCGATGCCACAACATCTAAGCCAGTGATGGGTTCATCGACTAAGAGAATTTGCGGTGATTGAATTAAAGTCCGAGCGATCGCTACTCGTTGTTGCTGTCCACCGCTTAATTGACTGGTTTTTTGAAAAGCTAACTCTCCGAGTCCTAACTGTTCTAATAAATTTAGTGCCAACATGCGATCGCGTTTGGAAAATCCCAACAATGTTTGCCAAGTTGTTCTTTTACCAAGGCATCCGCACAAGACATTTTCCAGTGCTGATAACTGTCGAATCAATCCGCCACCTTGAAATAACATGCCAACATCGCGCCGAATTTTTGGCAGTGTTCGGGAATTCATCTCAACATTATTGACGATCAATTCTCCTCTCACTGATGGCACTAATCCAACTAGCGATCGTAGCAATGTAGACTTTCCAGCACCGTTTAACCCCAGCAAAACGACAAATTCACCCCGTTTAATCTGGCAATTAATCCCGTTGAGAATAGGACGATTGAGAGATGGAGTATAAGCTGTCTCTAGGTTATGACACTCGATAACATAATCATTCATAGAAATTTATTGAACAGAATTCAGGAGTCAGGAGTCAGGAATCAGAATAGGCTAAACCTTAGCTATCCGCTAACAGAATGAATTTTGACCGAAAAAGCGGATAGCGCCGCGTCTCGTAGAGAGTGTCAAGATTGGTAAGTTCTGAATTCTGAATTCTGAATTCTGAATTCTAAATTATGGTTCAATGCCAGCAATTTGCAGAGCGTCACGGATAGTTGCTAGATGACGATCGTGGTTAATTCGCACTAATTCTGTGGAATTATACAAATCGCTTAACAACTTATTATTTTGCGACTGATTTAATTTCAGTAAAGCGTTGATGATTTTTTCCCGTGTTGGGGCTGGAACATCATCATCAATAGCAATACCGTGGGCAGGTACACCATTAATTTTGTGCAGAACCCGTAACTGACTTTTCTCTTCGGCGGTGATATAAGGTGGATTCAGAGCATATTCTGACACAACAGCCACATCAGCTTGACCGCGCACAACGGCTTGCAAAGCTTTGCTGTAATTGCCACCGTAAGAAACTTGACTAAAGAAATCATCTAAGCGATCGCGGTTGGGTACAAATTTTTGTTTGACCAATTCAGCCACAGGGATAATAAACCCAGAGCCAGAAGTAGGGGAAGTAAAAGCAATTTTCTTACCCCGCAGTTGTTCTAAAGTGGCTTTAGCTGAATTTTGAGTTTTTAGGGGACTATTCTTGGGGACAACAAATGTTGAGCTATAGGTGTATCTTCCAGAATAAGTGGAACGAACTTCGGCTAGATACAAACTGGCGTTTGCTAATTGTTTCGCTTTCAAAGCCGGACGGCTACTTAAAAAAGCGACATCAGCCCGATTTGCTCTCAAAGCTTCCACAGCAGCCGTATCATCACCAACTTGTGCAACGACTGGAATTCCTAACTCTTTCGATAAAAAAGCTCCTACCGCATTTGCTTTATTTTGCAAGTCTGTAGAATCAGCACGACTGGGAAAAACTATTGTTAAAGTCTTCAGCCCTTGAGCAAGTAAGTGTGGTGTTTGTTGATTAGCTGTAGGGTTGGCGATCGTTGCCTGCATAGTCCCTACTGTGCTGACGACTAAACCTGTAAGCACTGCAAATGCCGCGCCAGCACCCAATAACCTCTTTTTTCTCACACTCATTTGTAACTCTCCATTAGGAAGTTTTCTCAGTTCTTTTGCTAATTAATTTCAATTAGTCCTTAAAAAGGATTTATAGCTTTTAAGAACAAAAGTCAATAATAAAGCTTAGTTTGTTTGGAAAGTTGTAGGCTTTTTTTGTGAGTGTATTGGCACTAACCGCTAATTACAGCGATCGCATCAATTTCTACCAACACATCTTTAGGTAAGCGTGATACTTGCACACAAGCCCGTGCTGGGGCTGTATCTTCCGGGAAATATTTAGCATAAATGGCATTCACCGCCGCGAAATCATTCATATCAGCTAAAAATACAGTGGTCTTTACCACATCCTGAAAAGTCGCCCCGGCTGCTGTGAGAATGGCTTCAAGATTAGCTAATACCTGCTCAGTTTGCTTTTTGACATCATCAGTGTAGACGACATCACCAAGGCGGGGATCGATGGCAATTTGTCCAGCAATGAATACAAATTGACCTGAAGCTGCGATCGCTTGATTATAAGGGCCCACTGGTGCGGGTGCTTTATCAGTATTAATTACTTTACGGGTCATAGATATTACTTTCTCTAACGATGTTTCCTGTTTACCGATTTCCGCTTCAACTGCGATCGGTTTGTAAACCTCTCCATCTGGCATTATCGCACCAGTTAGGTCTGCATTTTTAAAGGTTGCTCCGTAGATATTTGCGCCAGTTAAATTTGCCTTCTTTAGGTTTGCCTCGTTTAGATTCGCGTTCATCAAATCTACTTTTTGCAGTTCTGCTTTCTCTAAATTTGCCCCTTTTAGACAGACTTTTCTAAAATTTACGCCTATAAGATTTGCTGAACTTAGATTAGCCTCAGTCAGATTCATTCCAGACAAATCCTTTTCCTGCCAATGAACGCCCCCAATCGTGGCTCCCTGTAAAATAGTGTCTTTGAGTTTCACATAAGTTAGGTTTGCTTGACTCAAATCAGATCCAAACAAGTTAGCCCCACTTAAATTAGCATCACTAAGATTAGCTCTAACAAATTTTGCTTCATTTAAGGATGCGTCGGTTAAGTTTGCGGAATTGAGTATAGCATCACTTAAGTTTGCCTTATCTAGGTTTGCTTTACTCAAGTTTGCTTTACTCAAGTTTGCTTTACTCAAGTTTGCATTATCCAGATTAGCGTTACTGAAATTAGCACTATTCAGGACTGCTTCACTAAAGTTTGTATTCTTCAAGTTAGCGTTACTTAAGTTTCCACTACTGATATTTGCCTTACTGAAGTCAGCACAAATTAAATCTGCCCAACTCAAATTTAAACTAGAACTTTCCACCAAACCACTTAAATTTGCACCTGTCAAAGATGCCCTGGTGAGGTTTGTACTTTTGAGACATGCCTTGCTCAGGTTGGCATTATTTAAATCCGCTCCCGTCAAATCTGCACTTGTTAGGTCTATCCCACTCAGATTTACACCTTTGAGGTCTACTCCTCTCAGATTTACTGAATCAAACTTTCGCTGACCTTTTGCATATTGTTTTAAAAGTTCTTCAGCATCCATAATGCACCTTTAAATACCACTGACACAGTATAATCACAAAAACTTTGTGTCACAGGTATTCTTCTCTCCTCTTCTCTCTGCGCTCTCTGCGCCTCTGCGGTTCGTCCCTTTACCCCAACCTCTAATGTATCCCAATAATACGATCAGGTCAGCATCGCGATCGCACTCGTATAATACTGTTACAACAGACTGCAAAATATCATTTATGAATATTCAAGAACTACTACTCCAAGAAATTGAATCATCCTCAGATGTTCTACTAGCCCAAACACTAGATTTTTTGCGTTTTCTCAAGACAAAACCAACAACCGAGGAAATATGTCTTGACCTGTCAATGGAAAAAAATGATGATACTTCCAATCATCAAACAAAACCGGACATACAGGAAGCAACACCAAATTATTAGAGGCTCGAAAGCAGAAGACTGATCATTTTTGGAGAAACAAACATCATTCGTCGGTTACAAGATCATCTCTCTGCGCCTCTGCGGTAGCCTGCGGCAAGCTGCTGACGCTCCTTCTCTGCGAGACGCTGCGCGAACGTCGCTACCGCTTCGTTAATGCGTCTACGTTCCTCTTACCCCAACCTCGGACGTATCCCATAATGCCGATATCGCCAATAATCGCGCAAAATGCGATCGTGGTCAAAACATAAATTACCAGGCACACACCAATACTCAAAAATCCCTACACCCTTAGCATCATCGCCAGCCTTTGGTTCACCCTTAGCTGTCGCCAAAAACACAATACTAATTGTATGCTGACGCGGATCGCGATCGGGGTCAGAATACACCAGTAATTGTTCAACCAACTCCACCTGTAAACCTGTCTCTTCTTCAGCTTCTCGCCGCGCCGCCACTTCCACAGCTTCGCCATAATCTACAAAGCCACCAGGAATAGCCCAACCTAAAGGTAGATTATGTCTTTCAATTAACACTATTGGCCGATGAGGTCGATCTACTAGTTCAATGATGATATCAACTGTTGGTGTAGGATTTCGATAAGTCATAGTTATTTAGTCATTGGTCATTGGTCATTAGTCATTAGTCATTAGCCAAGGACAAAGGACAAATGACAAACAAAATGAGTTTACTTGATTTCCTCTGCAAATACCGTTCAGTGATAAATTCGATGCGACGATCGCATCGCGTCTCCATCAGACAATTGCCCCCTCTCATAATTAAGGTTACTTATGCCTTTTCCTAGATCCAGTGGCATTTTGCTGCATCCTACTTCCTTTCCCAGTCGATTTGGCGTTGGGGATTTAGGCTTAGAAGCCTATCGCTTCATTGATTTTCTCAAAGAAAGCCATCAACAATATTGGCAAGTTTTACCCCTGGGCCCCACTGGATACGGTAATTCCCCATATATGTGCTACTCAGCAATGGCGGGAAATCCCCTGCTCATTAGCCCAGAAAAACTCCTAGAAGAGGGTTTACTATCTGAAGAAGACTTTGCTAATTTACCAGGATTTCCGGCAGAAAAGGTAGATTTTGAGCAGGTTGTACCGATTAAAAATGGGCTACTCAAAAAAGCCTGTGAAAACTTTAGAGCCAATGCTACGCCTATCCAGCATAAAGAGTTTGAAGGCTTTTGCGACAGTAAAGCCTATTGGTTAGATAATTACGCCTTATTTATGGCGCTGAAAGACGCTAATAATGGAGCAAGCTGGCATACATGGGAGCCTGAATTTGTCAAGCGAGAACCAGAAGCATTAGCTCAGGCAGAAAGCCGACTCAACGGAGATATTTTTTATTACAAGTTCATCCAATTTGAGTTTTTTCGGCAGTGGTCAGACCTGAAAAACTACGCGAACATGCGGGGCATTGACATTATCGGCGATATTCCAATCTATGTAGCTCATGATAGTGCCGATGTTTGGGCGCATCCCAATATCTTTTGCTTAGACGAAGAGACGGGAGAAGTTGCCCAAATGGCAGGAGTTCCACCAGATTACTTTAGTGCCACCGGTCAATTGTGGGGAAACCCGGTTTATAACTGGGAGGAACTGCAAAAACAAGACTTTAAATGGTGGGTACAGCGCTTTGAGGCCATGCTGGATTATGTCGATATAATTCGCATTGACCACTTTCGGGGCTTCGAGGCATATTGGTCAGTACCCAAAGGTGAAGAAACTGCTATTAATGGCGAATGGGTGGAAGCACCTGGAGACGCTTTTTTTGAAGCGATCAAACAAAAGTTGGGCAAGCTACCCGTCTTAGCGGAAGATTTGGGAGTAATTACACCAGGGGTAGAAGCGCTGCGAGACAAGTATGAATTTCCGGGAATGAAAATTTTGCAGTTTGCCTTTGGTTCAGATCCCGCTAATCCATTTTTACCATTCAATTACTCGCGGAATGCTGTAGTTTATACTGGAACTCACGATAATGACACAACCATAGGCTGGTTCAACACAGCTAACGACTACGAAAAGCAAAATTTATGGCTGTATTTAGGTTGTATCAGCCCTGAAGGCGTCCACTGGGATTTAATTCGCCTAGCGTTGAGTTCCATCGCTAACCAAGCGATTATTCCTTTGCAAGATATTTTGGGATTAGGAAACGAAGCGCGGATGAATTTTCCCAGTGTTGCTGAGGGTAACTGGGAATGGCGCTATCTAGAAGGAGCCTTGAGAGATGAATGGCGCGATCGCTTAAAAGTTCTGACTAGACTTAATGGACGCGCCCCAGAAGCCCAGTAAGGAGTAGGGAATGGGGAGATGAGGGAGCAGGGGAGAAGAATTTTCCCCTCCGCCCCCCGCACCTCTGCCTCTTTTCAATGCCCAATGCCCCATTCCCTATATTTCAAAACTTAGGCTTGGCAGCAATCCTAACTTCTTCCTCTTTCCCTGGTTCTCCCATTTCTTTAGCTTTCTCCTGATTGACACTCATCAAAACACCGCCAGCATTATCAGTTTTCACTGTCAATTGCTCTTGGGCTTTCCAAATTCGATGAGTTCCCTCTGGCAGAATACCCTCAAACTCGGTTTTGCCATCGGCTACTACCCGAATCCAAGATGAGGCTTTCAAGGTGACACCAATCTGTACAACCTGTTCCTTTTGAACGCCGCTCAGGTTGTCGCTGACGGGTTGTACCTCCATTGACTCTTTTAGTTGAGCTAATTCTGGTTTGACAACAGACTTTTGTTTGGGATATGGCTGGTTTTGGCTATTACTTGCTTGTAGTACCGCGTTATTTAATAACTGAGATAAGCCATTTACAGAGCAGACTATTAGCAATATGTAAAGAAAGTAAAGATGAATTGGACGTAGTTGAGCAAGGGGTGAAGTATTCCCAATACCTTGAGAGTTCACTTTTGCAGAACTGATTGGAAAAGTGCCAGAAAATTCTACTCCATTCAAGCCTAGAGCTTCTGCAAATTGCCTAATCAAACCCTGAATATAGACTGGTTCTGGCAGATCATTTAAATTACCTTCTTCGATCGCTTGCAATAATCGCCGAGGAATTCTGGTCAATACAACCACTTGCTCTAGAGAAAGACCCTGTTCTTGCCGTAATGCCCAAAGTTGAGCGCCTAATTCTGCCAACTTTTCGGCTCGTTGTTCCTCTAATGAAAGTGATGGCTGGTGATTATTCTTCTGTCTTAGCCATTTCATGTCTACTGACACTCCTTAATTCCGCTGAATCTTTAATAGGTTGCGTTATTTGCCCTTGCAAAAAGTGAATCTCATGATCTTTGAGGGAACGATATTTACCCTCTGACAAAAAGGGTTCCTTTAGAGTTTGTAATTGAATTGGGCCGATAGCAGTCCGATGCAGCTTAATGACTGGATATCCTAACTGTTGAGCTATACGGCGAATTTGGCGATTTCTTCCCTCCTGCAACACTATTTCTAAAAAGCTTTGCTCGGCACGGTGTTCGATTAGACGTACCTTAGCGGCCCTAGTTTTTCTACCCTCCAACATCACACCCTGACGCCACTTTTGGAGTACTGTTTCTGGTGGGTGTCCTTTGACCAAAACATGATATGTCTTGGAAATGCTATGGCGGGGATGGGTTAATCCAAATGTCAGTTCTCCGTCATTAGTCAGGATTAATGCTCCTGTGGAGTCTGCATCTAGACGGCCAACTGGGTGAATACCTGAACCCTCCCGTAATTCTTTCGGTAGTAGATCCAGAACTGTTGGTCTGTGGTGAGGGTCGTAGCAAGTCGAAACGACTCCCGCTGGTTTGTGCAGCAATAGATATATTAAAGCCGGACGCTGCTTTTCGGATACGGGTTTACCATCGATAGCGATCGCATCTTTTTCGGGATCAACTTTTTGACCTAAATGTGCCAATACTCCATTGATCCGTACTCGTGAATGCCTAATCATTTCTTCGGCTTCGCGACGTGAGGCGATACCCCATTGAGCAATAATTTTTTGTAACCGTACCTCCATGTGGAAATTGCTTATTTACTGTTAACAATTAAATGATATTTGCATTTTGTAGCGAGTAGGCATAAATGTTACATTTAAGGCTTATTTAATTTCTGTTCAGTCGTTGAACAAATACCCATAAACAGATTGGTTAAATGCCAGAGCAAAATTCCCAAACAACAAATGCAAATAAAATCCGCATAATTACGCAGGTATTAACAACAGCAGTCAAGCTTTGGTTAAGAGCGCAAGTCAGCCAAATATCAGAATTAGAAGTGGAGATCAAAACGAGCGATCGCCAACTTCTCTCTGGGCGCATCCCTTCGGTATCTATTTTTGCTACTCATGCAGTTTATCAAGGTCTCCAGATTACACAAATTAAATTAACAGCAGAAAATATTCGGATAAACATTGGCTCCGTACTCAAGGGAAAACCCTTGCGACTGTTAGAAACAGTACCAGTGGTTGGCAATTTAATCATAGACGAGAAGGATCTCAATGCTTCTCTCTCATCTAACTTATTATCGACTGCTTTGAGCGATCTACTGGTTAAGGTTTTACCGACACATTACCCACAGACACAACCAATTAATTGGCAAGAAATTCTTCTGGGGAACAACCAAATTATACTGCGAGGTTTGAGAGTAACCAATAGTGAAACAACGCCTCTAGAGATTTGTCTGGGCTTACAGTTACTCAGTGGACATGAGTTGCAAGTGGCACTGATTCCAATCCAGCCTGCCCAAGCAGATATGTTAGAGGACAATCATGAGTACAATCTGGATCTTGGCTCAGATGTCGATATCCAAGAAATAACACTGATCCCAGGCAAGTTGGTCTGTCGTGGGAGGATTAACGTTAATCCTTGATGATGACAGATTTAAAAATATTAATACCGTAGACTAGGGACTGGGGACTAGGAAAAAGTTTTCCAAATACCCAATACCCAATGCCTTATACCCAATGCCTTATAGTAGTGGCAAAAGCAATGTCACGAAATAATAAACCAAAGGAGCGGTGAAAATATAACTATCGGTACGGTCTAAAATACCACCGTGACCAGGGATTAATTGTCCAGAATCTTTAACTCCAGCATCTCGCTTGAGCATAGATTCAGTGAGATCCCCTAAAAGACTAGCAATACCAATCAGCAAACCCAATGCTAAACCAGTGAAAGGGGAACTTGGCAAGTGGAGATAATAGGCTCCTGCTACGGCTACAGCAACACTTGAAGTAATGCCAAAGACAGCACCTTCTACAGTTTTTTTCGGGCTAATGTCAGACAGACGGGTTTTTCCAAAGAATTTGCCAATGGTATAAGCACCGATATCGGCTGCCCAAATACACAAAAAAGTTAGCAGTGTTGCTGTAAAACCTTGTGGTAGAGAAGCGGAATTTGCCTTCTCCCAGAAATCTATCCAGTTTGTGGGCCAGTAGCCTCCAAAAGGGAGATTACTAAAAGCAGCACTATCAATTGCTCGTAACCGCACCCAGTAACTTGGTAAATAACCTACATAAAATAGCCCCATAATGGAAGCGGAAACATCAGCGATCGTGGCAAATTTGGGTTGAAACAGCAGGTAAAAACAAATCAGTGTTCCAGCTATTGGCATCACAGCATCAGCTAAACTGCCATCTAGAGTGCAAATTACCAGCAATACTTGGCTAGCAGCCATTGTGGTTTTAGCAGCAGGAACTATACCTCTGGATCGCACCAAATTAAAATATTCCTGTTGTCCCAAAAAGACGATAACCGCAAACATGATGGTAAAGTACCAACCACCCAAAAGGGTAACTGAAAGAGCAAGAGCGATCGCAACAATTCCACTAATAATCCGAGACCAAGGCATAGAAGTATTGGGTACTGGGTACTGGGGATTGGGTATTGGGTATTGGGGATTGGGTATTGGGGATTGAGAAGAGACAAGGTAGACAAGGTAGAGGGGGAGATAAGGGAGAGACTTGTTCAATAATTCCCCCTTGTCCCCCTTGTCTCCTCGTTTCCCCCAGTCCCTAGTTCCCAGTCCCCAGTCCCTAGTCCAGTTTCTCACCACTGAGGATAAAAATGGGATCAACGGCGGTAAAGCTTTGAGAAAAGCCGCGCGTCTCTAAGCGGTTAACCGCAGATTGGACGACTTCGATATTTCTAGCCCTTAACAGAGAAAAGCTCTGAGAAATAGCATATAGACTTTCTAGATTAGCAGCTGTGGCTACAACCCGACCGGATGGCGGCAAATAATGCCAAGCTGCTTGCAGTATTTCCTGAATGGGGCGTCCTCCCTCGATACAAATACGGTGAGGGGCAACTTTAAGATCGTGTAAACACTCTGGGGCGCTTCCTTCAATTACTTCGACATTTTTCACATCAAAGCGATCGCAGTTACGCTTGATCAAATTAGCTACTTCTTCATCCCTTTCGATAGCGATAATCTGTCCACCTGGACACAATAGCCCCACTTCGACCGGAATTGTACCCGTCCCTGCGCCAATATCCCACAGCACGGAATCTGATTTTAGCCGCAGTTGGGAAATTAATAGCAGTCGGACTTCTCGCTGACTCAGGGGAATTCCTGGCAAATGTTCAAATAATTCATCGGGAATACCAGGGGTAATATAAGGCCAAAGTTGGGAGGGCATAGAATTACGCAATTATACTAAAGATATTGATTTGCCATATTGAAGAGCTATAAGCTATAAAACTTTTCAACGGTAGCATTATAAGAAAACATAATGATTGGCGAAATATTAGGCGAACGCTACGAAGTTCAGCAGCTACTAGGAAAAAAAGCAGGGCGGCGGACGCTATTAGCTCGTGATTTGCAAACTCAGGAATTAGTTGTCATCAAGTTACTCTCTTTTAGTAGTGACTTTGAGTGGGATTCACTCAAGTTGTTCGAGCGAGAAGCTGAAACTTTAAAAAACCTAGCACATCCCTCAATTCCTGGCTATTTAAACTATTTTGAGGTAAATCTACCAACCATCAAAGGATTTGCTCTAGTACAAACTTATATCCCTGCACAAACTTTAGAGCAATGTTTACAAACTGGACGGACTTTTACAGAAATTGAAGTCAAAGAGATAGCTAAAGCACTTTTAGAGATTCTCATTTACCTACATGAGCTACATCCGCCTGTAATTCATCGTGATATTAAGCCTAGCAATATTTTATTGGGCGATCGCTCTGGTAATAATGTCGGTCAAGTTTATTTGGTAGATTTTGGCTCAGTACAAACCGTCTTGGCTACCGAAACCGGGACAAGAACTGTAGTCGGAACTTATGGCTATATGCCACCAGAGCAATTTGGCGGACGCACTGTTGCAGCATCAGACCTTTATAGTTTAGGTGCAACCTTAATTTATTTAATGACAGGTACTCATCCAGCCGATTTACCCCAAAAGGATTTTCGGATTCAGTTTGAACAAGCGGCTAATCTCAGTCCCAGCTTTAGCAATTGGTTAAAGTGGATGATTGAACCTAGTTTAGAACGGCGTTTGAGTTCTGCGAGTGCTGCACTGGCCGCTTTAGAAAAACCACAACCGACAAACCTGCCTACTTTAGTTGTTGGCAAACCAGATGGGAGTAAGATTCAACTAACCAAAAATGGGGATTCTCTAGAAATTATCATTCCACCTGCTGGTTTTGATTTATCAATAGTATTCACAGGTTTATTTGCGATCGTCTGGAATTCATTTATCCTCTTTTGGACACTTGGCGCACTCTCAGCACCTTTTCCTGTCAACATCCCCTTTGCTTTGTTCTCGCTTCCATTTTGGGGTGCTGGCTTGATGATGGTGTATAAATTTCTCTTTCATTTATTTGGACGCATCTGCTTACGCCTGAATCCCAAACAAATTGCCTTAACCTGGGAGTTGTTTAGTTGGAAATTTTATCGTCCCCGTGCATCATCAAGACAAAGTATTAATAAGTTAGTTTACATTCCCAAACATTTTACTAAAGATTCTGAAGGTACTAGAATTGCCGTTCCTGCACAATTGGATATTTGGGTAGGAGTAAAAAAATATCAACTTGGTGGTAGTGGTGGTGCGATTAAATCGGAAGCGGAACTGGAATGGCTAGCTCAGGAATTAAGCGATTGGTTAGATTTGCCAATTACCAATCCAATTAGAAGTTAGTTGCGCTCATCAATGGCTAACTTATGGTATGTGAGCCATCAATGTCTATATTTAATTACAGATGCCTTAGAGGAAATTTATATGTTTGGACTGGGATGGCCAGAAATAGCTGTAATTAGCATAGTCGCTATTCTAATTTTCGGCCCAAAAAAAATTCCTGAACTGGGGACTGCACTGGGCAAAACCTTACGAGGTTTTAAGGAGGAGATGAAAACTCCCAGCGAGGAAACCAATCAGGAAGAAGAAAAGCAGTAATTAAAGTAGTCAGTAAGAGTCAGCGCACTGACTCTTACTGACTACAGCAAGGTATTGACAACAGAAGAAGGTGTGATTCCATTTTGGGAATCGATGACAGTTGTGCCAGCATTTTGTTGGTGTGTCTCTTCCTTCGCTAGACCACGCAGCTTAATTAATTTAATCGCCCGAGTAACACTTTCTGGCAAAATTACCACCAAACTGTTATCAGGAGCCATGTCTAAGCCTTTATTTATCGCTTGGGTTTCATCCAAAATCGATTCATAGCGGCTATCAGGCTTAACTTCGGTGATGCCTTGAATAATCAACTGGGCGGCTGATCCCCGTAGTCTTCCCCGTGTATCATCGTCTTCTTTGATGATGATGTAATCAAAAATTTGTGCTGCTAGCTTACCCAAAGTAACAAAATCTTCGTCGCGGCGATCGCCTGGCCCACCAATTACCCCAATCCGTTGTCCTGTAGTCCAGTTCCGCACAAAGGAACCTACAGCTTCATAACTGGCTGCGTTGTGGGCATAGTCTACCAAAGCGTGGTAGTTGCCTAAATTAAATAGATTCATCCGTCCCGGTGTTTGGCTAACTGAAGCCCGGAAGGTCTTCAAACCAGCACGAATCTGCTCAATTGTGACGTTTTGCACGAATGCTGCCAAACTTGCAGCTAAAGCGTTGGCAATCATAAACGGCGCACGTCCGCCCATTGTTAAAGGTATATTTTCTGCTCTTTCTATCCGGTGTGTCCAATCACCTTTAACAATTGACAAATAGCCATTTTCATACACTGCCGCTACTCCACCCTTTTGGATGTGTTTCCGCACTAATTCCGAGTCGGGGTTCATGGTGAAGTAAGCAATATTAGCCTTTGTTTTTTCTGACATAGCGGCGACGCGGCGATCGTCGGCATTAAGTACCGCATAGCCATCAGGGAATACGGCTTCCGCTACTACACTCTTGAGATTAGCTAACTGCTCAATGGTATCTATATCGCCTATTCCTAAGTGGTCTGAGGCTACATTCAATACCACACCTACATTTGCGGCTTCAAAGCCCAATCCAGAGCGGAGAATGCCACCGCGAGCCGTTTCCAGAACTGCTACTTCTACTGTGGGATCTTGGAGGATGACGTGGGCACTTTGGGGGCCGGTATTATCACCTGCCTCTACTAAGTAATCACCGATATATGTTCCATCTGTAGTCGTATAGCCTACTACTTTACCAGTCTGTTTATAAATATGTGCTAGTAGGCGGGTAGTGGTGGTTTTGCCATTAGTACCCGTGACGCTGAGGATGGGAATTTGGCTAGATTGCTCGTTAGGAAACAACATATCCATCACTGCACCGGCGACATTGCGGGGAATGCCGACACTTGGGGCAACGTGCATTCGGAAGCCGGGAGCGGCGTTAACTTCGACAATTACGCCATCAACTTCCCGCAAAGGACGGCTAATATCCGAGGTGACGATATCGAGTCCGGCAATATCCAAACCGATAATCTTGACTACCCGTTGTGCTAACCAAAGATTTTCGGGGTGAATTTCATCGGTACGGTCTACGGCACTACCACCTGTACTCAAGTTGGCTGTTGCTCTGAGATAACAAATAGTACCCTTGGGTGGCACGCTATTTAGGGTGTAACCTTGCCTTTCTAACAATTGGTAGCTAGTGCGGTCTAGTTCAATCTTGGTGAGGACGTTATCGTGTCCTTCACCGCGATTTGGGTCAAGGTTGGTTTCTTCGATGAGTTCGGAGATGGTGGATCTGCCGTTGCCGATAACATGAGCCGGAACCCGTTCGGCGACTGCGACAACTTTGCCATTTACCACTAATACTCTGTGGTCGCGTCCAACATAATATCTTTCGACAATAATTGACCGAGAAACCTGTCTGGCAGCTTCGTATCCGGCTTCAGCTTCTTCCCAAGTTCTGATATCAATGGTGATCCCACGTCCATGATTGCCATCTAGGGGCTTGATGACGATGGGATAGCCGCCCACGAATTCAATGGCTTGTTCTAAATCGTCTAAAAAGTTGATTACTGTACCTCTGGGTACTGGCGCACCAGCAGCAGCAAGGATGCGTTTAGTGGCTTCTTTATCGCAAGCTAATTCTACGCCCAGAATGCTTGTGTTATCGGTCATTGTGGCTTGCATTCGCTTCTGGTTGACGCCATAGCCTAGCTGAATCAAAAAGCGGGCTTCCAGCGACATCCAGGGAATACCTCTTTTTTCTGCTTCTTTGACGATCGCTTCTGTGGAGGGGCCTAGTGAAGCATCACGGGTGAAGTCTTTCAGGTCTTGGATATCTTGCTCTAGTTCTGCCTTAGGATAACGGCCTCGATCAACGATACTCTGGCATAGCCGTACTGCGGCTCGTCCAGCGTAGCGTCCCGCTTCCTCATTCAGGTACTCGATGACTACTTGATAAATTCCGGGTGTGGCAGTTTCGCGGGTGCGACCAAAGCCGACATGCATACCTGCTAATTCTTGGAGTTCTAGGGCTACGTGTTCCACGATATGACCCATCATAGTGCCTTCTTTGACTCGCATCAAAAAACCACCACGACAGCCAGGCGAACAATAGTGACCCTCCAGACTCGGCAGCGCCTCAACTAATCCTTCATAAAAGCCAGGGATTTCATTCGAGGGCGTCTCGCCAAGGGTTTCTAAATCGAGGCGCATGACGATCAGTTTGTGGCGTCGAATGCTCCAATAGTTTGGGCCGCGTAAGGTCTGGATCTTGAGGATTCTCATGGGAATAGGTAGATGGAGATTCGGAACCAAAATTCTAGTTTCTTACTGGAATTGACCGCTAAACTGTTCATGAAAAACAGTTTTTTCTTTTTACATGGTATTCTTATCATTTTTCTACGGTAAGAAATAATAAACGTGCGGCCAACCAATTTTGGATTTTAGATTGACATTTTAGATTGTAAAGATACTACTAGGGTACTTAACTCTCTGAATTTTAGATTGACGTGGAGCTAAACCGAGTCATTGAAGGTCTTTTAGATTGGTTTTGTCTACTTTCTGGTAGTATGTACCGAAAAGTTCTTTTAATCTAAAATCCAAAATCCAAAATCTAAAATTTGCGGTCAACTCAGTGTAACCTCAGATACTCTATACCGTCAGCTGGAAATTCGATGTACAGCAGGCAATACAGTCCGCTGGTACAAGTGGAAGCGATCGCCATAGCTGAGGATATGAAGACGTAAATTATGTACGGTTAATGGTTCATTAGCACCAACATGAGGTTCGTTAGTGTGGGTCAACTCAGTGGGATCAACAATGGTGACACTGCCTTTACCCATAACTTGTAACCAACCATCACGTTCAAACACAGCACAAGTATCTTCGTCAATGCCAATACCTAAGCGATCGGGATGAGCTGAGATCGCGCTAATCAATCGCCCCATCCGATTACGGTTGTGAAAGTGTTGGTCAACGATGACTTCAGGAATAAATCCCAAACCAGTTGCCATATCCACTAGGGAACGATTTGGCGTTTCTCCACTACCGCCGCCAGCAATCATGTGATGCCCCATCACCGCCGCTCCTGCACTGGTGCCTGCTAACGTCAGTTGCCCCGCCCTTACGCGCTGGCGAATAATTTCCATTGCTGGCGTATCTGCCAATACGCCACAAAGACGCAGCTGGTCTCCTCCTGTCAAAAATACCCCACTACAAGCTTCTAAGGATGCTTTAATCTGGGAGGCTTCACACTGTTCTCGTTCGCGGATGTCTAAAATCTCTACCTTCTGGGCACCCATTTCTTCAAAAATGCGAATATACCGACCACCGATGATGGCGGGTTCGCGAGAGGCAGATGGAATAATTGTAATATAAGCCTTACTAGCACCGGCGCGTCCAAAAAAAGTTCGTAGGATTTCGCGCCCATGAACTTTATCTTCTGCACCTCCGATAACCAGAACGGCGGTTTTAGTTGCTTGGGGTGTCCTCATTTCTAGCGATTTAGCTTGTAATTGCGGCATTTTGTTTCTCCTGTCAACAACTTCAGGTGAATTTAACAAGGTTCGGAAGCAGCCATGATTTTTGCGCTTTGCAACTTTAGAGAGGACACTTTTTGGAAGTTTGGAACTGGGCCAGCCACTCTCCAAATTTTCGCCTAACGCTCGCGTTGCCTCAGTCTAAACGTGTTTGTTCCCATTCCTCAAAGCCAGTGCCTTGTTTTTCACCTGTCCACTTGCAGCAGGGCAAAATAGTCTTTGGAGGCTAGATTCCCCCTTTAGGATTGGGGACAAGCATTTAAGACTACGCTTTTTTCTGAGGCCGGCTTGATGCATCCTGGAAGTTGTTAACTTGATATGATTATTAATTTAAATGTAGTTGTGACAACATTTAAACATAAATTAAGTAATTAGAAAAACTTTTGATCCCATCTAAAATCCAAGAGGTCTGGTAGTTTTAGATACTATTGATAAAGTTTAACTGGAGTTTAACCCGACCTTGGCTTGCTGGTGTTTGCTAGACATTCAAATTTAAGATTAGTGTCCTCGAATACGAATAACTGTGCGCTTTGATATAGTTACGCTTTTTCCTGACTGTTTTAACTCTGTTCTCAATTCTGGGCTGCTGGGTAAAGCCTTAGCCAAACAGATTGCCGAAGTGCATCTGGTTAATCCACGGGACTTTACCACTGACAAGCACCGAAAAGTAGATGATGAACCATACGGCGGCGGTGTTGGGATGCTAATGAAGCCAGAACCTCTTTTTACCGCTGTGGAGTCGCTGCCGATTCTACCCCGAAGAGAAGTAATTTTGATGAGTCCACAAGGTCAAACAATTAATCAACCTCTTTTGAAAGAATTGGTGACAAATTATGACCAGCTAGTAGTAATTTGCGGGCATTACGAAGGAGTGGATGAGAGGGTGCTACATTTGGTAACTCGTGAGGTATCTTTAGGCGATTTTATTCTGACTGGTGGAGAAATTCCAGCAATGGCTTTGATTAATGGCGTCGTGCGACTAATACCTGGAACTGTAGCCAAAACGGAGTCTCTCACCGCAGAAAGTTTTGAAGAAGGGTTATTAGACTATCCCCAATATACTCGTCCTGCAAATTTTCGCGGCTTGAAAGTGCCTGATGTCCTACTCAGTGGGAATCACGCAGCGATCGCCCGATGGCGTTACGAACAACAAATTCAAAGAACCCGCGATCGCCGCCCCGATCTTTTGGAGAAATTGAAGCAGGGGAAGCAGGGGAGCAGGGGGGCAGTGGAGCAGGGAGAGAATAATAATTTCTAACTCTTGACTAATGATCAATGACTAATGACTAATAACTAATGACTAAAATTCGTATTGGTAACGGCTACGATATTCATCAACTGGTGAGCGATCGCGCTTTGATTTTAGGTGGAATTCAAATTCCCCATGAACTGGGTTTATTGGGGCATAGTGACGCTGATGTACTGACACACGCGATTATGGATGCCATGCTTGGGGCATTATCCTTAGGGGATATTGGTCATTATTTTCCGCCTAGTGATCCTCAATGGGCGGGAGCAGATAGTTTAATACTATTAACTCAAGTAAATCAACTAATTCGCGATCGAGGCTGGCAGGTGGGGAATGTTGACTCGGTAGTAGTAGCAGAACGTCCAAAATTAAAACCGCATATTCACAATATGCGTGACAAACTAGCGGCGGTTTTAGAATTAGAACCAAATCAAATTGGCATCAAAGCTACCACTAACGAAAAATTAGGCCCCGTTGGACGTGAAGAAGGTATATGTGCTTATGCTGTTGTCTTGCTAGTTGCTTCAGAGTAACTTTTGTTTTAGCCTCTGATAAAGATATTGAAGACTGATTAGATGGAAATAAATGGGAAATTATGAAATTTTTTAGGAAAATATTTCTGGCAATTAAATATTTTTGGTTGCCAATAATTTTTACTTCAGCGATAGCACTTACAGTTACCGCCTGCAACCCAGCTAACTTTAAAAGTTCAGCTGCTCAAATACCGCAACTGGTAACTGCTATTCTCAGCGATCCTAAAACCTTTAACTACCCTCTGAGTCAAGAGTTTCCTAATGTTTTTTCTCTAATTTACGAGGGGTTAATCACCCAAAACCCAATAACTGCGAAAGTTGAGCCGGCATTAGCAGAATCCTGGCAAATTTCTGATGATAAATTAAAGATTGTTTTTACCATACGGCAAGGGTTGAAATGGTCTGATGGTCAGCCACTAACAGTAGATGATGTGGTATTTACTTACAATGATATTTACTTAAATGAAGCAATTCCTACTGATGTTAGAGACGCGCTACGGATTGGTAAAAGTCGGAAACTGCCCACTGTGCGAAAAGTGGATGAACGCCGGGTTGAGTTTAGCGTACCGGAACCTTTTAGACCTTTCCTACTGAGTACAGGTTCACCAATTTTGCCCGCCCACATCTTGCAACAATCGGTCAAAACGAAAGACCAAGATGGGAAACCAACCTTTTTGACAAAATGGGGCGTTGATACTCCTCCCGACCAAATTATTGTCAACGGCCCTTACAAAATAGATCGCTACGACACGAGTCAGCGTGTGGTCTTTCGGCGCAACCCCTACTACTGGCGCAAGGATGCTCAAGGCAATTCTCAGCCTTATATTGAACGGGTAATTTGGCAAATTGTAGAGTCAACAGATACCTCGTTACTGCAATTTCGTTCTGGTGGATTAGATACTGTCGGAGTGTCCCCAGATTACTTTTCTTTGCTAAAAGTGCAAGAAAAGCAGGGTAATTTCACCATTTATAATGGTGGGCCAACATCTAGTACATCGTTTGTTTGGTTCAATCTCAACAAAGGTAAAAGGGACGGAAAACCATTAGTAGATCCAGTTAAATCTCGGTGGTTCAATAATGTGCAATTTCGGCAAGCTATAGCTTATGCAATTGACCGCCAAACGATGATTAATAATACGTTTCGCGGCTTAGGTGTAGCACAAAATTCACCCATTTCTGTGCAAAGCCCCTATTATCTTTCTGCTAAAGAAGGGTTAAAAGTTTACGATTACAATGTGCAAAAAGCTAAGGATTTACTCCTAAAAGCAGGATTTAAGTACAACAACAATCAGTTAGTAGATGCTCAGGGAAATCGTGTCCGTTTTTCTTTGCTTACCAATGCTGGAAATAAAATCCGTGAGGCAATGGGATCGCAGATTAAACAAGACTTGAGCAAAATCGGCATTCAAGTTGATTTTACTCCGTTGGCATGGAATACTTTTACTGATAAAGTTTCTAACTCCTTGGATTGGGAAGCTTCTTTGATGGGTTTGACTGGTGGATTAGAACCGAATGACGGTGCTAATGTCTGGGCACCTGAAGGCGGATTACACATGTTTAATCAGAAACCCCAAGCAGGACAAAAGCCGATTCAGGGTTGGGAAGTTGCTCCTTGGGAAGCAGAAATAGCGAATCTTTATATTCAAGCTGCAAGAGAATTGGACGAAGCTAAAGTTAAAGCAATTTATGCTGAAACACAGCGAATTACCCAGGAAAATTTACCTTTTATTTACTTGGTTAATGCTTATTCAATGTCAGCGGTACGTAATCGTTTTGAAGGTATTAAATTCTCTGCTCTTAGCGGTGCATTCTGGAATATTGAACAAATTAAAGTAACAGAAGATTAGGCATTGGGCATTGAGCAAAACAGTTCCCTTAGCGATAGTGGGGCGTTTAGCCAGTTCTGAGTAAAGAAGTGAGACCAATTTGAAAAATGATTGCGACAGATGGAAAACTGAAACACTTATCCAATGGATGTTTCACAATCCAAAATCTAAAATCTAAAATCCAAAATGGTATGAGATTCCTTACTCAGCACTCCTAAAGGGCATAGGGAATTAGTTATTAGACGACTGATAAATCACAAAAGGCAAAAGACAAAGGGCTAATTACCAATGACTGATGAAAAAACTTTGCGATCGCTACTCGTTGCGGTTGCTAATGGTAAAGTTACCCCAGATACGGCATTAGACTCACTCAAAGACTTGACTTATGAATCCGTGGGTGAGTTTGCTAAAATTGACCACCATCGCCAGCTAAGAACTGGTTTCCCTGAGGTGATTTGGGGCCCTGGTAAGACTCCCGAACAAATTGCTCAAATTATGGAGGTGATGCGTCTCCGTAATTCGGTGGTGATGGCGACTCGGATTGAACCAGCAGTTTATACCGCATTAGAATCAAAAGTTAGCGGTTTGCGATATTACCAATCGGCGCGAATTTGTGCGATCGCTCCTCCTACCATCGAACCACAATTCGGGGGTGAAATTGGTATTCTTTCTGCTGGTACTGCTGATTTACCCGTTGCGGAAGAAGCCGCTGTCACCGCTGAACTTTCAGGTTTTTGCGTCCAGCGTCTTTGGGATGTTGGCGTTGCTGGGATTCACCGTTTATTAAGTAACCGCCACCTGATTGAGTCAGCATCAGTGTTAATTGTCGTGGCGGGGATGGAAGGCGCTTTACCCAGCGTTGTCGCTGGTTTAGCGAGTTGTCCTGTGATTGCTGTACCCACCAGCATCGGTTATGGCGCAAGTTTTGGTGGTTTAGCGCCTTTGTTGACAATGCTCAACTCTTGTGCTGCGGGAGTAGGCGTAGTAAATATCGATAATGGTTTTGGTGCAGCAGTTTTGGCGGGGCAGATTTTGCGGACTGCCGAGAAATTGCGGTTGGCATCGGCTACATCTTGAGTTAAGACATTGAAGTTATATCCAATATTTCAGTAAATATCAGTACTTTATGTAAAAAATTTACTGATGCTGAAATTTGCCACCTTTACTTCTTAAGCATCAAATATGAGCCAGAACATCGATTTGATATCTCAGCTATTTTGGCATTTGCCTGTCAATTTTACAGCACTAGCACAAACAATCACTGATCCAAACGTTTTGGATCAGATGCAAAAAGCTTGGAGCCACTTTATACAAACAGGTCAAGTGTGGGCATTGTTGATTGGTTTATTCATTGGCTATATCATTCGGAATCTAACTAGCTACGGTTAAAGTAATTTTGGATTTTGGATTTTAGATTTTAGATTAATCCAAAATCCAAAATCTAAAATCCAAAATTGATGCCCCTTCCTGATAATTTATGACCACAAAAGAAACTTGGAGCCAGCGGTTTGAATCAGCATTACATCCAGCGATCGCTCGTTTTAATGCCAGTATAGGTTTTGATATTGAATTAATCGAATATGACCTGACTGGTTCTCAAGCCCATGCCCAAATGCTCGCTCACACGGGCATTATCTCCCCAGAAGAAGGAGAGCAACTGGTTGCCGGTTTAGAACAAATTCGCCAAGAGTACCGCCAGGGGAAATTTCAGCCTGGTGTCGATGCTGAAGATGTACATTTTGCAGTTGAACGCCGACTGACAGAAATTGTCGGCGATGTGGGGAAAAAGCTGCATACGGCGCGATCGCGTAATGACCAAGTTGGTACCGACACTAGACTCTATCTCCGCGACCAAATCCAACAAATCAAAAGCAATTTGCGAGAATTTCAAGGTGTTTTACTAGATATAGCCGAAAAGCACGTTGAAACCCTAATTCCTGGCTATACTCATTTACAACGCGCCCAACCTGTGAGTTTAGCTCATCACCTCTTGGCATACTTTCAAATGGCACAGCGCGACTGGGAACGTCTGGGTGACGTTTCTCGCCGTGTGAATATCTCACCCTTGGGGTGTGGCGCTTTAGCGGGAACTACTTTCCCTATCGATCGCCACTACACAGCAAAACTATTGAATTTTGATGATATTTATGCTAATAGCCTCGATGGAGTGAGCGATCGCGATTTTGCGATCGAATTCTTGTGTGCTGCTAGCTTGATTATGGTTCACCTCAGCCGCCTTGCAGAAGAAGTCATTCTTTGGTCATCGGAAGAATTTCGCTTTGTTACCCTCAAAGATAGCTGTGCTACAGGTTCCAGTATTATGCCCCAAAAGAAAAACCCTGATGTTCCAGAATTGGTGCGGGGGAAAACGGGGCGTGTATTTGGTCATCTCCAGGCAATGTTAGTGATTATGAAGGGGCTACCCTTGGCATATAACAAAGACCTACAAGAAGATAAAGAAGGTTTATTTGATAGCGTTAAGACAGTCAAAGCCTCTCTAGAAGCAATGACGATTTTGCTGAGAGAAGGTTTGGAATTTCGTACTGAGCGGTTAGCATCAGCTGTGGCGGAAGATTTTTCTAATGCTACCGATGTAGCAGATTATCTGGCAGCACGGGGCGTTCCTTTCCGGGAAGCTTATAACCTAGTGGGCAAAGTCGTAAAAACTAGTATTGCCGCAGGCAAACTCCTTAAAGATTTGACATTGGAAGAGTGGCAACAACTACATCCGGCATTTGCAGCAGATATTTATGAGGCGATATCCCCCCGTCAGGTTGTGGCAGCCCGCAATAGTTACGGCGGTACTGGCTTTGTACAGGTAAGCAAAGCACTTATAGCCGCCCGCGCTCAAATTGATCAATAGAGGGAGGGAGTAGGGAGTAATAATTTTAGATTTTAGATTTTGGATTTTGGATTAAATTTCAATCTAAAATCCAAAATCCAAAATCCAAAATTGAATTGCCCAATGCCCAATAATAAATAAGGGCGTACAAATAAATGTACGCCCTAAAAATTAAATAACCGAAACAATAAGGATTCAGGCAGGCAGCTTATTCAGTGTCAGCTGCTGCTGCGCCTTCTTCTTCCTCACTCTTTGGTGGTCTTTGTTGGAACCTTCTCTGCATTCTTCCTGTCGTAGTTCGTTTACGAAACTTTCTGGCATACGCCTGGTTACGTAGCGCCTTTTCTTTTTTCGGGTTACGGCGCTTGGCCATGTTCACCTCATTAATAAACAACAAAAAAGTAGCAACTAGGCATCACGTAGGCAATATTAGCTACCAATGTTATTGATATACTTGTAGCCTAGTGCAGCAATAAATACGCTTTAAACAGTGTACTAGTCTACCGCATACAACCTTGTTCTGTCAATAACAATTCTAAATTATCCCTGCCAGGTAGACGAAAAATACCTTTTCTTAGATTCTAATCTATTAAATAGATTGTAAATTAGCTAACTACTTATTGTTATTGAAACAAACCAATCTTATCAGGAAAGAATTCAGATTATTTTTTGAATGTGTGCTGAAAAACTATTAGTAATAGCTAGTTTCAGCAGCACGAATGCTAACGATAAACTGAAAATTTTCCTAATTTAAAAAATATTATGTATATATAAATACAGTGCTTCTCTTGAAACTTGATGTTAGAATTAATAATATTCTACGTAAATCGTGAGAATAAAATCTCAACCCACAAACATTTTTGTATAAAACAAAACTCAGCCAAAATTTTATTAGTTGAGTGTATGTAAGTGGTAGGGAAATATAGAATACAACACAAAAAATTTGAAGATTGAACGTTATTGCTTTTTTTCCGGCAGCAGTAGAGTCCACACGTAGCTTGTGGCGTATTGGACAAACAGTACTGGGTATAATATTTCGTCACCCCATTACTGGCACTAGCATCATCCCAATTTTACCTGATGGTCGAATAGTACTGATCCGGCGGCGTGACGATGGTCTTTGGGCATTGCCTGGAGGAATGGTAGATTGGGGAGAAGATATTCCCAATACAGTCCGCCGGGAATTGATGGAGGAAACTGGGCTAGACTTAGTGAAAATTAACCGTTTGGTAGGGGTTTACTCTGCACCAGACCGCGATCCCAGAATCCATTCAATTTGTATTGTGGTTGAAGCCGAGGTGCATGGGACAATGGAAATTAAGGATACTTTGGAAGTTATGGAAATCCAAGCTTTCTCCCTCAGTTTCCTACCTTCAGGACAGATGTCTCACGACCATACTCGGCAGTTACAAGACTACTTGAAGGGCTTGACAACATTGGCATAATAATATTTTGTCATTAGTCATTAGTCCTTTGTCACTTGCCGCCAAAGTTACGATCTAAGGAAACATCTCTTTTCTACAAGAGGCTGCGCGAACGGCTCAAACTTCTCTCTTTGTAATTTGTCCAAAACTAATAACCAATGACTAATGACTAATGACTATTTATTATGGTGCTAAAAGTTAACTACTAAATTAAAATGGATACATTATTCCGTAACTCCCGGAGAAAGCTTTCTCAAGGGCTAATATTCTGGCGTGAAGTCGGTGAAAAAACTCCTATAATTTTTTTACATGGTGCTTGGAATGAAAGCAGTCAATGGTTATCTGTGATGGAGTCTCTTGCACAAGATTTTCATTGTTTTGCACCTGATTTATTAGGGTTTGGTGAATCAGAGAATCCGAATATCCACCATTCGATAGATTTACAAGTTGAGTGTTTAGCTGAGTTTTTGCAAGCTGTCAAGCTAGAAAAAGTATATTTAGTGGGGCATTCTCTTGGGGGTTGGATTGCTGCTAGCTATGCTTTAAAGTATCCAGAAAAAGTTGATGGTTTAGTATTGTTAGCACCAGAGGGTGTAGAGATAGCAGGACAAGAACAACATTGCCGGAAGATGCGGCGATTATTGAATTATCCAACACTAATAGTTAAATTGTTGCGATCGCTAATTCCCTTGACTAAAGTTCTGGGTTGGCATGACAAAATTGCCCAGGATTTGCAATTACGTCAGGAATTGTCACGTTTCCCCATAGCTTGTCAGTTACTTTTCAAACGACGACAAGTAGAAATTGAGGCGGAATTAGTGCAAAAGCGGCTTTATATGATAGATGCCCCAGTTTTTATTTTACAAGGTGGCCAAGATACACCAGATGCTTTAGCCAAAAGTCGTGTTTATGCCCAACTGATGCCGAAAGTAGAGTTGAAAATGATTGCCCATGCCGGAAATGATTTACCAGAATCTTCTGCTGGAGTTGTGGCGATCGAGATTCGGGAGTTTATTAAAGAGAATTGGGGATAGGTATTGGTGATTGGATAATGCAAATTACGTATTATTTTATACTTGCTTTGCAAGAATTAAGCTACATAGAATAAATCTAAAATCCAAAATCTAAAATTAAATGGCTTTTCCCTGACTTGATTGCTGAGTCAATCTAAAATTCAAAATTGTTTGACTCACCTTTAGCACAGTCTCTCCTATAAACCGTTGCCGATTAAAAAGAATGGTGCCCAATAATAGGGGTGACTGAGATTATTCACTACCTTGGGTGATAGGTTGTTACGTGTAGATTGGAGAATTGCCCTATCTTGTTGGGAACCGATCAATTTGAATTCACCTGTAATCATAATTGCCTGTGCCTGACGTAATGCTTCAGCTTTGCTAATATTGCCTTGATGCAGTAAGGCGTAGAAGGTGTTCATCAAGATTTGCGTACCACCATCACTAACTGACCATAAAGATGCGATTGTAGCTCTTGCACCTGCATTTTGCATCTGATAGCCAAAGCCTAGAATTTCCTCTCCATTACCATTATTTATACCGCCTATCCCCGTCTGACAAGCACTCAACACCACTAAATCCACGTTTCTGAGTAGCAATGTTTGAATATCAGGCATAGTAATTATATCGCCATCACCCAATAAAATAAATGAGTCTTCTGGCTTACCAATGGCAAAAAAAGCATGAGTTGCCAAATGAATAAATGAGTAATTTGTCAAAGAGTATATGGTTTCTTTTTTGTTGAATTGCTCATCAATTAATTTTTTAGTTGTAGGTATCATTGCAGCTAGGTTTTCTACTTCGCTACCAGCAAAAGGCAAACTGTAAAAATCTACATTATTTACAATGTGACGGTTAGTTGTAGCTCCTGCTAAAATTTGCAGTGAAGGTAAGGGTTGAATATTGAGTTTTGTCAAACTACGCGCAGTAATATAGTTAGTGTTAAATCGTTCTGCTAACCATTGCTTGCCGTCATATAATGCTGCTAGCGGTATGTAACGTAACTGCCCATCTGGAGCATAAATAATTGTTTTGGCTTTAGCAGCAGCTAATCCTGGTTCTATCGGTTTAATGAGCCATCCATATAGTTTTTTAGCTGGAATTTTTACATTTGAGTTGCGGTTTTTGAGAGCCTCAACAAAATCTGTGATTGTCTGTGTGATAACTTGCTTTTTCACATAGATCGTACTACGAGTCGGAGGTGTATAGGGTGTAACTACAACCACTTCTAGGCGATTTTCTAAAATTAAAGGATAGAGCAATACAGCATTTTCTCCGTTTCGATTTAGCCCTTGTAAATCCTCTGAGAAAGTTCTAAGTCCATCTAAGTCTAAAGTTTGATTGCGGATGTTTGGGTTAATTTGTTCTAAATAACCAATAACTTCTGGACTTTTGATAAAATTTAGAAATTCTTTAATAATTTCTGATACCTTGTTTTCTAGTTCTCTAATTTGTTCTATTTTATCTGGTGTTCGTTTATCAACTGAAGTTTTTTTAAGTTCTTCAAGTTTTCTACCTAAGATAATTTGTTGAGTCAAAATATCATTAAAACCACGATTAATTTGCTGTTCTTGTGGTAACACATCAACTCCTCTACCTGTGATGTCGTTACCTCTGACATTATGCAGGTAATCATCTATTTCTTGGACTTTTAACAAGTCTAAAACTTGTAGTGCTTCTAGAATTCTATCTTGTTGTAGTAGTAAGTCTGCAAGGCTGCGATAAGTATCAGCAATAGTGTTTGTATAAGATTTCTGTTGTTCTTTTGGTAGGGGACGTAAATCTTTACGAATGGACTCAGTTACATTAACTGATTGCTTATAAAATAAGATGGCTAATTGTGGTTGCTTTTTTTTTACTAGCACATCTCCAATGTTACTCAATGTGATTCTTTCACCAGGGCGATCGCCAATATCTTTACGAATAGCTAATGCTTGCTGATATAATGTCAATGCTTGTGGTAATTTGCCTTGATTTTTGTATACTGTGCCAATACTATCAAGGGTATTTCCTTCAATTCGGCGATCGCCTGATAGTTGCACAATCCTCAAAGCTTCTTCAAGGTACTTTAATGCTTGAGAATATTGACCTAATTTTTGGTAAGTAAGTAGCTAGGCACAATTAAATATAAGACGCTCAAGGGCATATTCACCCTTTACGCTTCTGGCTTCCATGCCATCAATAATTGCCATAGCCAAA
>NZ_JBALFD010000043.1:0-63188 GCF_036916985.1 Nostoc sp.
TTACTGGGAGACAACCATCCCGATGTCGCTACTAGCTTGAACAATCTTGCATTACTCTACGAATCTACAGGACGCTACAGCGAAGCCGAACCCCTTTTTGAACAAGCTTTGGAACTGAGGAAACGCTTACTGGGAGACAACCATCCCGATGTCGCTACTAGCTTGAACAATCTTGCATTACTCTACGAATCTACAGGACGCTACAGCGAAGCCGAACCCCTGTATCAGCAAGCTTTGGAACTGAGTAAACGCTTACTGGGAGACAACCATCCCCTTGTCGCTACTAGCTTGAACAATCTCGCATTACTCTACGAATCTACAGGACGCTACAGCGAAGCCGAACCCCTGTATCAGCAAGCTTTGGAACTGAGTAAACGTTTACTGGGAGACAACCATCCCCTTGTCACTACTAGCTTGAACAATCTTGCATTACTCTACGAATCTACAGGACGCTACAGCGAAGCCAAACCTCTGTATCAACAAGCTTTGGCAATTTGTGAGCAGACTTTAGGTGTAGGTCATCCCGATACAATGAGGGTTCGGGGAAATTATGCAAGATTTTTAAAAGAAGCATATCGTTAACGATCGCACCCTTTCACAAAACCACACCAAAATTTTAGCAGCGATCGCCATCAATTCTAACTTCAAAGGGCGATCGCTCCTTCTTCTCTCTTCCTTTGCGTCCTTTGCGTCCTTTGCGGTTCGATTCTCATGCTCATTAGCAAAGGGCGATCGCTCATTCATCTCTAAATTAAACTGAAACATAGAGCGATCGCTTACTTCTAAAAAATTCCGACTTTGCCGCTATTGTTGACGATAGGGCAGCACGGCGTTGTGGTCAAGCATTAAGTATTACTACTATCGGAACCGGAGGCTTCGCCATTAATTGTAACCTCAAAGGGCGATCGCTCCTTCTTCTCTCTTCCTCCGTGTCCTCTACGCCTCTGCGGTTCGATTCTCACCCTTACATATTGTCATTAGCGTTAGAGTTAGTGAGAGGATATCTGGATAAAAAACCAGATGTATCTCTGGAAACATTGCGGACGCGGCTAGAGAAGAAACGAGTGGAACAAGAACCAGTAGTCAATGCTAATTCATTGATGCCTTCTGAATATGGTGTAGCTGAAGCTTTTGAATTGAGTTGGGAAAAATTGGATGAAAATGCCCAAAGCTTTGGCTGTTTGCTAAGTTTGTGTGCCTTAGCTGACATTCCCTTATCTATTGAGACGATAGAAGATGGCAAAAAACAAGAACTCAACGAGAAAGCCATAGCCGATTTACTGGAATTGCATTTGCTACAACAGAAAAGTCAAGGAATTTATCGTCTCAATCCAGAGATTCGGCAACTTATCCAAATGAAGTTGGATAAGTCAAGTGAGGCGGATGAAGCAAAAACTAAATTTGCCGCCATGATGTTAGAGGTAGCAAAGTTAATTCCGCAACAGCCTAACCCTGAAGATATTCTCAACCTGACTCCACATATCCCACACATTACAGAAGTTGCAACCCACCTATCCCAGTATGTCGGCGATGAAAATCTCATTACTCTGTTTACCAAATTAGCCTGGTTTTATCAAGGTCAAGGGCTTTATCAGCAAGCAGAACCTTGGTTGCAACAGTGTGTAGAACTGACTCAAAATTGTCTTGGGTTAGAACATATTGTCGCCACTAGCCTCAGCAATTTAGCAGGACTCTACGAATCTACGGGACGCTACAACGAAGCCGAACCCTTGCTTGAACAAGCTTTAGAACTGAGAAAACGCTTGCTAGGAGAAGAACATATTGATGTCGCCACTAGCCTCAGCTATTTAGCATTAATCTACGAATCTACAGGACGCTATACCAAAGCCGAACTTTTGTATCAGCAAGCTTTAGAACTGTGGAAACGCCTCGTGGGAGAAGAACATCCCCATGTTGCCACGAGTCTGAACAATTTAGCAGCATTGTACTGTTATACAAGACGCTACAGCGAAGCCGAACCCTTGCTTGAGCAAGCTTTAAAATTGAGAAAACGCCTGCTGGGAGAGGAACATATCGATGTTGCCACTAGCCTGAATAATTTAGCACAACTCTACGAATCTACTGGACGCCATACCAAAGCTGAACCCTTGTATCAGAAAGCTTTAGAACTGAGTAAACGCCTGCTGGGAGACAACCATCCCGATGTTGCCATTAGCATGAATAATCTCGCCGCACTCTACCGTTATGCAAGACGCTATAGGAAAGCCAAACCCTTATTTGAGAAAGCCTTGAAAATTTGTGAACGAACTTTAGGTGTAAGTCATCCTACGACGATGACAATTCGAGAAAATTATACAAGCTGTTTAAGAGAAGCAGCATATCACTAGCGATCGCCTAAAAGTAATTCAAAATAAAAAAAGTAGTTACAACGCTCCAGCATGAAAATAAAAGTCCTATTAGAACCCAGTGATGAAGGCGGATACACCGTATATGTTCCCTCACTTCCAGGCTGTATCAGTGAAGGAGAAACTATTGAAGAAGCACTAGAAAATATCCAAGAAGCAATAGAACTTTTTCTTGAGCCACTGGAAAACGAATTCATGACTGAAGGAGCGATCGTCAGGGAATTAGTTCTGTGAGCAAAGTTCCAAACCTACCCTATACTGAGATTATTGCTGCTTTACAAAGAGACGGATGGATATTTATTCGGCAGCGAGGTAGTCACATCAGACTCGAAAAAATCACACCGGATGAAGTATTAAAATTGACAGTTCCGGCTCATCGACCAGTTAAGCGTTCTACTTTGGCTAAAATTTTGAAACAAGCTCGTATAGGAGTTGAGCAATTTTTAGAGTTATTGTAAACGCGATCGCTCTCTGCATCCTCAACAGTTTAAAATAATATCCCCCTCTTCTTGATTGATGAAGAGGGGTAAAAGTCTACTTACATCCTAAAGACTTGCGAGTATCCACACCAGTTTTAGAATTTACACCACTTGCCTTAACACAAAGCTTTTTCACTTGTACCCCATCTAAAATTGCATTTGTAAAATCAGTACCCGTGATATCCACGCCATCAAAAGTAGAACGTAGCATCATGGCATCAGTCAACACAGCATCACTTAAATCAGCATTCTTAAATCTTGTTAGATAGGCTATGCCTTCACTAAAATCAGCACCATGCAGATTTACTCCCTCCAATACGCTACCGTTAAACACGCCACCACGTAAGTCAGCATTGCTAAAATTAGCATTCTCTAATTTGAGATTGGTAAACTCAGTACCAATTAAACTTTGACCAGAATAATCCTTGCCCTTAAGTTCATTATTCCCCACAGAACGGGTAATACTGGAAGAACTTGCAGCTTGCGCCGATAGAGGAAACAAAAAAAGAACCATAGCTAAGACAAAGCTAGCTAACAGTTGCCAATATTTCATAATGTCTTCTTAATAAATCTCAACACTTTCACCTTAACTATTAAACCTCACAGAAGGGGACAAAAGGGATGAGGGAGTAGGGGATAATGGAGCAGGCAGCAAGGGAGAAGAGTTTTCCCCTTCGCCCCCCGCACCCCGCCCCTCTGCCTCTTTTCAATGCCCAAAACTGGAAAGCATCTCGTAGGATGATAGATGTTGAGGTGCGATCGCAAAATAATTACCTGTGGCTAATCAAGAAGACAACGCCCAATCTTTGGCGCGAACCCCTTTATATCAATTGGGTGTAGAACTCAAAGCCCGCTTTACCAGCTTTGGCGGCTGGGAAATGCCCGTGCAATTTAGTGGAATTAGTCGCGAACACGAGGCTGTAAGAAATACAGCCGGAATGTTCGATATTTCCCACATGGGCAAATTTACCCTCAAAGGTAAAAATCTGATTGCCCAACTCCAGTCACTAGTGCCTTCCGACTTGAGTCGTTTGCAAGCTGGTCAAGCACAATACACCGTATTGTTAAATCCCCAAGCCGGAATTATTGACGATATCATTGTTTATTATCAAGGTGAAGACACCACTGGGATACAGAAAGCATTCATCATAGTCAATGCGGCAACCTCCAATAAAGATAAAGCATGGCTATTGCAACACCTTGACCTAGATAAGTTGCAATTCCAAGACCTTTCACCAGATAAAGTCTTAATTGCCGTCCAAGGGCCAAAAGCGATTAAATATCTCCAGCCATTAGTGCAAGAAGACTTACAACCAATCAAAGCCTTTGGACATTTAGAAGCAACTCTACTAGGTAAACCTGCTTTCTTAGCCCGCACAGGTTACACCGGAGAAGATGGTTTTGAGGTGATGCTAGACCCAGATGTGGGGGTAGCATTGTGGCGAAGTCTCCATAAAGCTGGTGTTATTCCCTGTGGACTCGGCGCGAGAGATACTCTGCGCCTAGAAGCGGCGATGGCACTTTACGGACAAGATATCGATGACATCACCACACCTTTAGAAGCAGGTTTAGGGTGGCTAGTTCACTTAGATACTAAAGGCGATTTTATTGGTCGGGAAGTTTTAGCACAACAAAAAGCTACTGGAGTGCAGCGCCGATTAGTTGGTTTGCAAACCCAAGGACGTAACATTGCCCGTCACGGCTATCAAGTGTTATCCGCAGGTAAAGTTGTGGGAGAAGTTACCAGTGGCACTCTGTCGCCGACACTGGGTTATCCCGTTGCCTTAGCATATATTCCCACCCAGCTAGCAACTGTCACTCAGCAGCTAGAAGTTGAGATTCGCGGCAAAGCTTATCCAGCAGTTGTAGTTAAACGTCCCTTCTATCGGTCAAAAAATCGTGTTGCCAACTAACAAGCGCCAAGGTTTTTGAGGAATAATGTGTTGTGAGTTATTCAATCTACACTAAGGTTCATTACCAGATATGGCTTGGATGACTATCGAGGCAATAATTTTTTAATAAGGGAGAGGAAGTGATATGTCTTTTGAATATCCTGAAGATTTCAAATACCTAGATTCTCATGAATACGTGCGACTAGATGGTGAAATTGCTACCATTGGCATTACTGAGTTTGCTGTACATGAATTGGGTGATATCGTGTTTTTGGAACTACCAGATATCGGCGAAGCTATTAGCAAGGGAGATAAAATTGGCACAATTGAATCAGTGAAAGCCGTTGAAGAACTGAATTCACCAGTGACCGGCACAGTCATAGAACGTAATGATGCTTTGATTGACGATCCGGAACAAGTGTCAGATGACCCCTACGGCGAAGGATGGTTCTTGAAAGTGCGCGTCGATGATCCTGGTGAAGTTGACGACGACTTGACAGCGGCTCAGTATCGCGCACTGGTAGAAGGGGAGTAAGGGGGTAGGGGGCAGGGGGAAAAACTACAAATTCTTCTCCCCAACTCTCCCTGCTCCCTGCTCCCTTGCCTCTTTTCTATCCCCCTTGCTCCCTGCTCCCTGCCCCCTGCCTCTTTCCACTCCACTCGAAAATAAGTCATGAAATTTAGATAAATTGAAAAGTTACACCTACTTCTCATCAGTATTTATTGCAAAATATGAAATAGTACCATCTGGAGAGTAATTTGTGGTATTGAACGCCCCTATTCTCAAGTCTAATGAGCAGCAAGTGCTGGACGACAAAAGTCAAAAGTTAAGTAGTTTTGTGCCAAGACACATTGGCCCTAACTCTGATGACATCCAGCTTATGCTTAAGGTTTTGGGATTTCCCAGCCTGGATGCTCTAATCGACCAAACAGTTCCACAGGCAATTCGGCTAAAGCAACCGCTAAAGTTACCAGCAGCAGAAAGTGAGTATGCAGCACTGGCATCGTTAAAAAAAGTTGCAGCCAAAAATCAAGTTTTCCGTTCATACATTGGTATGGGATATTACGACAGTATTACCCCTCCTGTGATTGGGCGTAACATTCTAGAAAACCCTGGTTGGTATACTGCCTACACTCCCTATCAGCCAGAAATTGCCCAAGGGCGACTAGAAGCGCTACTGAATTTCCAAACCCTGATTATTGACCTCACAGGTTTAGAAATTGCCAATGCTTCCTTACTTGATGAAGCCACAGCAGCAGCAGAAGCGATGAGCCTAAGCTATGGTGTCTCCAAAAATCACGCAGATGCCTATTTTGTCTCTCATGATTGCCACCCCCAAACTATTGATGTGTTGCAAACACGCGCTAAACCATTGGGGATTAAGATTCTTGTCGGCGATCATCAAACATTTGATTTCGATCAACCAATTTTTGGGGCTGTTCTGCAATACCCTGCAAGTGATGGCTCCATTTACGACTACCATGCTTTTATAGAAAAAGCCCATGCTAAGGGTGCATTGGTGACGGTAGCAGCAGATCCTCTAAGTTTAACTTTGCTAACCCCTCCTGGGGAATTTGGCGCTGATATTGCTGTCGGTAGCACTCAGAGATTCGGTATTCCCTTGGGCTTTGGGGGCCCTCATGCGGCATACTTTGCTACGAAGGAAGAGTATAAGCGGCTGGTTCCAGGGCGAATTGTGGGAGTATCAAAAGATGCTCAAGGTAAGCCTGCATTGCGTCTTGCCTTGCAAACCCGCGAACAGCACATCCGCCGCGAAAAAGCTACTAGTAATATTTGTACAGCACAGGTTTTGCTGGCGGTAATGGCGAGTATGTACGCCGTCTATCATGGCCCTGCTGGACTGAAGCAAATTGCCGAAAATATCCACCAGCTAACTTTAATGTTGGCAGCAGGACTAAAGCATCTGGGTTACAAAATTAGTTCTGAACATTTCTTTGATACATTGCGGGTGGAGTTGGGAACACGCAGCCTGGAAGTTATTCTCGAAGCTTGTCAAGCAAGGAATATTAACCTGCGAATTTTTGATGACACTGCCGTTGGTATCTCTGTAGATGAAACAACTACAGCAGATGATTTAATAGAGCTTTTCGAGATTTTTGCCGCGCCTGATAGTCTATTGTTCGGTTTTAAAGAAATTGGAGACTTAATTGCAGCACGGCGCAAATCATCTCTACCAAACTCAACCTTTGCCCGCACCAGTACCTATCTCACTCACCCAGTTTTTAACCGCTATCACTCAGAAACGGAGTTATTACGTTATCTGCACAAGCTAGAAAGCAAGGACTTGTCGCTAACAACATCGATGATTCCTTTGGGTTCTTGCACAATGAAGTTGAATGCGACTGCTGAAATGATTCCGGTAAGTTGGGAGAAATTTGGCAAGATTCATCCATTTGCCCCAGCGTCGCAAACGCAAGGTTATCAAATCCTATTCCAGCAACTTGAGGCATGGTTAGCTGAAATTACTGGTTTTGCGGGAATTTCTCTACAACCAAATGCTGGTTCTCAGGGTGAGTATGCTGGACTTTTAGTAATTCGTCAATATCACGAAAATCGGGGCGAAGCACATCGCAATGTTTGTTTGATTCCCACTTCGGCACACGGGACAAACCCTGCGAGTGCGGTGATGTGTGGAATGAAAGTGGTGGCTGTTGCCTGTGACTCACAAGGTAATATTGACGTTGATGATTTGAAGAGTAAGGCAGAAAAACATAGTAATGAATTAGCTGCCTTAATGGTGACATATCCCTCAACTCATGGTGTATTTGAGGAGCCAATTCAGGAAATCTGCGCTGTTGTCCATAGTCATGGTGGACAAGTTTACATGGATGGGGCAAATATGAACGCCCAAGTGGGGATTTGCCGTCCTGGAGATATTGGCGCGGATGTCTGCCATTTAAACTTGCACAAAACCTTCTGTATTCCTCATGGTGGTGGTGGCCCTGGTATGGGGCCCATTGGTGTTGCATCTCATCTTGTGCCTTTTCTCCCCGGACATCCTGTTGTTACTATCAACGACTCAACTCAGCACTCACATATTGGTGCTGTGGCGGCTGCGCCTTGGGGTAGTGCAAGTATCTTGGTGATTTCTTGGATGTACATCGCCATGATGGGTGCAGATGGTTTAACCCAAGCTACTAAAGTGGCGATTCTCAATGCTAACTACATCGCTAAGAAACTGGAATCGTATTATCCGGTTTTGTATCAGGGGAAAAATGGTCTAGTTGCCCATGAATGTATTTTAGATTTGCGATCGCTCAAAAAATCAGCTGCGATTGAAATCGATGATGTCGCCAAGCGTCTGATGGATTACGGTTTCCATGCGCCGACTGTCTCCTGGCCTGTCGGGGGTACAATCATGGTGGAACCTACAGAAAGTGAATCTAAACAAGAGTTAGATCGTTTCTGTGATGCGTTGATTTCTATTCGCCAAGAAATTGCCGAAATAGAAGTCGGCAAAGTGGATGCTCAAGATAATGTTTTGAAGAATGCACCCCACACAGCCGAAAGTCTGATTACCGGAGAATGGAATCATCCTTATTCTCGCGAACAAGCTGCCTACCCTGCGCCTTGGACTCGTGAATATAAATTCTGGCCTGCTGTTGGTCGCATTGATGCAGCCTTTGGCGATCGGAATTTTGTTTGTTCTTGTCTGCCAATGGATGCTTATTCGTAGTACCTCAGCGCTAACCGCCTTTCTGTTTACAGAAAGGCGGCTACTATTTGGAGTCTCGGAATGATATGGATTTTGTTTCGTCCCAAGATGCAAGATGAAAGATTGCTTTATTAATATTAGTTCTCCATGAAGATGCAGGTAATATTTATTAAACAAACTACAAAGAAGAGATAAATTAAGTAATTATCCAGTGTAAATTTATAAAATATTAGTATAAAATCATATAGCTATTGATGTTTTTTACTTAGCTATGGAATTTAGTATATATGGTTCGATACGCATTAAATAAGAACCGTATTTTTGTTGATGCTCAATTGAGCCTCTACGATAAAGATGAAATTTTCACATGTATATTCTGCGATCGCTTACTTTTCTATAAAAAAGCGCACCATAAAACACGCAAAGAAACATCATTCTGGGTCTGTGGACATTTTTCTCATAACGTCAATATAGAAGAAGCACAAGAAACAGAAATAGATTGTATCAGCAATCAATTTGTCAGTACTAGAAGCGAAAGTGCAGTACATAAATATGCAAAAAGTCGAGCAGAAAATATACTTAATGCAACTACTCAAACCTACTTTAAACAAGACAAATTTCAGTCAATTCAAGAATACCAATATCCTGGCAGAAGGACTGATATTGCACTTGTTAATAAAAAGGGAGCAGGTTTTCTAAATTACGAAATACAGACTTCTCCTACAAGTTTTAGTTCTATTACAACAAGGGTAGAAAAAGATAAAAGTAACCATGTAGGAGCAACAATTTACGCAATCGGGGAAATCAGCAGAAGAGGATCTGCTGATGAATGGGGTAAAGGTGTTGGTGGTCTGGGTGTAACTCAGGCAGTACTGTTAGCTTCATGTCTGGAAGCTTATGGAATGGCTCAGGATATTCAAAAAGTTGCAACTCATCATGAAATCACATATTTGGAAGATACTAGAACCGGATTCATATATATAGAGGAAAAAGATATATATGGAGACATTCAATTTAATCAGCACAAGCTTATAGGCAGACATAATGAAATCAGTGATGTAACCACAGACATAACAGCCGAGGTTATATATCAAGCAATACTTGAACATGAGAAACTACTCAAAGACCCTATAATATTTGATATGGGTTTTACTGGCAAGTCTTCTATTTCACATGTGAGCGATACAGTCGAACGATTTGATGGTGATGACGATAATACAAAGAGATATGAAACACCTTTAGCAAAATTAGATTTAGAGTTACTTCAGAAACTCAAGCTACTGTGTCAAACACATCAGGGAGATATAGGGGCTGCAATAGAGTTTGATATTGATACCCATAGAGCAAAAGTTGTCTTGCTATGGCAAAGTGTAGAGCGTTATGAGTGGATAGACTTTAAAAACTTATTTATCTCAGAAGCAGATTTTATATCTACGACAAGCTCATGCAAAAAGACTGAATTAGAAAAAGAAGAAGGGAATACCACCTGCATAAAGATAATTAAAACAGAAATAATTCCTTACAATATACTCAATCCAATACAAAATTGGAGCCAGGAAACTGCAAGTAGAATACAAAGACTCAAAATAGGTGACAGATGCACCTGGATGGATGCACCCAATTGGTGGAATCCCAAGGGAGAAGAAATCAATGATATTGCCCAAGATGGAAAAGTGCGTCTTGCTTATAGCGGTAGATATATTCCTAGAGAGGAAGTGATTCTTATTGAATCTGCGGAATAAAAACCAAGCAATTGTCCACCAAATAGTCTAGAAATTGTTCTACTTGCTCTGGGCTGAATTTTTGTCTAAATCCCATTGTTTAAGTGCCAGCAACTATAGCATTTCTAATTCTTCCCTTACAGATAAAGGCTGATAACCCAATGCAAAAGCTTTGGAACTATCTAAAGAAACATCTGCCGGTCTAGGTGCTGCCATTTTCACATCTTGTTGTCGGCAGGATTTAAGACCAGTGCTAGGAAGCTGAAATACTTCCACTAATATCTGTCCAAAATCATAACGCGAAATCCGCTCTTTTCCACCTAAGTGAATGATGCCGTTAACTTTTTCTAATGCTAATAAAAGTCCTTTAGCAGCAGTTATTCCACTTACTGGGGTGCGAAATTCATCTATAAATAAACTTAGTTCTTCTTTGGCTTGTAAAGTCTGAATAAATGGCTGAATAAAGCTTTTAGCTGTGGGTGTTGCCGCACCAAACATCAACGGCATTCGACACACTGCGGTCATGGGATACCTTTCTAGCATATCTGCTTCTGCGATCGCCTTTTGCTCACCGTAAAGATTGACAGGGCACACGGCATCTGTTTCTTGATATGGGGCATTTAAGCCATCAAAAACTAAATCAGTTGAGGTAAAAGCACAAGGAATAGAATTATCTGCACACAGTCCGGCAATATTGCAGGATGCTATCACATTAATTGCGTGCGATTCTTTGGGGTTGGTTTGACAAAAATTTGGTTGCGAATGTGCAGCAGTATGAATAACTGCCGTCAGTTTGACATCATTAAATATGCGTTTCAATTCCTGAAAATTTGTTAAGTTTGCTTTTAACATTTTCATCTCAGGAATTTCTAAGGGATGGGATAAATAAGTGCCATAAATCTCCCATTCTTCTTTTGCAAGCTGGCAAAGATGCCATCCTAAAAAACCACTTGCTCCGGTGATTAACAATTTTTTCATGTCTAATCGTAAACCGCTAGCATCACGAAAAAAATCTTGTTAGGCTTATATTCTACATTGAGTAGTGGTAATAAAATACTATTGCAGTAATTTCTGAAACTGCTTTTCACTACGCACTTTGCTAAAGTCGGGGTCGGTTTTTGCTAATTTCTTGTATTTATCAGGAACAAGCTTAATTGCTTTGCCTAGATTCTCAATTGCTAATTCCAGATTATTTTCTAAAGCATAAGAGCAAGCTTTGTTGTAATATACTTGGTGCAAATCTGGCTTAATGGCGATCGCTCTATTATAAGATGCGATCGCATCTTGGTAGCGGTGTAGCTTTGTTAGAGCTATGCCTCGGTTAATTAAGGCTTCATATTTCTTAGGTTTGGTGGCGATCGCTTTGTCGTAAGATGCAAGAGCGTCTTTGTAGCGGTGCAACGATGTTAGGGCGATGCCGCGATTATACCAAGCTTCATATTTGTCGGGTTTGATGGCGATCGCTTTGTCGTAAGATACAAGAGCATCTTGGTAGCGTTGCAACGATGTTAAGGCTATGCCACGGTTAATCCAAGCTTCAGAATTCTCAACTTTGATGGCGATCGCTTTATCATAAGCTTTTATGGCATCTTCATAAAGTTGTCCATCTAATAAACGATTGCCTTGATGAAAGAAATCTTCTGCTTTTTGCGTAGCCTTCGCTTCTATGAAAAGTTGGGTTACATTACTTTCTTGAACAAATTGTGTAGTATTTTCCATCGATGAATTTGCCCCACTACTACAACCAAATGCTAAGAAAACTATCATGTTAGATGCAACGAAGCAGTGCCGAAAAACCATGCTGTACCTACAAAACTTATTGAATGATGTTAAAATCTGCTTGTTTTTTGAGTATTATCAAAATACACTAGTACCGCAAGGCGAAATTCAAAATTCAAAATTTAAAATGAATACAGCGTAAGCGTTTCATTAATTTGGAATGGTGAGGCAGTCCGGTCTTGGGGGTTTCCCCCATGAGGAACTGCCGAACCCGAAGGGGTTGTTTATTTACGCCGTGTTGTACTAGTTTTTAGCCATTAATTTACTTTTCTTTTGAGAAAGAGCTTTGTTGGCGATGCAGAGATTTTTATGAAAATCAAGCGTAGATTACATTATCATATTAGATACACACAAAGCAATCACTTAAGAGGATGTTTTATAAAGTATTGGGCGAATAGAATAAGACTGTTGGCGTATTCATGTAAACCGCAATTTCTGGGGTGAGAAGCTACGACATATCAAGCTTTTGAGGATAGCGATCGCAATTCACCAACAGAGTCATAGAATTCGTTACTACACAAATCTTAGTCCACCTCCGTGGACTAAGAAAATTGAAGAAGGCAGAAGGCAGAGGGCAGAGGGCAGGAATTCAGAATTCCCTTCTGCCTTCTGCCTCCTGCTCTCTGCCTTTCTTGATTAATTTTGCCTTCTTGTACTAGTCGGATCGTCAAAGGCTAAGTGGGTAGAAAAACGTGCAGTCCCATCTTCTGCGGAGTCAAAACATTTAATTTCCATTTTCTTACGAAGACTAAGTGGTCTCATATCAGTCCAAACTTCTTTGATGTAATCTAGACATTCTTGTTTCAAACCACTTTTGCCAGCATCCTTCCAACCGAGTGCGTTTTCTCGGTCAGCAGGCCAAATGGAATACTGTTCTTCATGATTGGCTACAACTTTGTAAATTGTTGTGTCTTCTTTGTCTTCTTGGTACATAATTTGTCTCCTGCTATTTAAACGTAATTAAGTTTGGGAAAGGGTTTCAGGTATTTCAAATGAATAGTTTATTTACCCCGATCTCTACTGATCCATCTACCTTAATAATTTGCAAGGGTAAATCTCAAGATTCCACTGGTTGAAGGTGTCCTTTACTTTCTAAACTTGCCAGTTCAATATCTGCAATACATCAAACTTTCACGTAATTAAGTGTCAAGTTCCCAACCAGATGAACTCTCCCTGTTTGATGCTCAAAGTCAGCTTCTTGTAAATATATATGCTTCTGGGTCGAGTCTGACACCTAAATCAGTACCTCCGCTAGTATTTGTGAATTTGATAAGTAAAACGACGGGGAAAAACCAAACTATGTTAATAAAAGTAAAGTAGATTCAAATGTTGTTCCCTCCTGCCTTGTGCCTTATCCTGATGATAAATATTCATACCGACCTACTTATGTACGTATCCTCGGTCAATACTTTCTTTTAGTGCTGTAGCTGTTTTTTCAGGTAGTAAGCTTGCTATAGAATGTTCCCCTATAGCATGAGTCAAATGTTTGTCGCTATTAATTGTGATTTTTACGCTCGTTGTTTTTTTCACCCAAGGGATGAGAAATTAACTTCTGATGCGCTGTTAAAGAGGGATCAAGCCAAGCTGTCAGAGCAATACTGTCAGGAATCATAAAGCAAAAAGGTTCTTGCTGATTCACAAGATTTTCTACTGCAAAACTAATAGACATCTGCGTAGGCGTAGCCCGCCGTAGGCATCGCACCCACTCAGACCAATATAAAGGTGAATGGGATACCAAGTTGCCATGATTAAACTTCCTACGTAGACCGACACCAAAGGGTGATGTTTTGACTTGCTAAATTTACTTAATAATAAAGATTATCATTAATTTTAGAAAATATCAAGCTACTTACTTAACGTCTTCCCTCATCCTTCTCCTTCTTGAGCGTGATTATTATTCTTCTTGTATGAAAAACCATGTCCAAAAGGGGAATGGGAGCAGAGGTCTATAGTTCAACGAAGAGACAGGGGGCAGAGGGCAGGGAGCGGGGGGAAATGACCCCTGACTCCTGCCTAGTTTGCGGAGCGGAACATGTTCTTACGTCCCCCACTTCTGCTAAGTGGTTCTCGTACCCTGCGGGAAGCTAACGCAACAGTTGGGGTCGAATTCCAATTCTTTTCTATCCCCCTTGCTCCCTGCTCCCTGCCCCTTTTCCTCTTTTTCAAGTTCATCGAGGAGTCGTGTAACGCGAAAGTGTTAAGCACGGTTTTGAAGGAGAGGTAGAGAAGGTGACTTCCCTATCGACTCTAAAACCAAGCTCAAGCCATACTTCAAGCCTTGAGCTTGGTTTTAGAGTGTACCTGTTTATGCCACGCTGAGTGTAACTGGATTAGGTTCTCTAGACTTTTTCCACTCGTTGATATCTATCAAAAATCATAGAATATTTTGGTAATAGTCTAAAACGACACCTATTTCCAATATTGATAATTATTCGCTATTAATTACAGGATTGCCAAATGCCACAATCCCTAGTAATGTAAGAAAGTCTAAATGAAAATTACTAGCAATATAAAAGCTTACATGGCTGACTTACTAATTTCGCCCTGTCTTCCCTAGAGCAGCATTGAGGTGTTCTTTGAGTTTTACCAATTCAATTAAATAATCCTTTAAAGGCAGCACTTTGAGCCAGAAAGAGGTATGTCAGTTTAAGGTTAGCTGTATTTAAGTGGATTTTTAAATTAAGATACCCGCGACAACTGCTCAAACCCTTGTTCAGTCAGGAGTGAGTGTGAGATTAATTTTACCACTATTGTTTGTGTGCATCTGATTACCTGAAGTATAATAATGACTGAATTTATCAATAATTTTCCAGAAATTCCCCTTCAGCGTGCCACTATTGTTGATATTCTGCGTGATCGCAGTTTCAATATGCCGCACATACAAGCCTTTACTTTCCTTGAAGATGGAGAGACTCAGGAATTAACTCTGACTTACCATGAATTGGATCGGCGCAGTCGGGCTGTAGCAGCTCAACTCCAAGCTCTTGGTTTGAGTGGAGAACGTGCTATATTACTGTATCCTCCAGGACTCGATTACCTAATAGCATTTTTCGGTTGTCTATATGCTGGAGTAGTGGCAGTTCCAGCTTATCCACCTCGCAATCAACGTAAAACGCCCAGAATACAAGCTATTAGTATAGATGCACAGGCAAGTATTGCTCTCACCACAACAGCAATGCTCCCCACATTACAATCAATACTCACACCTGAAACAAAACAGGGAAATTTTCACTGGCTGACAACTGACAACATCGCCCAGGGTATAGAAGATTTTTGGCAACAACCTGCAATCAATGGGGATACCCTAGCCTTTCTGCAATACACATCGGGTTCTACAGGCACACCCAAGGGAGTCATGCTCAGTCATGGCAATCTGCTGCACAACGCCACCGTAACCTACCAACTCATGGAGCATTCACCCAGCAGCAAGTTTGTATCCTGGCTACCTGTTTACCATGATATGGGGTTGATTGGTGGGATTTTGCAACCTTTGTATGGTGGTTTTCCTTGCATCTTAATGTCGCCAGCTTCTTTTCTACAACGACCTTATCGCTGGTTACAAGCTATATCTCACTACAAAGGTACAACGAGTGGTGGCCCCAACTTTGCTTATGAACAATGTGTTCAAAGGATTACTCAAGAACAAAAAGAAACTCTTGACTTGAGTAGTTGGAATGTCGCGTTTAACGGTGCTGAACCAGTCCGACAAGATACTCTTGAACTATTTGCAACCACCTTTGCAGAGTGTGGCTTTCGTCCGGAAGCTTTCTATCCATGTTATGGCATGGCGGAAGCAACTTTGATAGTTTCTGGTGGGAGCAAAACAGCCTTAGCTCAGTTAAAAACTTTAGAGAAATCTGCACTTTCGCAAAACCAGATAGTTGAAGCAACTCCCCAGAGTCAAGATATCCAAACCTTTGTCAGTTGTGGTCAAACTATTCCTCAACAGCAGATTGTCATTGTTAATCCTGAAACACTAATTCGCTGTTCATCAGATGAAGTTGGGGAAATCTGGTTATCTGGACTGAGTGTTGGTCAGGGTTACTGGAATCGAACAGAAGAAACAGAGCAAACATTCCACGCCTATCTGAAAGATATAAAAGAGGGGCCGTTTTTACGGACTGGTGACTTAGGCTTTTTGGACAATGGTGAGCTTTTCATTACAGGTAGAGCAAAAGATTTAATTATTATTCGCGGTCGCAATCTTTACCCGCAAGATATAGAATTAACCGCAGAGCGCAGTCATCCATCCTTACGTTCTGGTGCTAATGCAGCATTTACAGTAGAGGTTAACAACGAAGAAAGGCTCTTTATTGTACAAGAATTAGAGTTTCGCGCCAAGCCAAATTTAGCAGAAGTAGCTAGTGCAATTCGGCAAGCTATTACTGAAGAACATGAAGTACAAGTTTATGCAGTGGTTTTAATAAAACCAGGTAGTATACCTAAAACTTCTAGTGGTAAGATTCAACGTCGTGCAACTCGCACTCAGTTTGAGAATGGCGAATTGAATATAGTTGAAAGTGACATTCTCAAAATTAGTGATATTGCCAGAAACGAAACTAAATTAAAGTGTTCTGAATTTTTGACGCTTTCCCCAAGGGAGTGTCAACCAGTTTTAGAAAGATATCTGATTGAACTCTTGGCGGGAGTACTTTCAATTGCAACAGATGATATTAATCCACAAGAACCATTAAGCTCTCTGGGACTAGACTCTTTAAAAGTATTTGAGTTGAAAAACAGAATTGAGGTTGATTTAGAGGTAGAAGTATCCGTAGCAGACTTTTTTGAAGGGATGAGTACGCGATCGCTCATCACCAAAATACTGGCACAAATGACAGCAGAAGCTTTCATACCCTCAAAGTCTCTTAGCCAAGTTCAGCCAGCTGATGTATATCCCCTATCTTTTGCCCAACAGAGACTATGGTTTCTCGACAGATTAGAACCAGGAAATCCAGCTTACAATATTTCCTTAGCTGTTAATCTCAAAGGTCAGCTTGACATTATTTTACTAGAACAAAGTCTCAATGAAATTATCCGGCGACACGAGACTTTAAGAACCACATTTACAACAGTCAACGGACAGCCAGTACAAATTATTGCTGATTCCCTAAAATTATCTTTATCAGTAATAAATATAGAATTACAGAGCAATGTTGCAGTTCAAAAATTACTGACTCAAGAAAGTCAACGACCTTTTGACCTAACGTATGGGCCATTATTACGTGCTAAACTTTTGCGCCTAGCACAGCAAGAGCATATTCTTTTGCTGGAGATGCACCACATCATCTCTGATGGCTGGTCTACTGAAGTCTTTTTACAAGAGATTGCATTACTTTACAAAGCATTCTTAACCAGAAGTGCTTCACCTTTAGCAGAAATTTCTATTCAATACAAAGACTTTGCACACTGGCAGAGGCAATGGCTACAAGGGGAAATCCTCCAAACTCGACTCTCTTATTGGAAGCAACAACTTGAGGGTATATCAGCAGCATTAAAACTACCTACTGACCGACTACGACCGGTAGTGCAAACATCACACGGCGCTCAACAATCTATCGAGTTGTCTGAAGCCATAATCAAGGAGCTAAAGGCGATCGCTCGTCAAGAAGGTGTAACTGTATTTATGTTGCTATTGGCAGCATTTCAGACTTTTCTTTATCGTTATACCGGACAAGATGATATTGCTGTCGGAACACCCGTCGCCAACCGTAATCGTGATGAAATGAAAGGGGTAATTGGCTTTTTTGTCAATACCTTAGTGCTACGTACAGATATGAGCGGCAACCCAACTTTTGACGAGTTGCTGACGCGGGTAAAAAGGGTAGCTTTAGGAGCCTATACACATCAAGATTTGCCCTTTGACCAACTGGTAGAAGCAGTGCAACCAGAGCGGGATACAAGTCGGACACCGCTGTTTCAAGTCATGTTCAATGTCCAAGATTACTCGCAGTTACCAGAAATGCCTGGTTTGGCTTTGAGCTTGTTAAAAATAGAAACAGAAACAGCGCAGTTTGATTTGAGCCTGTCTATTGAAATCACAGAGCAAGAAGTGGCGGCATCCTTCTATTACAATACTGACTTATTTGATACTGCTACCATTACCCGAATGCTGAGGCATTTTCAGCACTTACTCTCAGGCATTGCTGCTCATCCTCAAGCTCGGCTATCCAACTTACCACTATTGAGTGTGGCAGATTGTCAGGAGTTACTACAACTTAGTAGGAATCAATCTCCAATTCCAAATTCCTCCGAACAATGCATTCATCAACTGTTTGAGGCACAGGTGGAAAAGACACCAAATGCGATCGCGGTGGTATTTCAAAACCAGCATTTAACTTACAGAGAATTGAACCAGCGTGCCAATCAAGTAGCACATCATCTCAAAGCCCTTGGAGTTGGGCCAGAAGTGCGAGTTGGTATTTGTATCCAGCGCTCTTTAGAAATGGCGATCGGACTTTTGGCGATCCTCAAAGCTGGAGGTGCTTACGTACCTCTAGATCCAGCCTATCCAAAAGAACGCCTGGCTTTAATCTTGAGAGATGCTCAGGTGTCAGTCCTTCTCACCCAACAATCACTGCTGGCTGTTGTGCCTCCACTTCAGTCGCAAGTCGTGTGCCTTGATACAGACAAAAGCGCCATTGCCCAAGAAAGTCAGGAAAATCTTGTCAATCAGACGCAACTAGAAAACCTGGTCTATATTATTTACACCTCTGGCTCCACGGGAACCCCCAAGGGCGTGACGATTCAGCATCGCTCTTTGGCGAGTTATGCCGAAATTGCCTGTTTAGAATACGAACTAGAAGCAAGCGATAGAGTGCTGCAATTTGCTTCCATCAGCTTTGATGCCGCTGCCGAAGAAATCTTTCCCTGTTTGATCTGCGGTGCTACTCTCATACTTCGTACAGATGAGATGTTAAGTTCAACGCCTCAATTTTTACAGCATTGTCGTGATTGGCGGATAACAGTCCTAGATTTGCCTACTGCCTTTTGGCATCAAGTTACCGCTGAATTAGCAACAGCCAATTTGGCACTTCCCGATTCTCTGCGATTAGCGATCATTGGTGGCGAAAGAGCCGATAGAAAACACCTGACAACATGGCAGCAACAGGTTGGTCAACGAGTACGCCTTGTCAACAGCTACGGCCCCACAGAAACAACAATCGTAGCTACAGTATATGACTTATCAGTGTCGACATCTACCGAAGTGCCGATTGGCAAAGCTATTCCCCAAGTCCAAACCTATATCCTCGATCCTTATCTACAACTCGTGCCTGTAGGAACTCCTGGCGAATTGTACATTGGAGGTGTCGGTGTTGCTAGGGGCTATTTTAAGCGATCGGACTTAACAGCAGCAAAGTTTATTCCTAACCCCTATAGTTCAAAACCTGGTGAGCGTCTTTATCAGACAGGGGACTTAGTTCGCTACCTTCCTGATGGCAACCTGGAATTTCTCGGACGCATCGATCATCAAGTTAAAATTCGGGGTTTTCGGATTGAATTAGGAGAAATAGAAGCTTTACTCAATCAACACCCAGGCGTTCAAGAAGCAGTGGTTGTTGCTCACAATGACGACTTAGACCATCAGCGCTTGATTGCTTATATTGTCGGACAGTATCAACTGGAAACGGTAGAAATATTAGATACTCAGCAAACCTTGCAGTGGCAAATGGTCTTTGATAGCCTCTACAAAAAGTTTGATGCCACTCAAAACTCCGGCTTCTATATCAAAGGTTGGGAAAGTAGCTACACAGGGGCATCTATTCCAGACGAAGAAGTGCGCGAATGGATGGAACAAACCACCGGGCGCATTTTAGCTTTGCAGCCCAACCGAGTTTTAGAAATGGGTTGTGGGGGTAGCGGCCTGATGCTTTTGAATATTGCCCCTCATTGCCAGCAGTACTGGGCAACAGACCCCTCAGAAAATGCCCTGCAAGTTCTCCAACAACAGTTGGATACTTTAGAGCAGCCATTAGCAGGAGTCACACTCAGCCAGAGAAGCGCTTTAGATTTTGAAGATGTGCCAGAGAATAGCTTTGATGCGGTGTTAATTGTCTCTGTAGCTCAGTACTTCCCAAGCATTGACTATTTGCTCCAGGTTTTGGAGAAAGCAGTCAATGCTGTAGAACCAGGTGGCTTCATTTTTCTAGGAGATGTTCGCAGTCTGCCCTTATTAGAAGCATTCCACGCCTCAGTTCAACTTTATCGGGCAGCAGATACTCTTTCGAGAGAAACATTGCAACAGCGCGTGCAGAAACAGTTGTTTGAGGAAAAACAATTAGTCATCGATCCCGCTTTCTTTACTGCTCTCAAACAGCATCTACCTAAAATTAGTCATGTTGATATTTTGCTAGAGCGTGGTTGTTCCCAAAATGAATTAACCAAATTCCGTTACGATGTCATTCTGTATGTAGATGATAAAGCAGTTCCGACGAAACAGATCCCCTGGTTGGATTGGAACAAACAAGAGGTAAGCCTCTGTTATATCCGCCAAATGCTTGAAGAAACTGCACCCCAATTTTTAGGTCTTAGCGGTGTGCCGAATGCGCGTGCGATCGCAGATATTCAGCTTGTGCAGTGGTTGAAAAATAGTCAAGCACTAGAAACTGTTGGTGAGATGAAGCAGGTTTTAAGCTCCTTTGAAGATCAAGGAATAGAACCGGAAGTATTCTGGGCATTAGAAAAAGACCTTCCTTACTCAGTCCAAATTACTTGGTCAGGTAATGGTGCAGGCGATCGCTATGACGTGATCTTTAAACGCTCTACACCGAATGCTGGTCAGTGTTTCTGTTTGCCTGCTGCTGTACCTGCTTCGTCCCGTCCTTGGCACGATTACGCTAATACTCCTTGGCAAGGAAGTTTAGCACGTGAACGAGTACCTCAACTCCGAGATTTCCTCAAAGAAAAACTACCTGAATACATGCTGCCAACGACTTTTATATTCTTAGACGCACTCCCTTTAACCCCCAATGGCAAAGTCAATCGTCGCGCCTTACCCTTGCCAGAAAGTTACTCTACCCAAAACCAACTTTATGTGGCTCCCGAAACAGAGCTACAGCAGACAATTGCTAATACGTGGCAAAAAGTACTCGGCTTTGAAAAAGTTAGTATTAACGATAATTTTTTCGATTTAGGCGGACATTCTTTGCTGATCTCTCAGGTAAACGCGCAACTACGAGAAAAATTACAACGTGATATCTCAGTAGTAGAAATGTTTCAATATCCTAGTATTAGTTTGTTAGCGAAACATCTGAGTCAGGAACAGCAAGAACAACATTCCTTTAAAGAGATTCATAACCGATCTGAAAAACAGAAATTGGCTCTCAACCGACAAAAGCAAACTCGTAAGTCGCGCAAATAAGTAGAAATAAATCTCAGCAAAACTATGCCAACAGCAAACTTGACTACCACTTTGCACTCATTACTTTTTTTATTTCCAATTATTCTTGGCTCAATTTTTGTGACATTTGCGTTGATTTTAATAATACTAATGAGTGCATATTTTCCTTACATTCGGCAACTAAGGTAAATCCAATAATAGGTAATCTTTTAGAATTTTTATTGGAATTTACTTGGTTGGGTAAAGTTAATGTGTGATTAATGAGGTGAGATAGGAGTAATGAATAGTTACGATTCAATACAAGAAATTGCAATTATTGGCATATCAGGACGTTTCCCTGGCGGTAATAATATTAAAGCTTTTTGGGAGAATTTACGCTCTGGAGTAGAATCAATATCTACTTTTACAGATGTCGAATTAATTGACGCTGGAATTGATCCAGAATTACTGCGTAATCCTAGTTATGTGAAAAGCCTTGCTATATTAGAAAATGTAGATTTATTTGATGCTTCATTCTTCGGCTTTAACCCTAGAGAAGCAGAAATTACAGACCCGCAGCATCGTTTATTTTTGGAGTGTGCATGGGAAGCATTAGAAAATGCCGGCTATGACTGCCAACGTTGTGAAAGTCGGGTTGGAGTTTATGCTGGTGCTAGTTCAAATAATTATTTATCATTGGATTTAAATAGCGATGCCTACGGCGGACTGCGCCAACGCAATGGATTAGCTAGCATTTTTCAAAAGGCAATTGGTAACGATAAAGATTTCCTAGCGACTCGCGTTTCCTATAAATTAAATCTTACTGGCCCAAGTCTAACAGTACAAACTGCTTGTTCTACTTCCTTAGTTGCCACCTCTCTCGCTTGCCAAAGTCTATTAAATTACCAATGCGATATGGCTTTAGCGGGGGGAGTATCGATTAATATTCTCCAAAAAACCGGGTATTTGTATCAAGAAGGCGGTGTTTTATCACCTGACGGGCGCTGTCGCGCCTTTGATGCCAAAGCCAAGGGAACGATTATTGGTAATGGTGCTGGAGTAGTGGTTTTAAAGCGGTTAGCTGAGGCGATCGCTGATGGTGATTATATCTATGCTGTAATTAAAGGTAGCGCCATCAATAACGATGGTTCTAGTAAAATAGGTTACACAGCACCCAGCGTTAACGGACAAGCAGATGTAGTCGCGGAAGCACTGGCTTTGGCTGGAGTGGAACCTGAAACCATTAGCTATATAGAAGCTCACGGTTCAGGAACCGTCTTAGGCGATCCCATTGAAATTTCTGCTTTAACAAACGTGTTTCGTGAAAGTACTGATAAAAAGGGATTTTGTGCAATTGGTTCAGTCAAAACGAATATTGGTCATTTAGACGCAGCAGCAGGGGTTACAAGTTTAATTAAGGCGACTCTGGCTCTCAAACATCAGCAAATACCCCCCAGCTTGAACTTTGAACAACCCAATCCTGACATTGATTTTGCCAACAGTCCTTTTTACGTCAACACCAAACTGACGGAATGGAAAACTACTCATATTCCTCGCCGTGCAGGTGTGAGTTCTCTGGGTATCGGTGGGACTAATGCTCACGTCATTCTAGAAGAAGCCCCAACCATTCCAGAGTCTAGCCCTTCTCGTACTTGGCAGTTATTAGTAATTTCAGCCAAAACAGATTCAGCATTAAAAAGTGCTACTGTCAATCTGGCAGATTTCCTCAAACAACATCCTGATTTAAACCTCGCAGATGTTGCTTACACGTTGCAGTGTGGACGACAAGCTTTTGAGCATCGGCAGACAGTTGTTTGTCAAGATGTTGCAGATGCGATCGCTGCACTTGAAGATCCAAAGCGCTTACTTGCCAGTATTCAAGAAACTGAAGAACGTCCTCTAGTCTTCATGTTTCCAGGACTTGGTACTCAATATGTCAACATGGCTCTTGGACTTTACCAAGTTGAACCGATATTTCGGCAACAAATTGACTACTGTTGTGAATTTCTCAAACCGCTTCTTGGTCAAGATTTGCGAGATATTTTGTATCCCACCAGAAACAGTGAGAATGACACTCAGCAAAAACAAAACACTGTTGCTGCTGGGCTAGATTTGCGAAAAATGTTAGGTCGTGGGACAGAACAAGCAGATATAGGCACTGAAAAACTCAATCAAACTTATCTCACTCAGCCAGCTATTTTTGTCATTGAGTACGCCTTGGCCCAGTTGTGGATGTCATGGGGAATTCGTCCGGTGGCAATGATTGGCTACAGCATCGGTGAATATGTCGCGGCTACGCTAGCAGGAGTTTTGTCTATTGAAGATGCTTTAACTCTTGTTGCTAAAAGAGCGCAAATGATTCAGGAATTACCAAGTGGCGCAATGTTGGCTGTCCCCCTTTCAGAAGAACAGGTGCATCCTCTGTTGAATGAGAATCTTTCTTTGTCAGCAATCAACGGTTCGCAACAGTGCGTGATTGCTGGAGCCATAGACGCTGTGGATGAATTAGAAAGCAAGTTGACTCAAAAGGGATTAGCCTATCGGCGTTTGCAAACTTCTCATGCCTTTCATTCAACAATGATGGATGCGATCGCACAATCCTTTACCGACTTGGTAAAAACTGTCACTCTCCAGCCACCCAAAATTCCCTATTTATCTAATGTCACAGGAACTTGGATTACAGTCGCCGAAGCTACAGATCCCACATACTGGGCAAGGCATCTATGCGAAACTGTGCGTTTTGCAGATGGAGTTCAACAATTGTGGAAAAAACAAAATCCAATTCTATTAGAGGTGGGATCGGGACAAACACTGAGCAGTTTAGCTTTACAGTGTTTGGATAACGGCTCCTTTATAGATCGAGTTATATTACCCTCGCTCCGGCATTCCTACGAGCAACAGCCAGATTTGGCTTTCTTACTTAAGACATTAGGTCAGTTATGGCTCTCAGGAGTCCAGATTGATTGGTCGGGCTTTTATGCTGCGGAGCGCCGTCACCGCCTTCCCTTACCGACTTATCCCTTTGAGCGCCAACGTTACTGGATTGAACCACAACAACCATCACCTTCACTCAGACAGTTCCATCCAAGACCAACAACTTCACAGCTTTGGAAATCTCTGGTAGATGCTGCTCAGATGCAGGCGATTCAAGGGAGCTTGGAATTTGACGATCAAACTTATCGAGCCAACAAACAATGGTTAGATCGTTTATGTACTGCTTACATGAGCCTTGCCCTGAAGCATGTAGGCGCATTTAGCGATCTAGCTAAAAAGTATTCTATTGAGGAATTATTTGAACAATGTTCTATTATTCCTAAATATCGTGAATTGTTGTGTAGGTGGCTGGAAGTACTGGTAGAGCAAGGTCAGTTGCAGCAAGAGGAAGGTCTTTTTACCAACTTTTTACCATCGTCAACAGACGATATCGACACTCTTCTAAAAGAAGTCAGAGTCAGATTGGCAGATACACCTCAAGATATAAACCTGATCCAGGTATTTGGTGAAAATCTGGTAGCTGTGCTTACTGGTCAAAAAGAACCGTTAGAGTTGCATGTTGCTACATTAGTCAAGCAAGGAGAAATTTCTCGACAATATTTGCCCGCTGAGGTTTACTTAAGAGGAATTATGCGCGCAATGGTGGAAAAGCTGGCAATAACTTTACCACCAGACGTGAATCTAAGAATTTTAGAAATCGGCGGTGGAACTGGGATCGCCACAGTGGAATTACTACCTGTGTTAGCATCCCAGCAAACAAAGTATACTTTTACCGATGTGGGCGGTTTTTTTGTCAAAGATGCCAAAAATAAGTTTAGTGCCTATCCTTTTGTCGAATATGGCTTACTAGACATCGAGCGATCGCCTCAAGAGCAGGGGTACAATAGCCACAGCTTTGATGTAATAGTAGCTGTCAATGTATTGCATATAGCCCGCAACATCAAAGAAACCCTTGGACATGTTCAATCTTTATTAGCTTCTGGAGGCTTCTTACTGCTATGGGAGATCACTCAACCTAGACCAGAGTCGGACATGATTGATGCTCTAATTATGAATCCCATAGAAGATGAAAAAGGCAGCCGCAACATGGCTAATCCATTTTTATCAAAACAGCAGTGGCAGGAAGCACTAAACTCCTGTGGTTTTGTTGAGGTGGCAGCTTTCTCTGAATTTGAAGCCTTTGGGGAACATGTCTTTATTGCTCAGGCTTCTTCGTCAGCAGCATTATCAGCACCAGCAGCATTTACAGCTTTAGTCGATCAAAAAGATGTTGGCAAGATACCTCAAGTCTTGTCACATAAAAAGCCCGACATTGCTGACTGGTTCTATATCCCATCCTGGAAACGTTCAATGCCGCCCCAGCCTTTGAAACTGACTCAGGCAAGTTGTTGGTTAGTTTTTATCGATGAGTGCGGCTTGGGTTCCCAAGTAGTGAAGCGACTCAAACTTGAGAACCAGAATGTTATTACTGTCAAAATGGGAGAGCAATTTCGTAGTGAGAGCAAATCTTCTACAGATGGACTCGATCAACACGTATATACAATCAATCCTCAGCAACGGGATGACTACGACACCCTGCTTAAAGAACTTTGCGCCCTAGACTTAACCCCAAAAACAATTGTTTATTTATGGAGTGTTACACCACCTGATTACACAGAATTAGGACTTGAATCGGTAGACTCTCAAGATTTAGACTTTTACAGTCTGCTGTTTCTAGCGCAGGCAATTGGAGAACAAAATCTTAAAGATTCCCTTGAAATTGGCATTGTTTCAAATAATATGCAGGAATTAACAGGCGAAGAGGTGCTGTCTCTAGAGAAAGCACTAGTGATCGGCCCCTGTAAAACTATTCCGATAGAGTACCCAAATATAAACTGTCGTAGTATTGATGTCGTTATTCCCGAACTAGAGAGTTGGCAAGGGGATAAACTCGTAGACCAGCTACTAACAGAACTGACTACCCAACCATCCGATCAGATTATTGCCTACCGTGGCAATCATCGCTGGGTGCAGACCTTTGAGCCAATCAGACTGCATGAAACTGTTGAAGGAAAACCACGCTTAAGGGAAGAGGGAGTCTATCTGATTACGGGTGGATTAGGAGGCGTTGGTCTAGTGCTGGCTGAGTATCTGGCACAGACCGTAAAAGCAAAACTGATACTGACTGGGCGTTCAGCTTTTCCCGATCGCAACGAGTGGTTACAATGGCTAGCTACTCATGATGAATCCGACAGCATCAGCTGTAAAATCCGAAAATTACAAGCGATCGAAGCGTTGGGTGCAGAGGTATTGGTAGTCAGCGCCGATGTTACCAACCTTGAACAAATGTCAGCAACGATCGCTCAGGCCAATCATCAATTTGGTCAGATTCATGGCGTGATTCATGCCGCAGTAGTTCCAGGTGGAGGTTTTATTCAACTAAAAACAAAAGCAGCAGCAGCAAATGCTCTTGCACCGAAAGTCAGGGGAACACGAATCCTCGATATTCTCTTTAATGATGCCAAACTGGATTTCTTTGTACTCTGTTCATCAAGTAGTACATTTCAACCTGTAGCGGGTATGGTAGACTACATTGCTGAAAATGCCTTTCTTGATGCCTTTGCTCACTACAGTGTCTCTAAATACGGCAAATTTACCAGAGCCATTGACTGGGATAGATGGAGCAATTTAGGAACAGCAGTAGCTCTTGAAACACAGTATAGAGCTATAACAGGAAAAGAGATTTCGCCAGCAATGACATCAGAAGATGGCATTGAGGCATTTAGACGGATTCTGTTCAGTAGCACAGTGCCTCAAATAGTTGTATCAACGCAGGATTTACTAACTGAGGTTGAGCAGAAATTTTCCTTAGAAGTTCTAGAGAAGACCAACATATCTAAATCGGCATACCAAAGACCCCAACTGAGAAATGCTTATGTTGCTCCTACCAATGAGAGCGAGTCTAAAATTGCTGATATCTATCAAGAATTACTAGGGATTGAGCAGGTAGGCATTCATGACAACTTCTTTGAGTTGGGAGGAGACTCCTTAATAGGAACTGTACTAATTTCTCAGCTTCGGAAAAACTTTCAGGTAGAACTATCTGTTCGTTCCCTCTTTGAAGCACCCTCTATATCAGAATTGGCTGTAGTTATTGAAGAAATCATCATAGAGGAATTAGAAAAATTATCTGAAGTTTAAGCTAACTTTAATTTGGAAAAGCTTAACTAAAAATCAGGAAAATATTCGCTTTCAGGATTAATTATGAATATTCAAACAGTAGGCGTAGTTGGAGCAGGAGTGATGGGAGTAGGCGTTGCACAAAACCTTGCTCAAACAGGTCATCAAGTTATCTTAGTAGATATTTCCGAAGATATCCTGGATAAAGCTAAACATGAAATCAGGAATAATATCCGCTTCCAGGGTTTTTTCAAAAAAAGTGACACTATAGAAACTCCAGATAATATCCTCAACCGAATTGAGTTTTCGACAAACTATAAATTTCTGGAAAAGGCAGATTTTGTAGTTGAAAATGTCACCGAAAAATGGGATATTAAAAAGCAGGTGTACTCCCTGCTAGATTCTATTTGTCCAGCAGATAGTGTATTCGCAGCTAACACATCAGCAATTCCTATCACCCGTATTGCTTCAGTCACGAAACGTGCCGATAAAGTTATCGGTATGCACTTTATGAATCCTGTCCCCATGAAGTCGATGGTGGAGATGATTCGCGGTTTTCATACTTCTGAGGAAACAATTGAAATAGGCAAACAATTTCTGGCTCAGATTGGTAAAGAATGCATAATCGTCAATGATTCACCGGGTTTTGTTTCTAATCGTGTGTTGATGTTAACCATTAACGAAGCTGTTTTTCTGTTGCAAGATCAAGTTTCTACAGCAGAAGATATTGACAAAATATTTAAGACCTGCTTCGGACACAAAATGGGACCTTTAGAAACAGCAGATTTGATTGGACTAGATACCATTTTATTTTCCATTGAAGTTTTGTATGAAAGCTTTAATGATAGCAAGTATAGACCATGTACTTTACTCAAGAAAATGGTAGATGCCGGATTGTATGGTAAGAAAAGTGGGAAAGGATTTTACCTTTATCAATAAATAGGAATTGGGCGAAAATGAACGAAATTAAAACAAAAATCAAAACATTCCTGGCGCGATTTTTCGGTAATCATAACTTACAGTCAGACGAAGACATTTTTGCTCTGGGTTTTGTGAATTCTATGTTTGCTATGCAACTTGTTTTGTTTGTAGAGCAAGAGTTTCAAATTACTATTGAGAATGAAGATTTGGAGTTTGAAAATTTTAGAACTATTAACTCTATAAGCAACTTAGTTGAACGGAAAAATAATGTATTAGCGCCGAGATGAAACTAGAATTATCTGCTCAACAAAAAACTTCTCAAGCTGAATTTAGAACATTCGTCAATGAGGAAATATGTCCTCATGCAAATGAATGCGATCGCAATGAATTTACCCCGCCAGAAATTATTAAAAAATTAGCTCAACATGGCTTCTTAGGTGCTATATTACCCGAAGCATTTGGTGGTCAGGCAATGGACATGATCACCTATGGCATTCTCAACGAAGAAATTGGCCGGGGATGTTCTTCTGTACGCAGTTTGCTGACAGTTCATAATATGGTTGCTCATGCTTTATGTAAATGGGGTAGTAAGTCTCAGAAAGAGTATTGGCTTCCTAAGTTAGCATCCGGTGAAATCATAGCCGCTTTTGCATTAAGTGAACCGAATGTAGGTAGCGATGCTAAAAGTGTAGAAACAACAGCAACACTTTCTGGAGATACTTATATCTTAAACGGGCAAAAGAAATGGATTACCTATGGACAAATAGCAGATGTATTTTTGGTATTTGCCAAATGTGAAGATAAACCCACGGCTTTCTTAGTTGAAAAAAATAGTCCAGGATTTTCAGTCAAACCAATGTCTGGCATTTTAGGTGTTAGGGCTTCAATGTCAGCAGAATTGCAGTTTAATAATTGTCAAATTCCTCAAGAAAATTTAGTCGGTAAATTAGGTTTTGGATTTTCCTACGTTGCTGCTACCGCACTTGATTATGGTAGATATAGTGTGGCCTGGGGTTGTGTCGGTATTACCCAAGCTTGTCTAGAAGCTTGTATTAAGTATACAAGTGAGCGGAAACAGTTTGGTGTTTATCTGAAAGAGCATCAATTAATTCGACAAATGATCACTCAGATGATAGCCAATGTGAAAGCAGCAAGACTGCTATGTTATCAAGCGGGTTATCTCAAAGATATTAACGATCCCAACTCTATTATAGAGACTTCAATTGCTAAGTACTTTGCTTCCATAACAGCGACAAAAGTAGCAAATGATGCGGTGCAAATTCATGGTGGCAATGGTTGTAGTAGTGAGTACCCAGTTGAAAGGTATCTCCGAGATTCTAAAATCATGGAAATCATCGAAGGTAGCACTCAAATTCAAGAAATTACTATCGCTGAGTCGGGTTATCAGGAGTATTTTTTATCAACCGTACCTAATGTTATGGTCAAAAAATTAGCAGAGAGGATTTAAAATATGATTAGTAATACAAGCCAACTTGCAAATCTCCAACAAGAAGATAAAAAAATCATCAAATGTGTGGTTTGGGATCTAGATAATACACTATGGGATGGAGTTTTATTGGAGGATGAAAAAGTTTGTTTGCGAGAAGGGATAGTAAATATTATTCATAGTTTAGATGGTCGCGGTATTTTACAATCTATCGCTAGTAAAAATGACGAGTTTACAGCTATAGCTAAACTAGAACAATTCGGTTTAAAAGAGTATTTTTTGTATCCCCAGATTAATTGGAATTCTAAAGTTAGTTCTCTCCAAGAAATTGCTAAATCAATTAATATTGGTATTGATGCGATCGCCTTTATTGACGATCAGAGATTTGAGCTAGAAGAAGTCAAGTTTTCTTTGCCAGAGATTCTTTGTATCAATGCAGATAAAATAGCGCATATTTTAAATATGCCAGTAATGAATCCCCGTTTTATTACGGAAGATTCTAGCATGAGAAGGTTGATGTATATTAGTGATATCAATCGTCAGCAAGCAGAAAAAGACTTCGTGGGAACAACAGAGGAATTCTTAGCCACTCTCAATATGAATTTTACTATATCCTCTGCAAAAAAAGAGGATTTGCAGCGAGCAGAAGAATTAACTCTCCGAACTAATCAATTAAACACAACTGGTTATACCTACTCTTATGACGAACTAAGTCATTTTTGTCAGTCGGAAAACCACAAACTGCTAATTGCAAGTCTAGAAGATAAGTATGGAAGCTATGGTCAAATAGGACTAGTTCTGATCGAGCGCCAAACAAACCTATGGACAATAAAACTCTTATTGATGTCTTGTCGCGTCATGTCTAGGGGAGTCGGCACAATCATGTTGAATTATGTTATGAATCTGGCACAAAGCAATAATGTCCGCCTTCTTGCAGAGTTTGTGCCAAATAATCGCAATCGGATGATGTACATTGCTTATAAATTTGCAAATTTTAAGGAAATTGAAAAGAGTGATGATTTAGTAATTTTTGAAAACGATTTAACTCGAATTCAACCAGTACCTTTATATGTGAAATTTCAGGCAATCGATTAAATCAGTTATTTTTAATTTAAATCTTATGAATATCAAAAAAGATGATATATCTAAACGACGTTCTCAGCTTTCACCAGCTAAACAAGCGATTTTAGAAAAGCGTTTACGGGGTGAATCTAATACTCCACAAATACTTATTCCTCAACATTCTGAACAGAATCCTGTTCCTCTCTCCTTTGCCCAACAACGTTTATGGCTTTTCCAGCAGCTAGAACCCGAAAGTTCTACTTATAACGAAATAGTAGATATACACCTAAAGGGTATGTTGAATTTGGTAGCACTAAGGGAGAGTATCAATGAGATTGTCAGACGGCATGAATCTCTGCGTACCACCTTTGAGTTATGGGAGGGGCAACCAGTTCAAGTGATTAATTCCACTTTCACTGTAGCCCTACCAGTGGTGAACTTGAGCGAACTACCAACAGTATTGCAATCATCTGAAGTTGAAAGACTGACTACTGAGATAGTCAAAAAACCCTTTGACTTAGCATCCGGCCCTTTACTGCGAGGGGCGTTATTGCAGACAAGCGAAGAGGAATATGTACTTGTATTCGCCATCCACCATATTGTTTGTGATGGCTGGTCAGTACAAATTTTTACCCAGGAATTAACAGCATTATACGCAGCTTTTTCTGCCGGAAAACCCTCCCCACTCTCAGAACTGCCCATCCAGTATGTAGACTTTTCTATTTGGCAGCGTGAGTGGCTGCAAGGTGAGCGAGAAAAAACTCAACTTTCCTATTGGAAGCAGCAACTTGCAAATGTTCCAAGCACTTTGCCCCTTCCTACAGAACGTCCTCGATCGCCAGTACAAAGCTTCAGAGGAGCGATCGCATCTTTTCAGCTATCAGCACCCTTGACTAGTATGCTTAAGTCTTTAAGCAACCAGCAAGGTGTCACCCTGTTTATGACCCTATTAACGGCATTTCAGGCACAACTATACCGCTATACAAACCAAGAAGACATTTGCATTGGCTCCCCAATAGCTAACCGCAACCATCCTGATATTCAAGGATTAATTGGTTTTTTTGTCAACACCCTTGTACTGCGTACTGACCTTTCTGGGAACCCAACTTTTATAGAATTACTTGGTCGAGTGCGCGAAGTATGCATGGGTGCTTATGCTCATACTGATATACCTTTCGAGCGAGTAGTGGGAGAACTGCATCCTGAGCGAAATCTCAGTCATACACCCTTGTTTCAAGTCATGTTTGTTTTGCAGGAAGATAGCAAAAAAGATTTGAAACTACCTGATCTGACTCTCAAATGGCTTCACAACCATACTGGAACAGCGAAATTTGATTTAACGCTGTCTGTGGTGGACGCCAAGTCAGAACTTTGGGGGTTTTGGGAGTATAATACCGACCTGTTTGATGCTGCCACTATTAACCAGATGATCGGGCATTTTACTAATTTGCTAGAAGGTATTGTTACCAATCCAGATCAGCGCTTATCAGATTTGCCATTGTTGACAATTGCAGAGCAGCAGACTTTGTTAGTTAAGTGGAATCATACCACTACCAATTACTCTGAGGATAAATGCATCCATGAATTGTTTGAAGCCCAGGTGGAAAGAACGCCGAACGACGTAGCGGTGGTTTTTGAGGAAGAACAACTTACCTATCGGGAACTCAACAAGAGAGCCAACCAACTTGCCCACTACCTACGCACTTTGGGAGTAGAATCAGAAGTACTAGTGGGAATTTGTGTAGAGCGATCGCTCTCAATGGTCATCGGACTCTTAGCCATCTTAAAAGCAGGTGGCGCATACATACCGTTAGATCCAAGCTACCCCCAAGAACGCAAAGCTTTCATGTTACAAGACTCTCAACCAAAGGTGTTGTTAACACAACAGCAGCTAGTAGAAAGTCTACCAACTCACACAGCTAAAGTAGTTTGCTTAGATAGCAACTGGGAAATCATCAGCCAACACAGTAGAGAAAATCCAGTTTATAATCTCAGCTTAGATAACTTAGCCTACGTCATCTACACCTCCGGCTCTACAGGTCAACCCAAGGGGGCGATGAATAGTCATAGGGGAATCTGCAATCGCCTACTATGGATGCAATCCACATACCAATTAACAGCAAGCGATCGCATTTTACAGAAAACACCATTCAGCTTTGATGTCTCAGTCTGGGAATTTTTCTGGCCATTAATTACAGGTGCGCGTTTAGTAGTCGCCCAACCAGAGGGACATCGAAATCCAAACTATTTAGTGAATGTAATTAGAGAACAACAAATATCCACCATCCATTTTGTACCATCGATGCTGCAAGTGTTCCTAGAAGCAAAAGGATTGGAAAATTGTCAGTGTCTCAAGCGGGTGATAGTCAGTGGCGAAGCCTTACCTCTTCAACTTCAACAACGCTTCTTCAATCGACTTGATGCCCAACTGCACAATCTCTATGGACCCACGGAAGCCGCCATTGATGTCAGCTTTTGGGCGTGTAGGCAACAAAGCAGTCTCGAAGAGAATAATATCAGCCAGCAAAAGATAGTTCCTATTGGTCGCCCAATCGATAATATCCAGATTTATCTGCTGGATAAGCATCTTAACCCTGTGCCTGTAGGTGTCACAGGGGAATTATATATCGGTGGTGTGGGAGTAGGTCGGGGCTATTTAAACCGCCCGCAATTGACTGCTGAGAAATTTATCCCTAACCCCTTCCAAGCAGGCGGTGGAGGGAAAGAAGACCAATCCTTAAATTCGGAACGTCTGTACAAAACAGGCGATTTAGCCCGCTATTTAGCCAATGGAGAGATTGAGTATATTGGTCGGATTGACTACCAGGTGAAGATTCGTGGCTTCCGCATCGAACTTTCTGAAATTGAAGCATCTATTAGTCAACACCCAGCAGTGCGAGAAACTGTAGTTGTCGCAGATGCTCAACGAATAGTCGCATACATAGTCCTACACGCAGAAGAAACACTGACCATTTCTCAATTGCGTAACTTCCTGGAGTCAAAGTTACCAAACTATATGGTTCCAGCAGCTTTTGTGATCCTAGATCAACTCCCTCTTACTCCTAATGGTAAGGTTGACCGTAAGTCATTGCCGGAGCCTGACCGAATACGCCCAGAATTTGAAGAAACCTATATTGCACCTCAAACGACCGTTGAAAAACAATTGTCCGCGATTTGGGCGCAAGTCCTTGGCTTAGAAAAGGTAGGTATAAATGACAAATTCTTTGAACTGGGTGGAGATTCTATCCTCAGTTTTCAAGTCATATCCAAAGCGAACCTTGCAGGACTACATCTCACACCCAAACAATTGTTCCAGCACCAAACCATTGCCGAACTAGCAACAGTTGCTAGCACCAACATCTCAATGTCAGCCGAACAAGGTTTGGTAACTGGCTCATTCCCCTTAACACCCATCCAGCGCTGGTTTTTTGAGGAAAATTTTTCCAATTATGATCATTACAATCAGGCTGTTCTACTAGAGGTACAGCAAGCACTCAATCCAGTAATTCTGGAGCAAGTAATACATTATTTGCTACAACACCACGACATTTTGCGATCGCAATTTATCCAACAATCATCAAAATGGCAAGCAAAGATTGCCGAATTTGAGCAGGTAGCGCCAATTACAGTTATCGATTTATCTACATTACCTCCAGAAAGCCAAAGTGCCGCCATTACTGCGACTTGCAGTGAACTCCAAGCCAGCCTTAACCTATTTTCTGGACAATTGCTGCGAGTTGCTTTATTTAATCTTGGTGTCAATCAGCACAGCCGCCTGTTTATTGTGATTCATCACTTGGTTGTAGATGGAGTCTCTTGGCGGATTTTATTGGAAGACTTGCAGACAGCTTATGCACAGCTAAGTCAGGGTGAAACAATCAAATTACCGCCAAAAACCACTTCTTTCAAACAATGGGCTGACCAACTGCAACAATATGCTCAATCAGCAGCAGCACAAGCGGAAATGGATTATTGGTTGGAAATACTGCTTCAACCCCGTTCCTGCCTACCTGTAGATTATCCAGGTGGAGATAATACAATTAGTTCTGTTGGTAATGTCACCATCGGCTTGAGTGCAGAAGAAACCCAAGCCTTGTTGCAAGATGTACCAGCTGCTTACCGGACTCAAATAAATGATGTGTTACTTGTAGCACTCATAGAGGCATTTGCCAAATGGACTGGACAAACCACCCTCTTATTGGACTTGGAAGGACATGGCAGGGAAGAAATATTAACAGATGCAGACATCTCGCGGACAATCGGTTGGTTTACCAGTATATTTCCTATTGTCTTGAGTGTAGAAAAGACCAACGACCCTGGAGAAGCCTTAAAGATGGTAAAAGAGCAACTGCGGCGGATACCAAATCGGGGTATCGGCTACGGAGTGCTGTACTACCTCAATGAAGATCCGGGAATAAGCAGGGGATTATGTTCTTTACCCAAACCAGAAGTGATTTTTAATTACCTGGGTCAGCTAGACCAAGTATTAAATACATCTTCAATGTTTAAATTTGCTAGTGAATCTGATGGTAACAACCAAAGCGATCGCCATCATCGCTCGCACTTGCTGGAAATTGACAGCAGTATTATTTCAGATCAGCTGAAATTGCAGTGGCGTTACAGTCAAAACCTGCACAAACAATCCACAGTGGAAACTCTCGCACAGGGATTTATCGAGGCGTTGCGCTCGATAATTGCCCATTGTCAATCACCACAAGGAGTTGGTTTTACGCCTTCTGACTTTCCTTTGGTGCAGTTAAACCAAGCAGAACTCGATTTAGCTTTACAACAAATTTCATTTTAAGGGAGAGAAACAAGATGAGCTTAAAAAATATTGAAGATGCTTATCCTTTATCTCCCATGCAACAGGGGATGCTATTCCACAGTATTTATGCTCCCAATTCTGGTGTTTACGTAGAACAGATGTGGTTTGAGTTGCATGGAGCATTAAACGTTATTGCTTTTAGTCAAGCTTGGCAGCAAGTCATAAAACGTCATCCCGTGTTAAGAACCGCCTATGTATGGGAAAACTTAGAAAAACCTCTTCAGATCGTCTGTCGGGAGGTCAAATTCCCCTGGGAACAGCTAGATTGGCGGGAAATATCTCCAACTGAGCAACAACAACGGTTAAAAACCCTTTTGCAAGCAGAGCGCCAACATGGTTTCTTACTTTCCCAAGCCCCACTGATGCGCTTCACACTAATTCGCTTGGCAGAAGAAGTTTATCATTTCTGTTGGAGTCATCACCATCTGTTACTTGACGGATGGTCCGGGCCTAACGTCTATAAGGAAGTTATTGCTTACTACAGAGCTTTTTGCAAAGGCGAAAATCTTTACTTAGCTGTACCCCGTCCTTATCGGGATTACATTGCTTGGTTGCAACAACAGGATATTTCTCAAGCCGAAGCTTTTTGGCGAAAGACACTTTCAGGTTTAACATCTCCCACTCAACTGGGGATTAGTTCAATTGGATACCAAACCGAGCAACAACAGGATTACAAGGAACAAGAATTGAAATTGTCTCCTACGACAACTGCTGCTCTTAATTCCTTTGTCAAACAGTATCAACTCACCCTTAATACCTTAGTGCAGGCAGCTTGGTCACTGCTACTGAGCCGTTACAGTGGTGAAGAAGATATACTTTTTGGAGCTACGGTTTCTGGTCGTCCTCCTGCCTTAGTCAATGCAGAATCTATGATCGGGCTATTTATCAACACTTTGCCAGTCAGGGTGCAAGTCAGTCCCAAGCAAGAATTGCTCCCTTGGCTGCAACAACTGTTCGCTCAACAAGTTGAGGCCCGTCAGTATGAGTACGCGCCGTTAGTTGATATGCAGAAGTGGAGCGAGGTTCCAGCGAATCTGTCCTTGTTTGACAGTATTGTGATATTTGAAAATTACCCTCTAGATGAAACATTGGCACAGCCGGATTTAAACTTCCAAATTAAAAATATACACGTATTTGAAAAGACTAATTATCCGATAACTCTAAGTATTATTCCAGGCAGAGAGTTATTATTTAAGATTGCCTATCAAGAGAACGATCACTTTGATGTTTTCAGCATCAACCAGATGTTAGGACACCTGCAAACACTCCTAGAAGGCATGGTTGCTAATCCCTATCAGCGCTTAGAACAATTATCACTGTTAACCTCAGCAGAACAACAGCAATTAGCAGAGTGGAATAATACACAAACTGAATATCCGCAAGAAAAAAGCATCCACGAGTTGTTTGAGTCTCAGGTAGAGGAAACACCAGACGCGATCGCAGTAGTATTTGAAAATGAGCAGTTGACTTATTCTGAACTCAACAAGAGAGCCAACCAACTTGCCCACTACCTACGCACTTTGGGAGTAGAATCAGAAGTACTAGTGGGAATTTGTGTAGAGCGATCGCTCTCAATGGTCATCGGACTCTTAGCCATCTTAAAAGCAGGTGGCGCATACATACCGTTAGATCCAAGCTACCCCCAAGAACGCAAAGCTTTCATGTTACAAGACTCTCAACCAAAGGTGTTGTTAACACAACAGCAGCTAGTAGAAAGTCTACCAACTCACACAGCTAAAGTAGTTTGCTTAGATAGCAACTGGGAAATCATCAGCCAACACAGTAGAGAAAATCCAGTTTATAATCTCAGCTTAGATAACTTAGCCTACGTCATCTACACCTCCGGCTCTACAGGTCAACCCAAGGGGGCGATGAATAGTCATAGGGGAATCTGCAATCGCCTACTATGGATGCAATCCACATACCAATTAACAGCAAGCGATCGCATTTTACAGAAAACACCATTCAGCTTTGATGTCTCAGTCTGGGAATTTTTCTGGCCATTAATTACAGGTGCGCGTTTAGTAGTCGCCCAACCAGAGGGACATCGAAATCCAAACTATTTAGTGAATGTAATTAGAGAACAACAAATATCCACCATCCATTTTGTACCATCGATGCTGCAAGTGTTCCTAGAAGCAAAAGGATTGGAAAATTGTCAGTGTCTCAAGCGGGTGATAGTCAGTGGCGAAGCCTTACCTCTTCAACTTCAACAACGCTTCTTCAATCGACTTGATGCCCAACTGCACAATCTCTATGGACCCACGGAAGCCGCCATTGATGTCAGCTTTTGGGCGTGTAGGCAACAAAGCAGTCTCGAAGAGAATAATATCAGCCAGCAAAAGATAGTTCCTATTGGTCGCCCAATCGATAATATCCAGATTTATCTGCTGGATAAGCATCTTAACCCTGTGCCTGTAGGTGTCACAGGGGAATTATATATCGGTGGTGTGGGAGTAGGTCGGGGCTATTTAAACCGCCCGCAATTGACTGCTGAGAAATTTATCCCTAACCCCTTCCAAAGAGGCAGGGGAGCAGGGGAGCAGGGGAGCAGGGGAGGGAAAGAAGACCAATCCTTAAATTCGGAACGTCTGTACAAAACAGGCGATTTAGCCCGCTATTTAGCCAATGGAGAGATTGAGTATATTGGTCGGATTGACTACCAGGTGAAGATTCGTGGCTTCCGCATCGAACTTTCTGAAATTGAAGCATCTATTAGTCAACACCCAGCAGTGCGAGAAACTGTAGTTGTCGCAGATGCTCAACGAATAGTCGCATACATAGTCCTACACGCAGAAGAAACACTGACCATTTCTCAATTGCGTAACTTCCTGGAGTCAAAGTTACCAAACTACATGGTTCCAGCAGCTTTTGTGATCCTAGATCAACTCCCTCTGACTCCTAATGGTAAGGTTGACCGTAAAGCATTGCCCGTGCTTGGTCTGACACAGCTAGTACCTGAATCATCTTTTGTACCTCCTTCCACACCAATTGAGGAGATGCTAGTTAGTATTTGGCTTCGGGTACTTGGTATTGAGAAAATTAGCATTGATGATAACTTCTTTGAAGTGGGTGGACACTCCCTATTAGCAACCCGTCTGATTTCCCAGATCCGACAGGTTTTTCAGGTAGAGCTTCCTTTACATTGCGTATTTGAAAAACCAACAATAGCGGGGCTGGCTAAAGACATTGAAAAAGCCACCAAGATAGGCTTAGGAATTGATACACCAGATATTGAGCGAATTTCGCGATCGCAAGAGTTACCCCTGTCTTTTGCCCAGCAGCGGTTATGGTTCCTTGCCAAGCTAGATCCAAACAGTTCCTTTTACAATATTCCTGCTGCTGTTCGGCTACAAGGGCAATTGAACATCAAAGCACTACAACAAAGTTTCAACGAAATTCTCCGCCGTCATGAAGCCTTGCGAGCTAACTTTCAGACAATCAAAGGGCAACCTGTAGCAATCATCTCATCGGTAACATCACTACCTTTGCCCGTATTTGACATCAGTGAATTACCTGCAAATCAACAAGAAGCTCAAGTCAGACAACAAGCATTAGCAGAAGCACAACAACCCTTTGACCTAAAAAGCGACCTCCTGCTGCGGGTGAAATTACTACGGCTAAGTGAACAAGAGCATGTAGTGTTATTCACGATGCACCACATTGTTTCTGACGGTTGGTCGATAGGTGTGCTGGTGCGTGAGTTGGTAGCACTTTATCAAGCCTTTTGTGATGAACAACTTTCTCTGCGTTCGCGCAGCGTGTCGCAGACAGACGCTACGCGTAGCTTGCTTCCCCTCTGGGGTACACCCTTAGCTGAACTACCTGTTAACTATGTAGACTTTGCAGCTTGGCAACGACAATGGTTACAAAAAGAGGCGCTACAATCCCAGCTATCCTACTGGGTTCAGCAGTTACAGGGGGCACCCAGAATACTAGAGTTACCCACAGACCACCCACGTCCCCCCGTTCAGACCTTCCGGGGTGCAACCTATTCATTTGAGCTATCTAATGAGTTATCCGTAGCCTTGAATAAACTCAGCCAGCAGCAAGGAGCCACTTTATTTATGACCTTGCTCGCAGCTTTCCAGACTCTATTATGGCGCTACACCAGCAGTGAAGATATTGTGGTTGGTTCACCCATCGCTAACCGCAATCGGGCAGAAGTAGAGGGGTTAATTGGACTTTTTGTCAATACTTTGGTACTGCGAACTAATTTAGCAGGTAATCCTAGCTTTGAAGAATTACTAACTCGTGTCCGAAAAGTGGCATTAGGAGCCTACGTACATCAAGATTTGCCTTTTGAACTGTTGGTAGAAGAACTACAACCACAGCGAGACTTGAGCCACGCACCACTATTTCAAGTGATGTTTGTGCTTCAGAATGCACCAATGTCAGATTTAAAGTTGCCTGGTATGACTTTAAGTACTCTGGTAATTGAGAGTGGTAGTGCCAAATTTGATTTGACCCTAGAGATGGCAGAAACAGCACAGGGACTATTTGCCACTCTGGAGTATAGTACCGATTTATTTGAAGAAAGCACTATCAGCCGGATGGCAGGACATTTACAGTCCTTGCTTCAAGGTATTGTGGCAAATCCCCAAGGGAGGCTTTCGGAGTTACCACTGTTAAGAGAACCTGAAAAACACCAGTTATTAGTGGAATGGAATAATACACAAACTGAATATCCGCAAGAAAAAAGCATCCACGAGTTGTTTGAGTCTCAGGTAGAGGAAACACCAGACGCGATCGCAGTATTATTTGAAAATGAGCAGTTGACCTATTCTGAACTCAACAAGAGAGCCAACCAACTTGCCCACTACCTACGCACTTTGGGAGTAAAATCAGAAGTACTAGTGGGAATTTGTGTAGAGCGATCGCTCTCAATGGTCATCGGACTCTTAGCCATCTTAAAAGCAGGTGGCGCATACATACCGTTAGATCCAAGCTACCCCCAAGAACGCAAAGCTTTCATGTTACAAGACTCTCAACCAAAGGTGTTGTTAACACAACAGCAGCTAGTAGAAAGTCTACCAACTCACACAGCTAAAGTAGTTTGCTTAGATAGCAACTGGGAAATCATCAGCCAACACAGTAGAGAAAATCCAGTTTATAATCTCAGCTTAGATAACTTAGCCTACGTCATCTACACCTCCGGCTCTACAGGTCAACCCAAGGGGGCGATGAATAGTCACAGGGGAATCTGCAATCGCCTACTATGGATGCAATCCACATACCAATTAACAGCAAGCGATCGCATTTTACAGAAAACACCATTCAGCTTCGATGTCTCAGTCTGGGAATTTTTCTGGCCATTAATCACAGGTGCGCGTTTAGTAGTCGCCCAACCAGAGGGACATCGAGACACCAACTACTTAGTCAACTTGATTTTCCAGCAGCAAATTACCACCTTACATTTTGTACCTTCGATGCTGCAAGTGTTTCTAGAAGCAAAAGGATTGGAAAATTGTCAGAGTCTCAGACGAGTGATGGTAAGTGGTGAAGCATTATCTGTTCAACTTCAACAACACTTTTTTAATCGACTTGATGCCCAACTGCATAATCTTTATGGACCAACAGAAGCAGCCGTAGATGTCACTTTTTGGCAATGCAAAAATAGTATTACCAACCAAAAGACAATTCCCATCGGTCGCCCAATTGCAAACATCCATATTTATTTACTTGATAAATATCTAAACCCTGTTCCTGTAGGTGTAACGGGTGAACTTTATATTGGTGGTGTAGGAATAGCTAGAGGTTACTTAAACCGTCCCGACCTGACTGCTGAAAAATTTATCCCCAATCCCTTCCAAAGAGGCAGAGAAGGGAAAGAAGATCAATTCTCAAATTCCGAACGCTTGTACAAAACAGGAGATTTAGCCCGCTATCTGCCCAATGGAGAGATTGAGTATATTGGTCGTATCGACCACCAGGTGAAAGTTCGTGGTTTACGCATTGAACTCTTAGAAATTGAGGCTTTCATCAGTCAACATGCCACAGTCCGAGAAACCGTAGTTACAGTACAACAAGATTCAGTCGATTCTCAGCGAATAGTCGCCTATATAGTCCCACATTCAGAGCAAACACTGGCAATTAATCAACTGCGAAGCTTTTTGGAGTCAAAGTTGCCAAGCTACATGATACCAGGGACTTTTGTCACATTGGAGGCACTACCGCTCACACCTAACGGTAAACTTGACCGTAAAAAGCTACCTATACCTGATACAGCACGTCCTGATTTGGAAGCAGTTTATCAGCCACCCCAAACCAAGGTAGAAAAAAGTATTGCTAATATTTGGCAAGAAATACTTAATGTTGAGAAGGTAGGAATTGATGATAACTTCTTTGAACTTGGTGGTCATTCAGTACTTTTAATTCAGGTTCATAGCAAGTTACGTGAAATATTTAAGAGCGATTTATCTGTTCTCGACTTATTTAGATATCCGACTATAAGCTCTTTAGTAGATTATTTTAATCAAGTCCAAAATGGAACCCCATTTTTTCGTGTAACAGATATTGTCAGTGAAAAAATTGAAGCTGGTAAAGCTCAACAGAAAAAGCGTCTTCAAAAAATGAAATCTATTGAAAATATTTAAGGATAAATCGAATGGCCTAGTCAAAAGCATCCGAAAACCTTTACCCAAACTAGAATTATCACCTTTTAATGACGTGAATTCGACAGATCATGTAGTGTCCGAATTAACTCAATCAAAAAACCTCTCCTTGGTTTTATTACGCAAAACCGTCCCTCTCCGACTCAGAGCTACGGTGTATACACAAGTCTGAAATAGCTTGGAATTTGGGTTTGAACTCTGGTTTTACCCCACCCTAACCCTGCCCTTATAAAGGAGAGGGAACTAGATTTATTTTGTCCCACCTTTCCAAGGGGGGATTAAGGGGGGTAATTCGACTTGTTTGTACACCGTAGCCGACTCAGAGAGGGACAGAATTGAACTTTAGTTCAAGGCAGGAAGAGGTTCGTCGAACTCACGCTTTCCTGAAATTCATCTGCCAAAAGAAAATTTTTATGTTTCCAACCTATTGACAAACTGCTCATCATCTGAAATTCACAAATCTATATTGACGAGTAAAAATATAGCGCTCCTCGTTTGGATGCAATACATTTTGACCTCTCTCCTTTTAGGAGAAAGGCTTTGATGCTCACTGCCCTTCCCTGCGAGGGAAGGGGCTGGGGGTTAGGTCTGTATTTTACGCAATTGAGAACCGCTATATCTAAACAATCGTGATATTCAGAGATTGTTTTATCAACACTCTTTGTGAAGAAAAGCTGATAAATACTTGCAATTAATTATCGATTAGATGTAATATCTGTTTCAATTTGATAGTAATTTATCTCAATAAGGCAGCAAATAGCTGAATTATTGACGTTATTTTCAGTCAGATGATGGTGATGGGTGTGTGGAGTAGTAAATGAAGCCAAAGCAGTTATCGAAAATTTTCTTAGTAGCAAGTTCTGTTTCGTTTTGGGGTGTAATGAGCGCCACTGCTCAAGAAATACCCAAGCAAGAGGTAGAAAGTAAGTCTGTCGCATCGGTACTACGCAATTCCAAGCCAATTAGAGAGATTCGCCAGATTAGTGAGATAGAGCATCCCCAGACTAGCGCCCAAATGCTAGTGCAGTCGCCAGCACCCTCATCAGAAATTGTGCAGATTACGGGAGTTAAAGCTACTCCCACTGAAAAAGGTGTAGAGGTGATTTTACAGACTTCCATTGGGGCGCAACTGCAAATCACAAATCGGAGTACTGGGAATAACTTTATTGCTGATATACCTAACTCACAGCTGCGTTTACCTAATGGTGATGCTTTTACATTTCGTTCAGAAAAACCGCTTGCAGAAATTACTGAGATAACAGTTATAAATCTCGATGCAAATACTATCCGGGTGACAGTGATAGGTGAAGCAGCATTACCAACGGTTGAGTTATTTGATGATGATGCAGGTTTGGTTTTTGGGGTAGTATCTGCTGCAACTGCGATGCAGCCACCAGAGAAGCCGACAACTGAGACAAAACCGGAGGAACCTACAGCACAGCAGGATGAACCGATTGAGTTGGTGGTGACGGGTGAACAAGATGGATATCGCGTTCCCGATACCTCATCTGCTACGAGAACCGACACACCGTTGCGTGATATTCCCCAGTCGATTCAGGTCATACCACAACAGGTTATTAAAGACCAGCAAGCAACTCGCCTAACAGACGTGTTAAAAAATGCGCCGGGTGTAGTGGTAGGAAGTCGAAGTCCTCGCGATCCTCTCAATGTCATCAAAATTAGGGGCTTTGATGCTTTTTCAGACACTCTACTCAATGGGATACAAGACCGTTCAATCAGCAGTGTCGGGTTTGGCTCAAATATTGAGCGGGTTGAAGTCCTCAAAGGCCCCGCTTCGGTTCTATTCGGTCAAGGTGGACTCGGTGGCAAGGTCAATTTAGTAACTAAGCAACCATTGCGCGATCCTTTCTACTCCGTGGAAACTTCTGTTGGTAGCTACAATTCCTATAGCGGTGCAATTGATTTATCTGGTTCGTTGAATGACAGTAAAACGGTGCTGTATCGCCTGAATGCTTCTGCTGGAACAAACGAAAGCTTTATTGATTTCTATGACCAACAACAATATCTAATTGCACCTACTTTAAGCTGGCAAATTAGTGACAGAACAAAGCTGACTCTAGAAGCAAGCTATTCGCTCGCAGAGGGACCGTATGATTTTGGGATACCCGCACAGGGAAGTATACTTCCTAACCCCAATGGCAAAATTCCTCGTAATCTTTTTGTGAGTGAGCCTAATCTTAATGACACCTCTAATGGTGCATATCGGATTGGCTATAATTTTGAACATCGCTTTAGTGAGAACTGGCAAGTGCGGAGCGTTTTTCAGACTTATTTGTTTCGCCTAAAACGAAATATTGTGTTTCCTTTCGGATTACAAGATGATTTGCGTACATTGGAAAGAGGCATTGAGGATTTTGACTACGATGAAAATGCTTATAATCTAGACAATTATGTGGTCGGTAAGTTGACAACAGGTAGTATTAAGCATGAGCTAGTCGCTGGATTCAACCTGAGTAAAACTGATACCAATTCCAAATCTTTTTACAGTGATACTACTCCTATCGATGTTTTCAATCCTGTGTATGGAACTTTTACAGAAGCTTATGTTCCAGATTTTGATATCAAAAATACGGCGCAACAATTAGGCTTTTACCTTCAGGATCAAATTACCCTAGCAGAAAACCTCAAAGTACTTTTGGGTGGACGCTTTGATATTGCCAATCAAGAGTTTCAGGATTTATTGAACCAGACAAGCGACTTTAAGCAAACAGAAGCTTTTAGCCCTCGTGTTGGCATTGTTTACCAGCCCATTAAACCGATCTCACTCTACGCCAGCTATAGCCGTTCATTCAATCAGGCGACATCTGTATTCGGTGCCGCCTTACCTGAACCGGAGCGAGGAACGCAGTATGAAATAGGGGTTAAAGCAGATTTGACTGATCGATTATCTACAACCTTGGCATTTTATGATTTGACTCGCACCAATCTCTCAACCGCAGATCCAAATAATCCACAACGAACTATTCAAGTTGGGGAACAGCGCAGTCGTGGGATTGAGTTTGATATTTCTGGCGAAATCTCGCCAGGGTGGAATGTCATTGCTGGCTATGCTTACACTGATGCAATAATCTCAGAAGATAACAATTTTCCAGTAGGTAATCAACTGAATAATGTGCCAAGACATGCGCTCAATCTATGGACAACTTACGAAATTCAATCTGGCAGTTTAAAAGGATTAGGCTTCGGTTTAGGAGCCTTTTACTACGGAGATCGGCAAGCCGACTTAAACAACACGGTTGAGTTACCTAGTTATGTACGCGCAGATGCCGCTATTTATTACAAGCGGGACAATTACCGAGCTGCGATCAATATCAAGAATTTGTTCGACACTGATTATTTTGTTTCTGCACAAAACGTAAATCGGATTATACCTGGCGATCCCTTGACAATACAGGGCACAATTTCCTGGCAGTTTTGAGCAAACCCCCTGATATCCCAATACGGTTCAGTTAAAGCTAGCCACTCTTTGTAAAAGTCGTTTTTTTTTACGTAGACGCGGAGCGGCTTGCCGCAGGCTACCTACCACAGAGGCGCAGAGGACACAGAGAGAGGAAAGAGAAGGAAAAAATTGCTTAACTGAACTGTATTGCCTGATATCCTACGCTTCATCCTGAGGGATGGAAACGTAGCTCATTCACTTTTTCTATTGTGTGAAGTAGGCGTTCATGAAAATACCTTTACGTCAGCTTACTTATTTATTAGTATTGGGAGTTTTAACTTTTACACTCGCCTCGGCTTGTAGTTTAAATATTAAGCACAGTGTTACAAGCTCAAAACAGCCAACAGAAAATTGTCGAAAGGTGCAACATGAGATGGGAGAAACGTGTATTCCTCTCAACCCTCAACGAGTTATAACTTTATGGACAACGATTTTGGGTAATACCCTGGCATTGGATATCAAACCATTTGCATCGACATACATTACAAGTGAACCTCTTCCAGAATATCTTCGAGAACAGGCAGATGGAGTTAAATCTGTTGGCAACATGACTGAGCCAAATTTAGAAAAGATTTTGCTATTTAAACCCGATCTAATTTTGGCTAACTCTCGATTGCAGAATATCTATCAGCAGCTATCTTATATTGCGCCTACTGTCATCATGAAGTTTCCTGCTCCACCACCTCCTTGGAAACAACAATTTACAGAACTTGTCAATGTGCTGGATCGGGAAGAGGCTGGCAAGCGGTTGATGAGCAAATATTATCAGCGAATTGAAAAACTCAAGGAGGCTTTGGGCGATCGCCGCCATAAACTTCAAGTATCAGTTGTTGGTATCTATCAGGATACTAAAATAGTACCCTATGGAGAGAGGTATCCTGCTAGTACAGTTATAAAGGATATTGGATTACAACGCCCATCAGGACAAAGGGGAGATTTTTACTATACAAACTCTATTTCTGAAGAACAGTTGTCTAATATTGATGCTGATGTTCTCTTCTTTTTAGTTCGGGGAGAGAAGGGCGCTAATGAGTTTTTAGAGAAACTCCAACAAAAACCTTTGTGGCGACAACTCAAGGTAGTTCAAAAAAATCAGGTTTATTTTGTAGATGGGGGAAACTGGGGCGGTTTTGATATTTTAGCAATGAATGCAGTAATCGATGACTTATTTAAATATCTAGTCAACACACCTTGAATTCATTGAAAGCGGCGGGAAACTCGCCAGCGAAGGTCAGAGAGTTTTTTCTGCCTAAACACATCATTCATATAGGAATCATATTTGATTTCTGAAAAAATCTAAGTATTTGTAGTAGCGTGGCAAGGCTAAGGCTAAAATGTTGCGATAAATTTTGGATTGTAAAGGACTGAAACGACCTATTTACGTTACCCAGAAGATTATTCGTTTGTATAGGGCATAAGTTCGATAAAAATAGCTTCTTATAAGTAACACTGATAAATATCGATTTTTTCATATTTAATCACGATGGCTGTTCTGTTGCTAATGCTAGTAATTATCGTTAATATAATGTAAGCTAATTAAAATTAATTGCAATAAAAACGATCACTTAGCTCCAGTAAATCACTAGTATTAGCATTAATGAACCGCCTTCTCTGCGGAAGCGTTCCGCGAACGCCTAGCATCTCGAAGAGAAAGAGAAGCTTTCATAGGATGGCAATATCATATATTTAGCTGATGATTTTAATCAGGTTAAAGTCAAAAATTAACTTTTTACTTGATAAATATTCTCAAATAAAAGATGGTTTGGTAAAGATAGACAAAAAACGTCTTCAAAAAATTAAATTTATTGAAGAAAATTAAGGGTTAAACGAAATTATGATTATTTCGACAGTGCCTAGTTCTACAAATGGTTCAGAAATAGCAATTATCGGCTTAACAGGGCGTTTTCCTGGAGCCAAAAATGTTGATGAATTATGGAGAAATATTCAAAATGGAGTAGAATCAATCTCTTTTTTCAGTGATGAAGAATTATTGTCATCAGGTATAAGTTCATTGATATTAAATGACCCAAACTATGTAAAAGCACACGCTATATTAGAAGACGCAGAATTATTTGATGCTTCATTCTTTGGCTTTAATCCCAGAGAAGCAGAAATTACCGATCCGCAACACAGAATTTTTCTAGAGTGTGCTTGGTCAGCGCTGGAAAGTGCTGGATACGATTCACAAACTTATAAAGGCGTTGTTGGTGTTTACGCTGGCTCTAGTCTGAGCAGCTACTTACTTAATATTTATCTAAATCAAAATATCATAAATTCTATCGATCCTCAACAACTCACAATAGCAGCAAATAAAGACTATTTAACCACGCGTGTTTCTTACAAACTCAACTTAGAAGGGCCCAGTTATGCCGTGCAAACTGCCTGCTCAACTTCATTAGTTGCTGTCCATTTGGCAAGCCAAAGCTTACTCAATGGTGAATGTGATATGGCATTGGCTGGTGGAGTTGCCGTCAGTGCAACCAGAAAAACTGGATACATGTATACAGAAGGAGGAATAGCGTCTCCTGACGGACATTGCCGTACCTTTGATGCTAGAGCAAAGGGATCTGTGGGCGGTGAAGGTGTGGGCATTGTGGTATTGAAACGATTAGAAGATGCTTTTAGCGATCGCGATACGATTCATGCTGTAATCAAAGGATCAGCCATCAATAACGATGGTTCACTCAAAGTCAGCTACACAGCGCCCCGCATCGATACCCAAGCAAAAGTAATTAGAACAGCCCAAGTAGTAGCCGAAGTAGAACCGGAGACTATTACTTACATTGAGGCTCATGGTACAGGAACAGTCTTAGGAGATCCCATTGAAATTGCTGCCCTGACACAAGCTTTTCGCTCTAGTACCCAGAAAAAAGGATTCTGCGCCATTGGTTCCGTCAAAACCAACATTGGGCATTTGGACACTGCGGCTGGTGTGACGGGATTAATCAAAACCGTCTTAGCCCTCAAGCACAAACAAATACCACCCAGCTTACACTTTACTTCGCCTAATCCCGAAATTGACTTTGCTAACAGTCCTTTCTACGTCAATACCACACTTTCTCAATGGGAGACGAATGGCACTCCTAGACGTGCAGGAGTTAGTTCCTTTGGAATTGGAGGAACCAATGGCCATCTGATTCTTGAAGAAGCTCCAGTTCTCGAAGCTTCTAGTTCCTCTCGTCCTTGGCAGTTGTTGATGCTATCTGCCAAAACCGATTCAGCACTGGAAACGGCTACCACAAATCTAATTAATCACTTCCAAGAACATCCCGATTCAAACCTTGCCGATGTGGCTTACACATTGCAGGTTGGGCGCAGAACTTTCGACTATCGGCGCACAGTTGTCTGTCGGGATATTCAAGATGCTATCAACGCACTTCAAGAGCCAAAGCGAGTTCTCACCAATACTGAAAAAACTCAACAACGTCCTGTTGCCTTCATGTTTTCTGGACTAGGAACTCACTACGTTAATATGGCTCTTGAACTTTACCAAACTGAGCCAACATTTCGCGCCTATATTGACCAATGTTGTGAACTCCTCAAACCCCACCTTGGTCTAGATTTGCGAGATATCCTGTATCCCAGTAGAAACAGTGAGAATGGAAATAAATCAAGCACTCTCTCTGCTGGGCTAGATTTGCGAAAAATGTTAGGTCGGGGAACAGAACAGTCAGATGTCGCTACTCAAAAGCTGAATCAAACTTTTCTCACCCAACCAGCTATCTTCGTTATTGAATACGCTTTAGCTCAGTTGTGGATATCGTGGGGGATTCGTCCGACGGCAATGATTGGCTACAGCATCGGTGAATATGTAGCAGCGTGTCTGGCCGAGGTTTTGTCTTTGGAAGACGCTTTAACTTTGGTAGCTAAAAGAGCGCAAATGATTCAAGAGTTGCCGTCAGGAGCAATGTTGGCAATTGGGCTTTCCGAGGAGGAAATACAGCCCTTCTTGAATGAGAAGATTTCTCTATCTGCAATCAACGGCTCATCGTTGTGTGTGATTGCAGGTGCTACAGATGCGATCGAGGAAGTAGAACGACAATTGAGTGAAAGAGGTTTAGTTGGGAAGCGTTTACAGAGTTCTCATGCTTTTCATTCGGTGATGATGGAGGCGATCGCACCTACTTTTCATAATTTAGTGCAAACATTCAGCCTCAAACCACCGAAAATTCCCTATTTATCCAACGTCACGGGAACTTGGATTACAGCAGACCAAGCAACAGATCCCAGTTATTGGGTGAAGCATTTGTGCCAAGCAGTACGCTTTGCTTCGGGGGTGCAAGAGTTGTGGAAAAAAGATCAGCCGATTTTATTAGAGGTTGGTGCTGGTCAGGCATTGAGCAGTTTCGCACTGCAATGTCTAGAAAGTGATGATACCAAATCAGTGATGTTGCCCTCTCTGCGGCATTCCTACGAGCAACAGTCAGATGTCGCCTTTTTAATGAATACATTGGGTCGCCTTTGGCTGGCAGGAGTAAAGGTAGATTGGTCTGGTTTTTATGCCGATCAACAACGCGATCGCCTTCCCTTACCCACATATCCTTTTGAACGTCAGCGTTACTGGATCGATGCTAATCCGGAAGCTAATTTGGCAATGCGATCGCCGCAAGCATTACAGAAAAAACCGGATATTGCTGACTGGTTTTACATTCCTTGCTGGAAACGTTCTCCACATATAGTAGCGAAATCAGCACAAAAATTAAATTATTTAGTCTTTATTGATACTGTTGGACTCGGTTTACAACTTGTCAAACAGTTGGAATTACAAGGGCATGATGTGATTAGTGTGACTGTTGGAGAGCAGTTTACTGAGTTGAACCAACGCTCTTATGTGATTAATCCCCAAGCAAGTAGTGACTATGATGCCTTGCTGAAGGAAATATGGGATTTTAAACCAAATGCGTTCGCGGAGCGTGCCGGATGGCATTTCGTCCATTTTTGGAGTCTCATCCCCAACCCACAACCAGAATCATCCCATCAGTTCTTTGAAGAATGTCAAAATAATGGTTTTTATAGTCTACTTTTCTTAGCACAAGCGTTGGGAAGACAAGAAGTTACCGATACTATCCAAATTTCAGTTGTTACCAACAATGTGCAAGAGGTAAACGGCGACGAAAACTTGTGCCCAGAAAAGGCTACTGTCATGGGAATCTGTAAAGTGATTCCCCAAGAGTATCCCAATATCACCTGTCGTAACATTGATGTGGTTATTCCTGAATCAAGAACATCGCAAAACAGTCAACTTATAGAGAAACTCGTAACAGAACTGACTCAAACAACATCTGAGAATATGATTGCCTACCGTGGCAAACATCGTTGGGTGCAAACTTTTGAACCAATACAACTTGAAGAGCCAAATCAAGAAACAATTCCCATCAGGAATGAAGGAGTGTACTTAATTATTGGTGGTTTGGGAGATATTGGCTTGGTACTGGCAGAATATCTGGCCCAAACAGCACATGCCAAGCTAATTCTTACAGTGCGTTCCAGTTTTCCGGCAAAACAAGATTGGTCGCAATGGCTAGCAAATCATGATGATAACGATGATATCAGTCGCAAAATTCAGAAAGTACAAGTATTAGAAACATTGGGTGCTGAGGTTCTAATTTGCCGCGCCGATGTTGCGAATCTCGAACAAATGCAAGCAGTAATGACTCAGACATCAAACCGCTTTGGTGAAATTCATGGTGTCATTCATGCAGCAGGCATAAAGTTATTTAGCAATATTCAACAGATAAGTAAAACTGAGTGTGAAAGTCAATTAAGCTCAACTGGCTATGGATTATTTGTATTAGAAAATATTTTACAAGGAAAAGAACTAGATTTCTGTGTAGTCATATCCTCATTAGCATCTGTTTTAGGGGTAATGGGCATGGCTGCTTATCCAGCAGCGCACATATTTACAGATGCTTTTGTACATAAACATAACCAAACAAGTTTTGTCCCCTGGCTGAGTATCAATTATGGGGATTGGATTACTCAAGAATTATCAGAATCAGCAACCTCACTCAAAGGTGCGGATTCGATGATGATAAAGCAAGAAGGTCTGGAGGTTTTTAAACGTGCCTTATCTGTGAGAGAATTTAGTCAGGTAGTCACATCAACAGTAGACTTACAAGTTAGTATCAAAAGATGGATTAAACTTGAATTTAGTCAAGGTTCTCAACTTGCACAAAAATCCAGTTCCGCCTCAATTTATTTAAGACCTAATTTAGATAATGACTATGTTGCTCCTAGAAATGAGGTAGAGCAAACCATTGCCAATATCTGGCAAGAACTGTTGGGAATTGAGCAAGTAGGTATTGACGATAACTTTTTTGAGTTAGGGGGAGATTCTGTACTTGGCATTCAAGTTAGTGCTAGAGCTGCGAAAGCAGGTTATCGGCTTGCCCCTCAGCAATTGTTTGAGCATCAGACAATTGCCGAACTGGCAGAGGTGGTAAGTACAAAACAAGTAGTCCAGGCTGAACAAGGCTTAGTAACTGGTTCGCTTCCTCTGACGCCTATCCAGCACTGGTTCTTTGAACAGAATTTATCAGAACCACATCACTGGAACATGGCATTCTTTATAGAAGTAATGCAAGTTATCGATCCAGGTTTATTGGGACAAGCATGGCAGCATTTATTTATCCACCACGATGCACTTCGCCTGCGGTTTATCCCCTCTGAGTCTGGCTGGCAGCAGGTGAACACTGACTTAGAAAAACAGGTAAATCTTACACATACAGATTTATCAGCGTTTTCGCCTGATGTTCAAAAATCTTTGATGGAAGCAACCGCCACGGAACTACAAGCTAGTTTGAATTTATCAGATGGGCCAATTGTGCGGGGTGTGCTTTTTGATTTGGGTGTCAATAAGTCAAGCCGTTTGCTCATCATCATCCACCACTTGGGAGTAGATTTCGGCTCTTGGCGAATCTTACTAGAGGATCTTGAGACTGCTTATGAACAGCTTAGACTTGGTAAAGCCATTCAACTGCCGCAGAAAACAACCTCTTTCAAACAGTGGTCTGAACGACTAAAAGAATACGCTCAATCCGCAGAGTTGCAGAAAAGGCTAAATTCCTGCCTCAGCGAACATTACTACAAGGTTTCCCGCTTACCGAGAGATTATTCTGGAGGTATTAACACCGTAGCATCAGGTCAAAGTGTCTCAGTAGCGTTAAGCGAAACAGAAACTCAGGCATTACTTCAAGAGGTTCTAGCAGTTTATCGAACTAATACACAAGAAGTTTTGTTGACTGCTCTTGTACAAGCTTTTACAGAATGGACAGGCATAAAATGTCTACTATTTAATACCGAAGAAGATGCGCGAGACGCAACTACTAGTATAGATAATGTGGATATATCACGGACAGTAGGTTGGCTGACTACTCTTTATCCTGTGCTTTTGGATTTAGAGGGGGCTGAGAATCCAGGGGAGGCATTGAAAGCCGTAAAAGAGCAGTTTCGCTGCATTTCTAGTAGAACCATTGATCATGGAGCGCTACGCTACCTAAGTGAGGATACAACACTGACAGAGAAAATGCGATCGCTTCCCCAAGCAGAGGTATTTTTTCTCTACCTTGGTCAATTTGGTAAAAGCTTTGATCAATCTTCTCTGCTCAGACCGACTGAAGAATCCACTGGATCAGTGTACAGCCAAAAAGGAACTAGTCCTCATTTGCTAGGCGTGACCGCATGGGTTAATGAAGAAGGTCAGTTGAGACTGGAATTTAGCTACAGCACAAATGTGCATAGACGCGAAACTATAGAGAAACTATCTCATAGTTTTGTAGAAGCCCTCAAATCTCTCATCACCCATTCTCGCTCTCTAGAAGCAGTAGAGTATACCCCTTCAGACTTTTCGGCAGCAAACATCAATCAAGAAAATTTGAGTAACTTGCTGGCTCAGATTGGTCAGTGATATAGGAGAAATTTTCCATGAACCAAAATAATATTGAAGATATATACGAACTTTCACCCTTACAACAGGGTATGCTTTTTCACACGCTGGTTACACCTAATTCGGGGATGTATTTTGAGCAGTTTTGCTACGCCTTGCAAACTCAAGTTGATGTTCCAGCTTTCCACAAAGCATGGCAGCGAGTTTTAGATCGACATCCGATTTTGCGTACCTCCTTCTACTGGGAAAATCTTGATAAGCCATATCAAGTGGTATATCGACAAGTAGACTTGCCTTGGGATTTTCAAGACTGGCGCGAACTTTCTTTGCCGGAACAACAAAAGCAGTTAGAAGTTTTTTTAGCAGCAGATCGCAAACAAGGCTTTACACTTTCCCAAGTTCCACTGATGCGTTTGGCATTAATTCAGGTGGCTGACAACGCTTATCAATTTGTTTTCAGCTATCACCATATATTGATGGAAGGGTGGTCTTTAACATGGCTATGGAAAGAATTTTATGAATTCTATAATGCCTTTTGCAAAGGTGAGGATTTACATCTAGAAAGTCCTCGTCCCTTTAAAGAATATATTTCTTGGCTACAGCAGCAAGATATATCAAAGGCTGAAATTTACTGGCGCGAGACGCTTAAAGGATTTACGGTACCAACATCACTAATGATGGACAAAGCTGCCGATACTTTCTCTAGCGAAGACGAAGACCATGATTGTCAACAAACTCTACTCTCGGTAACAACGACAGATGCCTTGAATTCTCTGGCGCGAAAGTATCATCTTACTTTAAATATCCTACTCAAAGGAGCCTGGGCTATACTTTTAAGCCGCTATAGCGGTGAGTCAGATATAGTTTTTGGTGCCACATCTTCAGGCCGACCGACTGAATTGGCAGAAGCAGAATCCATGATGGGACTTTTCGCCAACACATTGCCGCTACGGGTACAAGTCCCTGCTGATGATTTGTTTATACCTTGGTTGAAAAAGCTGCAAATTCAAGAAGTGGAAATGCGTCAGTACGAGTATAGTCCACTGATACAGATTCAACAATGGAGTGAAATTCCTCGTGGGTTGCCACTATTTGAGAGCCTTCTAGTTTTTAATAACTATTTAGTAGATGATACTGGAGAAAAGCTAGCTCAAAGCATGGTAATAGGTGAAATTCGGATATTTGAAAAGACGAATTATCCTCTTACCCTACAGGTATATCCTGGTTCAGATTTATTACTGTCGATTGGGTATGATACCCGTCGTTTTGATAGTGCCACGATTAATCGGATATTAGGGCATTTAAAGACTTTGTTAGAAAGTATAGTTGCCAATCCCGAACAACAACTTCGAGATTTGTCGTTACTGACTGCACAAGAAAAATATCAATTACTGCGGGAGTGGAATGATACAGAAATTGAGTATCCTCAACATCAGTGCATTCATCAATTATTTGAAGCGCAAGTAGAACGTACACCTAATGCAGTAGCAGTGGTGTTTAAAGATGAGCAGTTAACTTATCGCCAACTAAACACGAAAGCTAACCAATTGGCGCATTACCTGCGATCGCTGGGAGTAAAATCAGAAGTATTGGTGGGGATTTGTGTAGAGCGATCGCTCGATATGATCGTTGGACTATTAGCCATCCTCAAAGCTGGTGGTGCATATCTACCGCTAGATCCAGCATACCCACAGGAACGCCTAACTTTTATGTTGGCAGATGCTCAAGTGCCAGTGCTGTTGACTCAACAACAATTACTGGAAAAACTTCCAAATTCTGGCGCATCGGTGGTTTGCCTAAATAGAAATTGGCAGATAATTCAAAGCGCTAGTGACCAGAATCCCCTAACAGCCTCCTCGCCGGACAATTTAGCATATACGATCTACACCTCCGGCTCCACAGGTAAACCAAAGGGAGTGATGGTCAGTCATCGCAACGTTGTCAATTTCTTTACAGGAATGGACGGTAGTATTGGTAACGATCATCCAGGTACTTGGCTAGCAGTTACCAGCATTTCCTTTGATATCTCAGTGTTAGAGTTGCTGTGGACGCTGACACGCGGTTTTCAAGTTGTGATTAATGGTGATTCAAGACCTACTACTTTTGCTACTGAAGTAGACCAAAAAATCACAGATAAAGAAATGGCATTTAGCCTTTTCTATTTTGCAAGTGACGAGGTACAGGCAGGCACAGATAAGTATCAGTTACTACTTGAAGGTGCTAAATTTGCCGACAAACACGCCTTTGCAGCCATCTGGACTCCAGAGCGACACTTCCATGCATTTGGCGGTCTATATCCAAATCCCTCCGTTGTCAGTGCAGCGATCGCCACAATTACAGAGCGAATTCAAATTCGTGCTGGTAGTATTGTTTTACCCTTACAAAATCCGATCCGAGTTGCTGAAGAATGGTCTGTAGTTGATAACCTTTCGCGAGGCAGGGTTGGTATCTCCTTTGCTTCCGGCTGGCACGCCAATGATTTTGTCTTAGCACCAGACAAGTATAGCGATCGCTTCCAAATCATGTTTCGTGACATCGAAACTGTCCGCAAACTCTGGCGCGGAGAATCGATAACTCTGCCAGGAGGTAGTGGCAAAGAAGTAGAAGTGAAGATTCATCCCCAACCGATTCAGCCGGAAGTGCCGATTTGGGTTACAGCAGCAGGTAGTCCAGAAACTTTTCGTCGGGCGGGTGAAATTGGTGCCAACTTACTTACCCATTTACTCGATCAAAATATCGAGGAACTAGAGGAAAAAATTGCGGTTTATCGCCAATCCTGGCAGGAACACGGACATGGACAAGGAACAGGTCACGTGACGCTGATGATTCACACCTTTGTGGGTGAAGACATTGATGTTGTGCGAGAAAAGGTGCGGCAACCTTTTTACCAGTACTTGAAGAGTTCTCTAAGTCTGTTGAATAACTTAGGAAAAAGCTTAGGTCACGATATTAATGCAGAGAACTTTACCGCACAAGAAGAAGAACAACTGCTGAATTACGCCTTTAATCGGTACTTTGAAACGAGCAGTTTGTTCGGCACACCCAGCACTTGTTTGCGGATGATTAACCGGCTCAAGGCGATCGGGGTGGATGAGGTTGCATGTCTGATCGATTTTGGTGTGGATGTGGAATCGGTGTTATCTAGTTTGCATCATCTAAATACAGTCAGAGAATTGAGCAACAAAAAAATAGACAGAGATGACACTGACTATTCCCTACCTGCTCAAATTGCCAGGCACAATGTGACACATCTGCAATGCACTCCGTCTCTTGCAAGAATATTAATTCAGGATAATAAGGCGCTGAGTGCGATGGGTTCACTCCGCAAATTGATGCTTGGTGGTGAGGCGTTACCCATTTCTCTAGCGGAACAGTTGCGGACTCAACTCTCAGCAGAAATTTATAATATGTATGGTCCCACCGAGACAACTATTTGGTCTACAAGCTATCCCCTGCAAGAAGTCGGTAATACAATACCAATCGGACGCCCCATTGCCAACACAGAAATTTATATTCTCGATCGCCATCTACAACTAGTACCTGTTGGTATCCCTGGTGAACTCTACATTGGCGGCGAAGGCGTGGTGCGTGGCTACTTAAACCAACCAGAGTTAACCATAGAGCGTTTCATCTCCAATCCCTTTGGGACAAACCCAAACAACAAACTGTATAAAACTGGAGACTTGGCACAATATCTACCAAACGGCAACATTGAGTTTCTGGGTCGTGTAGATCACCAAGTGAAATTCCAGGGATATCGGATCGAATTAAGTGAGATAGAAACTATCTTGAGTCAACATCCGGGAGTAGTGGAGGCTGTAGTTGTCTCACGAGAGGAGCAACCAGGAGACAAACGCCTAGTAGCCTATGTTGTTCCGACACAACAAGCAGAAGGAACACAAGTCACACCCACAGAAAAAACACACCTACTGGCTGACGAAATAATAGCAAACAAACCCACCCTTTCGATCGGCGACTTACGAGCGTTTATCAAAGAAAGATTACCTGAGTATATGGTACCCTCAAGCTTTGTAACGCTGAACGCCCTACCTCTAACACCCAACGGCAAAATAGACCGCAGTGCATTACCTGCACCAGAGGCTTCAAGACCAGAATTAGAGGTATCCTATGTGGCGCCGAAGACCGAAGTTGAAAAAGTGATTGCATCTATTTGGCAAGAATTACTTCAGGTAGAAAGAGTGGGAATCCATGACAATTTCTTTGAACTTGGTGGTAATTCATTGCTCTTAATTCAAGTTCCTAACAAGTTGCAAAAAGTATTTCAGCGAGATTTCAGCTTGGTTGAGATGTTTCAATATCCAACTATCAGTCACCTGGTTAAATATTTTAGTCAGGAATCTAGTGAAGCAACATCTGTTTTACGACCTGCTCATCATTCGGAGAGCAGAACAGCTTCAGTACAGAGGCGAAAACAAGTTAGAAAAGAGCGCCGAGCGGCAACACAGTAACAAAATTTTTAGTCTCAACAAGGCGATTGAAGAAGGGCGATCGCTGGAACTGTAGAATCGCAGATTTTAGAGAAAAGCAGGCAAAACATTCTTCCTGCAAAAATGAAATAAAAAAATCGCCACCAACACAATATGACATCAAGTAAACAAGAAATACTAAACAAAAATTCTTTTTTGGAATCTGAGCAAACATTAGATCATGAGATAGAAGAACAAGTAATGCAGCTGTTTGCTTCATGCAATCAAGCAAACTCTATAGAGAAACGAATCGATGAAATAACTGATAGCTTATCGCAAGATTTTTTAACCACAATTGATTCTAATACCAACATTGATTTAGAGCCACTATTAGAAAAATTTTCTGATAGTAAAATTCCTGTTGAGCCGACTAATTTTGAGAACTATTTCAAATACATAGGCAACAATATTGTTGCTCATTCAATACATACATCTTCACCACGATTTATAGGTCACATGACCTCGGCACTTCCTAGTTTTGTACGCCCTTTGGCTAAACTAATGACGGCAATGAACCAAAACGTCGTCAAAATAGAGACAGCTAAAGCCCTAAGCTTTTGTGAACGTGAAGCTTTGGCTATGTTGCATAGACAAATTTATAATTTTTCTGATGGTTTTTACACTCAACATATTCAAAACAATTTGAGTACACTTGGAATTTTGGTTTCTGGTGGAACAGTGGCAAATATCACAGCAGTTTGGTGCGCGCGAAATGCTTTACTAGGACCGAAAGATGGATTTCTTGGTGTAGAAAAAGAAGGTTTAGCAGCTGCTCTAGATTTCTATGGCTATAAAGGAGCAGTAATTATTGGCTCTGACTTGATGCATTTCTCTTTTGATAAAGCTACGGATTTAATGGGCATTGGTACGCATAGTTTGATCAGAATCCCTGCTGACTGTAATAATCGAGTTGATATAGAAACACTGCGCCAAACTGTTGAAAATTGTCGTACCAAAAACTTGCTGATTATTGCAATTGTGGGAGTTGCTGGTACAACAGATTCAGGTGGAGTCGATTCCCTTACAGATATCGCAGAAATTGCACAGGAAGCTAATGCTCATTTTCATGTAGATGCTGCTTGGGGTGGTCCGCTAATTTTTTCTGAGCAATATCGGCATAAGCTTGCTGGTATAGAAAAAGCTGATTCAGTCACTATTGATGGACATAAACAACTATATCTACCAATGGGCATTGGTATGGTCTTTTTCCGCGATCCACATCTGGCTGGGGCGATCGAAAAACAGGCCAGTTATACCATGCGTAAGGGGTCGTTTGATTTAGGTAAACGTGCTTTAGAAGGTTCTCGACCAGGCATGGCTTTATTTTTACACGCCGGTTTAAAACTGATTGGAGTTAAGGGATATGAGTTTTTGATTAATGAAGGAATCCGAAAAACTCAATATATGGCTGCTTGTATTTCGGCTATGCCTGAATTTGAATTACTGGCGGAGCCTGATACTAATTTGTTAACTTATCGCTATATTCCAAAACAATTTAGAGAGGCACGTACTGAAAATAAATTGACAGATATAGATAATCAAATCATCAATAGATTTAATGAGTGCTTACAAAAAAATCAGCGCCAAATGGGTCATACTTTTATTTCCCGAACCACAAAAAAAGATATGGTTTTTGGCAGCGAAATTCCTATAATTGCTATGCGTGCAGTGATTGCTAATCCGTTAACAACAGAAGAAGATATTGAAGCAGTTTTAAATGACCAAATCCAAATGGCTGCAAAAATATCAATTTAATAGATTTCTTTCAAAAGTATTTATTTGTGTTCTCTTCTCTGCACCTATTCTTGAAACAAAAAAATATTTATCCAATAGGTCTAATATTTGATTACGTTGCTGTTTAATAAAGTAACATGATGGAAATGAATAAATTAAATCAATCTGAGAATTCAATTGGCGAAGATGAAATAGCTGTTATCGGTATGGCGGGGCGTTTTCCTGGTTCAAAAAATATTGATATTTTTTGGCAAAACCTGCGGGATGGTGTAGAGTCAATTTCTTTTTTCACGGATGAGGAACTAATATCTGCTGGGGTAGATCAATCATTACTCAATGATCCCAATTACGTGAAGGCAAGCGGTGTATTAGAAGATATAGAGTTATTCGACGCTTCATTTTTTGGCTTTTCACCTAGAGAAGCTGAAATTACAGATCCACAACACCGCCTGTTCATGGAATGTGTTTGGGAAGCTTTAGAAAATGCTGGCTACAACTCTGAAACTTATAGTGGTCAAATAAGTCTTTTCGCTGGTGCATCTCCAAATATGTACCTACTTTTAAACTTATATTCCAATCGAGAATTGATGGAATCAGTAGACAGCTACCAAATTTTGCATAGAAACGAAAAGGATTTTTTACCCACTCAAATTTCTTACAAATTGAACTTGAGAGGGCCAAGTATTAATATTCAAACTGCTTGTTCCACATCATTAGTTGCTATCCACCTAGCCTGCCAAAGTTTACTAAATGGTGAAAGTGATATTGCTTTAGCGGGCGGTGTTTCTACTACAACGGTACAAAAAATAGGTTATCACTATCAACAAGGAGGAATTCATTCTCCTGACGGTCATTGTCGAGCTTTTGATGCTGAAGCTAAAGGAACTAATGGTGGTAATGGTTTAGGTGTAGTAGTCTTGAAAAGATTAGAGGATGCCATTGCTGATGGTGACTTTATCCATGCAGTAATCAAGGGTTCAGCTGTTAATAACGATGGTTCTTTAAAGATTGGATATACAGCCCCTAGTGTTGAGGGTCAAAGGGAGGTAGTATTAGAAGCTTTAGCCTTAGCTGAAGTTGAACCTGAGACTGTTACTTATGTAGAAGCACACGGTACAGGAACCATTTTGGGAGACCCGATTGAAATCAAGGCTCTCACACAAGCTTTTGGTGCTAGCACAAATAAAAAAGGCTTTTGTGCTATTGGTTCAGTAAAGACCAATGTCGGGCATTTGAATATAGCAGCAGGTGTGACAGGATTTATTAAAACAGTCCTTGCACTAAAACATCAACAAATACCTCCTAGTTTGCACTTTCAGGAGCCAAATCCACAGATAGACTTTGCCAATAGCCCCTTTTATGTCAACACCAAATTATCAGAATGGGAAACCAACGGAATACCACGCAGAGCAGGTGTAAGTTCTTTAGCCATTGGTGGGACTAATGCCCATGTTATTTTGCAAGAAGCTCCAGTGATTGAAGCTTCGAGTCCCTCACGTCCTTGGCAATTGTTACTGCTTTCAGGCAAAACCAGCACGGCTTTAGACACTGCGACAGCACAACTGCGTGATTATTTAGAGCAAAACCCCGATATTCCCCTACCAGATGTCTCTTACACCCTACAAGTAGGTCGTCGAGCTTTTGACTATCGCCGTATGGTAGTTTGTCAGGATCTAGATGATACCGTGAAATCACTTAACACCAAAGACTCACAGCATATTTTTAGTCACCACTATGAGCCAGGTCACTGTCCAGTCATCTTCATGTTTTCAGGACAAGGGTCACAATATGCAAACATGGGTCGGGAATTATATGAAGTAGAACCGACGTTTAAAAAACATGTAGATACCTGCGCTCTGATTTTGCAACCCCACCTTGGTCTTGATATCCGCTCCCTACTTTACCCCAGCGAACAAGATACTGAAACTGCTGCAAAGCAACTACAACAAACAGCCCTCACCCAAAGCGCGTTATTTGTTACAGAGTACGCCCTGGCTCAGTTATTGATCTCATGGGGGATACATCCAGAGGCGATGATTGGTCATAGTATTGGGGAATATGTCGCGGCGACTATTGCAGGTGTATTTTCCTTAGAAGATGCCCTATTGATTGTGGCAAAAAGGGGAGAGTTAATGCAACAAGTGTCCAGAGGAAGTATGCTGGCAATTAGGCTTGCAGAAGAAGATGTGCGATCGCTACTCTCTGCACAGACGTTGTATAAAAAGTCTCTTGAAATCGCAGTTATTAATAGCCCATCTTTATGTGTTGTTTCGGGAACAGACGAAGCAGTTGCTATACTAAAAAATCAATTATCTTCTCAACAAGTTGAATGTCAACTGTTGCATACGTCTCATGCATTCCATTCTCAAATGATGGAACCAATATTATCAGCATTTATTCAGGCGATCAAAACAATCAAACTGAATCCACCACGCATACGCTTTATTTCTAATGTGACTGGTAGTTGGATTACAGAAGAACAAGCCACAAATCCCAACTACTGGAGTCAACATTTACGAGAAACCGTGAGGTTTTCAGATGGGATATCTCTACTGTTAAAGCAGTTTGAAGGCGTTTTTCTAGAAGTGGGGCCAGGACGGACATTAAGCACATTAACAACACAGCATCTAGATAAAAATACTAAACAACAAGTACTAACTTCATTAAGTCATGTTAAAGAGCAACAATCAGATGTTAGCTTTTTATTACAGACATTAGGTAGGTTGTGGCTGGCTGGTGTAGAAATAGATTGGTCGGGATTTTATAGCCACGAGCAGCGTCATCGTTTGCCTTTGCCGACTTACCCCTTTGAACGACAACGCTACTGGATTGAACCTAACAAGCAAGGACAAGGCGATCGTCACACTTCAGTATCACTGGGTAAAAAACCTGATATAGCCGACTGGTTTTATATCCCTTTTTGGAAACCTTCTTTACCTCCTGTACAACTCGAACATCAAGAATTAGCATCTCAAAAATTCTGCACTTTGGTGTTTATCGATGAGTGTGGTTTGGGTAGCAAGTTAGTCAAGCAATTAGAAACACAAAATCAGGATGTAATTACTATAAAACTTGGGGACAACTTTACCCTATTAAATAACTCTCAATATACTATCAATCCGGAAAATAATCATAATTACGATCTTCTAATCCAGGAGCTTTTCAAACAAAACAAGTTCCCAAAAACGATTGTTCATTTATGGAGTGTCACACCTAATAGTGACCAAGAATTAGCAATTGAACAAGTTGATCAAGCTCAAACAACAGGATTTTACAGTCTCCTATTTCTTGCCCAAGCTTTGGGAAGACAAGAAACCACTGATCAAGTACAAATCACAGTTATTTCTAACAACCTCCAGTCAGTAACGGG
>NZ_JBALFD010000044.1:0-219472 GCF_036916985.1 Nostoc sp.
AGCAATTGTCGGTGGATTGGCAATTCTCAACCGCAGATGCTCGCATCCGCCTCAACCGTCTTTACCCACAAATAGAAAACTGACAGACCACTAGTGGCTTCGTGCAAATAACCAACGTAAGGGTCTAAACCAGCTAGATGTACCGCAGCCGTTACCTGAACTTGCAAAAGTCCATAAGCAAACCCCAATAAAGCATTGACCGCATCAGTAGGAGGACGACGATTTCTGCCATTAAATGACCATTGTTCCTTAAGCATCACCGACCAAGCCGCAAAATATTCTCGTGCTGCCAATCCTTCAACCCCACGGACTTCATCGAGGGTTGTTTTTTCTTTAACTAGCTGTTTGCGAGATTTTAGGGGATTGTCTTTTTGGTCGTGGCGATATAAAACACTATATTGATTGTGGATTTTGCCCGTCACAATAGTTTTGACAATCTCTAAACGATGTGCAGCGTCACAGTAAGCAGCATATTGTGCCAGCCGCAACTGACCATTACGCGAGTATCCCGGAAGCGCCGAACCCAAGTATTTACCAAAACCAGAAAGGTAATGTACAGGCATTCCCAATTCCAAAGCATATACTAAAGCATCGCCAGTCATCTGGGGATTCCCCATCAATACGACTTGTTCGACAGTTTGGGCGGGAACTGATTTTTTCTCCCAGTTGCCATCTTCTTGTTTTAAAGCGACTTTAAAAGCTTCCGCAGCTTTACTTAAAACTGCATCGGGTTGAGTGACGTAGAGAATAGACATATTTTAGACCTCCAGACGTAATTTTTTGATTTCTTTTGGCAAGCAAATTTTCTGCAAGCTGCAATCTTGACACTTTTTCGGGTGGTCAATTGGTGGTGGCATTGCTTTGCCAAGTGCAGCCCGCGCCGCCTGAATTGCTTGTTCTGTGGCTTGTCGCAATTCGGGAGTAAAAATTACTCGTTGGCGGCGGCGGTTGGCGTAGTAAAAAATTTCTCCATAAGGAATGGAATCTCCGGTGCGTTCTTCTAGACACAAAGCCGCGCCGCAGAGTTGAAAATGGTCGCTGAGGTGGTTGGCCATGCGTCCCTTTTTAAATTCTAAAGGGATTAACTGGCGATCTATTTCTTCTACCGCATCAATGATACCGTTGATTAAGAGGCGATCGCACCACACCCACTGATGTCGATAAATTACCTTATCGCCTTCAACAGACTTACCTTCATCATCAACATTGCGGTGCAGATGACGACCAATAATTATATGTTCGTTATCGGCATTTTCCCCAAGTTCGTATTCCAGAAAAAAACGACGCGGGCAATATTCCCAAGCATTTAAATAAGCTAGGGGTAGATAGTATTTTTCGTCCATTTATCTTTTCACTTTTTTTTTGAATTTTGAATTTTGAATTTTGAATTTGCTATTTGCGTCTGTCCCATTCCCATCGCAGTTTTACGCCCTACCCCAGCAAAGAAGGCAAAGTTTGCCAAAATAGTCGCAATTCGAGCCGTTTCAGCATCACTAAATCGGTAACATACCCAACCCTGCGCCCCAACTTCCGTACCTCCTTCCATCTTCAGGGCATAGGTTTTGAGTTCGTAGGCTGTAACCAAAGCATTCCATTCACAATTAGGAAGATGATATTGTTCCGGTGCAAAAATATTCCACCGCCGATGCAGCGAGTTAAACACTAATTCAGGTAGCGGAAATGTCTGCACATTTTTATTTTGTTTGAAGCTAGTAGCAGATAAAAAATGCAATTCAATATCATTTAAAACCTGTGGAGGATGAGATAATAAAGCATAATCAGCCGCACCTGCTAATTGGTGTGTTCCCGGTAGTGCGTAGAGATGACGCAGTACAAACGGAAAATCTGCTAATACTAAAGACTGGGTTTCCGAACATTCAAACCCGCGCATCAACGGTTCAACTAAAGCCCCATCTAATAAACTAATGCGAAAATAAAAATAATCTCCCACCCGCACCCCAGCTTGACGGCGATTTCCTAACAAAGGCGAAATAGTCAATGGTGGATTTTGACTTGCATGGATAGTTTCAGCTACAGATGGGTTTGCGGCTGCTAACCATTTGAGTACTAGGGCGTGTAATGCACGAGATAAAGTAGCGGGGATATCCCCTACAGCCGCAGCCGCAAGTTCAACAACAATTGAATGTAATGTCGAAAATTTATGCTGCTGCAACGACGTTTCCGGCTCCATAAAATATTCCTGTTGGTAGATGAATTTCTTCTGGTAATTGTTGACTTTGCTGTGTAGTCAATGTTGACTTAAAATCTTGCCAATCATCTTTTTTAGTGACTAAATATTCACCATGTAACTGCGCCTGACTTACCAAACTCACAGGCGGCATAACAATGCGGTTATAAAGTAGAATTCGAGTCAAAGTTGGCAAATCTAACGGGTTTAAAGGATGCAGACAGGTGTATTCACCAGATTTATTTTGGATGACTTTATCAGGAATTTTTACCGCTTCAACTCTAATTTTTGAAGCCCATTTACCCAAACGTATCCAACGCGGTAATTTGATAGTTTCTGGGGCGATAATATAAGTACGATATTGGCTACCTACAGCTAATTCTTTAGCCCTTCCGTAATTAATGGGATAATTTTTATCTGCACCTTTATCGCCAAACTGTTTTGACTTGCCATAATACCCAACTTGAGCCGATTTAAAAGTATTAATTTGATAAGACCAACTGATAGGTTGAGCGGGGAATACATAAATTCCGGCTTGATTGAGATGGAGTAAATTTTGTTCAGCATTTGCATCTAAATATGTTGGTTTTTGTGCTAATTCTCCTTGCAGTCGGTAGGGTTGAGGAATGTAATTAATAGTAAACAGTGCAAAACTCAGTCCCCAATTATGTAAATATTTTTCAGTTTCATAGAGAATTCCCATCTCTCGCGTAGCGAAGAAAACGTTATCATGTAGCGTCAAGGTGCAGTGATATAGTGCCATAGCAAGCAATTTTTGATTGTAGAAGTAGCGTGTGTTATGCCGTAGGCTAACGCACCTTAATTTACTGGAAGAACCTCTCCCCCAACCCCTCTCCGCCTCGGAGAGGGGAGTTTTGCTCCTTAGTTTTTCCAAGGGGAGTTTTGCTCCCCCTTCCCTTGTAGGGAAGGGGGCTGGGGGGTTAGGTTTTTGATTGAATCAATGTTCTACAAGTAGGGTGTGTTATTAATGCACTTCCTGGTTACATAGCTCTGCCTCATTTTTATTTTATGGGAGGTGGAGCCTCCAGCTAATGCATTCCCAGCCTGGAGACTGGGAACCGAGATAATTACGAATTACTTTTACCTTTCTTTTTCAAAGCTCCAAAAGATTCTGAATAGACTTTAGTTTGCCCATATAGTGAAGTTATAGTTTCTAATAAACGCGCTTCATCTTGATAAAGTGCGTTAACTTCAGCAACTAAATCATCTAACTCTGAACCAAAAACTAGTTTTGTTTTGCGTACAGGTTCATCATTAAGTAAATTATTTGCCACCGTTTCTACCTGTTGTAAAACATCACTAATGGGAGCATCGATATCACCTTTTAAAGCATCGTGAAGTGCTTGAGTCAAATGCAAATTACTAAATATTTCACCATCGCAAAATGCAATCCCTGCCAGATAATTTCGCATTGTTCCCGTGCGCGATTCTTGAGCGCCATATCTTTTAGTGCGTAGTAAATTCCCTAAAACGTAGAGAAAGCCTTCATAAGTAGAGTCGCGTAGAGTTTCTATTGTGGGAAATGTTACCTCTGGAATAACGTGATCTAATTCGTTAATACTGCTTCGCATTTCTCCAGCTTCACTCATTGTTCCACCTTCAAAGGGTGCATTGAATGTAAAACTGCGATGAGATGTTTCGTAAGCACTCAAAGAAAAAGCGGAGTCAGAATAGACTTTAGAACGTTCCGAACCACTATCACCGATCGCAAAGCCATAAATAATACAATCTGGACATTTTTTACAGGATTTCTCACCATTATATTCACAGTGTTTATCCTTATTTGCCTCATCAGCGCTGGTAAGATTTAAACCACGCAGTAATTCGCGTCCAGCCAGTCGTTCCGGGGTGGTTTGTTTGCGCTTAAACATTACCAAACGACTGATTTGTTTTTTACTTTCATCTGTATCACCTAAACCCGCTTGGGTGCGTGCAGTGTTGAGAATTCCATCTGTTTGGAATACAGGGAATGATTGACTATGACGTAACAGAATGAAGTGAATATATTTCCCAGAAGCCAAGCGGGGAAATGCCGATTTAAATTCAGATTTTAAGGTTGTGAGAATGCTCATGATTTTGCTCCTGATAATTTAGATTGAGAGGGTAATAAAAAATGAAAAGTTAGGATACTTTTGCAGATTTTTCTTGCAAAGCTAACCAGCGATAAGCAAATTCAGCACCCGATTTAATCCGGTTACGGTTCTCTTGTAATAAAGCGCGATCGCCTTTATAAAGTTCCAAAAATAATTCGCGGACACAGGTTGTCATAAACGTATGGATTGCAGTTAATTCCCGTTCTTCTCTTGTGGTTCTATCTGTTGATTTATCCATCATTAAAGGACGTTTATAAACTTCTTGACGCGCCAAAGCATCTTTAATTTGTCCAGAAGCTTGCAAAATTAAATCATCCACATCAACTTGTTGGGGAACTGACAAAATTATTTCCAATGCTTTGGATATGGGTAGTAAGATTGTGTGACTCGATTCGCCAAGGTTTGCTTGATAAAACACGCGATATTGTTTTACCAATTTTTCAATTAATGTCATCAGATAAACTCCTTCATTTGTTTCTGATTTATCATGTTTTACCCAGATTTGGGCGTATTGCCAATAACGTTTAACTTCTTCTTGGCTAGGTATATCTCGTTTATCACGCCGTAATCCTTCTGTTGCTAAACAAAAAATATTGAGTACATTTGTTGTCACCTCTCGGACTGTTTTAATTAAATCTCGCCACTTAGCATCTGGCGGCGAACTGCAAGTATCTAAATGCAAACTGTAGGCAATTAAAAGCCGTTGCATAGCATTTTCAAAATCCTGAATCCGCAAGGAATTAGACAAGCCGAGTAAGTTCCAAAATGATGCAGGTGCATCGAGAATTACAGACTCTTTAAAATCGCGATCGCTATTATAAATTGGCACTGAACTACTAGTAGCTATGACCTTTACTCCTAGTAATATAGGCAGCGATAACGCTAAGAAAGCTGGTTGTACCCAAGCATCGCTGAGTGTTTTACCCCTTGTTGTTGTGTAACTCATGGCGATAAAAGGTAAATCTTCTTTATTGTATTTATCCTCATTAAATCGTCCTAATTTAGCTTCATCAGTTAACCAAGGGATTGATTGCAAAGCATTAATATTCATCTCCTTCTCTAGCCATTGCTTACGAACATCCCAAAGATTGATAAACTTCATATTATTGACTAACAATTTGATAGCAGCAGCCGTCTGTGGAGAATAAACGTAAGCAGGAAAAATATATAAAAATACTGGCTGTTGTTCTTCTAACTTTCCGGCTGGTACTGACCAAAAAGCTTGTCGCAATAACATTTCTAGAGCATATATTTTGGAAATTCCTCGTTTGATTTGTCTACCACCAAGAGCATTTTTATTACTATATTGCTGCGGTTTAAATAAAACTACCGAATCCATCTGATCTTCAGATGCAAACTCACCAGAACTTAAAGAACAAATTGGTTGTTTAGCAAGCTTTGTTTTAGCATCAGCATAAGCTGTAAACTCTGCACAAAATGACGGATGATTACTTTCCCATCCTTTAACTTCTAAATATTGCGCTAAATAATCAGAGAAAATCTCACGAATCGGGCTAGAATGTGATGGTAATAAGTTATTTTCACTCGCCCAATTAGCTAAATCTTCCGCCCAAATTTCAATGCGTTCTGCAATATCTTCTGGTTTGAAAGTTGCATGATTCGCAACATAATATGCTGCTGCATGATACCAGCCATAATTTACACCACCTGATTGAATTTGGGTTTGTTCGGGTAAAATTTTGTCTTGAATTCCTAATTTATTTAGTATCCAATTGATATATTCAGTTGAATCACCAAAAAATTCTTTTTGAGTGAGAAAAATAAATTCAGCGATTCTATCAGCACGAATATCCGCACCTTGATTGAGAAATTCTCGCTCAGTTTCAGTTAAAGATAATTTCTCCAATCGTTTTGGGGTTGCAGGGTCTTTGATATTTGCGACTTTGACCTCAATTACCCGTGGAAGTTTCGGAATTAATTCGGCTGGGGAAAATAACTCTAATGTTTGTGGTGCTACTTTTAAACCCTTCCCATCACGCTTAAAACCAATATCTCCACCCAACATTTTACTACCCAAAACTCCGCTAATTTGACTCCAAATAAATTCTTGGAGTTCGTGAATATCTGGAGTTTCAATATCTGCTGGTGCTAGATAAATTACACCTTGAGCAAAAAATAAAATTGGCTCCCAATTTAGTTGTTTGGCAAAGTTCATTGTGGCATTATGAATACCATTACTCAAAATACCAATGGTATCTCGCAAGCGATGATAAACCAAGCTTTTATTAATATTTAAATACCGCAATCTTTCCCGCAGTCGTTGTCCTCCAGTTTGCGTATCAATATCTGCTGGATCGGTAAAATGTACTGCAATATCACCAAAAGCAAGCAGATGACGTAGGGGAACTTCTAAACGGCGACGATCTTTAATTTTAGGAAGAGGCCAGTTAGCAGGGTAAATATTTGTGCCGACTTTGTTTTGGGTATTTTGTGCCAAGTAGGCAATTTCTGTTAAATATTCCTGCCATTCTGGCCAAAATAATTGAAAGTTGAGTTTTTCTCCTAAATCACGACAGAGATTAAGAATTTCTTCGACTTGCCAATTTTTCGGTGTTTCTTCTCCTTGTCCGTTGCAATACTTGTTGTAGTCGTGCAAGGTTAATCCTAAGCAGAGTAGATATTTTTCAATTTCTGATAAAGGTTGAGGTAAATATTTACTGATGTTCCAAGCTGTTAATAAGCCATTGAGAACGTGAACTAGTAGATTCTGATCGGCACGACTTGACCAATTTTTTGCTTTTTCTTGAGCATAAGGGTCGCTAAGTTGAGATAATATTTGATAATGTGCTTTGTAAGAACCACCCAAGGCTGAAATTAAGGAAAATTCCTGTTCGAGAGATGGTAGTAATTTTTCGATATATAAATGCAGAATTGGGTCTGTATCTTTGGGGAGAGTTTCTATTAGTAGTGTTTGGAGTAAGGTGGACATAATTTTTTTTTAAACGCAAAGGGACGCTGAGGGAAGCGCAGAGGTGCGCGGAGGGGAATTTTAAAAGATGGAAGATTCAAAGCGGGTACTGGTGAATTTTTTTAACCGCCACTTTAAAGCTTCGAGAAGTAATGCATCTTGATTGAATGCACAAGCATAAGCTTCTTCGCTTGCATCAACTAAACGATGTAAACCAAATAACGGACTGAGATTAAGGGTACGGCTAACTTCCCAGTGGCTACTTAATTTATTTTTGTTGACTGGCACTAAAAAAGTAAGTAGTTTCTTTTGCCGTAAACAAGTAACTACGTCAGATTGAGGATGTCCAATTAAGCTTAATTTATCTATCAAAAAAAGTTCGCCAAACTTTAATTCGCTACTTGGACAATTTGATTGCAAACTAATATTATTAATTCGCTCGTCAACCCATGACTGAATGCGAAGATAAACGTTGATGAAATCCTCTGGAAATTCTTCTTCACCGCGTCCTGATTTATTGGCTGCATTTAAAAATGTCTCGCGGTTAATAATTTCTACCAGTGCATAAGGTAATAAGCGTAGTAAATCATAAGTGTAAAAGTTATTGCCATCCCAAACCGCAGCTTGTAGGGTTGAACCTCCGCGAAAACTTAAAAGTTGTTTTTGGGTGGCTTGACCAACAGGGTTATTTTGCATTGCAAACCACTGTTTACGTGCTGATTCCAAATCTTGAGAATATACGCGCTGCAAGTCTTCCGTCATGCGATCGCGCACTACCTGACTAACTTTCCCATTCTCTTGAGTCATCCGCGAAAACATCCCCTGTGCTTGCAATGCACCCCAACGCTGGCGATATTTTTCAAACTCCTTGGGGGGATCAAATGCAGTAGCGATCGCATCTGCTAAACTATCTCGCGTTACCCTTTGATTGACACTAAGTTTTTCTTGCAATCTGGCCATCACCCAAGGAGTATGACCCGGAACCAAAATAAATGCTGTGTAAGCGTTAAAACCGGGATGTCTACCCAAGCGTCCCAAACGCTGCATCACCGTCGCCGAATCACTGCTTTCAAAAATCAACAGGTGAATTTTAAAATCCACACCCACATCAACCGCAGATGTACCGACAACTAAAACAGGTTGTTCAGCGTCTTTCAAGTCACTTTGCACCTGTAATCTTTGCTGGCGATCGATGCGTCCGCTAATTTCTTGAACGATAACCCCCGGTAATAAAGCTTTCAGTAAACGAGTCACCTGTCCAGCTTTCGCCACCGAATTCACAATAATCAATCCCCTCGCTTTTGACTCCGCATTCAGAATTTGCTGAATGGTGGGAATCATTTCTTTTAACCATGTCTGCGTATCTGCATCCTTGGCTAATTCCACAAACTCTAATTCCACAGCTTGCAGAATTTGGCGAAACCCAGTTGTTTCCTCACTTGCATAAACTCCCTCAACCGTAGCCACCTTAAAGCCTGCTTTGCGTAATTGTTCAATAAAATCAGCTTTTGGCGTTGCAGAAGTAAACAAAAAACGTCTGGGACGAGATTGATTTTCTTGGCTGCGACGAATGAAAGCCAAACTATTTAAAGCAGCAGTTTCTTGATGACTACCAAAAATATGAAACTCATCAAACACCCACAAATCAGGCCATTCCGCCAATACCAACGGTAGTCTATCTCTACCATCAGCCGGATCAAAATATTGAAAGTGAGTGATGTAATGGAAAATATCAGGATTAGTCAGCAAAATTGGTTTTTGTTGAATCGCCAACAGCAATTCTTGAAACTTGTTACTCTTAACAGCTTGCTTAACCCGCCGACTTAATTCCGCACCAAATAAACGGTCTACTCGTTGAGAAGCATCCAAACCAAACATCTGATTGTAGTGATATTGCTGTTCGGCTTGGTCTTCCACCAGTTCGATTGTCGGATACAACCCCATAATCCGAAAATCAGGATTGATCAGTCCTGGTAAATTTGCACCCAGCGTCTTACCATCACCAGTTGCAGCTTGATTACAGATAATATCTGCATCTCCATGTATAATTTCTTTATAAGTCTTGGCTTGGTGCGATGATAGAGGACAAGCACATCCAAGCGGTGGTTGGAGCTTGGGAGCCTTTTGAGCGACAATACATTCAGAGGTACACCCAAGGGGACAATTCTCAACTCCTGGGTTGAGTTGAGAGTAAAGAGGTTGTAAAAAAAGCTTCACCTTACTTACCCTGTGTTATTGCACCCAGTTTAATACTGGTTTTGGAAATGTTGTAGTCAAAATTTGATATCAATGTTTTTTCTTTGCTTGATCGTGGATAACTTTTGTAAAGTTACATTTTGTCGAAGTGAGAAAATAAGCTATATAATCTGTAAGCAAGCAAAATTTTTGGCACGGGAAAGCACGGGCGAAAACCCCCCACCTCCCGCCAAATCGACAGAACCTTGACAAATCAATAGTTTCAGCGTTTTGAGTATTTTTTGCTTCGCTGTTAGCAATGTCTGAAATGGACTTTTAAAACAGTCTTGCCAAAATTGCTTCTAGAACTTGGTCTATAATTAGGGTGTGGCTCGCGGTCTTTCAAATAAATGATTCCCGGCAACGGGATTGAAACTAAACACATAGGGATCGTCCGTTTCACGTCACCTGCGACTTTCAAATAAATGATTCCCGGCAACGGGATTGAAACCTCTTCGACGATAATCACGCGCTCAGTGCCGACCAATCTTTCAAATAAATGATTCCCGGCAACGGGATTGAAACTTAAGCGCGGCACAATTGACCGATGGATCAGTTGTAAACTTTCAAATAAATGATTCCCGGCAACGGGATTGAAACTTTTACGACATTGTTTCACCATCTCTGACCAAGAAACTTTCAAATAAATGATTCCCGGCAACGGGATTGAAACAATCACATCTATGTAATGTTCGGATAACTGGAAGTACTTTCAAATAAATGATTCCCGGCAACGGGATTGAAACCGAGCGCCAGGAGCGCGGCGAGTGTCAATCAACTTTCAAATAAATGATTCCCGGCAACGGGATTGAAACTATTCATTCCTTCTGCATGGGTGCAAAGCGCGATCGCCTTTCAAATAAATGATTCCCGGCAACGGGATTGAAACCGCCCCAAACAATTACTGACCCAATTGCGGGCACAGGGAACTTTCAAATAAATGATTCCCGGCAACGGGATTGAAACTTTACATTTATTACCCATAAACTCTCTGAGTCCCTTCTTTCAAATAAATGATTCCCGGCAACGGGATTGAAACTTTAACAGTATTAGGTAAAGGAGGGCGATCGCCTCTTTCAAATAAATGATTCCCGGCAACGGGATTGAAACCGAAATGCTGCAAAGGCTGGCTAGTGAGTTAGAGACTTTCAAATAAATGATTCCCGGCAACGGGATTGAAACAGATATTTGGATCTGCTTCTGGAGTTGGAGGGTTACTCTTTCAAATAAATGATTCCCGGCAACGGGATTGAAACTTTCTGGATTTAAAGATGTCAAGATTGAGGGAAGTACTTTCAAATAAATGATTCCCGGCAACGGGATTGAAACTATTTGCATAGGGATCGTCTATTTCGTGTCACCATCGACTTTCAAATAAATGATTCCCGGCAACGGGATTGAAACGTTATAGTAGGTTGAGTTGCAGTTCCCGTATCTGTCTTTCAAATAAATGATTCCCGGCAACGGGATTGAAACGTAATATTGGGGGTACTACAGTTCAAAATGCTGATGGCTTTCAAATAAATGATTCCCGGCAACGGGATTGAAACATTTAGCCAGAGCGCGGATTATAGAGTTCCATCTCTTTCAAATAAATGATTCCCGGCAACGGGATTGAAACGGATTATCCTGTCGTCGTAATGCAATCTTCGCCCTCTTTCAAATAAATGATTCCCGGCAACGGGATTGAAACGAAAGTCGAAGAATCAGTGGCAAGGGAATCCTAAACTTTCAAATAAATGATTCCCGGCAACGGGATTGAAACCTCTGATCGTTTTAAATTCCCTGCTGCGCCAGCCGCTTTCAAATAAATGATTCCCGGCAACGGGATTGAAACCTGGCGACATTGCAGCCATGCGATCGCATTCAACTTTCAAATAAATGATTCCCGGCAACGGGATTGAAACATAAATACTGGTACTATCGCTACTGCTGGAGGGAGGGCTTTCAAATAAATGATTCCCGGCAACGGGATTGAAACACGTCGTTTTTAACGTCACAGATAACGACGTATAACTTTCAAATAAATGATTCCCGGCAACGGGATTGAAACGCAACCGCCGCTTGGCTGCCCTTCTCTTTAATCCGACTTTCAAATAAATGATTCCCGGCAACGGGATTGAAACAAACATCCCTTCCCTTGTAGGGAATGGGGGTTTTAAAGCCTCTCTCCGTTTCGGGGAGAGGTTTGGAGAGGGGTCTTTTTTCTTTTCTGGAGATGTCCATTGTCTCCCCGATTAACATTAACGTGAATTCGATTGCTCATATAATATCTACCCAATTTGCTCAATCAAAAAACCTCTAAGAAGGTTTTACTACGCAAAACCGTCCCTCTCCGACTCGGAGAGGGACAGACTTGAACTTTAGTTCAAGGCAGGGAGAGGTTCGTCGAACTCACGTAACATTACTACGCGTTTTGTCCTTTCGTCCATTCGCACCAGATTTATTGGTCGCAGCAGATTGCTCATCCTCACCGACATACGGTAAAAGGATTTCAGCTGCTCTGGCGTTGGCTCTATTTCACCTCCTTTATGATTCAAAATTTCCTCAACTCCCTTACCATAAGCTTTTTGGAATCCCGTATTTTCTCAAAACTTAATTAGGATTGCTATATAATCATTTTTTGATTGCAATATTTCTTGCTTGTATCTTTCTAAAATATGTCCTCCAAAAGTGACGGCAATTACAACCAAATCGCCTTTACTCTGGAAATCCTGAGACTTCTAGCCGAAAAGCCACGGTGGCGCGAAGAATTAGCAGATTTACTCTCAATTTTTCTAGAAAAACACGCTAAATCTGCTGATAATGCTGATGTTAAGCAAAAACTTACCCGCACGATTCGCAAACTTAGAGACTGCGGTATTGAAATTAAAAGTGGAACTCACAGCCCCTACGAACTAGTCGAATCAAATTTTCCCGTACTTCTCTCTACCAAACAGCGAGAAGCCCTTGCAGTAGCCGCATATTTCCTAGCTGATATGGGCTTCTCGGCGCAAGCAAGCCAAATTCAACGCATCGGTAACTTAACAGAGTCGGATATTCCAGCGTTTATTAAAGTTAATTTTAGTCCTCCTGTTGACTATAGCGAAAATAAATTAGATATCATCGTTCGCCAACTCCAAGAACGCCTTGTGCAACAATGTCGCTATACTATTCGTTATCAAAGTAAACCAGGAGCAGAAGGGCGAATCTGGGATATTGACCGTTCAGAATTGCGACTACACGATGGTGTTTTGTACCTATTTGCATTTATCCCTGATTGGCGTTCTTGGCGGTTTGACTATTGGCATAACATCGACCAAAATCATATCTTTCGCCTTGACAAAATCGCCAGCGTTGGTGCTGCATCCGATACTCATTGGGTATCTTGTGACTTTCCCACATTGAAAATCTGCTATCGCACGAGTGGACAACTATCTAATTATCAACCTCGACGCAAGGATGAAACGATTATTGACAGCGACCCAGAAGGAAATTTCTGTGACATCGAAGCAACAGTAGATTATTGGTTTTGGTTTCGCCAGCGCATCTTAAAATATGGGGTCAATGCTCAAATATTAAGTCCACAAAACTTAGCTGATGAAATTAAAAAAGAGTACGAGAAGATATGGAAAAAATTATCATCAGATGAAAACAGTAAAAATTAAAGGTTCCTCAGTAATAGTCTGTCAAGTTTAATAAGAACCACGACTTCTCAAAGAAGTCGTGGTTCTTAGTCTCTCGATTTTCACAATTTATTTAGGATTGCTATATGTTCTACCTTTTCAGGCTTCATTTGCATAATTTCAAACTTCCAGTCTGAAGAATAATCAGATAACTCATAACCAACACTCTTAACATGAGCCAACATCAACTCATCGCGTTGATGCCAAACAGCAAATATTTTCTCTCTGCCATCATCTAGGGTTTCTAAATCAATTTGATAAACCTCATTGACTCGCTTCAACTTCAAACCCAACAAATTTAATAGCCGGCTGAGTATTTTTATTGCTGAAACCTGCTCTTTATCACCAACTAAATTAATCCCAAGCGCTCTTTTAATATGCTTACTATGCTGAAAAGCAACATTTTTTAGCAATATCAAATCTGGCTCATTCTCAGAAAACTCTCGTTTTTCTTCAATAAACTGAAGCATTCCTAATGCTCTCATCGCCTCAACTTTGAGCGTGTAAGTTTTTAAATCTGGGAGAAAAACTTTCCCTTCACCCCAAGACAATTGCTGATGCCATTCTTGCTCATCTCTAACATGAAAATATTCGCTCTCGTGAGTTAAATAATAGTGAATTAAAAGTTGACGATAATATCCTTGGTCATCCTGCAACTTTAGCCACGGAGTAGCTTCCACACCATACCTTTGTCTAATAACATATTTGTTGATTTGATTCCGTTCTCCATCAGTTAGGGAATGCTTCACTAACAATTGCTCATATTCTACATAGTCGATATCTTTAGCATTAGCTACAGCAGTTGCTAATGATAGTTGATTTTGCTGCTTAATCTCTTTGATTTTACGTTTAATTTCTTTAGCTTTTTGACGGCTTTGTGCCCAATCTTTTTGAACTTTGACAATTTCTAAAACTAATCTTCTGCGGGTAGCTAAATCATTTACATCAGTAGCCAAAAAGGCCAGGCGTAAATCTCGAATAATATTATTGTGGACTGCATTACTCCGCATCTGAATTTGATGACCATCAGCAACTAAACCATCTTGCATCGATTGACGGTAAAGGCGGATAGAAGCATTTACCCTTGCAGATAACTTCGCCCAAGTTCGCAAATGAATCGGGTCATAAACTAAAGGTAAATCCACATCTATTTTATGTAACGGACTCAGCAAAGCTAAGTTTTCTTTTTGATTTTCCTGATACCAATCAGATAACAAGCGATAATTTGTACTCCCACTACCAATTAGACCAATACCTCGTTTAGCGCACCAAACAATACGCGGCACATCATCTCTGACTCTTGCTAAAGCTTGTCTTGCTTCTGAGTCAGGAATTACCCCTTGAAAAATGCCATAAACTCGGTCGAAATGTTGGACATCAATACTAATTCCTGTACCGAGGCTAGGGGTAACAAAAACGCCGTCATATTCAGATATTTTTTGATTAATCGCAGCAATAAAATCAACTGCTGCGTGACCAGGTGTATTTGTAGTGTGACTACTAACTACCAGAGTTTTAGGAAACTGTCGCCGTAATTTTTGTAGTCGCTCTTTTAAATAACGTTCAATTGTTTCACAACTATAACGCCCAGCGCGACTATCGGTAGTGACATAACATTTACGTCCAGCAAGTAAATCTAATTCTAATTGGTGAATTAATGGTGTTGGATTCGGCGAATCATAAAAAGTCACATCCCAACCATGCTGAGGCTTCCACTGGTTGAGAACTACCCAAGGTGTTAATTTAATTCCTGCCAATCCCTGTAAATATTCTAGCGAAACATCTGATAAATCAGCATCTTGGGCAATTACTAACCCTCCAGTTGTTAAAACTGTAGCAATTAGTTGCTGGAATAATTTTAATATTTTTACCCGCTTGTGTTTACAAGTATTACTGTTTAACAGATGCCATAGAGATTGCTCTACTTCATCTAAAATTACTATTGCCCCGTGCCAGTTTTCCGGGTTAAGTTTCCAAATCGAATCTACACACAAGCCCAGAGATTGTTGAGGAAAAGGAGAGCGGAGGATAGGAGGAGCGGGGGTAAGTGTTTGATCAATTTTTTTATCCCCATTTTCTTTATTTGTTCCCCATTGGATACCAATTTTTTCACACAAAAATCTTCCAAGCAGGATTCTATGAGTAATTAATAAAACTGGTTGTTTTCTACTTTTCGCCTGCTGAACAACGCTTTGTAATGCGGTAGTTTTTCCCGTTCCTTTGGCTGATTTTACCCCGACTAATCCCGAAGTGGGGAAAGGGATTTCACCTATATAAGGACGGTTGAAGGTGAGTGCAGCCGGAATGTTTAACTCGGTGTGTGGTTTGGTTTGAGCAAGATAAATTTCTAAATCAACACTTTGGCGATAAACTTTCTCGAAACTACTTGCACCTTTAGCAATAATAAATTCATCAACCCCTTTTTCCATTCCTGGAAGTTCGATAACTTTAACAGGGCAATTTTTTTGCTGGAATAAACAACCAAGTTGAGAAATAGCATTATTTACAGCAGCGATTGTCTTGGGCTGAGTTTCAAAATCAAAGCAAATGTAAAAGCTGCGTTTTGTAATTGCAAAGGCTGCTAAATCAGGAATTAGCTGACGACGGGTGACTTTGCCAAACTCATCTTTAACAACCCGATAACCACTGGTAATTCCAGGAATGGCAATAGCTACATATCCTTGCGTCAACAAGGTAGCTGCTTTCTTTACACCCTCGCAGATAATTAGGGGAATGTTCTGTTGCATCACCCATTGCCAAAAGCCTCCAGCTTCACCATCAGGAGTAATGGAGATATTGTCAGGCATGACCAGATTGTAACGCCCAGCCACTTGCTGCCACACTGGCAAAGTTACCCGCAAACAAAACACCCGCGTTGGTGTGCTGGGGGGATGCTCGTATTTGATGGACTTGCCATTGTGATTTTGTCGGGGTTGGTTTGGCTTAAAGCATCCCCATTCCATCATTTGCCAATTATTCAGAGGGTCTAGTCCCGAACACCACCAACCACCTTCAGTGATATGAGCATAACGCTGCAACCATCCAGCTTTCAACATTCCGGTATTGGTGCGGGGGAGTAGCTCAGAAATCAATAGGTACTCATAAGCTGTTACGCCTTGGAGTGACTTAAAATTGAGTTGCACTAAGTGTAAGTCTATACCACTACTCTTGACTAATTCTTCAAGGTGTTGGGGGTGTAAATAGTGCAGATGCATAGGGAAAAGCCCAAAGGGAAAGTCAATGAGATTAAAACACTAACATGCATCTGCTTTTTTTCTATAAGAGAGATTGCGAGGCTTTTATGATGCTTTTTTTACTTCGTTACAGGAGACACATCGGTTAAGAATCTAGTGGGTTATTCTACCTATTAGATCCCCAAAGTAATATTTTTGTATTGTGATATTTGTTCGATTTTAATTTTGATTTATCAGTAAATTTCTGTGTGAAGGAATGCGATCGCCAGAGGCTAGCTACAGGTATCGGTATGATGAGCAAGGGATACACAATTAACACAATTTCTGGTACTCAAACTCTTGGAGTCACTGCCAATAATGTCTTGGGTCACTGTTTATCAACTAGCATCATCAGATTCGAGTTGCTTTTGGTCGAAATCACACTGCCAATGAATTCTCAATACTCTATCCTCTAATATGCCGTACTTCTCAAGTACTGAGTGTAAGTCAGCCTTTTGTAAGCTTTCACTCAATTTCTGCTGAATCTCTTGTTGTAACTGCTGTAATATTTGAGGGTCTATGACTGGTTGAGAACTCATAACTGTATTTCTTTGGTGAGGAGGTGTACAGTTATTGCTCCAGTTTAGCTAGCAAGGATTACGCTAAATGTCACAAAAATTCATGTTTTCCTGCCGGATTTATTTTTATGCCCAGTTTCGCCACTAATTTTTAATGCCTGTCGCTGCAATACCCTGAATAAACTGACGCTGACCGATGAGAAATAATACCATCACTGGAACTGTTGCGATCGTCACTGCTGCCATCATCAAGGGCCAATTATTTGTAAATTGCTCTTGAAACTCAGCCAACGCCAGTTGTACAGTCCTTAATTCTGGTCGTGTCGTAAACACTAAAGGCTTAAACAAATCATTCCACTCACCGATGAAGGTGAATAAAAACAACGTCACTAACGCCGGACGGGCTAAAGGTAACATCACCCGCCACAAAATTTGCAGTCGGTTCGCCCCATCTATAGCTGCGGCTTCCTCTAACTCTACAGGAATTGTCTGGAAATATTGACGTAATAAGAAAATCCCAAATCCGTTGACCGCAGTGGGTAAAATGAGTGCCCCATAAGTATTTATCAAGTGTCCCCACTTCAAAACCAAAAAGATGGGAATCACCAATAGCTGAAAGGGAATCACTAAAGTTGCTAAAACGACTAATAGCAGTGCTTGGCGTCCCCGAAACTTCAACCGGGCTAGGGCATAACCAGCCAAAGCAGAAGTGACAATCTGAAACGCCGTCACAGCGATCGCTACCAAGGTAGAATTAGCAAACGCCAGCAAAAATTTTCCCTGTTGCCACGCAATGCGGTAATTTGCTAAAGACCAGTTATTTTTGGATAAATTTTCGGGGCTGGCGGCGGTTGGTGCAAAGGAGGTGAGAAAGACCACAAATAGCGGTAGTAGAACGATAAATGCCCCTAGCAGTAAGATTACTAGGCTCAAAAAATCACCAGATTTCACATTCAGGTTTGGTTTAGACATAATTTGAGCCGCAAAGCATTTATTTCGCTAGTACTAGAGCATTGCCCCCAGCAACCATTAATCTATAAACATAGTCTACTTGTTAAGTTAAATTAAACCACAGAGATTGTTACCCTCAGTTCATAGGGTAAATTGAATCCTGGTGTCAAATAATTCAGGTTTACAGGAGTAAACATAACCATGCAGCAGCTTGCAGACCAATTTAAAGAATTAGATTTCCAGAGCGAAACATACAAAGATGCTTATAGCCGGATTAATGCGATCGTAATTGAAGGGGAACAAGAAGCCCATGAAAATTACATCACATTAGCGGGACTGCTGCCGGAATCTCATGATGATTTAATTCGCCTCTCCAAAATGGAAAGCCGCCACAAGAAAGGGTTTGAAGCTTGTGGACGCAATTTGGATGTCACCCCAGATTTGCAATTCGCCAAGGAATTTTTCTCTGGACTACACCAGAATTTCCAAACAGCAGCCGCAGAAGGGAAGGTAGTTACTTGTCTGTTGATTCAGTCTTTGATTATCGAATGTTTTGCGATCGCAGCATATAACATTTACATCCCCGTCGCCGACGCTTTTGCCCGCAAAATAACTGAGGGAGTAGTCAAAGAAGAATACAGTCATCTCAACTTTGGAGAAGTTTGGTTGAAAGAACATTTCACAGAAGCCAAAGCTGAACTTGAACTTGCAAATCGCCATAACCTACCCATCGTCTGGAGAATGCTCAACCAAGTAGAAGGTGATGCCCACACAATGGCAATGGAAAAAGATGCTTTAGTAGAAGACTTTATGATTCAATACGGTGAAGCATTGAGTAACATAGGTTTTACGACTCGTGACATCATGCGCTTGTCAGCCTACGGACTCATAGCCGCTTAAAGAGTGCCGAGTTATGAGTACTGAGTTGTGAGTTAAGAATGAAGAAATTATCTGAACTTTTTCCTTCTTTTTTACTTAATACTGCCTCAGCACTCAGCACTCAGCACTCACTTTTATTCCACGCCTCAAGACAGCATAAGCCTAATATCACTACATGTTTGGTCTAATTGGACATCTGACTAGTTTAGAACACGCTCAAGCGGTAGCTCAAGAATTGGGATACCCAGAATATGCCGATCAAGGTCTAGACTTTTGGTGCAGCGCCCCGCCGCAAATTGTTGATACCATTATTGTCACCAGTGTAACTGGGCAACAAATTGAAGGACGGTATGTAGAATCTTGCTTTTTGCCGGAAATGCTAGCTAGTCGCCGCATCAAAGCCGCAACACGCAAAATCCTTAACGCTATGGCCCATGCACAAAAGCATGGCATTAACATCACAGCTTTAGGCGGATTTTCCTCAATTATTTTTGAAAACTTTAAGTTAGAACAGTTTAGCCAAGTCCGCAACATTAAACTAGAGTTTGAACGCTTCACCACCGGAAACACGCATACTGCCTACATTATTTGTAAGCAGGTGGAAGAAGCCTCAAAACAACTGGGAATTGAAATGTCAAACGCGACTGTTGCAATCTGTGGCGCAACTGGGGATATTGGCAGTGCTGTTACACGTTGGCTAGATGCAAAAACAGATGTCAAAGAACTTTTGTTGATCGCCCGCGATCAAGAACGTCTCAAAGCCTTGCAAGACGAACTAGGACGCGGGAAAATCATGGGTTTGACAGAAGCACTGCCCCAAGCTGATGTTGTCGTTTGGGTTGCCAGTATGCCCAGAGGCGTGGAAATTGACCCTACCACTTTGAAGCAACCCTGTTTGTTAATTGATGGTGGCTATCCTAAAAACTTAGCAACGAAAATTCAGCACCCTGGCGTACACGTGTTAAATGGTGGAATTGTCGAGCATTCTCTGGATATTGACTGGAAAATCATGAAAATCGTCAATATGGATGTTCCAGCACGCCAGTTGTTTGCTTGTTTTGCCGAATCAATGCTGCTGGAATTTGAGAAGTTATACACGAACTTTTCGTGGGGACGGAATCAGATTACCGTAGACAAAATGGAGCAAATTGGTAAGGTGTCAGTAAAACATGGATTTAGACCACTTTTGGTTTAGGGACTGGGGACTGGGGACTTGGTACTAGTTACTGGGTACTGGGGATTTGGAAATACTTCTGAATCTCCAATCCCTAATCCCTAATCCCCAATCCCCAATCCCCAATCCCCAATCCCCAATCCCCAATCCTCATCCCTAACTATGGCAACTACTGAGCGTAAACCGCTACTGTTAGATTTTGAAAAACCCCTAGCAGAACTCGCAAACCGAATCGATCAGATTCGGCAACTTGCAGAAGAAAATGGCGTCGATGTTTCTGGTGAAATTCGCAAACTAGAGGCACGCGCTATGCAACTGCGTGAGGAGATTTTCAGTACTCTATCCCCATCTCAGCGATTGCAAGTCGCTCGTCATCCGCGTCGCCCCAGTACTCTCGATTACATTCAAGCTATTAGTGATGAATGGATGGAACTGCATGGCGATCGCTGTGGTGGTGACGATCCGGCTTTAGTTGGTGGTGTCGGCCGTCTGAGTGGACAACCTGTGGTGATGTTGGGTCATCAAAAGGGCCGCGATACTAAAGACAATATTGCCCGTAACTTTGGAATGCCTTACCCTGGCGGCTACCGCAAAGCTATGCGGTTGATGGAACACGCCAATAAGTTTAGTATGCCGATACTAACTTTTATCGATACGCCGGGAGCTTGGTCTGGGGTAGAAGCAGAACACCAAGGTCAAGGAGAAGCGATCGCTTACAACTTACGGGAAATGTTTTGCCTGGATGTGCCAATTATCTGCACAGTTATTGGTGAAGGTGGTTCCGGTGGGGCACTAGGTATTGGTGTAGGCGATCGCCTACTCATGTTTGAACACTCTGTTTACACCGTTGCCACCCCCGAAGCCTGCGCCGCTATTTTGTGGAAAGATGCTGGTAAGGCTCCCCAAGCCGCCGTGGCTCTGAAAATTATTTCCCACGACCTGAAAAAGTTGGGAATTATTGACCAAATACTGCCTGAACCTACTGGTGGCGCTCATTCCGATCCTTTAAAAGCCGCAACTACTCTCAAGCAAGTGCTGATGGAAAATTTGGACGAACTCAATCGTTTAACCGCTCCAGAGCGCCGCCAACTGCGCTACGAAAAATTCCGCAAAATTGGGGTTTTTACAGAAGTTGCCCACTAACAACACTGCATAATGATTGATTAGTAAAGCAGCAATGCTATAATTGCCTATGTGCTTAAAGATTTTTAACAATCTAGCCATAGGCATTTGCATATTTGGCAAATCTACTCAATTTGATTGAGTGGGTTTTGTATTGTGTAAATAATCTAATTTAAATGTAGGGCTTGGTTTTCCAGGCAATGATTTGTTGTATTCATTAGTAAAACCCACAATATGGGTACTATTGTGCTGCATCATAGCATTTGCTTAATGGAAATCATCAGATTTTTAGATTCCTTTAATCTATCCAAACCGAAAAGTGTAAATAATTGGATGGTAATAGGCTTTGGGAACTGCCAAAAAATTGGGAGACACCATGAGTGTTGAGCAAAAACGACGCGCCCTGATTACTGGGGCAAGTAGTGGAATTGGGAAAGCAACGGCTTTAGCCTTTGCGAAAGCGGGAATAGATATTGCCTTAGTCAGCCGTTCTTTGGATAAGTTGGAGGCAGTAAGAGAAGCCGTAGAGCATACTGGGGTGGAAGCGAAAGCTTACGCTGTAGATTTAGCGCGGATCTCCGAAGTCAAAGACAAGATCCAAGCGATCGCCCTTGACTTTGGTGATATAGATATTCTGGTAAACAGTGCTGGCATAGCCTATACAGGCACTTTGAGCGAAACTCCCCTAGAAGACTGGCAGCAGGTAATTAACTTGAATCTTACCAGCGTGTTTGGATGCATTGTGGGGATTTTACCTTCAATGCGCGATCGCGGCACAGGCACAATTATTAACGTCGCCTCAATTGCCGCCAAGCAACCCTTTCCCGGTTGGGGAGCATACAGCGTCAGCAAAGCTGGTTTGATAGCCCTCTCTCAAACCCTGGCACAAGAAGAACGCACCCACGGCATTCGTGTCACAGCTATCTGTCCCGGCGCAGTCAATACTGAACTTTGGGATACAGAAACAGTCCACGTCAACTTAGACCGTTCCAAAATGTTAACCCCGGAAATTGTGGCCCAATCAATTCTCTACACTGTTCTGTTACCACAACAGGCAGTTATTGATGAATTGACCTTGATGCCCAGCGCTGGCGCACTCTAATTAGTCCTTGATCATTTGTCTTTTGCAAATGACTAATGACCAATGACTAATGACCAATGACCAATGACTAATGACAAAATCATAACCAAGACTGAATCATGACTATTGCTAGTTCCAACGGTTCCAATTGCTCTCAATCGCCTCTGATTCCCGACTTGGCAGAAGCCATAACTCCTAGACCGGATCGCAATACTCATAACGGGCGACAAGCGGATGTGTTCCCGCCAAAAGAGGAACAACTTGAGGAAATGAAGGATGCCGTGCGAGCAATAATATTGGGCGTTGGCGAAGATCCTGAACGCGAAGGACTCCTGAAAACACCCAAACGAGTCGCCGAGGCAATGCGGTTTCTTACCAGTGGCTATAACCAATCTCTTGAAGAACTCGTTAACGATGCCATCTTTGATGAAGGACATAGCGAGATGGTACTAGTTAGAGATATTAATTTCTTTAGTTTGTGTGAACATCACATGCTGCCATTTATGGGTAGAGCGCACGTTGCTTATATCCCCAACCAAAAAGTTGTCGGACTAAGTAAGCTAGCCCGGATTGTTGAGATGTATTCTCGCCGCTTGCAAGTGCAGGAGAGGTTAACCCGCCAAATTGCCGAAGCAATCCAGACCATTCTAGAACCTCAAGGCGTAGCCGTTGTGATGGAAGCTAGCCACATGTGCATGGTGATGCGGGGCGTCCAAAAACCAGGTTCTTGGACTGTCACTAGCGCAATGGTTGGTGTATTCCAAGAGGATCACAAAACGCGCGAAGAATTTTTTAACTTAATTCGCCACCAAGCGGCATTTTTTTGAGTGCTGAGTGAATGAGTGCTGAGTTAGGAGTGCTGTTAGCGGTAGCGGGGCGTTTAGCCCGTGCTGAGTTAGGAGTTACAGCTATTTTCAGATAAATAGACCACACGGTAGGGTTACAGCAATGCTCATTGGTGTCAACTTAACGTGAAAGCAGTCTAGAACTAGCTTTTAGATTGCCTCGTTCCCAGTCGGAGACTGGGAATGCTCTTCGTTGAGGCTCCGCCTCCCTTACTGGCGGCAGAGCCGCTTTTGAGTTGCATTTCCAGCCGGAGGCTGGAAACGAGGTTTTAAAGGAGTTTCAGCTTAAGTTGACACCAATGGTCTTAGTAACTCAATGTTCTTTAGACTCTGAAATAGAAGTGCTACTTTATCTAAATCCTTATCTCCTGGTGTCCGTTCCACACTACTAGATAAATCAATGCCGCTAGGATTAAGCTGATTTAGGGCTTCCACAATATTATCGGCTGTTAGTCCTCCTGCTAAAAACCAAGGACAACTAGGGCTAAATTGTTCTAGCATCGTCCAATCTAAAGTTTTGCCTGTACCCCCCAGTTGTTGCGGATGGTAAGCATCAAGTAATAAAGTATCTACGTATTTTGTGTAATTAGTCGCTGTCTCTAGATGCTCAAGACTACGAATTCTCAGTGCTTTAATAATTTCGACATTGGGCAAAGCTTGACGTACTTGGTCGCAAAAATTTGCTGATTCATCTCCGTGTAACTGCACACCAGTCAACCCAGAATCGAGAACTATCTGAATAATTTTAGAGATACTAGCGTTGGCAAAAACCCCAATTTTGTCAATATTTGTCGGTAGTTCTGCCACTGCTGCCCGAATTTGGGATGTAGTCACGTAACGAGGTGAGGTTGGCACACAAATAAATCCCAGTGCCGTTGCGCCCAGAGAGGCGATCGCTATAGACTGTTGTGGTTGGGTAATGCCGCAAATCTTAACGCGCATGAAAATCTAACAAATTTAAACTAATTATCAAAAAAGTCTAAACTATCTAAAAAACTTTTGGGCCTTGTAATTTTATAATCTTGTAGGTCTACGTTAACTTTTCTATTCAGGAGACAAAAGCTTGATTTCCTCTATTTTATTAGCAGTAGTTGCATCTGTTCCTGCAACACCTGTGTGGAATCCCACAGTCGGCATCATCATCAGCGTCAGCAGCTTAGTAATAGTTTTACTAAGTACTAAGATTGAAAAACCCCTAGTTGGCCCCAAGTTCCCTATTCTGCCGATTAGTATTCCAACATTCGTTGGTGCGCTGGCTTTGGGTCATATTATCGGTATTGGTATTGTTTTAGGATTGACTAACATCGGTCGTCTGTAGTTTTGTGATGACAGAGGTGTTACTTGTAACGTCGCAAGCAATACACAACTCCTAAAAACGATTCTGGGCAGGGGGAGCCGGGAAGAGGCAAGGGAGCAGGGAGCAGGGAGCAGGGAGCAAGGGAGAAGAGTTTTCCCCTCCGAACCCCGCACTCCGCCCCTCTGCCTCTTTTTAATGCCCCATACCCCTCAAAAGTGCTGTTAGCGGTAGCGGGGCGTTTAGCCTGTGCTGAGTAAAGAAGTGAGATTCCCCACTCAGCACTCGGAACTCGGAACTGTTTTGCCCCATGCCCAATTCTCAATGCTTAACTTTAGAGTTTTGCTCACCGAATTTTAGATTTTAAACTTTGGATAATGAAATTGAATATTCAAAATTCCAAATTAAAAAAGGTCTGAACGCAAGTAAATTTGAACGCGAGAATCAATCTAAAATCCAAAACCTAAAATTAATTGATCAACCTCCGACTTAATTGCTGAGGTCAATCTAAAATCTAAAATCTAAAATCCAAAATTGTTTGATATGCATTAATTGTCTATTCTAGAAATAAGAGCATTACGTCACTCGGCACTACCAAATTGATGCTCAATATAAATGTATGTACGAATATGCATAGTATGTAGGTATAAAAAGTACTGCCGATATCTAGTTATAGGACAATATAATGCAAACAAATTGGAGAATTGGGTCATTATTTGGAATTCCCCTGTTTTTAGACCCTTTATGGTTTGTGATTTTAGGGTTGGCAACTCTCAATTTTGGGGTAGCTTATCAAGAATGGGGAAATATAATCGCTTGGAGTGCTGGAATTGTCATGGCACTACTGCTATTTGGTTCGGTGCTATTACATGAGTTGGGTCACAGCTTGGTAGCCCGATCGCAAGGCATTAGAGTTAATTCAATTACCTTATTTATGTTTGGCGGGATTGCTGCCATTGAAGAAGAATCTAAAACTCCTTTCAAAGCCTTTCAAGTAGCGATCGCTGGCCCTTTGGTGAGTATCATCCTATTTTTCATGCTTCGTCTAGCCGTTATTGTAATTCCTGAGACTAATCCCCTCAGTGTCATGGTCGGAGATTTAGCGAGAATTAACTTAGTAGTGGCTTTATTTAACCTGATTCCTGGCTTACCTCTAGATGGGGGGCAAGTGTTAAAAGCAGCACTATGGCAAATCACAGGTAATCGTTTTCAAGCCGTACACTGGGCTGCAAAAGCGGGTCAAATATTGGGTTATGGTGCGATCGCTTTAGGGTTTGTTGTAGATTTTGTCACCAGAGAGTTAGTAGTTGGTTTGTGGATTGCGCTGTTAGGTTGGTTTGCTGTCCGCAACGCTAACAACTATGACAACATGACTACCTTGCAAGAAAGCCTACTCAAAGTCGTAGCGGCTGATGCGATGACCCGTGATTTTCGCGTCATTGATGCTGACCAGACATTGCGTTCCTTTGCCGATTTATATCTCTTAGAAACCGCTCCCTCACAGGTTTATTTTGCTGCTTCTGATGGACGTTACCGGGGTCTAGTTTCCATTGACGATTTCCGTTTAACCCAAAGGGGTGAATGGGAAACCAAAACCTTGCACAGCATAGTGCATCCCCTGACAGAAATACCCAGCGTTGCAGAATCAACAACAATCGCTGAGGTAATTAACAAGCTAGAAAATGAGCAGTTACCTAGAATTACCGTGCTTTCTCCTGCTGGTGCCGTAGCTGGTGTAATTGATCGGGGGGATATTGTGCGATCGCTAGCACAAAAGTTAAATTTGCAGATCACCGATGCTGAAATTAAGCGCATCAAGTCAGAAGGTAGCTATCCACCGGGGTTACAACTGGGAGTAATCGCGAAGTCGACTACAAATTAAACGTCACACACTCGTCATAGGTTTGCAATAGATACGTCAAAAGCGTGTGTGATATTTAATTTGGTATTTGGTTACAAAATGCTTTTTTTGGGTAAAAGGTAGGACTTCCTACCTTTTTTATTTTTCAAAGTATGGCATCACTGAATACGTGGGCATTGGGCATTGAAACCCAACCAAATCTTACTCATCTTTTCTTTCCTACTTTCCTAGTCCCCAATCCCCAAAAATTAAATTAAAACTTCCAGTTTAAAGTGAGTAAAATGTAGGAACGTGATATACTACACCTCTCACTTACCCTGGTCTTATGGCACTGCCAATTGTTGCAATTATCGGACGCCCAAATGTGGGCAAATCCACCCTGGTTAATCGACTCGCCGGGGAACAAACGGCGATTGTCCATGATGAACCGGGAGTGACACGCGATCGCACTTATCTTCCAGCTTTCTGGAATGGTCGCGAATTTTTAGTGGTAGACACTGGTGGTTTAGTTTTTAATGATGATACCGAATTTTTACCACTGATTCGCCAACAGGCAATGACAGCCCTTGCAGAAGCTTGTGGCGCTATTTTTGTCGTCGATGGTCAAACAGGCCCCACCTCGGCAGATTTAGAAATCGCTGAATGGATGCGCCAACAACGCGTACCTGTGCTACTAGCTGTAAATAAATGTGAATCCACAGAACAAGGCTTAATGCAGGCTGCCGAATTTTGGGAATTGGGGTTGGGCGAACCTTACCCCATCTCCGCAATTCATGGCAGTGGCACAGGAGAGTTACTTGACGAGTTAGTTAATCACATCCCTGCTATTGAAGACATCCCAGACACGAATGAAATCAAAGTAGCAATTGTGGGACGCCCGAATGTGGGTAAATCGAGCTTACTCAATTCTTTTGTCGGCGAAGAAAGGGCAATTGTCAGCCCCATTTCTGGTACTACCCGCGATGCTATTGATACCGTAATTGAACGAGCCGGACAAACCTACCGATTGATTGATACTGCCGGTATTCGCAAAAAGAAACACATCGAATACGGCACAGAATTTTTTAGTATTAACCGTGCTTTCAAAGCGATTCGCCGCGCTGATGTGGTTTTATTAGTAATAGATGCTGTAGATGGAGTCACCGAGCAAGACCAAAAATTAGCTGGGCGGATTATCGAAGAAGGTCGAGCCTGCATCATCGTCGTAAATAAGTGGGATGCTGTCGAAAAAGACTCTTACACAATCTACGACTACGAAAAAACTCTGCAATCACGGTTACATTTTACCGAATGGGCAGAAACAATCTTTGTGAGTGCCTTGTCAGGACAACGGGTAGAAAAGATTTTAGAATTGGTGAAAACGGCGGCTGAATCACACAAACGCCGTGTTAGCACATCAGTAATTAATGAAGTTTTAACAGATGCCGTCAGTTGGCATTCACCGCCAGCATCCCGTGGTGGGCGTCAGGGCAAGATTTATTATGGTACACAAGTCAGTAGCCAACCACCAACGATCGCCCTATTTGTCAACGACTCGAAACGCTTCAACGACAACTACCGCCGCTATATTGAACGGCAATTTCGTCAACAGCTAGGATTTAAAGGCACACCAATTATTTTACTGTGGCGGAGCAAAAAAGTCCGTGATGCCGAAAGTGGTAATGTTAATAGAGCAACTCGCGTCAAAATAAGTTAAGAGTTAAGAGTTATGAGTTAAAGTCAAAATTGCTAACTATAGAACCCTATCGACTTGAGTTTGATAGCGGCAGAAGGTGAAAGTTATGAGTTAAAGTCAAAACTCCTAACTCCTCACTCCTAACTCCTAACTCTATAACTCTAAAATGGATTTATTGCGATCGCTGCCACTTGGACTTTATTTAGAACAACCCCAAACTTGGCTGCATAAAATCGATCCGCGAGTCAAATTCGCCTGGTTGATGAGCTTTTTAACAAGCTATGTTTTAGCCAACAACAATTGGCGGGTGCTGCTGGTGGTAGTATTGATTATTGCCACCTTGATTGCGAGAATTCCTCGACGCGTATGGCAGCAGCAAATGGGTTGGTTATTAATGCTATCGTTTTTTGTGCTAGCGATCGCAGCTATCAGTCCTGATGGACTGGGTGTAGATTATCAGTCACGCCTACCAGCTAATGAACAAATCTTAACCCAGCAAGCATTCTCTAATAATATTCAAGAGCCATTAGCAGAGAAAAAAGCATACAGCTACGTGCTATTTCACAAAGGCCCGGTTAAAGTGACTCGCTACTCCTTAAGTTTGGCAGTACGCCTGAGTACACTTATATTTACCGTAATTTACAGCACTAACCTCTATCTGTTGACAACCGCACCAGAAGAAATCACATCTGGCATAGAAAGCTTAATGCAACCCTTGCGACGCTTCAAGTTGCCTGTTACAGAAATTGCTTTGACTTTAACTTTGTCCTTACGCTTTATTCCGTTGGTTTTAGAAGAAGTGCAAAACTTATTTCGTTCTGTGATGACAAGAGCAATTAATTGGAAAAAGCTGGGATTAAAAGGAGCATTCAAGGTTTGGATGACAGTTGCAGAGAGACTTTTAGAAAATCTCCTCTTACGAGCCGATCAAATGGCAAATGCCATGATGGTACGGGGTTTTACCAGCCCTAATGAGCATCGAGTGCAGTGGCACGACTTACGATTAAAAGGGCGTGACTGGCTGGCGATCGCAATTTTAATATTATTCTGGGGAATCCGGCTAGCTATAGGAACTCAGGTCTAATTTTGTGCCGAGAAAATAGTAAGAAGTAATACAGCAGAATTCAGAATTCAGGAGTCAGAAGTAAAACAAAGCATTAAATCGCCGTCTCTACCAAAGACTAATTATTGTAGAGACGGCGATTCATCGCGTCTCTTGCTCTTGCCTTAACCGAACAGTATTGAGCTATAAGTAACAATATGGTAGGTTAAATTGAACAGCTACCCAGCCATAAAATTGATCCCCTAGCATTTCCTGTAGATTTTAGCTATTAACCAGCCTGACTCGAACACTACAAACTAATCTCAATATTTTTGACCGACACCCTTATGAATCTCTGCACAATGCTCAGGCACAGATTCCACCACTGGAAATACTGGATAATCAATAAACTTTTTGCATAAATAATATTTTTATTTCCAGTACCCAATCCCCAGTCCCCAATCCCCAATCCCCAATCCCCAATCCCCAGTCCCCAGTCCCCAGTCCCCAGTCCCCAATCCCCAATCCCCAATCCCCAATTTTGTGCCATTGGGCGACAGTTGTGGCAGTATGGAAAGAAGTTGAAAAATTCGTCGTTGCCGTTGGGAACTTCAAAGGGTGTTTTTCCTTCCTACGTCGAGCTTTCAACCAGAGGATCGGGAATATTTTGTGCCTTGTCCCCACAGATTGGTAAATCGAACTTACCAAAGCAGATGGTGATATTTGTCGAACAGCCTCTACTCTTTGAATCTACGCTTCGCGGCTTCTGTTGTACCATTGCGCTTCACTACCACTAGCTTCATCTGCCCGTTAGGAACTAGATCAAGGTCTTCGTAACCGCAGTTTCGCATTTTAACCAAATATTCTGACGAATGTTGGTATTATCGTCTGAATGTTTGGAATTTACTGCGAAAAGATATATATACTTCCAACTTCCACCTTGACTACACCTTGACTCTTAAATGAATCCAGAAAACGCAGAAACTTACATAAACCATCCAACTTGGGGTTTACTCTACAAAATCTGTATGGTTGATGAAAACCAGGATTTGTTCACCACACTTTATGCCCAGCGCTTATTTTTTTTGGTGGCAAATGACGTTAAAGGTGTCAAATTCCAGTCTCTAGGACGTACCGAGGCAAGAATGATGTTGGAAAATCGCTTACGTACCCTGCGGCGCAGTGGGCATTCTCAGGAGTACGATCAGCTTCAGAGTGTTTTCCAGCGCACCTTCCAATGAACAGTTCGATTTCCGAACGTATTGTTACTATTCGCTCCTCACTACCAACGTCAGTCAAACTGATTGCTGTTAGCAAGCAAGTTTCTGCCCAGGCCATTCGGTCTGCATACAACGCAGGAATTCGTGATTTTGGGGAAAGTCGTATCCAAGAAGCTGCCAGCAAACAAGCCGAGTTGCAAGACTTACCGGATATTACCTGGCACTTTATTGGACATTTACAAGGCAATAAAGCCAAAAAAGCCATTGAACAATTCCCTTGGATTCACTCCGTAGATAATTTGAAGCTGGCACAACGCTTAGACCAATTGGCGCAACAGCTAGGAGTGAGTCCCCAGGTTTGCCTGCAAGTGAAAATTCTCCCCGATCCCAGCAAGTCTGGTTGGAGTGTGCCAGAACTTTTAGCTGATTTACCCACACTGAATCAATACAAAAGTTTACAAATTCAAGGTTTGATGACAATTCCGCCTTCAGGATTAAATGATTCCGAAATTCTCAGTGTGTTTAATCGCAATCGTGAGCTAGCCAAAGAAATCCAAGAGCAAAACTGGTCGCATATTAAAATGCAGCACCTATCTATGGGTATGTCAGGCGACTACGAACTGGCAGTGCAAGCAGGCGCAACGATGGTACGATTAGGAACAATCTTGTTTGGCGATCGCTATTAGCTAATTAATCATCAGCCTTGCAGGGCAGTATTAATAGAAGCTAAGGATTTGTTGACAAGAATTTTGTCACAGACTGGTGCAATCCGAAACAAAGGATATAGTATTGACAAGAGCAATCGCCAAGAGAAAATGAGGTATAAAGGAGTTTCCTTCGGATAAACCTTAGGATATAATCTTGACTCATTATTATGTTTAGGCGATGCACAGACCTTTCCAATAAGTGTCAGTTCATCGCCAAAACCCGTAGTATGGGCTACAACTAGCAATACACTTGCTGAAGTATCCACCGATGTAGCGAGCGCTCCTATCTCAACTAATCCTCAGCCAAGTCAATACAGGCTATTCGCACCAGGAGAGTACACACACAATGAACAACATTTTTTCCAAACTCAGAGACTTTGTGGGTCTAAATGAGCAAGTGGAATACGAGTATTACGAAGAAGAACCAGAAACAGATAATAATTACCAAAATCTGTATCAGCAAGAAAATCCCCAACCAGCACCACAAGAAAGCACAGCCGCTCAAAATCGACGCTGGCGGGAACCAGTGCCTACAATGGGAGATGATATGACAGCAGGTCAAAAGCCAATGGGGAATGTGATTGGTATGCCAGGAGCAATTAACGGAATTTCGGAAGTTTTAGTACTCGAACCACGCACCTTTGAAGAAATGCCCCAGGCAATTCAAGCGCTGCGTGAACGGAAGTCAGTGGTATTAAATCTGACAATCATGGACCCAGATCAAGCTCAACGAGCAGTAGATTTTGTTGCAGGTGGTACTTACGCACTAGATGGACATCAAGAGCGCATCGGTGAGAGCATCTTTTTGTTTACGCCAAGCTGTGTCCAAGTTAGCACCCAAGGTGGCGTTCTTCATGAAGTACCACAACCACCGGTACGTCCATCTCGCCCGACTACAGGTACTCCAAATCAAACCTGGGGCAACGAAACTAACCGGATGGCACAATAAAGTTAAATTAGTAGTTAGTCCTTTGTCCTTTGTCATTTGTCCTGGGTTTTGCTCATGGTGACAAATGACAAACGACTAATGACCAATGACTAATGACCAATGACTAATGACTATAAAATTTGGCTTAATTGGTGGTGGGGTAATGGGAGAAGCGCTCTTATCCCGCCTTATCACGCGTGGAATTTATCAATCATCAGAAGTCATAGTTAGCGAACCGCTATCTTCACGCTTAGACTTTTTAAAACAGCAGTACGATGTCGCTGTGACGACAGATAATAGTCGAGTTTTAACCGAAGCAAAAGAAGTTCTCTTTTTAGCAGTGAAACCGCAGGTATTTAGTGCGATCGCTCAAGAATTAGGACATATTGTTGATATTCTTAATAGAGAAAACTATAGAGAACATTCACCCCTAATTATTTCTATTTTGGCAGGTGTGCCCTTGAGTCAGCTAGAAGCTGCATTTGTGCAATTGCCAGTGATTAGAGCAATGCCCAACACCCCGGCCACTGTGGGAGCGGGAGTTACCGCGATTTGTTCAGGTGCATATACCAATGCCAAGCATCACCAAATAGCACAGCAAGTTTTTTCTGCTGTAGGTGAGGTAGTGGAAGTGTCAGAAGCGCTGATGGATGCAGTTACAGGCCTATCTGGTAGCGGCCCCGCTTACGTGGCACTGTTAGTAGAAGCACTTGCAGATGGTGGAGTCGCCGCAGGTTTACCTAGAGCAATTGCCAATCAACTAGCCTTGCAAACCGTACTGGGAACAGCGAAACTGTTGCAAGAAACCAAAATGCACCCAGCAGAACTCAAAGATCGTGTTACCAGCCCCGGTGGTACAACGATTGCCGGGATTGCCAAGCTAGAACAAGCAGGATTTCGTTCTGCTTTAATTGAAGCAGTCAAAGCTGCCACAGAGCGATCGCAAGAACTGGGAAAATAAAGTGAGGAGTTATGAGTTAGGAGTTATAAGTTTTAACTTCTAACTCCTAACTCCTCACTTCTAACTCCTAACCTAACGAAGTTGACAAAAGACTCGTTAGTATAGTAAACAATCTGGTTGCAAATGTGATTGAGTGAATTATCCTGCACCGTCTCCAGAACTTGACTTAGGGACTATATTTCCCTTTGATCTGGATCAGTTTCAAAAAGAAGCGATCGCGTCCCTGAACGCCGGACGCTCTGTTGTTGTATGTGCCCCTACAGGTTCGGGCAAAACATTAGTCGGGGAATACGCTATTTACCGTGCCTTGGCGCGAGGAAAACGTGTATTTTACACCACTCCTCTAAAAGCGCTGTCGAATCAAAAATTACGTGACTTTCGAGAAAAATTCGGGTTTGATCAAGTCGGTCTGTTAACTGGAGATGCCTCCATTCACAGGGATGCGCCGATTTTGGTGATGACCACAGAAATTTTCCGAAATATGCTCTACGGTACACCCATTGGACAAGTCGGCATCTCATTGGTAGATGTGGAAGCGGTAATCCTTGATGAATGCCACTACATGAACGATCGCCAGCGCGGTACTGTTTGGGAAGAATCAATCATCTATTGTCCCCGTGAAGTGCAACTGGCAGCCCTCTCAGCAACGGTTGCCAATAGCGATCAACTCACCGACTGGCTAAATCGCGTTCACGGGCCAACAGACCTGATTTACTCCGATTTTCGCCCAGTCCCCTTAGAATTTCACTTTTGCAATCCTAAAGGGTTATTTCCCCTGCTGAATGATAGCAAAACCAAAATTAACCCCCGCCTTCAGAAGAAGAAGGGAAAAGGGGGAGAAAGGGACAAAGGGAGAAGTGGTAGACCAGAGGCTCCGGGTATAATTTTTACCCTCAGTCAGTTAGAGCAACGGGATATGCTACCAGCGATTTACTTTATCTTCAGCCGCCGGGGATGTGATAAAGCGGTGGCAGAAGTGGGAGATTTATGGCTGGTGAATAGTGAAGAGTCCCAAATTTTACGGGAACAGATTGATGACTTTTTAGCCCGTAATCCTGAAGCGGGGCGTTCTGGACAAATTGCCCCCCTATACCGGGGAATTGCTGCCCACCACGCCGGGATTTTGCCTGCTTGGAAAGCACTGGTAGAAGAACTATTTCAGCAAGGGCTGATTAAAGTAGTATTCGCCACTGAGACATTAGCAGCGGGAATTAATATGCCTGCTCGGACAACGGTAATTTCTACCCTTTCCAAGCGGACTGACACTGGACACCGCCTGTTAAACGCTTCGGAATTCCTGCAAATGGCGGGACGAGCCGGGCGGCGGGGGATGGATAAACAAGGTCATGTGGTGACAGTCCAAACTCCCTTTGAAGGAGCCAAAGAAGCTGCATATTTGGGAACATCCAAGCCAGACCCCCTAGTAAGCCAGTTTACGCCCAGTTACGGCATGGTACTCAACTTGCTGCAAACGCATACCCTAGAGCAAACCAGGGAACTCATAGAGCGCAGTTTTGGGCAGTACATGGCCACCTTGCATTTAAGACCGGAATACGATGAGATTGCCGAATTACAAACCCAATTAGCTCAACTACATGAGCAAATCGCCGCAGTTGATGAAAATGAACTGGCTGTTTATGAAAAATTGCGGCAACGGCTGAAAGTAGAACGCCAAATATTGAAAACCTTGCAAGAGCAAGCACAAGAAGATCGCCAAGAAGAATTGGTGATGATGTTGGGCTTTGCGGTGTCAGGGACTCTGTTAAGTCTCAAGGGTAAAAATATCACCGTATCTACACCCGTAACCGCAGTGTTAGTCGGAAAATCGCCTGGTTCTGGTCAAGCTCCTTACTTGGTATGCTTGGGGCACGATAACCGTTGGTATGTGGCAACCAGCGGCGATGTAGTTGATTTGTATGCCGAACTGCCGCGAGTTGAAGTGCCGCCTGATATGCTACCACCGCCAGAGATGCCTTTGAAGCCAGGACAGTCGCGCCGTGGTAATCAAGAAACATTTGCGATCGCATCGCGTATCCCCAATCCGATAGAATCTTTGCATCTGGCTCCAGAAGTAGCAGAACAACTCAGTCGCACTACCGCCGTCCAAGAGCAATTAGAAGCTCATCCCCTACATCAATCAGGCAATGCGGCAACGCTTTTCAAGCGCCGGGCCCGCTATGTCGAACTAGAAGCCGAACTTGAACAGTTGCAAGGGCAAGTAGAGCAACAGTCACAACGTCATTGGGAAGAGTTTCTGAATTTAATTGCAATTCTGCAACACTTTGGCGCTTTAGATAACCTAGTGCCCACAGTATTAGGGCGAATCGCCGCCGCCATTCGAGGTGAGAATGAATTGTGGTTGGGTTTAGTATTCGCCAGTGGTGAATTAGACAATTTAGATCCGCATCATTTAGCAGCAGCAGCAGCGGCTTTAGTGATGGAAACGCCCCGTCCAGATAGCAAAGTTAACTTTGACCTCAGCAATGAAGTGGCAGAAGCTTTGGCAAAATTGCGGGGAATTCGTCGCCAAATGTTCCAACTACAACGGCGGTATAACGTAGCGCTGCCTATATGGTTGGAATTTGAGTTAATTGCCATAGTGGAACAATGGGCACTAGGCATCGAGTGGACAGAACTTTGCGAGAACACCACTTTAGATGAAGGCGATGTGGTGAGAATTTTACGCCGGACGTTGGATTTATTGTCGCAGATACCCCACGTTCCCCATTTGCCAGACTCTTTCCAACGCAATGCCTATCGAGCGATGCAGCTAATTGATCGATTCCCAGTGAATGAAGTGGTTGAATAAACAAGACGCTCTTACGCACACAGAGTACTTGAGAATTTCTGCGTCTTTTTCTCTCAGGATTTAAGCAAAATTAGACGCTGTAGAGGCAATTCATGAATTGCCTCTACAATGAATTTACATTTAACCAAATAATAGTAGTGGTACTTCGTTAAAAATGCTTTTTTGGTTTTGTATATCTTCTATACGTGATTAATCACGTGTATCTAACAAAAGTTATGGTCGCTATCAACACGATTCAATCTTAGTACACCAAGTTTCCAGTACCCTGTAACTGACGCAAAGAATTTATACATAATGGACAGTCGCAGCCAAATACCCTAATTGCAGCATCACTTTCCTCTTCAGTAAAGTTCAACATGGCAACATTTCGATCTGATACTGATGTGACAATAGTTGAGGCACTTTTAGAGGTATACGGACGTTTTCTCTCTGAATCTCGAATGCACACAAAATCTTGTCCACCATGTGGATTAGTGATACAGGTACGACCGTCTTGTGTGTGCATTAATCGCTGTGTAATACTACCACTGGCATGGGCAGGATGAAATGCCACCAGCGTAGACATCATCGACACAAAAATTGAGGAAGTGGAAAGCAAATTCAGAAGAATTTTTTTGTTCATAGATTTCCTTGAGAAAATTGTCTACTAGCTTAGGGTATTCGATTCACTTTCAAACTTCAAGTGAATTTTGCTGAGAATAGTTTTATTGACACTTATTACCTAAGAAAGTTCCATATTTACACAGTTTGATCGCTAATTATGTAGGTATAAATAAACAATAATACTCAGAAGCAAGACCTTTCGCCAGAGTCCACGCTTGTATGTACTCAGCGATTACCTTCATGAAGCTAGCAGGCACTTAATCGATAAACTAGTTGGGCTAAATATTAGTACGTTAGTTATTGGCAAAAATGATAAATGGAAGCCAGAAATTGCTATATTTGATGGGAATAATCGAAGTTTTGGATAAGTACCTGCGGCAACCAGGGAAGGGGATGTTCTTGTTAGGTATGTATTGAAATTAACTAAGAACTGCTATTATAAACAAATTTACCGGAACATTAAGATTTTTTTACATAAACAATAGGAATATTGTTTATATAGATAGCCTCATCCCAAGCATTAACTGAGTTTCAGCCATATCACCTCCCCGAAAACCCGCAACAAACCTTATTTTTTCTTAGCCAGTAGGTTTGAGAAAATCAGAAACGATTTAATAATCAAGCACTGATAAGTAGATGGGCTGAATTAAATATAATAAGACCCCCTCCCCTTGGCTTTAATCTTACTCCCCTTCTCTGCCAACGGCACGCGGCGCGATGCCTACGGCGGTAAACTACGCACCGAAGGGTTTGGCGATCGGGTCTATCGGATATTTTTTACGCCCACTTACTTAGTTATTTGAGTTGACAAGGGAAAACACAAACATGAAATTGGCTTACTGGATGTATGCTGGCCCAGCCCACATCGGCACTCTCCGAATTGCTAGTTCTTTTAAAAATGTTCATGCGATCATGCACGCTCCCATTGGCGATGACTACTTTAATGTCATGCGCTCCATGTTATCGCGGGAGAGAGATTTCACTCCAGTGACAACCAGTGTTGTCGATCGCAACGTTTTGGCACGTGGTTCCCAAGAGAAGGTAGTAGATAACATCACCCGTAAGGATGCTGAGGAACACCCAGATTTGATTGTGTTAACTCCCACCTGCACCTCTAGCATTTTGCAAGAGGATCTGCACAACTTTGTGGAACGGGCGCAGTTGGAAGCAAAAGGAGATGTAATGCTGGCGGATGTAAACCACTACCGCTACAACGAACTCCAAGCCGCCGATCGCACTTTGGATCAAATCGTTCAATATTATATTGAAAAAGCCCGTAAGCGCGGCGAATTGCCTGAGGGCAAAACAGCAAAACCCTCAGTTAACATTATCGGTACTACCACTCTTGGTTTCCACAATAATCACGACTGCACCGAACTCAAACGGCTGATGGCTGACTTGGGGATTGAAGTAAATACTTTAATTCCCGAAGGTGCTTCGGTGAATGACTTGAAGAAGATGTCCCAAGCCTGGTTTAACCTGGTGCCTTACCGTGAACTCGGTTTGACTACAGCCCGTTACCTGGAAGAACAATTTGGCACACCTTATATAGACATTACTCCAATGGGTGTAGTGGAAACTGCCCGTTGTATTCGCAAGATTCAACAGGTAATTAACGCTCAAGGTGCTGAAGTTGACTATGAAAACTTCATCAATGAGCAAACCCTGTATGTATCTCAGGCTGCTTGGTTCTCCCGTTCCATTGACTGTCAAAACTTGACTGGCAAAAAAGCTGTGGTCTTTGGTGACAACACCCACGCCGCCGCCATTACCAAGATTCTGGCGCGAGAAATGGGGATTCACGTTGTTTGGGCTGGAACCTACTGTAAATATGATGCAGACTGGTTCCGCGAACAGGTGAGCGAGTATTGTGATGAAGTGTTAATTTCCGAAGATCATGGTGCAATTGGGGATGCGATCGCTCGTGTCGAACCCTCCGCCATTTTCGGCACTCAAATGGAACGCCATGTTGGTAAGCGCTTAGATATTCCTTGCGGTGTAATTGCTGCACCAATCCACGTCCAAAACTTCCCCATCGGTTACAAACCATTTATGGGTTATGAAGGGACGAATCAGATTACAGATTTGATCTACAATTCCTTCACCTTGGGAATGGAAGATCACCTGTTAGAAATCTTCGGCGGTCATGATACCAAAGAAGTGATTACTAGGGGGATTTCTGCTGATTCTGACCTCAACTGGACAAAAGATGGTCAAGCAGAATTGAATAAGATTCCGGGATTTGTTCGCGGTAAAGTCAAGCGGAATACTGAGAAATTTGCCCGCGATCGCGGTTTCAAAGAAATTAACGCTGAAGTGTTATACGCCGCCAAGGAAGCTGTCGGAGCCTAGTTTAGAGTTGAATTGAGAAGATTGAGGGGTGAGGAGTTATATACTTTTTACCCCCATTTTTTGGAAATAATCTCGCCTTGTTACCATAACAGCACTTACGCAGGGAGACGCTACGCGAGCGATCGCAATGACAACAAAACCTTACGTTTGCGTAAGTAAATCCTGAATATTTTCAGGAAATCCAACAGAAATATATGAAGTTTTGTAACAAAGTGCGTAATTATTACTAGCCAAGCTGATTTCATAATTACGAGAGTTCGCAAGAGCGTTAGAGAACCTAATGCTTTCGTGCCACTCTAGACTCTGTATTGTTGATTCCTTTATTGCCAAACTGTACTAATCGAAGTCAATTGAAATTAGTACATCACAAGATACGTTCACACATTTACTAGTCTAAAAGGAAATTAAAATTCATGGAATCTCAAACTTCACAGCAAGCAGTTATTGATCCTCAAAAATTACAGCAGTTACAAGACGAAATTCAGCAGGAATTTCATGAAATTCTGAAGAATACTAAATTCGGTCAGATACTCAAAGATTACGGTATATCAACACAAGAAGTTCTACAATTTCAGTATACACTTGATTTCACTAAACTCCAATCTACTGATGCTGTTGAAGACCAGGAAGTTCAGCAATCTTTACTGGCAATTCCAGGTTCACATATCAGACTATCAACTTGCACTTGTTGGTCAAACGATCTAGATAGATTTGTTGATTGTCCGTGCCATTAATACTTAACAGTTTTGTAAACTGAAATACCAAAGTAAGCACCTCTAAAATTAATCAGCAATATTCCCAGTAATTAAGTTGGTAATACTGCTACCTACTAATGAGCAAGCTTATTAATATTTAAATTAAAAATATTGCTCTTAAATAGGGGAATTAAAAAACTTTCGTAGAGGCGTAATAATTTTGCGCCTCTAAACTAATATTATCATTTTAAAAAATACCAAAACTTATACTAACGATTTGAATATTGTAGGTTATTGAGATAGATATAGTTATATATTTAGTTTATTAAATAGAGGTAGTAATACGGTTCAATTAAGGTTTTATGATAAAATTTTAAATCACAAATCACAAAGATCCGATAAATAGCCGTCAAGACGAAATACTAATTATTGTAGAGACGTTATTGTAGAGACGGCGATTCATCGTGTCTCTTGCCTGAACTATCATTTTTTAGAGGAGTTTATTATTCATCATGAGTATTTTGTGCGGCAGGTTTAAAGGGTTAGGAATTTTAACAAGTGGAGCAATAGCTTTCTCTGGAACTTCTGCTATTGCCCAAATCACTCAAGATGCTACTCTACCTAATAATTCTCAAGTTACAACACAGGGAAATCTCACAAATATTGAAGGTGGAACCCGATTAGGAAGCAACTTATTTCACAGTTTTAAAGAGTTCTCTGTACTCAATGGGACTACGGCTGAGTTTAAAAATACTGGGGGCATTCAGAATATTATTAGCCGAGTAACAGGTAATTCAATTTCTAATATTGATGGCATCCTTAAAGTTAATAGCCCAGCTAACCTGTTTTTAATTAATCCCAATGGGATTATTTTTGGTACTCATGCTTCTTTAAATATCGGTGGTTCATTTATTGCAAGTACAGCGAGTAGTCTAAACTTTGCCGATGGTACAAAGTTTAGTGCTATAAATTCTCTAGCCACACCCTTGCTGACAGTAAGTGTTCCCATTGGTTTGCAATTTGGAGCAACTGCGGCTCCCATCCGCAATCAATCCCAAGCAGCTAGTCCTGATGGCGCAATTAATATCTTTCGGCAACCAGTTGGTCTAAGAGTGCTGCCAGGCAAAACCTTGGCACTTGTGGGCGGTGATATCACGTTAGAAGGCGGCAATTTAACAGCAGCGTCAGGACGAATTGAGCTAGGCAGTGTAGCGAATAATAGTCTGGTCAGTCTGAAACCAAAGAACCAAGGTTGGGTCTTTGGATATGAAGGTGTGAAGAATTTCCAGGATATTAAATTAATTCAACGGGTGACTGTTGACGGGCTTAAAGTTCCATCTCAGGTAGATACTAGTAACAGACGTGGTAGCGGCGGTAGTATCCAGTTACAGGGCAGGATAGTAGAACTAAGTGGCAATCTTGTGAGCTTGATAAGTCAAACCAGGGGTAACAGAAATGGAGAAGATATAACCATTAATACTAGGAAATTAATTGTTCAGGATGGCGCACAAGTAAGTACTTCTACTTTAAGTAGCGGTGCAGCGGGAAACTTGATAGTGAATGCCTCGGAATCCGTCGATCTAATTGGTAGCACCTTGCCAAATACTATTACTGGGTTTATTGGTATAAGCGCTGGTGTAGGAAAGGCGGGTGACATTACAATCAACACTGGCAGATTGCGTATTCAAGATGGGGCAAGAATAACAGCTGAGTCTAGTGGAGTAATAGATAACTCACAAGTGATTCCATCTGAAGGAAAAGGAGGGAACATAATTGTTAACGCCTGGGATTCAGTAGAGATAGCCGGAACCTCAGTGACAGATAACGCCAGTGGTTTGTTTGCTTCCACTCTAAATTATGGAAATGCAGGACAAGTGAACATCACCACAGGGAAATTGATTGTCCGCGATGGAGCTGAAATAAATGTGAGCGTTAAAGTTCCAGATATTACAATTTCTACAGGAAATGCAAGTAATCAAGGCACACCAGGGGCGCTAAACGTAACTGCTAACTCCATATTTCTGGATGAAGGAACACTCACATCTAATAGTGATTCAGGTAAGGGTGGTAACATCACGCTACAAGTGCGGGACTTATTATTGATGAGCCACAACAGCCAAATATCTACTAATGCTGGGGGTGATAAAACTGGCGGTAATATCACCATCTATGCACCAAATGGCTTCCTTGTCGCCACTCCCTTTGGAAATAACGATATCACCGCCAACGCCAACCTTGGCTCTGGTGGTAAAATCACAATCACTGCTAAGAACATATTTGGTTTTGTGCCGCGCAGCCGTACAGACCTAGAGAGGCTATTAAACCCTAAAGAGCCACTAGACCCAAATAGGCTGCCAACAAGTGATATCACTGCATTCTCTCAGGAAAACCCTTCATTAAATGGTACTGTACAAATCAACTCACCAGATGCCGACCCCAGTAAAGGACTAGTAGAATTGCCCGTAAATCTAGTTGATGTTTCGCAGCAAATTGTTGCTGGTTGTAATTCTAGTAGAGCAATAGGAAGGAGTTCATTTATTACTACTGGGCGTGGAGGATTAGTAGCCGATCCCACAGAGCCATTGATCGCTGATGATGCGGTGGTGGCAGATTGGATCACACTCTCCCCAGAACCTCAGAATCGTGCTGAAGGTATTCAGAAAAAAGTGGTTGCTCAGGCGCAGCGAAATACAGAAGAAAAATCACAGAAAGTGAATTCTGTCAATGAACCTACTCAAATTGTAGAAGCCCAAGGGTGGATTATAGATGCGAATGGGAACGTAGTTCTGGTTTCTCAAGTACCCACAGCAATGCCCCATAACTCATCGCTCACCGCTACATCTTGTGCTGCTCGTTAGAAGTGGAGTTTGGATTAGTTTAGACTTATCAAACGATTTATAGCTACTTATTAGATAATATCTAGGTTGTCTTGTGTAGTATATAAGACAAAAATATAGATATTCAATGTCCTAAAATCGAGAGATATTAAAGGTTAATCCTACCGAAGTGTATATGGGGTAAGAATAAAACTATATTTGTCTGCCATAAATTACATCTTTAGATACTAGGCAGTTTCAAAACCAGGCATTTATATTTAATATATAAGATTGCTATCTTACAGATTAGAAATCCATAAGTTAAAGAAATGCCATTTTTATATTTTCTTTGTTATTTTGTATTTAACGGGACAGTTCTTCATGATTTGGTGGGTTTAAATAACAATTAGTTAAACAATTTCCCCTCCAAAAGATGCATGTAAATTGTTTGCATTGTGCTTACTTTGCTTCTGAATCTACAAGCACAATGTAAATTGTCCAGACAGATTACATGATAATATTTTGAATCGGCAAATAGTTCATCTACACAAGGAAAACCTTGCCTAAAGCTATGCTTAAAACAAATAATCAGCGTATTTTTCTGACTGCTTTTATTAAACCTTTAGAAGAAAATAATCAAACAGTTAGTAAAAAGCAGTTTACTCAACCTAAATTAGATTTACTGCAACCATTACGTCAATGGCTGGATCAAATTCAGATTCAGAATCGGAAATTAGCCAAATTTATTGCTAAACTAATCCCTGCTCAGTGTCCATTCGAGCGTGATATCATGCTTTTTGGTCGCAAAATAGGACACATTCCACCAATGTGCAAACTAAATCCACTTTATAACGAACTTGTTTACTTGCGTTTTCGGGCTTTGTGTTATCTAGTAGATCAGTGTGGAGAGGATATTCAATCCTACTGTTGAACATAACTACAGAAAACACGAATGGAAATTAAATTTGAGCATCAACCTAAGACTTGAATATCTCAATGAATTGGGTGTATTTAAATGGGAAATTTGGAAAAAAGAAGTTTCCAAATTCCCTTGGACTTATGATTCTCAAAAAACTTGCTACTTTTTGGAAGGTGACGTAGTTGTTACTCCTGATGGTGGGCAGCCAGTGCAAATGGGTAAAGGTGATTTAGTTAGGGCTTGCTGAAAAAGTGATGAAAAGCCAGAGAAGGATTAATTAGCGACGGAAGCAAGAGTCAGTGATAAGCTTTTATTGTTTATTTTGAGAAAAATATTATATTTAGTAATAACAGGAGGTAAAAAAGGTGTAGTTTTCAAAAATAGACATAAAAAGGCACAAAAAAACCGTGACAGGTGAGTAGAAAGATTCATTACTAAAAAAGTAATAGAAATTGCTGTTTGAGAAGTATGAGACAGTTTCGCCATCACTCTACCCAGGCTAAATCTTCTTTTCGCTTGTCCAAACTTGCCCTCAATAGAATTACGAATCCTTTCATCTTCTTGAGCTTGCTTCTTTTTGTCTTTAGTGACATTTTTGGGAGGTCTTCCTAAAGGAACTCCACTGATTCTAATACCTCTTTCTTTACACCAAGCTCGGTTCTGGCTTGTGCGATAAATTTTATCAACATGGACGGATTCTGGATAATAACCAGTGTAGTTTTTAAAGGCTTCGACTTGTACTTTTAAATCTCCTGATTCATTAAAATTATCCCAACTAAGATGGTCTAAAAATACATATCCATTGTAATAACTAGCCGACAGTTTTACCCCGAACTCCACGGCTTTACCCGCTTTTCCACGAACAATTGGACGGATATGTGGTTGGCTTAAACTGACAATCCGGTCATCAATACTCTGTTTTTTATTTTCATACAGCCATAGTTGTTGACGATAGACTTCTCCGGCTACCAGTAATTTCCAGTGTTGTTAACAATAACCAACTAATTGCTGTTATACATGATGGTAGGTTTTCTTCCTCTGCTAAAATTACCTGTAATTTGACTGGCTTTATTTGCGAACGCCCAATTTTATTTCTAGGTACTTCGATTTCTATTGTTTCATATCTAATTGTTAGTTTTGCTATCCGAGCTGGTCTTTCTGGATTACGTTTTACTGAGACTTCAATCTTTCCACGCACTGGACTTGAGCGAATTGCTTCATGCAGATAATTTGCTGTATGGTTGACTCTCCTATTGTGAGTTCCCCGGATGAGTAAATGGCAATTATCTGGTCTTTCTTGGTTAAATAAATCAAATATATCTGCTTCTGAATCTGCTACCGTTATAATTTTTGTTTTCTTGGCTAACAATGTGTTTGTTCGTTCTAATCCGTCTAACCAGCGTTGGCTTTCTTTTTCTTGTGTTTGTCTCTGACGGCGTTTTTTTGCTATCCCTAAATCTTCTATATCTCTCACCCATATTTGTTGGTCTATTATTCCCAGAGGCACTCCTTTTATGCTCGCTATTAATGTTGAATGTACTTTTAATCCAAAACTTTTTTTATGATCTAAATATCCTATTCCTTTTGTCCCTGGATGACTTGTTACATCCATATTTGTTGTGTCCTGTATTGCTAAGACTATTTCCTCTGCTTTTGCCCTTTCGACTGTACTTTTACTATGTCCATGACTGATATCTGCTGCTTTTATATAGGGCGAACTCCATAAATCGTATGCTGCTGTTGTTGCTGCTAGAGTCCCAGATGCTTGCGGTACACTACTTGTTGGTTGTGCTGCCAAGTCTTCTACTAGCTTGATTAGGCGCTTGTTTCTGCGCGCATCTCCCAAATTTACATACCTCAATTCCGATGCTGCCCACCTTTCCATTTTTCATTCCCCTCTGTTTTCTCCTCCTCAAAACTATATCTATCAAGCTTTTCGGCTTTCTTTAAGTATTTTTACGTTTTGTTGAGAAAGATCCGGGTAATGGATAGCCGTTTCGGAGAGGGAGGATGGGAGGGAGAGGTTCATCGAACTCATGTCAAGTTAAGGTGAAATGCTTATCGGACATACATTTTACCCCATCCTCAACCCCTCCCCAAGCTGACTTTTCACGGTATGTGGAAAACCTCTCTCAAAATCTCTCTTCTTAAAGGAGAGAGATTTTGAATTTTTACCATACTCAGTACCTCGGCTTAGAGTGCTGTTAGCGGATAGCTAAGGTTTAGCCCGTGCTGAGTTTTGAAGTTGAGTACGACTGACTTTCGCACTATGGTAAAAGCCCCGCCCCTCTCCCCTCTGGTGCGTCCGCTGCGCGAACGTGGGCGGTCTTTTAACTCAGCACTCTTCATTTAATTTGATTATGATTGTTGGCGCTGTTACAACCCGGAATTTTAAAACCGTTTAATATACCTGAGTACTTTCATAAAACAAAAGTAGTTTGCTAAAAATATAAACCTCATAATTTGGTAGAGATATCTGTTGTTATCCTAGCCAGCTAAATCACTTTATCTAAGTAAAATCTCAACAATTTCCAAATTATTTTATGGACTTAGAAGTGATAAATCAACAATAACTGACTAAAGAAGTAGGAATTAGCAAACAAGTACGGAGAAAAGCCTAATCTGTTCTTTTTTCTGCGCCACTAGTTAAGAGGTAATCTATGGTGCGAAACTCAAAGCTAGGGTACAGAACGTTCCCTAAGTCTATTCTGCGTCCATCCGTTGCTATAGGTGTAACTATATCTTTATTGGTTGGCGGAATAAGTTTTTATATAGTAAAACGCTGGCAAAATTATGCAAATTCAGAGGCACAAGTGCCAGCAACACAATTGCCACACTTAACAACGGTAACAGCTTTAGGGCGGCTTGAACCACAGGGAAAGGTCATTAAACTCTCTGCTGCGGTGTCTGCTGAAGGAAGTCGGGTAGAAAAGTTGTTGGTGAAGGAGGGAGATAGGGTAAAGGCGGGACAGATAATTGCAATTTTGAACAGCCGCGATCGCCTCCAAGCAGCATTAAAAGAGGCACAGGAACAGGTAAAAGTAGCCCAGGCAAACCTAAACCGCACCAAAGCAGGTGCTAAACGCGGTGAAATTGCCGCCCAAAAAGCTGCGATCGCTCGTCTAGAAGCCCAACGCCAAGGTGATATTAATGCCCAAGCCGCGACAATTGAGCGATTTCAGGCCGAAGTGCGTAACGCCCAATCAGAAGACGAACGTTATCAGCAACTATATCAACAAGGCGCAATTTCGGCTTCTCAACGGGATAGTAAGCGTTTAAACTTGGAAACCGCCCAAAAAAGCTTAAAAGAAGCCCAAGCACAGTTAAATCGTACTCAATCGACTAGTCAACAACAAGTCAAAGAAGCTACAGCAACACTCGATGAAATCGCTGAAGTGCGCGGAGTGGATGTAGAAGCTGCTCAAGCAGAAATTAATCGTGCTATAGCAGCCATGAATCTGGCAAAAGTCAATCTTGAACAGGCTGTAGTGCGATCGCCCCAAAACGGACAAGTATTTGAAATCCATACCCATCCTGGAGAATTAGTCTCAAATGATGGCATTGCAGATATCGGACAAACTAGCCAGATGTATGTCATCGCCGAAGTCTACGAAAGTGATATCGCTAAAGTACATTCAGGGCAGCAAGTGCGAATAATTGGTGATTTTCTGCCGATTGAATTACAGGGAATCGTAGATCGCAAAGGCTTGCAAGTGCGACGGCAGAATGTCATCAACACAGATCCCGTCAGCAATATCGACAACAGAGTAGTAGAAGTCCATATCCGACTAGATGAAGCCTCCAGCCAAAAAGCTGCCACCTTAAGCAATATGCAGGTTAAGGCAGTAATTGAATTGTGAAAAGGGGATTGGGGACTGGGTACTGGGTACTGGGTACTGGGAGTGGGAGATTCTGAAGTCGATGAACAAGTCCCCATCCCCAGTCCCTAATCCCCAGTCCCTAATCCCTAATCCCTAATCCCCAGTCCCTAATTATGAGATTGATCAAACAACTGCGACGGCGAACCCCTTTAGGATGGCTGCAACTGAATCATGAAAAAAGCCGTCTTTTTGTAGCATTATCAGGTATTGCTTTTGCGGATCTTCTCATGTTCATGCAGCTAGGCTTTCAAACTGCGTTGTATGACAGTAACACCAGACTGCATCGAAGTTTGCAAGCAGACATTGTTTTAACTAGTCCCCAAGCCCGTAACTTGCCAAGCTTGTCTACATTTTCTCGTCGGCGACTTTACCAAGCAATGGATATACCAGGGGTTAAGTCAGCAGAACCAATGTATTTCAATAACACAATCTGGAAGAATCCCCAAACCCATCGGGAGACGGGGGTGTTAGTTATCGGTTTTAACCCAGATAAGCCAGCCTTTGATTTACCCGATGTTAACCAGCAATTGCAAGCGATCAAACTACCCGATACCGTCTTGTTTGATCGTGGTGCAAGAGGAGATTATCAAAAAGCGATCGCTCAAATTGACCAAGGTAAAACCCTGACTACCGAAATAGAACGGCGCACCATTACCATTAGTGGTTTATTTCAAGTCGGGGCTTCTTTTGGTTCTGATGGCAACCTGATTACCAGCGATCAAAACTTTTTGCGGCTATTTTCTGGGCGACAGTCCAGCAGTGTCAGTTTAGGTTTGATTGTTCTTCAACCAGGCTATGACCCGAAAAAAGTAGCAGCAATGCTCAAAGCCTACCTCAGAAATGATGTCAAAGTATTAACCCACGCCGAATTTATTGAATTTGAAAATAATTTCTGGAGAACAAATTCCCCAATTGGGTTTATTTTTAGCCTGGGTGTATCGATGGGGTTTGTGGTAGGGGTGATTATTGTCTATCAAGTCCTCTCCACCGATGTTAATGCCCACGTTCGGGAATACGCCACCTTTAAAGCAATGGGATATCGCAATTATTACCTATTAGGTGTAGTGCTTGAAGAATCGTTAATCTTAGCAGCACTGGGCTTCTTCCCCGGATTGGGAGTGTCTTTAGCACTTTATCAACTGACTCGCACAGCTACAAATTTGCCCATGTACATGACTGCCATTCGGGCATTACAGGTATTAGTACTGACCATACTTATGTGTACCATTTCTGGTGCGATCGCCACCCGCAAACTCCAAGCCACCGACCCCGCTGATATGTTCTAAAAATGGGGACTGGGGACTGGGTACTGGATACTGGGTACTGGAAAATATTTCCAATCCCTAATCCCCAATCCCCCATCCCTAATCCCCAATACCCAATCCCCAAAATATGCTTCCCGTCATCTCCATCCAGAATCTCGACCACCACTTTGGTCATGGCCCACTCCGTAAGCAAGTTTTATCTAATATCAATTTAGAGATTAACGCCAGTGAAATTATTATCATGACCGGGCCCTCTGGTTCGGGAAAGACTACCTTACTGACATTAGTGGGTGGCTTGCGTTCTACTCAATCTGGTAGTTTGCGGGTTTTGGGACGAGAACTTTATGGTGCGAGTGCTGAACAACTAGTACAGGCACGACGGCGTAATGGTTATATTTTTCAAGCACATAACCTGCATGGTAGTTTAACAGCACTCCAAAACGTCAAAATCGCTTTGGAATTACATAAACATCTTGGGTCAAAAAAGATACAAGCTATGTCAGCCCAGATGTTAGAGCAGGTAGGATTAGGAAACCATTTGCATTACTATCCTGATAAACTATCTGGGGGACAGAAACAACGAGTAGCGATCGCTCGTGCTTTAGTCAGTCATCCTCAAATAATCCTTGCGGATGAACCCACCGCCGCCCTTGACAGTCAATCGGGACGAGATGTAGTTAATCTCATACAAAAACTGGCAAAAGAACAAGGCTGTACCATCTTAATGGTTACTCATGACAACCGTATCCTAGACATTGCCGATCGCATTGTTGATATGGAAGATGGCAAACTCAAGTCAAAAATAACACTATCAAACTAAAGTTGATTACCGTATTCCATGATTCAGAGTCGATTTATAAAGTAAATCTTAAGTGTGGGATGGCAGACTAAATTTGTGCATTAGAATCGTGGGTTTTTTTGGCGTTAAAGCGCTATTAAGAGCAAATATTAATATATTTACATTCTTTAATCTAGTTTAATTTATCCTCGTCAATTTACCTAGTTTAAGTAATTTCCCCATACCGATTTCAACTGAACAATGTGATATTAGTGTCCAGTTGAAAAAGTGTCTAGTTGATTCCAAGATTTTCTTCAAGTATTATTTATGTAATGACTGTAACCACAACAGGTTTCCTTTGTTGCTTAACAAGTGACACATATAACAAGCCATGAGAGCATTTTTGGTATCAATCTAGTTAAATTTTATGCTCATTCTCAATGTCATACACCTTGGTTATTAAAGTTAAGACCAATTCACTAAAATTACAGATAAAATGATTAGCCCTTGCAATCCATAAGTATCTGGAGAATTTCCGAAAATTTATGGTTGTCAACAATATCGACTTCAAGCAGGAAACACTGGCGATTATAAGCTAGTCTATTTTCCAACACAAGCAAGGGATTTTTTTGTAGTTCTATGATTATTGAGAATAGCGCTAGTAGTTCAAACAAAAAGTCGCTCGGTTTTGATGTCAAAACTTTGACAACCAATCGTCCTGCAATAAATCTGTTAAGGGTAATATTTGCTGTTCTCCCGATCGCTTTGGCATTACCTGTAGATGCCTTACAAGTAAAGGTGACTCCGACTAATCCGAAATTAGGGGATACACTATCAGTGGAGATTAATCTAGATAATCCAGAAAATGGTAAAAATCCAACAGTAGCTAGTGGCAAGAATACATACCCAGCCTTTGAAATTGCACCCAATCAGTATCGGGCTTTTGTTCCGACAACTCCATTAGAAACAGCTGGAAATAGAACACTTCGGATTGCGGGAGATGGTCAAGTACAAAACTTGGCAGTGAATGTGCTTAATCGCAAATTCCCCATACAACGCATTACTTTGCCACCTGGCAAAGCTGGAGTGGATGCTACAGAATATGAACTGAAGCGCGTAGCAGCTTTTAAAGCGCTACAAACACCAGAAAAGTATTGGAATGGAGTATTCCTAAAACCAAATGCAGGGCGAATGAGTACAAACTATGGTGTACGTCGCTACTATAATGGTACATTTGCAAAGGACTACTATCACCGTGGTCTTGACTATGCTGGTGCTGCCGGCTCACCAGTGATTGCCCCGGCCTCTGGGCGAGTTGCTTTGGTAGGTAGGGTATCTCAAGGGTTTCGGATACACGGTAACGTAGTTGGCATTGACCACGGTCAAGGAGTAACCAGTATTTTCATGCACCTAAGTCGTATTAACGTTAAAGAAGGTGATTTTGTAAAAGCTGGTCAGCTAATTGGTGCAGTTGGTTCAACGGGTGCTGCTACAGGGCCACATCTACATTGGGGTTTGTATGTCAACGGACAATCTGTTGATCCAACACCTTGGCGAACTAAAGTCGTTAACTAGTAGAGGCGGAATTAATCGCATCTGTGCATAATTTGTATATTTTTTGCTGATAATTAGGCAAAACAAATTGAATTGATACCGTCCCTACCTTGCTTGGCTAACATAAATGATGATAAGCATTATGAGCATCGAAAAAATTGTAGAACAAGCTCTCCAGGATGGTTATTTGACACCAGCAATGGAAGCAGAAGTCGGTAGAATCTGTGACAACGCCTCAGAACTCTCAATTGAAGAGTATATGGCGCTGGATCGGCTGATGGGTGCGCTATTGACTGGTGAGGTAGTGGCGGTACCTCGCAAACAATTCATTAACGTTATGGAAGAATTAGTGCTAACAGAAGCGATCGCACGAGTCGCAGAAATTGAAGCCACGAGCGAAAGTTCTCTAGATGTCGGAGATATTGCTGCTTACGCTCTCAATCGGCTACCACCTTTGTATGCTACTACAGAAGAAGGTGCTAACTTCCAGCGCCAAACGGCTCAGGCACAACTCCAAGACTTAATTTCTCAGCAAGTAAGCGAGGCAATTAACCGTTACCTCGATCGACCCAATTTCTTCCCAGAACGGCAAGCCTTGGGTAAAAATACTGGCAATGAGGTTGTACGCCAAGTTAGTGCTTTACTACAAACTTATGCACCTAACTTTGAGCAAAAATTATAATTCTTAGAGTCTTAGAGTCATTAGTCATTAGTCATTGGTCATTGGTCATTAGTCATTTGTTTTAGATAAAGGATAAAGGACAAAAGACTAATGACTCTTAATTAATCACGTACTACGACTGTTGTACCTATAGTTACTTGCTCATACAACAATCGGACATCAGAATTACGCATTCTTAAGCAGCCGTGAGATACAGCCGTTCCTACCAGGTCAATATCTGGCGTGCCATGAAAGCCAATTTCATTCCGTCCATCTGACCAAAAACCAATCCATCTATCTCCCAAAGGACTATCCGTACCAGCTTGAAATACTTTGCCCGTAATTGGGTGACGCCAAATTGGATAGTGCCGCATGTGGATCACCTGAAAAGAACCTGTAGGGGTTTCCCAACCTTTCTTACCAACAGCAATGGGGTAGCTGGCTATCACCTCATCTCCTGCGTATACATAAGTGCGGCGATCGCTTAAATCAACCACCACTTGCGTCTTAGTATTTGCCAACCGATTAGATGGTATTTGTTGGGCTGAAGCCTGAGACCATAGACCTTTTGGCCAGCTATCCGCAGCTGGATTTTGTTTTTCTACTTGCGCCACTAGTCGCGTCTGAGTTGGTAGTTCAGTTGCTTTAGCGACATTATTCTTAATTATTTTGGGCTGAGTTTGAGGCTTAATATTAGGAGATTTGAGTGTAGAAACCCCCCGAACTACATTCTTCTTAATTATTTTTGAATTAGTTTGAGACTTAATAGCAGAATACTTGAGTGTAGAAGCCTTACGAGTAGTTGCTTTCGCTACATTCTTCTTAATTATTTTTGATTTAGTTTGAGGCTTAATAGCAGGGGACTTTGGTGTAAACGTCCTCTGGGCAGTTGAGCCTTGGGTCGCTTCATCAGCTGGCACAGATGCACCCAACGCAATTTCCCCTAAACTAACCTGGGAAAGATTTTTATAGACTCCCTCTGGCCGGCTTCCCTTAAGATTGGTTTGGATAGAATCTCGCCGCATCGAAGTAGATGCAGACTTTTCAGACTGCCGTTCCGCCGTAGTAATGCGCCAATGGACAGCTAAGGATAAAAATGCTGTGCCAAAACAAAGCAGCATTACCATACGCCCTACAGATTCATTTCTTACCATTGCCATCGCCTATTGTTTATCCCTGACATATTCAGCCGAGTAATTGGGTGAGTTCATCATCCGAACATCAAAAATTTATCAATACTTATCATTTCTGCTATAAATCTGCCAATACCTCTGGGCACACTAAGACTATGCGAATTGTTCCAGCGGCAAAACTCTAGGTGAGCAACCTCATTTCTCAGAAGTTCTGCGGGTCGTAAGCCTTTAATAGGACTTTCTGGTAGAACTTTTGAAATGTAGCAATCAATCATTAATGGTGTAGGTGAAAGAAAAACCATGTTTGAAAAACTATTGCTAGCAGCCACAATTACATTTTCCCTCAATTTCTTTTTTCAAGTTCGCGTACCAGAGCAACATAACTCTAGTACTGCCTACGGCCCACAGCCAGAACAATCAGTAACTATTCTGGTAACAAAATCAAAAAATTAAATCACCATCCTAGCAACTACAGCAACACAACTTCCAGAAATTATCACCTGAATTTTAAAAGTATCAAGAAGCTATAATTACAAAATTTTATCTTTATCCTTATAACCAGATTTAATTATTTTTATCAAGCGTATATACCCAGTTGCTAAAAGTATCGAAGTGTGCATAGAATTAGAATTTTATTTTGTTAGCAAAAAACTGCCGCGACCAAAGGGAACAAGGGTTTGAGTTGAGCCAGTGCTGAATGAAGAGTGCTGTTGGCGGTAGCAGGGCGTTTAGCCCGTGCTGAGTTGAAAGACCGCCCACAAGGGGCGCGGCTTTTACCATAGTGCGGAAGTACTCAGTAATCTTCTTGTTACTCAGCATTCTCTTTGCCGATGCACTCAGGACTGAGTGTAGTAAAAATCCCAGTCCCTAGAATATTTTCATGCAAGGCTTTTGAAACTCGTTTCATCAGGAGTGCCCCCTGCCTCCTACCCCCTGCAAGAGCAACAATGAGAGCAGTATAAGGAAAAAGCGACTCTGCTTATTGCTATAAATGTATCCAAAATTGTATGCTTCAGTGTTCCAGTAATAAATCCGTCACCTGAGCATGGAACTTCTGTCCCATTAGCAGGTCTAATAGATAGGGATGATTTAGAGCCAGTACGATCTATGAGTCAATCGATTACTGTATCCTGGTCAACGGTTGATGCAAAGTATCCAGAAGCATCAGTGCAAGTTGACAAACTCCCTAACCACGATTTAATTTTGCGCTGTCAAGCCGGACTGCGACCAGATCGTGCTGCCTTCGCAGAACTATTACGCCGCTATCAAAGTCAAGTTGATCGAGTTTTATACCACCTGGCTCCAGATTGGGCTGACAGAGCCGATTTGGCTCAAGAAGTTTGGATTCGAGTGTATCGGAATATTAACCGATTGCAAGAGCCTGCTAAATTTCGGGGCTGGTTAAGCCGCATTGCCACTAACTTGTTTTACGACGAGTTACGGAAACGCAAGCGGGTGATGAGTCCTTTGTCACTGGATGCGCCCCGTTCGTTAGAAGACGGTGAGATGGATTGGGAAATCGCTGGCGATACTCCCGGCCCTGAGGAAGAACTGACAACTAGAGAATTTTACGAGCAATTGCGGGAAGCGATCGCGGATTTACCGGAAGTTTTTCGTACTACCATCGTCCTGAGAGAAATCGAAGGCATGGCTTATGAAGAAATTGCCGAAATCACTGGAGTTTCTTTAGGAACTGTGAAGTCAAGAATAGCCAGAGCTAGATCGAGGTTGCAAGCTCACTTGCAGAATTATCTAGACTCCTAATTTACAGGATCTTGCCTCTGCCCAATGGCAGAATTTAAGCATAGATTAAGAATTACCATAAAGACGTAGATCGCTTCTGCCTTTAGGATGAAAATTGGCTAATTTTCCCGAAATTCCCGCCCAGTTTACCTGTGTATGAATTGGTAATAATGTTAAGATGACTACTGATTCTCAGTTTTACGACCGTTCTCCTTTGCAACTTCCTGAAAATTTGTCAGATGGAATGGCCAATCATACCAATGAATCAACGGGTCTTATGGATATGGTGAAGCGCGATCGCTTCGAGTTATTAAGTGCTTATCTCGATGGTGAAGTCACAGCCACCGAGCGCAAGCAAGTAGAAGAATGGCTGGCAAATGATGCCTCAGTTCAATGCTTGTATGCCCGACTGTTAAAACTGCGCCAAGGCTTGCGGACGCTCCCAGTGCCCACAGCCCAACAATCACCAGAAGTAACAGTTCAGCAAGTATTGACACGTTTGCACCGCCGCTCCCGTCTAAACTGGATGGTGGGAGGTGCTGCCGTTGCTGCTTGTGCGATTGGCGTAGTATCTGGCTTCGTCGGTAGTGGTTCGAGAGTGCCGCAACTGGCACAACGACCAGAAACAGAACCGATACAAACCTCCTCAGCGTCTATAGTTCCCCCTTCGCCACTGATGGTGGGACTAAATAACCCGGTAATTGAAATTCCGAAAGCAGCAGTAGCCTCACCGGAAAATTCAATTCATCAGGTACAGCCGCAACGCCACGACCCCAAACAAGACATCAATTAATCGCAAAGTTTACAGTTCATAACTGTACTCTAGGCTTAAACCGCAGCCGCTTCACCAGCCGTCAGGTTGGAGGAAACCTCTTAATTGCTCAACTTGCTTTAGAGTCATTAAATAAACCCAAGCCCAACTATAAGAGAGCGACTGTGGCTCATAAACCTCGATAATTTGCCGATTATAGAGGTTTTCTGGCGTTTGTCTATGGGGGTGGTAATCTTCCAGCACATCTAACTCATTCAAAATCTTTGGGTTGGAAAAAGAAAGTAAATATCCGTAAACTTTGCTATCACCTAGCGTCATCGCTGGGTAGCCCATTGGCAGAGCAAACAATTGTCCTTGTACAAAGGCTCTTTTGAAATCAACTACTTTGCCAGCACAGTATTTTTTATCAAATAAATGGTTTTAAAACCCCGTCCTTGTACGGATTTATATTTACTAGACCGATAGGTTCCACTAAATGTCATATAAATTCTCAGGTATTCATCTTGATCCAGAACCTTGGATACCTACGCTGCTAAAAGTAAAAGAGAAAGTTGATGAGATTGCAAAAGTTAACTTTAACAGCGTATTACTAAATCTTTACCGAGATGGGAACGATGGAATTTCCTGGTACACAGATGCTGAACCAGAGCTAGGTAAAAATCCTGTAATTGCTTCTATTAGCTTGGGCGGAGCAAGAAGGTTTATGTTTAGACATAAACATAGTCGGGATGTGAAAGCAGAAATTGAGTTAATACATGGCAGCTTCCTTCTGATGGCGGGTGTAACACAGCATTTTTGGCAGCATCAAATCCCCAAAACATCGAAGCACGTTCAACCAAGAATCAATTTAACTTTCAGGGTAATTAATAATTCCTGTTGATGGGATTTAGAAACACAGACAATAACTAACCAGTATTATGGTACTTTTCTCTGAGGCTCCGCCTCCAGTGGCTTGACCAAAGACAGCAGCAGAACCTCTTTTGAATATATTCTCAGTCTTCAGACTCTTAACGAGGCTACACAAGCCTTTAGGCTTTACAAGCATCCCATTTTACTCTTACCCCTTATTCCTATCTAACTTCTCTTGAATAGCTTCTCTACAAAATTCAGGAGGGTTATCTTGTTGCTGCACTTCCTCTTTCATTGTCTTAGTCATGCGTATATTCATTTTCTCGGTCAGTGGCTCCTCTCTGTCAGTAGTAAATTTTTTTAAATTTTCTGGATTTCCTTTAGGATTAGCCATTATTGAGAAATGTAAATATAACTTGATTTACGTGGAAGCGAGTAAATAAGATTTGAAATCGGTGGTGCTTTCATCCTGGTAAATGGTTCACCACCGATACCACTTTTACAAATGGATAATTCTATTTTATGTTCACACGTGCAGAACTCGAAATCAAAACCACTGCTGAGTTGAGAGACTTGTGTAGACGTTACGGATTAAAGCCTACTGGGAATGGAGGGTACAAGACTAGTTGGATTGTTACTTTAATGGCATTCCCACAGATAGCACTCACTCAACTAAGGCAGGGAAGAGGCTTGAAGTCACCAAGCTTCAGCGTTATTCAATTCCTTGAAGGGGTGGTAGATGAAATGAATTCACCCACTGATGAGCAAGCAGCACTGATCAAGCTGACGATGGAGAGCAAAGCTATGAGGTATCCTGACAGATACGACCAAGAGAATTTGCTTAACTTGCATAAGGCTAAGATGCACCTTGAAATGGCGATCGGACTGCTAACCCAGTAAATCAATTTAGAACCACAACACATTTAGTCCCCACTATCCTAAGCTGAGGGACTTTTTTATGTTCCATATACCTAAAGTTGTTGGACTATTAGTCTAAGAGCTTTAGGTATATAAGATAGATAGAAATAGAGGGTAGAAAGAAATAGTAAATTAATCTTGTAAATTAATTTAGAAAATTACTAGATAAATAATTCCCTCAACTATAGACGTAGGTTGGATGGAGCGGAGCGCAACCCAACATATATCAGGATGTTGGGTTATGCAAAGCTTCCACCCAGCCTACAATTTTTTTACAACACTCAGAGTGCTGAGTTCTGAGTAGCAAGTAGGACATCTCACTTCTTGACTCAGGACTGGCTCAAAGCCCCGCTAGTGCTAACGGAACTGTTTTGCCCCATGACTAATTTATACCTAACCACTTTTGACCATCTAAGCGCTGAACTAAGCCAAAGACTAATAAATCGAGGGTAATTCTGCGCTCATCGATTAAGAATGACTCAAGAGTGCTAGGTTTTTTGCCTTCATTACAGGAAAATCCCTTTTTTCCTTGAATATCTTCTTCGGGGAAATACAGATTAAACTGACGCCGACCAGTTTCCGACCAACTGCCGATAATCTGCCAGCATTCTTCGGCGGATTCAAAGCCGGTGATAGGCACTTTCCGCTTGGCGAAAGACACCTGTAAATCTTGCACACCTTTTTGAGCGATCGCTTTTTGTAAAGCTGGCAAGTAGTCTTGCTCAATGAACTGTACAAATGGCTTATCTTCAACAGATGGGGCTTTTTCCTTTTTGGCGGCTTTAGCGGCGGCTGGTTTTTCTTCCGTTGCGTCAGCGGCGGCTGGTTTTTCGCCTACTGGGGCTTTAGCTGCGGCTGCGGGTTTTTCTCGCTTGGGTGGTACAGCAGATGGTTTAGCAGCATTAGGATTATCTTCAGGGTTTGCGGCTTTAGGATCTGGCGTGTTGCCAGTAGGAAGGTCTGTGGCTTCGGGTGAGTCTGTAGTAGGAACTTGCTTGTCAGCAGTGTTGGGAGCTACTTCTCCCGCTTGATTGTGATTGGTTTCGTCTGCCATTGCTCAGGTCAATCCTTTAATCTAGCTTTGGGAGCGATCGCTCACCTTGATGTATCGGGTATTTTTATTTTGACATACTAGTACTGCAAGGCGGAATTCAAAATTCAAAATTAATACAGTGTAAGCGTTTCATTGATTTTGAATGAGTGCTTTATTTACGCCGTTCTGTACTAGTGTCATTTTGGCGGTTAGAGAGAGGCGATAAATCACCGTCTCTACAAGGAATTTATTTTTGAATTTTGTTAGCGCAGCGTTAGCGAGTCCGCAAGCGTCATTTTGAATTTTGAATTGTTAATCTGCCCCTTCAATTTTGGATTTGCGGTTTTAGATATTCAATCCAAAATCCAAAATCTAAAATTCTTCCGCCTCCTTCAAATCCCCTTGAATCCCATACCAGTTTCTACCTGTTGCTGTGCTGGAGTAGAATTCACCTTTCTGGAAGTCTGACGCCAAGTGCCAACTTGGCTCAAGAATATACCTACTAAAATCAAGCTACCGCCAATATATTGAGCGAAGTTAGGGGCTTCACCCAAAATTAAATAGGCTGCTAGGATGCCCACAATTGGGCCAAATGAGCTAACCAAGGAAGCCGTAGATACAGTGGAAGTTTTCAAGCCTTTAATCCAAAAAGACTGACCTAATACCACAATCAACCCGCCATAGAGAAACATCCATTGCCACAAGAACGGTGAGAGGGCATCAGCGAAATGATCCCTGCCATAGAGTACTAAAGCAATAAAGAAAAAGATTACAGTTCCTAATGCAGTCCGAAAAATACTATAGATTCCCAAAGGAATCTGCGAAAGGTGTTTCTTGCTAATAATTGTGGAAGCAGCTACAGCAATAGATCCTGCTGCTGCCAAAAGTTCCCCTATGCCTAAACCGAAACCTCCCATGTTCATCATGGTTTCTGTCGGAGGCTGAAGGATAATAGTTAGGATAACGCCGATAAAGGCTGCGATCGCACCGATAAATTCCCAAATATTTACCCGTTCCCTCAATAACCAGACTGATAAAGCCAGAGTTAGAGGCGGTTCCAAGCGTCCCACCAAAATAACATTGTTTACCCCTGTGAGTGCCAATGCCTGGAAAATTAAGCCAGGGGCTAACGCTCCTGATAAAATAGCCACTACTGTTAGACTGACCCAATCTTTCCTTGAGAATTGCTTCAAGGTAGCTTTGTTCCACTGCCGCCCATAGATAAGGATCAGAAGTATCAAGGCACAAAGATTTCCCACAAATAAAACATTACATAAAGAAATCGGATTGCGTAATTTGCCGCCGTAGGCATTGCCAATAAGATGTTGGGCACCAATTTCTGTTAGCTTCCGAGTAACTGCGCCAGATGCTCCAAAAATTAGCATTGCTAGCCAGAGATATGTTTGTCCTGAAATTCTATGGATTAGGCGATGTGGTTTTTTGGGTCTAGTCACAATAACATCACTGCAATAAAAGCATTGCTCATTATCTTAAGTTGCGTTCATGCAGTTCAAAATGAGGTTTTGTTGAGAAAACACTTAAATTATGCTGTGACTTTGAATGACCATAATTATCTGAGAAAATGCTGAGAATTAACTAAATTTTCTCAAGGGATAAATTCATGAAAATAGTGGCTTAGTTTCAATAAGCTCTCACTGCCACCTGAGATGCTTAGGATGTTCAGGATGAAACAGAGAAAAGAAGTAACAAATGAAACTCGCACCCTTTCTTACAAGTATAGCCTTGGTTGGTTTTTTCACAGTTTGGGACGTACCCTTAAAGGCGATCAATCCGTCATTAGTACAAGCATCAGCAGCCGAAGAATTATCTGTAACGCAGAAATTAGACTTGCTGACTAAGAGTAAGGGTCAGATTGGTAGTGGCGATCAACTACGTCGTTTCTTTTTTGGTGACTTGGAGCCAATCGGTATCCAAGTAGGTGGTGCAGGTCATGTAGTTAACCTTTATAACAAAGCCAATGATGTCACATTCGCTTATTGTTCACATTACGATGTGATTGTTGCCATTAAGAAAGGTAAGGTGACTAAGTTTGAACCCAGTGAAGTGAAGTAACTTATTAACAATTCAAAATTCAAAATGACGCTCTCTACGAGACGCTAAAAGCGAACGCGGACTCGCTAACGCTGCGCTAACAAAAATCAAAATTAAAGAAATTTCAGACGTTCGCGTAGCGTCTCGTAGAGAAGAGAAGTGCCTTGCGCGGGTTCCCCGCGTTGTGGCAACTTCGGGGGATTTAGCGAGAAATCGCTCCACTTGGGCAAAGCCCAAGTGGAGCGATTTCTCAAGACAAACCCCGACTTAAATGGGTGCTATATGTAGATGTAGGGGTCTTAAAACCTTTAATTTACGATAAAAAACTCCATCCCACAAGTGGCGTGGAGTTTTTTATTAAAATTATGAACTATTAAAAATATAGTAGTCTGTCCCATTAATTTTGTTGGGCTGTTAGATACCCGACTTCTTCAAGAAGTCGGGTATCTGAACACCACTAAACTCTCAAAATTTTTGGGACAGACTACTAGTTGTTAGGCTCGCCAAATTCTGATCGGTGTTTCTTGGTATTTACTACGAATATATTTTGCTTCTTCATAAAGTTCATTCGAGTACACACCAGCCTCATAGCATTCTGCTTCTGCAAGCATCATATTAGTTAGTGTGGGATATATGATGTATGGCTCATCACATATATCGTCAAAATTAATTTGTAATACAGGTGTGGTTTCTGTTTGGACTTCATTAATAACTACAACACAATAACCCCGACCATCAATATCTTCTAAAATTGGAAGCCATTGCACATTAAAATTTGATTTAATAACAAATACACAGGGATCATTTTCTTGATCTATTGCTGTCAAATTACAATATACCTTTAGTGCTGATTCTAACGATAAAAAAACATAATTATCAAAAAATCTGGCATATATCTCCTCACCAATCCATCCTCCATTACCCCATTGGTAAAGTTCATAAACTTCTTTCGGTAAACAAAAAGGTAATAAATCAGTTACTTTTTCTTCAATTTCCTCAGATGTGAGTCCAGGTTGTAAGGATTCAAAATGAGCAAAATCTAAATCCTCATGTTCTTCAAACCAATTCAAAACTCTATCTAAAGCATCTGTTAACCGTGACATACATAGAGAGATTTTTATTTTTATAAACAGTTGCCTCTAGCTTAACTTTTCTTTCTACTTAGGGTGCTATTAAAATAAAAACAACCGCTCTATATTAAGATTAAGATAGATCAATGAACACAAGCGTAACTAATAACTCAGCATAGGCTACGCTAACAAAACTAAAAGTATGGAACTATATTTAATTCGTCATGGCATCGCCGAAGACCAGGGATTAGGCATCAAGGATGAAGATCGTAGTCTAACCAAAGAAGGGCGGCAAAAAACTGAGAAAGTTGCCCAGAAACTTGTTAAATTAGGTTTAAGCTTTGATTTAATTCTCACCAGTCCCTTAGTGCGGGCGCGCCAAACGGCTGAAATCCTGATAGCAGAAAAACTAAGCTCCCAATTAGAGGAATCTAGCCACCTCGCGCCCGATGGTCAAATTTCTAGTTGGCTCAAAGACTGGTTAGAGCCAAAAAATTATTCCCAAAATACCCAACTGGCGCTGGTTGGACACGAACCTAATTTGAGCAATTGGGCAGAAATTCTCCTGTGGGGAGAAGCTAAAGCAAGCTTAGTCTTGAAAAAAGCAGGTATGATTGGGATAAAACTACCAGAAACAGGTTCTCCTCTGGGTCGGAGTCAGATGTTTTGGTTGACACCACCCAAGTACCTGCTATAACAGTTTTTCAACATTTTCGATTGTTGTTAGAACGGCTACTGTTATGGCGACAATAAATTTCTGGTAAGTTAGCTTGATCAGATATTTCACAAAGCAAATGGTGTTGCCATGATGGTGTGCGAATACAAGCCTGGTTTAGAAGGCATTCCCGCCGCCCAATCAAGTATCAGCTATGTTGATGGGCAAAAGGGAATACTAGAATATCGTGGCATTAGGATTGAGGAATTAGCAGAAAAGAGTACATTCTTAGAAACTGCTTATCTCTTAATCTGGGGTAAACTGCCAAACAAGGGAGAACTGGAAACATTTGAGCATGAAGTTCGTTACCATCGGCGGATAAAATACCGCATTCGGGACATGATGAAATGCTTTCCAGAAAGCGGCCACCCAATGGATGCCCTACAAGCCTCTGCTGCGGCTTTAGGTTTGTTTTATTCGCTCCGGGATTTACATAATCCTGTCTACATTCGAGATTCAGTGGTGCGCCTGATAGCAACTATTCCCACGATGGTGGCGGCGTTCCAACTGATGCGAAAAGGCAATGATCCCGTGCGTCCCCGTGATGACTTAGACTACTCCGCCAACTTTCTCTACATGCTCGATGAGCGAGAACCCGATCCTCTGATGGCGCGGATTTTTGATATCTGCTTGATACTTCAAGTCGAGCATACAATGAATGCTTCTACTTTCAGTGCCAGGGTAACAGCTTCCACCTTGACTGATCCTTACGCTGTAGTTGCTAGCGCTGTGGGAACTTTGGGTGGGCCTCTGCATGGTGGAGCCAATGAAGAAGTAATTCAGATGTTGGAAAAAATTGGCTCTGTAGAAAATGTCCGTCCCTACATAGAGGACTGTCTGCAAAGTAAATCTAAGATTATGGGCTTTGGACATCGTGTGTATAAAGTAAAAGACCCACGTGCCATAATTTTACAAAATCTTGCAGAGCAATTGTTTGAGAAGTTTGGCCATGACAAGTTCTATGACATTGCTCAAGAAATGGAACGAGTGGTAGAGGAAAAACTCGGTAGTAAAGGAATTTATCCAAATATTGACTTTTATTCCGGTTTGGTATATAGGAAGATGGGTATTCCTACCGACTTGTTTACACCAATATTTGCGATCGCACGTGTTGCCGGTTGGCTAGCCCACTGGAAAGAACAACTAGCAGAAAACCGGATTTTCCGTCCTACCCAGGTTTATAACGGTCTGCACGAAGCTACTTATACCCCCATTGACAAAAGGTAAATGGGCATAGGGCATGGGCATTGGGCATTGGGTATGGGGCATTGGGCATTGTTTATTCTCCCAGTCCCCAGTCCCCAGTCCCCTATCCCCTCAATAGCCAATCTCAATGCCAACCATAAGTAGAAGTTCTCATCGCGCTTCAGGGTGGTCAAACCATCCAACGATATACTAGGCATGGGAATTGGCAACAAATCTTCAGTTGGGCGTCATCTAGGCAAAAATAAAAAATGGGTGAATTTACAGGTATTAATTTAACTAATAGTTGTAACTCACCATGACTCATGTCTTAAAGAGCGGAAACATGAATTCAGGAATTGACCTCCAAGGAACTTTTATTGAATCCCTCCGGGATTTAGGTATACCAGCAGGAACAGCCAAAGCAATTTGGATGCCCTTGCCAATGATACTGATGCTGATTGGGGCAACAGTGGGGGTATTAGTTGCTACTTGGCTAGAACGGAAAATTTCTGCCTCCGCACAGCAGCGAATTGGGCCAGAATACCAGGGTCCTTTTGGGTTGCTGGTGCCTGTAGCGGATGGTCTGAAGCTGGTATTTAAAGAAGATATAGTACCAGCCAAGTCTGACCCCTGGCTGTTTACTCTCGGGCCAATTATTGTTGTAATTCCGGTGTTTCTGTCGTTCCTGATTGTGCCCTTTGGACAGAATATCGTAATTAGTAATGTGGGCATGGGCGTATTCTTGTGGATTGCCTTGTCAAGCATTCAACCTATTGGCTTATTGATGGCTGGCTACGCATCTAATAATAAATACTCCCTCTTAGGGGGGTTGCGGGCAGCAGCGCAATCTATTAGTTATGAAATTCCTTTGGCGTTGGCGGTGTTAGCGATCGCTATGATGTCTAATAGCCTCAGCACCGTTGATATTGTCAATCAACAATCAGGCTACGGCATTTTGGGCTGGAACATTTGGCGACAACCAATCGGTTTTCTGATCTTTTGGATAGCCGCCCTAGCTGAATGCGAACGATTACCCTTTGACTTACCCGAAGCGGAAGAAGAAATCGTCGCCGGCTATCAAACTGAATACTCAGGGATGAAATTCGGTCTATTCTACCTGGGTTCCTACGTTAACTTGATCCTTTCTTCCTTACTAGTAGCAATTCTCTACCTGGGCGGTTGGGACTTTCCAATTCCCCTCAACCTCATCGCTGGTTGGCTGGGAGTCAGTGAAGTAAATCCCGTATTCCAGATAATAACTGCGGCCTTGGGTATCACCATGACCGTGTTCAAAGCCTATTTACTAGTGTTTGTCGCCATTCTGTTGCGCTGGACAGTGCCACGGGTACGGATTGACCAACTGTTAGATTTAGGATGGAAGTTTTTGTTACCAGTCGGCTTGGTTAATCTCCTATTAACCGCCGCCCTGAAACTAGCCTTTCCCTTCGCCTTCGGCGGGTAAGCCAATTTTAGATTTTAGATTTTAGATTTTAGATTAAGTCTGAAATCTAAAATCCAAAATCCAAAATCCAAAATTGAAAAGAGAGAGTGAAACACAATGCTAAAGTTCCTGAAACAAGTTGGTGATTACGCCAAAGAAACAGTACAAGCGGCGCGTTACATTGGTCAGGGGCTTTCTGTCACCTTCGACCACATGCGGCGGCGTCCAATTACTGTACAGTACCCTTACGAGAAATTAATTCCTAGCGAACGGTTTCGCGGTAGAATTCACTTTGAATTTGATAAGTGCATCGCCTGCGAAGTTTGCGTCCGTGTTTGTCCGATTAATCTGCCTGTAGTAGATTGGGAATACGACAAAGCCAGCAAAAAGAAAAAACTCAACCACTACAGCATTGACTTTGGAGTTTGTATCTTTTGCGGTAATTGTGTGGAATTTTGCCCCACTAACTGTCTATCCATGACAGAGGAATATGAGCTTGCCACTTACGATCGCCATGAATTGAACTACGACAACGTAGCACTAGGTCGTCTGCCCTACAAGGTAACAGATGATCCAATGGTGACACCACTACGCGAACTAGTTTACCTACCCAAAGGCGTCCTCGAACCACATGGACTGCCCGCAGATGCGCCACGTGCAGGGGCGCGTCCAGAAGACTTGGTAGAACAAACAGAAAAATAAATGTCATTTGTCCTTTGTTATTTGACCAATGACCAATGACCAATGACCAATGACCATACAAATTTTAGATTTTAGATTTTAGATTTTGGATTGAAAAAAAATCTAAAATCGGCAATCGAAAATCCAAAATCCAAAATTGATTGACTAAGGACAAAAAACAGTGAATCTAGCAGAAGGAGTACAGTTAGTATCACTTGGCATACTAGGCGTGATGATGATTGGGGCGGCCATTGGTGTGGTGCTGTTCTCCAGCATTGTCTATTCTGCCTTTTTGCTGGGGGGTGTGTTTATCAGCATAGCGGGAATCTACCTGTTGCTAAATGCTGATTTTGTTGCAGCTGCACAAATACTAATTTACGTTGGGGCGGTTAACGTGTTGATTTTGTTTGCCATTATGTTGGTGAACAAACGGCAGAATTTTGTCGCATTTCCTAACTCCTGGGTGCGGAAAGTACTTACAGGTTTAGTCAGTGTGGGATTATTTGGTCTTTTAAGTACGATGGTGCTGGCTACTCCTTGGGCGTACTCAACTCCTGCTGTAGCGGGTGGTGAAAGTTCTATTGTTTTGATTGGCGAACATTTCTTCACTGACTTTTTACTACCTTTTGAACTAGCTTCCATTTTGCTACTGATAGCGATGGTAGGAGCAATTATTTTGGCACGTCGCGAGTATTTGCCAGATCAACTGACACGATCCAATGTGGGGCAAACTGTTTTGACTTTACAAGAACGCCCCAGAGAACTAGTATCAACAACTAGCGAAACAAAAGAGTAATATTTGCGACCTGAGTCGCAGATAAACAGCCAGCTTTTTCAGGAGGGATACTCAGATTCATGCAACTCCAGTACTTTTTATTACTAGCAGCAGCTTTATTCTGCATCGGCATATACGGTTTAATTACCAGCCGCAACGCTGTGCGGGTGCTGATGTCAATTGAGTTACTGCTCAATGCTGTTAATCTGAATTTAATGGCATTTTCCAACTTCCTCGACTCAACATTAATTAAGGGTCAGGTTTTCACAGTATTTGTGATTACCGTGGCCGCAGCCGAGGCGGCGGTGGGTTTAGCGATCGTGCTGGCCATTTATCGCAACCGCGATACCGTCGATATGGAGCAGTTTAATCTCCTGAAATGGTAATTGTGCGTGCAACTAAAGCAGGTAATCATTGCTTATAAAGCGCGGGATGCCCGGAGTAAAGAATGGGCAGAAATCTGTGCTAAACAACTAGAAAGTCGCGATTGCCAAGTGTTGATGGGGCCTAGCGGGCCGAAAGACAACCCCTATCCAGTCTTTTTGGCTTCGGCAGGTCAACCAATCGATCTCGCTTTGGTACTCGGTGGCGATGGTACTGTTTTAACCAGTGCCAGACATTTAGCCCCGGCTGGCATCCCAATTCTGGGAGTGAATGTAGGAGGTCATCTGGGGTTTTTAACTGAGTCGGTGGAAGAGTTTCAGGATACGGAGAAAGTTTGGGATCGGCTGTTTGAGGATCGCTATGCTATCCAACGACGGATGATGTTACAAGCTGCGGTGTATGAGGGTCATGGGTCTAATTTGGAACCTGTGAGTGAGCGTTACCTCTCTTTGAATGAATTTTGTGTCAAACCCGCCTCAGCTGATAGAATGATTACCTCAATTCTGGAAATGGAAATCGACGGTGAGGTAGTCGATCAATATGTCGGAGATGGGTTGATTATTTCCACTCCCACAGGTTCTACTGGTTACACTGTTTCTGCTAATGGGCCAATTATGCACGATGGTATGGAGGCGATTACCGTCACTCCTATTTGTGCAATGAGCCTTTCTAGTCGCCCTCTCGTTTTACCCCCTGGTTCTGTGGTGAGTATTTGGCCTTTGGGGGATTACGACTTGAGTACCAAGCTGTGGACAGATGGGGTTTTAGGGACTTCAATTTGGCCGGGACACCGCGTTGATGTGCGGATGGCAGAGTGTCGGGCTAAATTTATTATTTTGCGCGAGAACAATTCCTACTATCAGACGCTACGGGAGAAGTTGCTGTGGGCAGGTACAAGGGTTCACTACAGCAATAATCACCGTAATTAATTAACTATTTTAGAGTGCATTTACCGCAGATGGCGATCGCGTAGGCGATGACAACCAAAACCATCCAAGCCCCTGGATTCATCCGGGGGCTTTCTGCCTGATTGTGATTTTAGATAATTGATCTTTCAAGACGCGATAAATCGCGTCTCTACATGAGGGTTTTGTTGCTCATTCTGAACTGTATTGCTTTATAACTGATACCAATTTTAAAAATAATTGCAACAGATGGAATGAGAAAATCCAGATACACCAAGCAGTTTACAATCCAAAATCTAAAATCTAAAATCCAAAATGGTATGACTTGCATTTATAGCCTATATCAAAGAAAAATTTTGTATCTTATTGCCAGATTTTTTAGGAATTAATGCCCATAATAAAAGCACTATACCTCTAATCCCAGAAAGTAAAAAAGCTCTCTCAAGGATCTTTTATCGAAAACCGTCTCAATTATCCTTCGACACATTAATGCATAATGTGAGCTATTTTTATAGTACCTAAATCCTAGTAGGATATTTTCGCAAATCTAAGTAGGAAGATAGATGGAAGTTTCTGGACGCCACATCAATTACCCACTGAATCCTCTTCCCCCTCTTGAAGATTTTCCCGTCCTTCAAACTGAAAAATATACCCTACGGCTAGCGTCAACTCAAGAAGAATTAGAATCAATTTTTCGGTTACGCTTTGAAGTTTTTAATCTGGAACTAGGCTTAGGATTATCTACTTCTAACTTTACCCAGATGGATATAGATAAGTTTGATGCGGTTTGCCATCATTTAATCTTGTTCTCCAAACAAACGGGTAAAACCATTGGAACTTATCGGATGCAAACCTATACAATGGCTTCTCAAAGACTGGGCTTTGATGCTGCTGATATATTTAATCTTAATGGAATTCCTGATTCTGTACTGCGAGGATCTGTAGAAGTTGGACGTGCATGTATAGCTAGAGAATATCGCAATAGTCAGGCACTTTTATTACTCTGGGAAGGTCTGGCAAATTATCTGATCTGGAGTAAAAACCAATATTTTTTTGGATGTGCATCGTTACTAACACAATGTCCTTGGCAAGCTACTTGCGCTTATGATTATTTTCGGCAGAATGGCTTGATGCATCCGAGTATTTTGGTCTATCCAAATTCACAATCTTCTCTAGAACTGCCTCAAGATTGTCCAGATTCATATAATTTTGAAATTCCGAAAATTTTGCAGGCATATTTGAATATTGGAGCTAAAATATGCAGTGTTCCAGCTGTTGATTTGCAGTTTAAGACTATTGATTTTTTAACTATATCTAATAGTAAAGACTTTGCTAGATGGCGTTACAAAATTTTGTAAAAATTGTCTTTTTTGCTAAAGACTATCATTTACAGGTGGTTAGAGGAATTAACTTTTGATGTTTATTCATTACTCTGAATCGGGTGCGATCGCTCAAAGCATCTTCAATGAACAAACTCAGATATAATTTTTAGCGATCGCACCTTATTTAGTCTTACTGACTCGATTATTGTAGATAAATTATTTATTGGGAAAATCACTTATGCGCCATCTCAAATTGACTCCGAGTTGGTTGCGATTTTTAATTATTTTCTTATTGGCGATGGGTATCTTGTTTCGCTTCTTTAACCTTGATGGCAAAGTTTACTGGCATGATGAAACTTATGCTTCATTACGGATTTCTGGTTACACAAAAACTGAAGCAAAACAGCAACTTTTTAATAATCGTGTCATTGGTGGAGAAAGTTTTACCCAGTTTCAAGGTGCAAATCCAGAAAAAAGCTTAAATGACACTATTATGTCTTTAGCAAAACAAGATCCACAGCATCCACCGTTATATTACATCATAGCTAGATTGTGGATGGAAGTTTTTGGTAATTCGGTGACGGCGATTAGAAGTTTATCTGCCTGTATTAGTTTGCTGGTTTTTCCTTGTGTTTATTGGCTATGTCGAGAATTATTTAATGTGCCATTATCGGTTTCTGGTGTTGCGATGCCTGCGGCGGGCGTAGCCATCGCACTCATGGCTATCTCTCCCATTCACTTAGTATACGCCCAAGAAGCACAAGAATATATTCTTTGGTTAGTCACCATATTACTATCCAGTGCGTCTCTGCTACAAGCTATGCGGGTAGAAGATGAGCTAGGAAAAGAACGACACAGATCAGATTTATTCGCTATCTGGAGCATTTATGCAGTAACTTTAGCCATCAGTCTTTATACATTTCTTTGGAGTGTATTTGTAGCACTTGCTCACGGCATTTATGTGATGATCGTCGCCAGATTTCAGTTTACTGAAACTGTCAGAACTTATCTGATAGCATCAATGGTAGGCTTTTTAGCCTTTATGCCTTGGATAACAGTTGTAATCGGTGACTTTTTTCAATTTTTGATTTCAGCAGATAAAACAACCTCACAGTCATCTTTAATGACTGTATTTCCATTTTTAATAATGCAGTTAAGCCGGATTTTTTTTGATATAAACCTTACTTCAGAAAATTCTCTAAACTATTTAATTACACCAATATTTTTAACTTTGGTAGGATATGCAATTTATTTTCTTTGTCGAACAACTAACTATAAAGTCTGGTCTTTTATCATTACATTAATTATAGTACCAGCACTACCCCTAATAATGCCAGATTTAATTGCTGGGGTTATACGATCATCTATCGAACCATATTTAATACCAGCTTATTTAGGAATCCAATTAGCTGTTGCTTATCTGCTAACTACACAAATATATAATGGGAGCCTGTCACACCGGAGCATTTGGCACACAATTATGTCATTAGTGATTATTTGTGGTCTAATTTCTTTTAAGGTGAGTTCTCAGGCAGAAACTTGGTGGAATAAAGGTATGAACTATGGCAATCCACAAGTTGCCCAAATCATTAATCAGGCGACTCGTCCACTTTTGATTAGTGATGCTTTGGGCAATAATTATGGGAATGTTTTTTCTCTGAGCTATCTTTTAGAGCCAAAGGTGCGATTTCTGTTGGTGAATAATCAAAAAATTCCTAAAATCCCTAATGGGTTTACTGATGTGTTTTTACTTAATCCTTCAGACCCTTGGCGCGAAACAATTGAAAAAAAATATAAGCTAAAGACAGATATCGTTTATAGTGATGACTATTATTCGATCTGGAAACTTACTAAAAATCGTAATTTGCGCCGACGTAATATGTCACCGAATAATCAATTATCTGCTAATTTATAGTGCAACATGGTTTTCAGGTAATGCATTATTTAATTTTCACCCGATGTTTAGAGTACATAATTGTCTACAAGTTATTGTAAAATTTAGTTATGCGGCGTTTCAAACTTACTCCAAACAGGTTGCGGTTTCTCATTGTCGTTTTGTTAATAGTTGGTATATTCTTTCGCTTTTTTAACATTGACGGCAAAGTTTATTGGCATGATGAGACTTTTACTTCATTACGGATTTCTGGTTATACGGCAAATGAAGTTAGGCAGCAAATATTTAATGGTCGCATAATTACTAAGGAAAGTTTTGCCAAATTCCAAAGTCCTAATATGGAAAAGGGCTTAATTGACACAATTATGTCTTTGGAAACAGAAGATCCACAGCATCCACCACTGTATTATATAATCGCTCGGTTTTGGGTGGGAATCTTTGGTAATTCGGTGACGGCAATCAGAAGTTTATCTGCCTTTATCAGCTTGTTGATTTTTCCGAGTCTTTATTGGCTATGTCGAGAATTATTTAAAGCATCGGTATGGGTATCGGAGGTTGCGATGCCTGCGGCGGGCGTAGCCATCGCACTCATAGCAATCTCCCCTATTCAGCTAGTATACGCCCAAGAAGCACGAGAATATATTCTCTGGATGGTAACTATATTATTATCCAGCGCCTCGTTGCTACGAGCATTACGGCTGGAATCAAAAAACGAAGTACCACGCATATTAAATTGGGGAATCTATGCAGTCACTTTAGCACTCAGCCTCTACACATTTTTGTTGAGTGGATTGGTAGCATTAGCTCATGGAATTTATGTAATTACCATTGCCAGATTTAGATTAAATCGGACAGTAAAAGCTTATCTATTAGCATCTTTAATAGGGTTTTTCGCCTTCACACCTTGGATACTGGTTGTAATAGATAACTTTTTGCAATTTGACAGTTCAACAGCCTGGACAAAAATGCAGTTTCCCCTAGAGATTTTAATTAAATCTTGGCTTTTACAGTTGAACCGGATTTTTCTTGATTTAAACTTTGGTTTTGAAAATCCCATTAGCTATATAATTACACCATTTTTTTTAATACTTATTGGATATTCTATTTATTTTATTTGTCGGACAACTAACTATAAAATCTGGTTGTTTGTCGTCACCTTGATTACGCTTCCTGCACTACCTTTAGTACTACCAGATTTAATCTTTGGGGGTATACGTTCACTTTCCGAACGTTATTTATTGCCTTCTTATTTAGGCATTCAATTAGCTGTTGCTTATCTCCTGACTACGCAGCTATATAATGAGAATCTTGTACGCCGAAAAATTTGGCAAACAATTATAGGATTAGTGATTATTTGTGGGCTAGTTTCTTATGGAGTGAGTTCCCAAGCTGAAACTTGGTGGAGTAAGGTGATTAGCTATGGTAATCCACAAGTTGCAAAAATTATCAATCAGGCTGCTCATCCACTTTTGATTAGTGATGATTCTGGTATTAATTATGGGAATATATTTTCTCTGAGCTATCTTTTACAACCAAAGGTACAGTTTCAATTAGTACAACATCAAGCTATCCCTAATATTCCTGATGAGTTCACTGATATTTTTTTACTAAATCCTTCAGATAGCTGGCGCAAGCAAATAGAAAGTAATTATCAGTATAAAACAAATGTTTTATATAGTGACAATCATTACTTGCTCTGGAAAGTAGAAAACCCTCACTCATTGCACTAGCATGATATACTAAGTTTGGGAAAATTATTCAGTACTTTAGCAAACTAAAATTTCAGATTTGCGAAACTGTCATTGCTCTTACATCTACTTTTTTATCAAATAGAATTCGTGGTTTCAGCAAAATTTTAAATAGTAATAATAACGAATGTAATTCTCCTGGTGCATTCTGGCGCTTCCACTGTCCAGGACGACAAAAGAGCATCTCTACAAGGCGGCGATGTTGATTTAAACTTACTGATTTAAACCTAAGCCGCACTGTGAAAGATTCATCTTTAAACCCAGTACTCACAAGCTCACCAGTTAGCCACAAATTTTCTTCTATAATTCCTATATTTATTAGCTGATGGGCAAATAAATAGATGGGCAATTTCTGAGTTAGAGCGATTTCAACACCTGCTTCCGAAATCATTGTAGTCACACCCCACAAATTCTGATCGCCAACTCTTAACTGCACTATTCGCCGCAAATTAAACCATTCATACATATCTGCTTTTGGTGCATCTATTAAAATTAAAATGGTGATACCAATCATAATCAAATTATAAATACTCCACAGCCAACCTAAATTGATACCTGTAATTTGTTGCGTAGTTTCTGATGCAATATTTAGATTTAGCAACAAACTAATAGCAGTAGCAAAAAACAAAATTATGAGAGGTATGGCTAAATTCCAATTAAAAGTATAACGATTCTTTACTATACCTTTTGGTGTAACTTGAAATCCTTTTGCAAAAGGATAAACCATCACTTGTAGGGTATTTATTGCCAAAGGGAAGCAGATTATTAGTGAATAAATATCTGAGAGTAAAGCTGAACAAGAACGATAAGTCAACCAAGAAAATGTTGCTAAATTCACTAAATAGTAGGGCAAGAAAAAAAATAATAATTCTGCTGCTGTTGAACGGATAGGAATCACATGGAAAAAGGAATATGCTAATGGGATAAGCAGAAAATAGATCCGCGAAATATTGCCAAACCAATATAGCAATGCTGCTAAAGAAGCTAATCTCTGCATAAGAGTTAGCCCAGGAATTTTTAAAGGATTAGATTTAATAAATAGCGCCTGGAGTGTACCTTGTCCCCACCTTAATCGTTGAATTGCATAGCCGACGATATTTTCTGCTGCTAAACCAGCGCTTAACTTTTCGTTTAAATAAACTAAACGATAGCCTTGAGCAGATAAGCGAATTCCTGTGAAATAATCTTCACTTAAAGATTCAATTACAAAACCCCCAATTTCCTCTAAAGCACTTCTGCGAACAACAAAGGATGTACCGGCACAGATTGCACTACCGGAAGAATCACGACTTGTCTGAATTTGGCGATGAAATACTTCTGCTTCATGGGTGAGAACATTTTCTAAGCCTAGATTACGGGCTATGGGATCAGCATTATAAAAGCTTTGAGGTGTTTGTACAAGGGCAATTTTTGTATCTTGAAAAAATCCAATAGTGCGAGTGAGAAAGTTGTTAGTAGGGATAAAATCAGCATCAAAAACTACTATTAATTCTCCATTAGTTTTAGCGATCGCATGATTCAAATTACCTGCTTTCGCATAACTATTATCAGGTCGCGTTAGATAATAACAACCTAATTCTTCTGCCAAATCCCTCATTTCTAAACGATTAGTATCATCCAAAAGATAGATTTTTTTACTTACATAATTTAGGGCTTGACAACCAATAATTGTCCGTCGTAGTATAAAAACTGGCTCGTTATAAGTTGGTATAAGAATATCAACAGTTGGTACAAAGCTACCACTGAGTACAGCTAATGATTTCATGTCTGCTTCTCGGTGACGTTCTTTGATATTCAACATGAAAAATAGCTGTATAGTGCTATTGACGATCACTAACATCTCTGCAAAAAATAACCCTAGACTAAATACCCCATTCAAGGGATCTACTAAATTTAAGCTAGAGAGCGATCGCCACAAAACATACCGCAAAGTTAAGATGATTAACATTCCCACTATTAACCGTTGCGACCAAATCCGTGGTATTGGAGATATTTTCGTCACGATAAACACAGTTAACAAGCATCCAAGAGTGGGTAGCAGTAAATATTTACCCTCTATTCTTGGAACTGCTAACCACATTGGTGGATGCATTTGCCAGTAATTGATTTGAGCAAAAATTCCACTAATTTTATCTTCACCAGCGAACCATCCTGCTATAATGATGCCAGAAAATAAAACAATGCCTAATAAAAGTAGCGTTGCTGTGTGGAATTGAATAACTCTCTTAGAAACAGTATTTTGAGATGGTTTATAGCGAAGTTTTGATCCTGACATTTTATTTACCCTTTTTCACCTAAAACTATTCTGTAAAAAAGTATTTCACCAGATTTTTGTGACGGATTTTTTTGAAGAAATATTACAAAACATTTCTAATAATACTTTATAATCAAAGATTGCTATGTATTTTTTAATACATAACCTATATTTTCTAGATTCATAATCTTTTATAAGATATTCAAATATTTGCTTGATTAAAATCAGCTAAAAATAATAGAAATGAATATTAAACAAATTCTCATCTCAAATTAATTTAAATGATGGTAATATGACCTAAATTATCCTTTGAGATGAATTCAATAATTCATTTAAAGGTGTTGTATGCAAATAACAGATTTTCTTAGTCTTGTACATCCAGCGATCGCAATCATATTTGTGTTTCCACTCATTGGTACAGTAGTGAATTTTGCTTGGCAAACACGCCAACGCCGATTGCAAATTTTAGCTGGGAGTAAGAGCAAAATTCCTCCCGTGGTGGGTGGAGAACATAAGCAGTTAGGTGAAAAGCTAACAAGTGCAGTTGTCGGATTAACTTTAATCGGATTAAGCTACCCTATTAGCAAAAATATTATCACAAATCAATTGTGGAATAAAACACCTTTTCAAGTTGTTTTTATCCTGTTACTGTTTGCTGCCACCATCGCCTCTTTAGTATTTCTTTATCGGGCAAAGCAACGGGTATGGCGGGGAGTTTTTGCAACTTTAACTGGTGCAGGTTTAGTCATTTTAGGCTGTCAGGATGGAGTCTATCGCCGCACTAATGAGTGGTATTGGTCACATTATTATATTGGGATTACCGCAGCACTGCTGATGATTTTTTCATTAGCAATTGTTCAAGATATTTATCAAGATAAATCCAATCGTTGGCGTATCGTTCATACAATTTTAAACTGCATTGCTTTGTTACTATTTATTGGACAAGGTATGACAGGCACACGAGACTTATTAGAAATTCCTCTGAGTTGGCAAGAACCCTATATTTATCAGTGTGATTTTGCTAATAAAACTTGTCCAACGCCAAATCCCCAAGTAGGAAAATAGGGTGAGGAATGGGGAAGAAGCAAGGGAGTAGGGAGCAGGGGGAAGAATTTTCCCTTCCGCCCCCCGCACCCTGCCCCTCTGCTTCTTTTCAATGCCCAATCATTCCAGTGGTAAAGTCACAATTACCGTTGTGCCAACACCCTGCTCACTTTCTAATTGAATATAACCACCATGTAGCTCCACACATTTTTTAACTATAGTGAGTCCTAGTCCTGTTCCTTGAATTACACCCACATTACTAGCGCGATAGAAGGTTTGAAACAGACGGGTTTGGTCTTTGAGGGGAATGCCCATTCCCCTGTCTCTTACCTGGAAAACTGCAAGGCGATCTTTGCAAATTAAATCAAACCAAATAGTGCTATGTTGAGGGGAATATTTGATGGCATTAGAAATTAAATTGGTTAAGATACAATTTAGTAGGTCTTCATCCATTTGGGCTTGGGTAGATTTTCCTTGACAAGTAAAGATAATACTGTGCTGACTACCTGCATTAATTTGAAGAATATCTGTGAGTTCGCTGCAAAATTTTTCTAAATTTAAAAGTGTAGGTTTGTATTCGAGTTTTGCTGCTTCTGTTTTACTCAAAAATAATATCTCATCTAAGAGATGAAGCATTTGGTTTATAGCATTTTGTATACGATCAAAATATTTAGTTCTCCGGTCATCGGTTAGTTTATCACTGTTATATTCCAGGATATCTACAGCCGTCCGAATTGTAGTCATAGGGGTGCGAAACTCATGGGAAACCATTGCGACAAAGTTTGACTTTAACTCGTTGAGTTCCTGTTCCTTTGCTAGGGCTTGACGAGTGCGTTCTTCACTTTCCCGTAGTTGGTTAAGAATTTCGCTCCTTTCAATGGCATAGCGAATAGCACGCACTAATCTTTGTATAGTGATTTGATCTTTAACTAGATAGTCTTGTGCGCCTTCTGCTAATGCTTGCATTGCTAAGTCTTCATCATCAAGACCTGTTAACACCACTACTGGAATATCGGGTACTGCTGCCCGATATTCTTTCAACGTATCCAATCCAATAGAGTCTGGGAGGCTGAGGTCTAACAAAACTAGATCGAATCTGCGTTGTCTTCGATTCACTATCTGAGAATTATCAAGGGTCAATGCAGAGTTTTCTCTGCTAGCATCTATTGCCTCAGATAGCCGTTCAACATGTAACATCTGCCATTGTTCTTGATCTGCATGTAAAAATATCCGGCGTAGCAGATGGGCATCACTAGCACTATCTTCTACTAATAGAATATGAATAGTGAACTTTTCCATAGTAAAGGGTTATATCAATTTGTTAGATAATCACCTGATTTCCTATTTGTTAGATAGGGTTTAATTGTCTAGTGTTGTAAGTAACAATTGAAATTTCCAACCCAATTACTTTTGTGGTAATGTTACTGCTATCAACCAGAAATCTTTGATCAGCTGCACAACTTGAATAAACTGGTAGACATCAATGGGTTTTGTGACATAGCAATTAGCACTGAGATTATAGGAGCGTAGAATATCCTGCTCATCAGTTGAGGTAGTGATTATGACAACAGGAATGGACTTAAGATTTGGGTCTGATTTGATTTCTGTTAATACTTCACGCCCATCCATTCCTGGAAGATTTAGATCCAGTAAGATTAAATCTGGACGCGGAACATTAGTAAACTCTTCTTGCTCCCGTAAGTAGTTTATAGCACTTTCACCATCTTCAACCCAGTGTAAGTTGTGGGCGATTTGAGCATTTGAAAAGCCTTTGATGGTTAGGTTTGCATCACTAGGAGAGTCTTCAACTAGCAAAACTTCAATAGGTCGCAATGCTTGACGATCAATCATGCAGTTATTAGAGAGTTATTACGCGGATATACAGTATATATACTAAAGATACCTTAATTTGCGTTGAGAGTAAGATAGAAAACTGTTCCTACGCCTGGTTCCGACTCAGCCCAGATGCGACCACCATGCCGCTCGACGATTTTTTTGCAGATAGCTAGACCAATGCCTGTACCAGAAAATTCTCGACGAGTATGAAGACGGCGGAAAACCTCAAAAATCCGCTCAAGATATTGAGGCTTAATACCGATGCCATTATCCTGTACCCAGATGAGCCATTCTGAGTGGGGAGTGGGGAGTGGGGAGTGGGGAGTGGGGAGTGGGGAGTTAGGTTTTTCTTCTGCCTCCCCTGCTCCCCCTGTTTCCCCTACCTCCCCTGCTTCTCTGAGGATGGCGCCAATATGAATCTGGGGTGGCTCTTTTCGGCAAAACTTGATTGCATTGCTGATCAGATTTTGGAATAACTGCACCATTTGGGTTTTGTCTGCGTACAACTTTGGCAAAGGTTCATGGGTGATGATGGCTTTGCTTTGAGCGATCGCTATATGTAAATTATTAAGAGCTAGATTGAGTGCAGTATTACAGTCAACAAGGACAAATTCTTGACCGCGAGTCCCCACGCGAGAATAAACTAGCAGGTCTTGAATCAACTGCTGCATCCGCTTTGCGCCGTCGATAATATAACCAAAGTATTCTTGGGCAGAGTCATCTAAATGGTCTTGATATTCATTTTCTAATAATTGGGTATAGCCCGTTACGGCTCGTAATGGTTCTTGTAAATCGTGGGAAGCCACATAAGCAAATTGTTCTAACTCTTGGTTAGAGCGTTTTAGTTCCTCATTGAGCTTTTGTAATTCTGCCGTCCGTACCTGTACCTTGATTTCTAATTCCTCATTAGCCTTTTGTAGTGCCATTTGTGCAAGGTTGCGATCGCGCAGGGCAATTTGTTGTTCTGTAATATCGGTGTGAGTACCTACCCACTCTTGAATCTTGTCATTGGCATCCAGTACGGGAACTGCGCGCGCGGCAAAAAATCGATAGCTACCATCTGCAACCCTTAGGCGATGCTCACTAAAATAAGGATTTTTGGTTTTTAGTGCCTGAGTCCACAACAACTCTGACAACTCCCGATCTTCAGGATGAATTGCATCGAGCCATCCCCAGCCCTCGATTTGAGCATCACTTTGCCCAGTTAAGGCTATCCAAGACGAAAAGTCTTTTGGCATCCCTTTCGTATCAGCTATCCAGACAGCTTGAGAGGTTGCAACCACCAGTGAACGATAGCGTCTTTCATTCTCTTCTAGGGCAATTTCTGCAAATTTTTGGCGAGTTATATCTTGAAAGAATACTGATACTCCTTCCGGTGAGGGGTACATGCAATATTCAAACCAGCGCTCAAACGGTGGATAAAATTCCTGCATCTGAATGACTTGCTGTTCTGCCAAAGCCTGGAAATAGGCATGGTAAAACTGATATTCCACAGCTTCGGGAAATACTTCCCAAATGTTTTTACCAATTAAGTCTGCGGGGTGGTAGTTGAATATTTGTCCTGCCCTCTGATTGATATAGGTGCAGGATGAGTTTCGATCGAGGGCAACAAAAGCATCTGTAATAGTCTCTAAAATATCTGCCAGTTTTGCTTTTGCACCTTGTTGTTCCAGATGAATAGCTTCTTGTGATAAAGCCTGGTTAAGACGAATTTGTTTTTGCAGTAGTAAATAAACCACAATTAGCAAAAGGAAACTTAAAACATACCCTAGACCGACTACAATCAATACTTGGCGAAAAAGATCATCTGTAATTGCTATTCGCTGTTGCAGTAAAGTTTTTTCTTGATTGTGCATTGCCTCAAGTTGTTCGCGGATCTCTATACTCCGATCTGCGATCGCTATTTGAGTTGACTGATCTAAACTTACTTGCCCAACCAAATCAATGGATTGCTCAAGCAAGGAAAATTTCTGTGCAATCAGAGATTCCAGTGTATCAAGCCGCCTTTGTTGGCTAGGATTATCACTACTTAGCTGTCGGATGACTTTAAGCACCTCATAGACCTTCTGCTTCTCGCCTTGATAAATTTTTCGGTAAACTGTGTTTTTCGTGAGAATATAACTACTTCGTGCGCCTTCAGCATTACTGAGACCAATATGCGTATGATCTAGCGCTTCTATCACTTGATGAGTATGAAATACCCATCGCTTTTCTTCCGTCAACCTTTGGATACTTAAGTAAGAAGCTGTTCCGACGCCACACAATAGCAGTAATGCCAAGCTAAAACCGCCTGGAACCAATTTTTCTAACAGTTTGTTCATGGAATACTCGCAAAAGTGTAGCTAATAATCACATCAGTTTTAGCTCTAATAGCAAGCTTATGACGATCCTTTAATCAAAAAATACAGTATTATTACGTAGACATAGTTATATATTGAAAACTATGTTTATGTTGCTAGACGCATTAAAGCTTCGGATTGCGATACCTGCGGTTAAGGACTTCCAAATAAAAAAATATCCTATCGTTTTGACGGCAGGGAGAAAGAAAATCGTTTTGATTTGGTTTAAATTATCCAATATTGTAGGGTAGGCAACATGAGCGCCCAGTTTATATGGCGCTCATGTTGCCTACCCGATAAGAGTTAATTGAATATTTTTTATTTGGAAGTCCCTAACGTAGAGACAATACAGCGTGTGACACAAAAAAATGAGTGGATAATTGTGGCTGTTAGACCATATATCCACTCAAAATTTACTGTATTAGGGTTACAACAAAAGACACCACGAAATAATTAAAACTTGGGAGAATTCAAATCAATTAACGTGACTCAGTTCCTTGATTGGGACTACCTGCTACAGAATCCTCTCCTGGTGCTTCTGGAGTAGCAGTAGGTTTAGCATCACTCTTTTCAGCATCGCCAGTTTTGCGGGTACTTTCGTCGATAGGGGTTTGGTAGCCACCAGAAGCGGTAGGCGTAGTTTCTTGATTCTTAGATTTTTCTTTTTGTTGTTCAGCCATGATCACATTCCTGATTATTTATCGTTGGGACTATCTTAAAAAATTAGGAGTGTGAGTGTATCTATCCAAAATCTAGTTATGGCTGATTCGTTTATCTATCGTAAGTATTGTTTTTTAAATTTGGTGGTGGATAACAACAAGCACCATAATTTTTCGATTTTACCCCAGTCCCCAATCCCTAATCCCCAGTCTCCTTTACAACGTTCTCTAAGTAAATAAAGTTAATAATATGATGTGATGATTGCGATCCAAACTATAGGACTCTGTGGACAGCTACGTAACTTTTCAGGAGCGCAAGAGCTTGGTAGTTTGGTTGTTGCATCAGCTTGGAGAGGTCGCGGATTGGGTACTTTGTTAACGCAGCATTTGATTAATACAGCAACGCAACCACTTTATCTGGAATGTTTAGGTCAGCGACTAGCGCAGTTTTACAGTCGCTTTGACTTTGTGCCAGTATCTTTTGAAGACTTGCCACAATTTCCTAAGACAAGAGGATTATCTACGCTCAAGGGAAAATTTAGATTGTCGCAACTAGCTAAAAGATTGCTCAGAGTTCCTGTGGTGTTTATGAAGTATCAAGCTCAGGCTAATTCGTAATTTAAGGTATGCAGAACAAGGGATAATACAAGATGTTTTCAAGCCTTTACTCTCCCTTATTCTCCATTCCCTAGTCCCCATTTTCAAATCGTAGGTTTCGCAAAAATTGTTAGCAAGACAGGCCCTAGTAAATAATGGTGATTCAAACACAATAGCCCAGCAGAGGAGCCAAGAAGTTGACGTTGATTAGGGCTGTAGAGTCTAATTCCACGGGGAGAGACTGGCAATAATTGAGGTTCTGTCTCTTTTTTAGAAGTAATGTCAACTAAATAAAAGCGTCCACCAGGAGAAAGTACCCGTGCTATCTCACTAAGCACCTGTTTTGGTTCTAAATAGTGCAAGAAGCTGATAGTGCTGAAAACAGCATCAAACTGACTATCAGCAAAGGGAAGAGACTCAGCTTTCCCCTCAATATAAATTAAACGTGGGCGGTGACGGTTACTCTGTCTTGCTACCCGCAACATATTAGTAGATAAATCTAATCCGGTGGCTTGCAAGTCGGGAAACTGAGTAGCAAGGCGCTCAAGTAAGCGGCCAGTACCACAGCCGATATCAAGTACATTTGCTGGCTCTGGTAATTCGACGTACTCCAGTAAGCGTTTGTGAACGGCTCGATAAAATACTGAAGGAAAGAGCCAGTCATAACTTGGTGCCCATCGGTCAAAAAGTAGCTTTTTATTACTGAAAAAGTCATTAGTCATTAGTTTTCACAGCTTCTCTAAAGCTGGATGCTTTTTTAGGGTGAGTTTAGCTGCGCCTCCAAGAATTTGTTTAACAGCACAAGTTAACTATAGCGGTTCTGAATTGTTTGTAATACTGGGCTTTTGTAGTGGTGTGGTAAGCTTAAAAGCTATTCCTGCCCAGTGTCCTTTTGAGCGAGATATCACCCTGTTTGGTCGGAAGCTATTGCATATTCCACCGATGTGTAAATTAAATCCTCTATACGAGGAAGTAGTGGGTTTGCGTTTTAAAGCGCTCTGTTATCTTGCCGATGAATGCGGTGAAGATGTCACAGCTTATTGCTAATAGGCAGTTGTATCGTTCTTTAATCGAGCAGCGATCGCTAATTGCAGACTTACGGTTGTTACTTACTCAGGTTTATACTAAGCTAACGTACACCTAATTAGATGTTTGGCTATTACAGCAGTTTTCATATATTTGAATCACATCTGTTGTAAGGGCACAGCAATGCTCATTGGTGTCAACTTAAGCCTGGGCGAATGGAATTCGCGGCTACATAGCCAAAGTCCGCCTGCGCGGACTAAATTCAAATTAAGGGTTTGAAACCCACGCAGGTGGGTTTTGTTTATATAGACGCGGTTTCTAACCGCCCGTTTGCCGTTAAGTTGACACCTGTGAGCAATGCTGTGCCCCTACCGCGTGGTCTATTTACCTTGAAAATAGCTGTAAGTAGCTGACACCTCGAAGACAGTGTTTCCAGACCGTATTATTGCTTACCGTACCCTGCTGAAATCATTAACATCATCATGACGCACATCTTACTGGTTGAAGATGAGGTCAAACTGGCACGATTTGTCGAATTGGAATTGAATTATGAAGGCTATCAAGTCAGTATTGCCTACGATGGATTAACTGCACTCACCGCAGCGCGTGAGTTACATCTGGATTTAGTAATTTTAGACTGGATGTTGCCTGGTTTGTCGGGGTTGGAAATTTATCGCCCCTTGCGAAATATTATTGATAAAGTGCCAATAATTTTATTAACGGTCAAAGACGAAGTAAGCGATCGCATTGCAGGCTTAGATGCTGGTGCTGATGATTACCTCGTTAAACCCTTCAGCGTTGATGAATTATTAGCTAGAGTGGGCGCTCACCTACGAAGAAGCTACCAAGCAGACGCCGCAGATGTTTTAGAATTTGAAGACCTGAGTTTAAATCGTCGCACGCGAGAAGTGTACCGAAATCAGCGGTTAATTGAGTTGACTGCTAAGGAATTTGATTTACTAGAATATTTATTAGCCCATCCGCGACAGGTAATTACCTGCGATCGCATTTTAGAAGAAGTCTGGGGTTATGACTTCATCGGCGATGCCAATATTATAGAAGCTTATATTCGCTACCTACGCCTGAAACTTGAAGCCAATAACGAAAAATGTCTCATTCAAACTGTGAGTGGTGTTGGGTATACATTGCGTGATTGAATTTGGGGATTGGGGACTGGGGATTGGGGATTGGGGAAAATTGTTGAACAAGTTTTTCTGTTGTCTTCTTCAGGGTAGTTTCATACAAACAGAGAAAAACTGCAACTAGTTTTCAAAGCCTTTTGACCTTTCTACGAGAGGTTGGAAGAGGAGTTAAAATCTATGGTTCTACACGAGAAATAAAGACTTCCATATTTTTGTTTTTTCCTATGAAACTACCCTATCCCTCTTTCTTGTCTCTTACCAATTCTCAGTCCCCAGTCCCCACTCTCGTATGAAAATTTAGGTTTTTTGGCAATCTCAGCAAAAACTCATCCAACTCGGAGTTAACTATACTAGGATGCACAAAGCTGTCATAATCTAAAATCTAAAATCCAAAATGGCATGACCTATCTAGAAACAGCAGCGCAGTTTTACCGCGAAGTTGCCCAAACCCCACAAGTTGGACTTTGTTGTGTGCAAAGTACGCCCCTGCAACTACCAGGATTGAAAATTCCTTTGCCAATGCAGGAAATGAATTATGGTTGTGGCACTACTGTTCACTCCACAGAATTAGGAAACCAGCCTACTGTACTCTATGTTGGCGTTGGTGGCGGCTTAGAAGCGTTGCAATTCGCTTATTTTTCACGCTATACAAGTGCTGTAATTGCCATTGAACCGGTTGCGGCGATGCGGGAAGCAGCCACACGTAATCTAGAAATTGCGGCTCAAGAAAACCCTTGGTTTGACCCCAGCTTTGTAGAAATCCGCGAAGGTGATGCTTTTAACTTACCTGTTGCTGATGCTAGCGTCGATATTGTGGCACAGAATTGCCTTTTCAACATCTTTGAACCAGAAGATTTAACTCTTGCTTTAAAAGAAGCATATCGGGTATTAAAACCAGGTGGACGGTTGCAGATGAGCGATCCAATTGCAACTCGTCCAATTCCAGAACATCTCCAACAAGATGAACGACTGAGAGCTATGTGTTTATCAGGCGCACTCACATATCAACAGTATACTGAACGGATTATACATGCTGGTTTTGGTCAAGTTGAAATTCGCGCCCGTCGTCCTTACCGTCTCCTAGATTCTCAAACTTATAATTTAGAAGAAAACCTACTTTTAGAAAGTCTAGATTCTGTCTCTTTTAAAGTTGTAATTCCAGAAGATGGTGCTTGCATTTTCACTGGCAAAACAGCAATCTATGCTGGTACTGAACCTTTCTTTGATGATTCAGCAGGTCATCTACTTCAGCGAGGTATTCCCGCAGCAGTGTGTGATAAAACTGCTGCTAAACTTGCCGCTATCAAGCCACAAGAAATTATTGTTACTGATTCAACTTGGCACTATAGCGGTGGTGGTTGCTGTTAAATTTTTCAGAAAGAATTCAGAATAATTCTGTACGACTGGGAAATGAATGCACAATTTAAATATTTCACCAATTTCATTCTGGATTCTGATTTCTTATTGATAAACCCTGAAATGTTGTTAATTAGTCTATTTTTAGCTACGCTTTTTTTAGCATATTCAAATGGTGCAAATGACAATTTCAAGGGTGTAGCAACGTTGTTTGGTAGTAGAACAAGTAGCTATCAAACAGCAATTTTGTGGGCGACTTTTACAACTTTTGCTGGTGCAATAACTGCAACTTTTTTAGCACGCACACTAATTAAAAACTTCTCTGGAAAAGGACTATTACCTGATGCGATCGCTAATGCTCCAGAGTTTCATATTGCAGTAGCGATCGCTGCTGGTTTAACTGTACTCATTGCTACACTTATGGGGTTTCCCATTTCTACAACTCACAGTTTAACAGGTGCGATTGTTGGCGCTGGATTAGTAGCGATCGGACTTCAACTGAATTTTGCAATTTTAGGAACTTCCTTTATTTTGCCTTTATTACTTAGTCCAATCCTGGCTATTCCTTTGGGAGCAGGAATTTACAGCTTATCTGGCTATATTAATTCAAAACGGCATCTACCAATCAATCAAAAAACGATTGATACTTGCCATTTTCTTAGTGCTGGAATTGTCAGTTTTGCTAGAGGATTAAATGACACTCCTAAGATTGTTTCACTCATTCTGATTATTGAGTATTTTTCAATTCAGGGAGGAATGATCACAATAGCGATCGCAATGGCACTTGGCGGTTTACTTAACTCCCAAAGAGTTGCTATTACCATGAGTGAAAAGATTACCTCAATGAATCATACTCAAGGCTTATCAGCCAACATAGTAACGGGAGTTTTGGTAATTCTAGCTAGCCGATTTGGGCTTCCGGTTTCTACCACTCATGTTTCAGTTGGTTCTATTTTTGGGGTAGGATTGATTAGCAAAACAGCTAATAGGGGTGTTTTTTCTCAGATATTACTATCATGGGTTTTAACTTTACCAACTGCTGCAATTATTAGTGGAATAATCTACAGATTATTGCAAGGCTAGGAAAACTATCTAAATATATTTGTTCGTGCAATTTTGAAAGAAAAGTAAACAATGCAAACTCAATCAATAATTACACTAGATACAACAGTAACACCATTTAATCACAAACTCAGTTCTCCTTTGACAAAAAAAGGAATCGCTGTTTTACAAATTAATCTAGGTAAGCGTTGTAATCTTGCCTGTACACACTGTCATGTCGAAGCGGGGCCAAAGCGTACAGAAGAACTTTCTCCTGAAATTTGCGAACAGTTGATTTCGCTAATTCATAAATTTCCCGAAATTAAAATTGTGGATTTGACTGGTGGCGCACCTGAAATGAATTATGGATTTAAGCCATTGGTAGAAGCAGCAAAAGCAACTGGAAAACAAGTGATTGTCCGGTCTAATTTGACTATTTATTTTGAAGATGGCTTTGGTAATTTACCAGAATACTTTGCTAAACACCAGATAAGAGTTGTGGCTTCTCTACCCTGCTATCTAGCAGATAATGTTGATAAAATGCGCGGTGCGGGTGTTTTTGATAGTTCAGTCAAAGCTTTGCAGTGGCTTAACCAACTTGGCTATGGTAAAGACCAAAATCTAATTTTGGACTTGGTATTTAATCCCCAATTACCCAACGGTGAAAAATTTTCCTTGGCTCCCGAACAGGGCAACCTAGAACGAGATTACAAAATGTTCTTACAAGAACATTTTGATATTGTATTTAACAACCTCTTCACCATTACCAACCTACCAGTTGGTAGAACTAAAATGCATTTAGAACGGAAAAAGCTATACACCAGCTATTTGCAGTTTTTAGAGTTGCATTTTAATCCCAGCACAGTTGAACATTTAATGTGTCGTGACGAACTTTCAATTGACTATCTGGGCAATGTATATGATTGTGACTTTAACCAAATGATGAATTTGCCTGCAAAAACTCGCAATGGTGAAACCTTAACAGTTGGCAAATTGTTAGAAACTGGTAGTTTAGACCTGATTAGTGAGGTACAAACTGCTGCTTATTGTTATGGTTGTACTGCTGGGTGTGGTTCTAGTTGTGGTGGCGCTTTGCTGTGAAGGACGCAGGTTTCAATCAAGCCTCACAAAAACAGTGCTGAGTGCTGAGTAACGAGTGCTGAGTAAGAAAAGTAATAATCGCACTCAGCACTCTTGAAGTACTGAAAGCTAATAGACATCTCCGAAAAAGAATGTAGAGACGTAGCACTGCTACGACTCTACAAGGGTTTTAGGTAACGTATATTTAATTTCTGGAGATGTCTAAGAATTAGGAAACTCTAACTCAGTGCTTCTCCGTCTCACCTGCACCACCCCAGATGGTAGATGTCGTTCCAACCAATCTTCTAAATCAGCCAGTACCTCGCAGTAATTGATGTCACTTTGAAGTTCGTGATAAGCTCCTGGATATTCGATTCTCAGCTTATCTGTGTAATTTACTCGTTGGTAAAAGATTTCGCTTCCCTCTGGTAAAGCAACTCGGTCTGCGCCACCGTGGAGAATCAATAATGGTAACTGCCAATCAGCGGCGTGAGCATTAATCCAATCAACTGTTGCAAAGAATTCTGTAGCCAGACGGGCGGTAGCACGGGTATGTCGCAGTGTATCTTGGGCATAAGCAGCTAAAACTTGTTGATCTCGTGAACCAGCGCTGATGTCAATACCTGTATTCAGGGTGAAACGCGGCCATACCCGTGAGAGCATTTTTCCTAAAAGTATCCGAATCGGTGAAACCCCTACTTTCCCCAAGGTTGGTGCGATCGCGATCGCACCCTGCAATAATGATGCTTGTTGGGGATAGCGCAGAATGTAATCTAAGACAATCACACCGCCTAAACTATGACCCAAGATAAAAATTGGGCATCCAGGATTTTGAGTCTGAATTAACTCTAAAAATGCTCCCAGGTCTTCGCGAAACTCACTCCAAGCGCTAATATAGCCTCGCTGACCTGGTGAACGTCCATGACCACGCAAATCTAAGGCGTAGACAGCATATTGCTTGGGTATCAAATGCTGAATTACATTATTGTAGCGATCGCTGTGCGCTCCAAGTCCATGCGAAATAGCTAATATTGCCCGTACTTTACCCTCTGGATGCCAGCTTTGGTAATACAGGTCAAGTCCTCCAACACCTGGGAATGTACCTTCTCTATGAGATGCTAGGCGATCGCTATGGTCAATCATCTGGTTAATTTTTTATCCATTTTCCCAGCAAGCTACTAACATGTCAACTAAAATTTAGTGGTCTTCAATCAGTCGGGGGTCTGAATGCCCGACTGATAGCGTTCGCCTTTGGCGTCTCGTAGAGAAGCGTTAGCGAGTCCGCGAGCGTCTTGATTCTGACTCCTGAATTCTGACTTCTGAATTCTTCTTCAAATTATTGCTCTAAAAAGTTTGTCACTTTGAAATTCGATGTTCCCTCCCAACAGTGGTTCAAAAAAGCGCTTACCTGGGCATCTGCTGAATCAGCCGATTCTCTAGAAGCGTTAAATTGCACTGCTGTCACAATGTACTCAAAGATAATTACAAACTGCTTTTGGGGTGAAATTCTTTCGACTACAATTGTTTCACCTATTTTAGGGATTTGAGGCACATTTACCACAAATGTCTCAATTTTCGGTTTATCTAATGGATTTTTGAAATTGAAGTATTTACAGTAAACAATAATTTTCACTTAGACAACCACCAATAACAATTCAAAATTCAAAATTCAAAATTTAAGAGTATATGTAGGGTGTGTTGCACTGTTCTAACGTACCCTACGTTTATTCCAAAAATCTGAATTGGAAAATTGTGAATATTTATTATAGTAGATTTTTCAAAAATATCTCTTAGAGGTTGTTTGAAAAGTGGTTGGCTGTGATTTTAGGCACTTATTGATCCCCCCTAACCCCCCTTAAAAAGGGGGGAACCAGAGTCAAAGTCCCCCTTAAAAAAGGGGGATTTAGGGGGATCTAAAACGTTTTCCTACCGAGGAAAGGACTTTTCAAACATCCTCTTAGCTTATTTACCCTGCCATAGTTGCTGCAACGACTGAAAAATCCTGACAAATCTCTCTTCTAGCCAGAGCATAACATAATCAAGCCATTCCAGAAGTTGCTCTAAGGGGTGCTTTTCATAGCCAGTTGAAGTTGCTTTGGTTTCTATCCAGTCTGGCTGTGCCTCAACTTGACTACTTTGGTGAAACTGCTGTTTCAACATTTCCCCTTTACGACTCTCGCTTGTAGTTTGAGAAATGCTGGTTCGGGTTTGTTTTGCAGCGGCGATTTTTCCAGATGTTTTTTGTCTTGAGGCAAGATTACTAGTTGGTTGTTTCCTTTGCACCAAGCCAGATCCGAATTGAGGTTTTTTTACACTCAAATTCTTTTGTGGAAAGTGCCCTATTGATAAACTTGGTACTAAAGCAGGATTTGTCCTTTGAGAAAGTGTAACTGACTTATCAGCGACGGTTTCGGTGTCACCAAATAAATCATTCCATGTTAGCCAAGGATCATCTGTTAAATCCTGATTATCTAACTGAGGGCTTTTGGATAAGGCTTTTCTAAGGTGTGATGAGAATAGTTTACCAGGCAATCGCTCCTCATTGTTTGTTGCTTCAAGTGTTTTTTTATTGCCAACACCAAAAAAGTAATTAAGTGCCGCTTCAATCAAAGCCTGAAGATTTTGTGTATGAGTTTCCAAACCATCAGCGTTGGGGGCAATTTCTCCCCTACCAGCTAATTGCTCTTTGCCGTAAAGAAATATGTTTAGCTGAGTTTGGGCAAGTTGGGCAATTTCCTGACTACGTTCTTGTACAGGTACTAAAGCATTTGATTCCAACTTAGCAACAGCTATATCTAGAAATGTTAATAATCTATCTGTATTCAGTAAATCTTTTGGTATACCCTCGGCTAAAACTGGAATTTTGGCTGGATTTCCGTCAGTTAGTTTTGCTAATAACTGGTCAATCTGTGGTAATAGCTGCTGCGTTTCTTTTTTAGCTATAATCAACCGCCAATACTGCCAATACTTAGCAACTTCATTAATAATTCGTTCTTCTAATTTTGCCTGTTGTTGGGATGTCAAAATATCAAGAATTTCATTATCGGCAGTAACTAGTACTAAATTCCGATTCATTAAATTTGTGGCAATTCCCCGCACTATTGGAAGATGCGGTTGCAGGGAATTCTCCAATTGTAAAGGGTTGATACTTCCGGCTTGATTCTCTGTAATATTTGATGCTTGAATAAGATTAGCGTTATTTGTAGAGTGATTATCAACGAATTTCGACCGAAAAATTCCCAATAAAGCCAAGCGTTTGAAAGGTTCAGATGTTTTCGCCGGAGTAGAGGCAGCTTCATCAGATGACAGATAATAGACTGCTTCTAGTACATTTTGAATGGGGCTATCAGCATTTGGCGGAGTTTCGGGCTGGAAATCGGTGTCATCAGGTTGTAACTTTAGTCTAGTTTGTGGTTCTTTGGTGTGTAGCGTTTTCCCAGATGATTCAGATGACTGAAACAGTAGATACACTGGGTAAAGTAATACCTCCACACCCCACTTAGTAGCAACTTGCAAATGTCGGTAGGTGTGTTCCCACTGTTGTGTTACCCGCCGAGATTGCTGGTGGACAAAGTTAAATAGTCTGCTTTGATAACGACCAGAGGAACCAGAAGACATAAGTAGTAATTTTTTAGTTCAAGTCTTGTTAAGTTGTGAGACTCGCGCCAAACAATAAAAACAACCAACACCTCATTTTAGCGAATATATGACCCCGACTGTCTCTCAATCCCAAACCAAATTTATCTCAGAAGTAATTGAGCAACTGCGCTCTTTTTGTCAAGTTAATCTTCAGTCTACTTGGCTATACCAGGAATCTGACCTGATTATTACTGATGTTGTAGCTGCTGATTTGTCTCATTGGCAACCTGTCCAGTTGAATGCTAAAGAACATATTGCTTGGACGGACGGGAAAAAAGTGCTATGGCTAGTGCAAAGATTGGTGGTTCCTCAAGATTTACAGGGTTATCCCTTAGCTGGGTTATCTTTGCGCCTGGCGCTGGTTTGGTGGGCGGATTCTGCTGAGATTTATGTAAATGGAGAGTTAGTGCTGGAGGGTGATTTATTTGATTGTTCGCCGAGAGTGCTTCTCAGTCAGGAGGTGAGTCCAGGGGAAGAGTTGATTGTGGCTTTGCGGTTAGTGAGTCCGGGGCATTGTGATGGTGCTTTAGTGCGATCGCTCCTAGTTTATGAATCTATTATTGATAATAATCCCGATCCCGGTTTTGTCGCTGATGAGTTAGCTGTGGTGCAGCTTTATTTGGAAAGGTTTGCACCGGAGAAGTTGGATGTTTTGGCAGAGGTGGTGGGGGAGGTTACGAACCGCAGAGGCGCAGAGGACACGGAGGAAGAAAAGGGAGAGTTAGTAAAGTCGTTTTTGTCTCTACGCCAAAACCTAATTCAATCTGACATCTTAGCCCCCCTTTTTAAGGGGGGTTGGGGGGATCAAAAATCTCAAATTTTCCTGTTGGGTCATGCTCATTTAGATTTAGCATGGCTATGGCCTGTGAGTGAAACTTGGAATGCGGCGCAAAAAACTTTTGAGTCGGTTCTGAAGTTGCAAGCAGATTTTCCTGAGTTAATTTTTTGTCATTCGACTCCCGCGCTTTATGCTTGGATTGAAGAAAATCGCCCGGATTTGTTTCAAGCAATTCAAGCACAGGTGGCCGCAGGACGTTGGGAAGTTGTCGGCGGAATGTGGGTGGAACCGGAACTCAACCTCATTGCTGGTGAATCAATAGTCCGTCAGCTATTGTATGGTCAACGCTATATTCAGGAGAAATTTGGCAAGCTTTCAACTGTGGTGTGGGTTCCAGATACTTTTGGTTTTTGTGCAACTTTACCGCAGTTTTTCGCTAATGCCGGAATTGAGTATTTTGTCACCCAGAAGTTGCGGTGGAATGATACTACTAAATTTGATTATGGAGCATTTTGGTGGCGATCGCCTGACGGTAGCGAAGTCTTTAGTTTGATGTCTGCACCCATCGGTGAAAGCATTGATCCGGTTAAAATGGCATCCTACGCTCTTGAATGGCAAACCCAAACTGGTTTACTAGAATCTCTCTGGCTTCCCGGTGTCGGCGACCACGGCGGCGGCCCCACCCGTGATATGTTAGAAACCGCCCAACGTTGGCAAAAGTCTCCTTTCTTCCCAGACTTAGAATTTACAACAGCTGAAAAGTATTTACAGAAGATTAGTAAAGGAGGCAGGAGGCAGGAGACGAGAGGTAGTAGTGATGATTCTTCCTCATCCCCCTCATTCCCTACTTGGAATGACGAACTATACTTAGAATTTCATCGCGGTTGCTACACTACCCACGCAGACCAAAAACGTTGGAATCGTCGTTGTGAAAATTTGTTGTATCAAACTGAACTATTTGCTACCTTGGCAACAGTAAGCTGTGGTGTGACATATCCCAAGGCAGAAATTGAAGCAGCTTGGAAGCTGGTGTTATTTCAACAATTTCACGATATCTTACCTGGTTCTTCAATTACCCAAGTTTACACCGATGCCTTACCCCAATGGCAGCAAGTGGAACAATTGGGAACGAAGATATTACAGGAATCACTTTTAGCGATCGTATCTCACATTACCCTATCAGAACCACCAAAACCCGATAGTTTGCCTATTTTCGTTTTCAATTCTCTCAATTGGCAACGTTCTGAGGTAGTCTCTGTAGCCTTACCCACACCAGAAGAATGGCAGATTTACGATACTTCTGGAAAGCAACTTATCTCCCAATTATCTGAACCATCAACGCTACTATTTCTCGCCCCCGAAATTCCACCCGTAGGCTACCGCATATTTTGGCTTTCCCCCTCATCCCCCTTATCTCCCGCATCCCCCGCATCCCCCCCACTCCTCCCAGACTGGATTTTAGAAAATGAATTCTTGCGAGTTGTTATAGATCCTGATACTGGAGATTTATCAAGTGTTTTTGACAAAACTTATCAAAGAGAAATTTTAAGTGGGGCGGGGAATCAACTGCAAGCTTTTAAAGACAGTGGTCAATATTGGGATGCTTGGAATATTGACCCTAATTATGCCCAACATCCTTTACCCGCAACAAATCTTCAATCCATTCAGTGGTTAGAACAAGGCCCAGTGCAAAGTCGTGTGCGCGTAGTGCGTCAGTTGGGTGAGTCAGAATTTTGCCAAGACTATATTCTGCAAGCTGGTTCACCTCTGCTGAACATCGCTACTACAGTGAATTGGCAAGAAAATCATGTATTAGTGAAAGCTGCTTTTCCTCTCAATCTGGAAGCCGACTTTGCTACTTATGAAATTCCCTGTGGCGCGATTCGCCGCCCAACTAAGCCACAAACCCCCGCAGAACAAGCAAAATGGGAAGTCCCCGCTTTGCGTTGGGCTGATTTGACAGCAGAAGATACACAGACAAATACCGCAATCCCAAATCGTTATGGTGTCAGTTTGCTGAATGATTGTAAATACGGTTACGACAGCAAACCAAATCAACTCCGCTTAACATTGCTACGCAGTCCTAATTGGCCAGACTCCGAGGCTGATAGAGGTTTTCACGAATTCACATATACCTTGTATCCTCATGCTGGTAGCTGGGAAGCAGCCCATACAGTATGGCGTGGCTATGAATTGAATATACCGTTGCAAGTAATCTTGAATCCATCCGATACTCACAACAGGCTAAACGCCCCATTAACGCTAACAGAACTCAGAACTATTGAAGGGGCGAGTTTCTTAGATTTATCAGCTGAAAATTTAATCTTGATGGCCTTGAAGCCATTTGAAGATAACCCACAGCAGTTAATTCTGCGGTTTTATGAATCTCACGGAGAAACAGCCGAGTTATCTTTGCAAAGTGATTTAGGGTTGAATCTAGGAGATAGAGTAGATTTATTAGAGCGTTCCTCCAGCACTGAATTCTCATCTAGGCAACAAAACTTGACGATAGAGCCTTGGAAAATTGCCAGTTTCAAGGTGATACCAACAATTAATCCCAAGCTAGAGTAAGCCACGATAGCTGTGTCAGTGGTCAGTTGTGGTTTTCCACAGACTAATGACTCTTTTAATCTTCGTGGTCATCAAACGGATCGTTCAATTGCTTGCTAGGAGGGCCAAAAGAGGTATAAATCGACAGTACAGTGATGACAACCACCACGGCAGCCATAGAAATGCTAAGAACTATTGCGGGTTCCATAATTGAGAGATTGATTATGAGTGCTATTCTTATAGAATATTACAGAAGATTAAAAAAAGCTTTGGCAAGTAATCTTAGGTGAACTATGGCACAAAGGACTAGGTTGGGAGATATCCTGAAACCACTGAACTCTGAATATGGGAAAGTGGCTCCAGGTTGGGGTACTACCCCGGTGATGGCTGTTTTTATTTTGCTATTTTTCGTGTTTTTGCTGATTATTCTGCAACTTTACAATCAATCATTCTTGATTCAGGATGTACTTGTAGATTGGCGGAGTTTAGGACGCTAAAAGATACACAGCGATCAAGTTTGGATAACAAGTTAAGTTACACCCGGTTCTTCCGGGTTTTTTTGTCAGTTGTGATTCAGAATTCATATCATGTCCGCATAATCATAGCCCAATACACTTGTAGAGACGGCGATTTATAGCGTCTTGAAAACCCAAAATTGTTGCCAGTAACCCTTAACCCAAGCGCATTGAATTATAGCCGTAGTCATACCATTTCACTTTAATAATGATACAAGTACGCTAGTAAGTGCATCGCATTGCCCATAGCTGTCAACTTAACGCGAAACCGCTTGTCCGCCGGGAATTGAAATTCCCGTATGATAGCTAAAGTCATCTGAAGATGACTAAATATCGCCAAAAATCTCCAGTCTACTTCAGTAGACTTAAGCTATTAGCCCGAAAATTTATTTCCGGGCGGGCATGGAAGTTAAGGCAAGAGACGCGATAAATCGCTGTCTCTACAAATGAAATTGTCTGTTCAGGTGGTTAATTTAATCAAACTCAGGTGGCCACAGTTCTGCGATCGCTAATTCCCAACCTGGTAGTAATTCTGGTATCGTCAGTTTGTCGTTATTTTTTAAAACTACTGGTTCAAGGTTAGGGCGATAAACTGTTACTAAAACTTTGTCAGGGTCAATGAGAATACCCACTGTAGATCCAAGTTCTAAAAATAGCTTAATCTTTTCTTGGAGTGGTTTGATGCGGTCGCAAAGCGTGTCCGAAGGACTCTCGCTTTTCGATTTGACCTCAACCATCAGGTCGGGTACTAACTGCACAAAGTCACGCTGAGTCTTCTTGAGTCGTTCGGCTCGAACAAAGGAAACATCTGGAGCGCGTAGGTTCCTTTTTTCCGGGTCGCCTCCAGTTTCATCATTTTCAATGCTGGGCAAGATAAAACCAGCACTAGAACCAGTCACACGTCCCAATTTGCGAGGCATGACCCATATATTCAAAAATGTCAGCAGACGAGAACCAATTTCGTCTGACTCATAATAGGATGGCCCCATAACGATGATGTTTCCCTCTACAAGCTCCATCCGCAAATCAGGATTTTGTGACTGTAATTGTTCTAAGTCTTTAATTGTCAGAGACATAAAGCATCACTCGCTCGTGGGGCGTTAGCGTAGCTCGCCGCAGGCATCGCCTTTTATGATAGGCGATTATTGAGTAGACTACATAATAATATGCGAGTTTCTGTAGTAGTTCTATAGTTTACAGGAGACAAAAAATGAATATATTTGGTATCGGTCTACCGGAAATGGCTGTAATTATGGTAGTGGCGTTGTTAATCTTTGGTCCCAAGAAGCTGCCAGAAATTGGTCGGAGTGTGGGCAAAACAATTCGTAGTTTCCAAGAAGCTTCCAAGGAGTTTCAAAACGAGTTTCAAAAAGAAGCAGAACAGTTAGAAGAAGCTGTAAAGACTACTGCTGAATTGGAACCTAAGCAAATTTACCCTGCCAAATCTGAGCAAGATACCGCAAGTTCTTCTCAATCTAGCTAGGAGAACATAGGAATTTTGGATTTTGGATTTTGAATTTTAGATTGTTTTGCGGTTTAGAGCAACGTCTTTGGTGAACGTAACAAATCCAAAAAACGCTAGTTCCGACGCTGCGCTATCGTCAATCTAAAATCACTAAGCCTTGTACCCTTACGGTCTATTTCAATCCAAAATCTAAAATCTAAAATCTAAAATTGATTGACTGTAGGCAAAATGACAGAAGCAGTTACGCAACCAGCTTTGGTAATTCCCCAGCTAATTGTCGGGTTGGGGAATCCAGAAGCTAAGTATGACCAAACACGCCATAATATCGGCTTTGCTGCTTTAGAAACTCTCTCCCGTTCTTGGCGCATTTCTTTAGCAGAAAACCGCAAGTTTCAGGGTGAGTATGGCGAGGGTATGGCCCCAGGTGGAGGTAAGATTCGCTTGCTGAAGCCGTTAACTTATATGAATCGCTCAGGACAAGCAATACAAGCGGTGACAAGTTGGTATAAATTGCCGCCTGAATCAGTGCTGATAATTTATGACGATATGGATTTACCCTTGGGAAAAACTCGGCTGCGTTTATCTGGTTCGGCTGGGGGACATAACGGCATGAAAAGTGCGATCGCACATCTTAGTACCCAAAACTTTCCCCGTTTGCGAATTGGGATTGGTAAACCCAAAGATGCAGCTAATAACGATGATTCCGGTGCTATCTCCCATGTACTTGGGCGATTTTCTGCTGCCGAAAATCAGCAAATGTCTCTTGTACTTCAGTTCGTAGTTGAATGTCTTGAACTAAGCCTCAAACAGGGAGTAGAAAAGGCAATGAATGTTTGTAATAGCCGCACCATTAATAATTCTGAGTCTTAGGGTTGGGTGAATACTTCCCTATAAGTTTGGCAAAGGCACTTATTTTGGTTGATGGACAGCAATTTTAGCTTGTTCCATCCAATCAAGATAAAGCCTATAAGGCTCTCTGTGTATAGAGAAAGTAACTCATCTACGCCTTAATTGGCGGTGCGGCATACTTTGCTTAATTTTTGTAAGAATAATGGCGATAGTGCTGTTGCTTGTTTTCAGTCATAACCTCAAGCAACGCCGATATCGCACCAATAGGTTTATTTAAAGCGTCTTGTGCGTCTAGCTGTCACCGCCTTACGTTTACGTTTTTCTATCGGTGTTTCAAAGTGCCGATGATATTTCACATCAGCTAATATCCCAGCTTTGGAAACCTGACGTTTAAACCGACGCAAAGCTGAGTCTATTCCTTCGTTCTCTCCTAGAACCACCTGGGTCATTCTTGCCTTTTCCTCATCATCAATAGTCTCCATTGTAATATTACCCTCAACCTGAGTAAAACACCCCTTAGCTAAAGTCATGATTAAGAGACTATTCGTCCGTTTGAGGCGGGTTACGTGTGCTTCTGAATCTCTAAATCAGCACTTAACGAAAAGTTAATCTAAGTGAGCTAATGCACTCTCAGAGATAATAGAGAAGATGAGAAAATTATAATACTAAATTTTTCTAGCTGTACTAAAAGCTGGAAAATAATGTAGCCTTAAATACTAAGAAATATCAGAAAATATGATTATTTCTACAGATTTTAAAAGTTGATTCTACCCTCATTTAGTAATTTATATCCAGATGCTAATGCTGTAAAAGCAATTATGAAATTCCATAAGCTAGTTGGCTTTAAAATAACTCCACCGCTTAAGAAAACTAATACTATGCCAATGCCTAGAAAAACCCATCCCAAATTACCAGTTTCTCTACGAAAAAAAACTAATGCAAAGATACCTGCCATAATTGCCAAAACCGAAGCTGTAGCAGGTAAGCTACGGTAAAAATATGAATAGTAACCGCTAACAAATATGATATTTTGACCAAAAAAGTATAATCCTGTGAAAAGTAGAATTAAACCTATAAGTTTGATTAACAACCTACCCATAATATTTTGATATTTTTAATGTCTAAAACCAATTTTAACCTGATTATAGTAGAGTTTTGAAAATTCTACGAAATTTTACGTAAAATTCATTTATATACGTGAATATACTGAATAAAATTTCGGATTGTCTGAAGATACCAGTACAAGTAATGTTGATTACATCAAGTAGTCCTTGCCAGCGTTTTATCAAGGTGCTTTAATAGCGATCGCATTCCGCAAAACAGTTTAACCAAGAATCCCCCGCCTTCTAGGCGTCGGGAGTATCAAAGATTCAAAACATTAAACTCAAAGATATGACAAGCTAGTACCATATCCTTGACATTAAATTCTCCCCAAAGCTGAATAGGAGCATACATGGAGCCAATTATTGCTATAGTTTTAGCCCTTATAGGTTATGCATTAGGTTCTGCAAAACTGATTAATCAAGGAAATGAAGCCCTAGTCGAACGCTTGGGGCGGTTTCATCGGAAACTTAAGCCAGGGCTGAACTTTATCGTTCCCTTGGTGGATCAGATTGTGATGGAAGATACTACACGAGAGCAGTTTACAGACATCAAACCTCAAAATGTGATCACCCAAGATAATATTTACGTAGAAGTGGATGCTATTGTATACTGGCGTATTAGAGATATTGAAAAAAGCTTTTACGCAATTGAGGATCTCCAAGGAGCATTGACACAGATAACCACAACCACGCTCCGCGAAATCATTGCACAGAATACCCTAGAGCAGACTAATGTCTCTAGAGCGGAGATGGACTCAGCCATCTTAGACCAGCTGAATCATATAACGGCAGATTGGGGAGTTGAGATTCTCCGGTTAGATATTCAGAGAATCACACTACCTGAGAGTGTACGCAAGTCTAGAGAAGAGGAACAAGCCGCCGTAATCAAAAAACGGGCGCTGATTACCGAAGCCGAAGGGGAAAAGGAAGCTGCCATTAAGAAAGCTGAAGGAACTATGGCTTCAGTGCAAATCATTTCTCAAGCTCTAAGTAGCAATCCCAAAGAAAGTAGGGACATTCTGCGGTATCTTGTCGCTCAAGATTACGTAGATGCCAGCCAAAAACTTGGCGAGAGTAGTAATGCCAAAATTGTCTTTGTAGACCCAGCTAATTCGACTGAAATGTTTCAGGAGTTGATTGCCGAGTCAATAATTACAGAAGGTCACGGCAAAAAATCCGAAAACGGTAATACTTAAGAGTCAAACAATTTTGGATTTTGGATTTTGGATTTTAGATTAACCCCATAAATAAATCTAGAATTTGCTTACTCTGTAACATCAAGGAATTATTGGTTAGGCTGTGCGGCTTGTCGGAATATTGCATCGGCTACTAATGAAACATCGCGCATTTCTTGAACATCGTGAACTCGGAGGATATCAGCGCCATTAAAAATAGCAGCAGAACAAGCTGCTGCCGTTCCCCAAACTCGTGCTTTGGGATCTGGTTGATTTAAAATGCGACCGATGAAACTTTTACGAGATGCTCCTACTAAGATAGGACAGTTGAGTGCTGCGAGCGATCGCAAGCCCCGAAAAATTTCTAAATTTTGCTCATAGTTCTTAGCAAAACCAATACCAGGATCAATAATAATTTTATCCAGGTCAATGCCCACAGTAGTTGCTACCTCAATTTGCCGAGCCAAAAAACTATAAATCTCTGTAAGCAAATCTTGATAATCTGTCTGTTGTTGCATTGTCTGTGGTGTTCCCCGGATGTGCATTAAAATCATCGCCACATTTAACTCTGCAACTGTTGGCAACATTTCTGAGTCAAAAGTGCCGCCAGAAATATCATTAATAATATCCGCTCCAACTTCTACAGATGCCCTAGCTACAGCAGCACGAGTTGTATCTACAGAAATCGGGATTGAAATTTCTGGTCTTAGCACCTCTAACACCGATAGTACTCGGTCAAGTTCTTCCGCCAGAGTTATTTGCTTTGCCCCTGGTCGAGTTGATTGACCGCCCACATCAATTATGTCAGCACCAGCAGCTACCAGTGCTTGCGCCTGTACTAAAGCAGCAGAGGTGGTGTTAAACTCACCCCCATCACTAAAGCTATCAGGCGTTACATTCAAAATACCCATCAGATAAGTCTGCTGTCCCCACTCGAAACAGCGTCCTCGAATTATCAAGTTGCTTGGCATAAATCTACATTAGGCATTCCCATGCAGAACATGGGAACGAAAATAAGGCACATTACCCTAAGTGAAAATTCACAATCCGAGCGAAACTCTCAGGTTCTAAACTTGCTCCACCCACCAGAACACCATCAATTTCTGGTTGAGCCATAATCTCATCAATATTATTCGGTTTAACTGAACCGCCATATTGAATTGATACATTCGGATTACTCAACTGGCTACGAATTAAGCCAATTATCCGATTTGCCTCCGTTACTTCACAAGTATCACCAGTACCAATCGCCCAAATTGGTTCGTAGGCAATCACTAAATTATTCTGATCGATATCTACCAAGGCTTTGTCCAGTTGGCGAATAATCAGGGATTCAGTTTCTCCTGCATCTCGTTGTTGTTTAGTTTCGCCAACACAGAGAATTGGAGTCAAACCAAACCTTTGAGCAGCTCGTAGGCGCAAGTTAACAGTGGCATCCGTTTCACCAAAGTATTGCCGTCGTTCGCTATGACCGACAATCACAAAGCGCACACCACTTTCTGTCAGCATTGGGCCAGAAATCTCACCCGTATAGGCTCCAAATTCTTCCCAATGAATATTTTGTGCCCCCAATTGGATAAGGCTACCGTGCAAAGTCTTGGACAAAACGCTTAAATCAGTGAACGGAGGGCACAATATCACTTCTCGCCCTTCCGGGGTTTCCTCTAAGTGGGGCAGAAATCCTTGTAAAAACTCCTGGGTTTCTGCCTGAGTTTTGTACATTTTCCAGTTGCCGGCAATAACGATTTTCCGCACAGGTAATTTAGTCAAGATTCTAACGCGTTATATTAGATGCATTTTTCAGTTTATGACTTTTTGTTAGTCATTAGTCTACGAGTTGGAGATTGGGGACTGGGGATTGGGGATTGGGTAAAAATTATTCTTCCCCTGCTACCTCTGCTACCTCTCATCTCGCCAAACCCTTGCTAAAAATAACTAGGATGGTAGAGGGGGTGTATCTAAAATCTAAAATCTAAAATTAATATGACTTCTACCTTGCCTATGCCTGAACCTCATCAAAGCGATTCCGCTAACACTGATCCAAATTCTCTGAGTTGGGAGGAAGAACTGGATAGTGCTATTTTCAGTTTTGAAGATATTCAAACAGAACTTAACTATAAACAAGCACAAACGGCGCTGCGAAATTTGGTAGCCAATCTCGACCTCACCCCCCAAGAAAAAACCGGGTTAGAGACGGAAATTGCTGAGTTGGAAACCATGTTAGGGAAATTAGACCGCATGGTGGTACAGATTGCGGCTTTTGGCATGGTGGGACGTGGTAAGTCTTCGCTACTCAATGCTTTGGTTGGACAAACAGTATTTGAAACTGGGCCGCTGCACGGTGTCACCCGTGCTGCACAAAGAGTTAATTGGAGTATTAGCGAGGAAGCAATTGGGGAAACTGAACGTGCTTTGCGAGTTACTCTCCCTGGTGTAGGTCAATCGCAGGTAGAATTAATTGATACTCCTGGGTTAGACGAAGTTGATGGTGCAACCCGTGCCGCCTTAGCTGAACAAATTGCTAAACAAGCGGATTTAATTCTGTTTGTGATATCTGGCGACATGACAAAGCTAGAATACATGGCCCTTTCTCAGTTGCGGGAAGCAGGTAAACCGATCATTCTGGTGTTTAACAAAGTAGACCAGTATCCAGAAGCAGACCGGATGGCAATTTATCACAAAATCCGGGATGAAAGGGTGCGCGAATTACTTACACCTCTAGAAATTATTATGGCTGCGGCATCGCCATTGGTGAAGACGGCGATTCGTCGCCCTGATGGCACTAGGGGTATACAGTTACGTACAGGGAATGCCCAAGTTGAAGAACTGAAGCTGAAAATTTTGGAGATTCTACACCGTGAGGGTAAAGCCTTGGTTGCTCTCAATACTATGCTTTATGCCGACATTGTAAATGAGCAATTGATAGAGCGAAAAGTGATGATTCGGGAACAGAATGCCAATCAGCTGATTTGGAAAGCTGTGATGACTAAGGCATTAGCGATCGCACTTAATCCCGTAACTGTGGTAGATATTCTGAGTAGTGTAGTCATTGATATTGCTCTGATATTGGGTTTATCTAAACTCTATGGCTTCTCCATGACCGAAGCCGGGGCTATACAATTGCTACAAAAAATTGCCCTGAGTATGGGCGGCATAGGTGCTAGTGAATTGTTAGCAAACTTGGGCTTAAGTGGATTAAAAACTTTACTGGGGATCTCTGCTACAGCTACAGGTGGCATTGCCTTAGGCCCTTATATATCGGTGGCACTCACGCAAGGGGGAGTAGCTGGTGTTTCTTCTTACGGTATTGGACAAGTTACCAAAGTTTATTTAGCCAATGGCGCGACTTGGGGGCCTGATGGGCCGAAAGCAGTGATTAACCGGATTTTGGCTAACCTGGATGAGACTTCAATTCTTAACCGGATTAAAGATGAATTACTCTACAAGGTAAAACTCAAAAAGTGATGCAGAAATTTGTAATTCGTATCAGCATTCATAACGATTATTTTTGTAGCTCACTAACTTGAAATCTGCTGTATCTCTTATTCCTTAGAGCGATCGCTGATTATTACCATTGATCTGTAGAACTCGAAACATGAAGAGTACTGAGTTCCGAGTGCTGTTAGCGGATAGCTAGGGTTGAGCCAGTGCTGAGTTGAAAAACCGCCCACAATAGGCCTTGCTCTTACTGAGTGCGAAAGTACTGAGTACTCTCCTTCTTACTCAGCACTCAGCACTCAGCACTCAGTACTTAGCACTCAGTCTGATGAACTTGCGCCTTCATCAACTTTTAATTTCTACCTTTGAAAGAGTTTAGCCATTCTTGAACTTGCTCTCGTGCAATATCGCGCCCCCCAAGACCAAAAGCTAAGGCAATAGCAACAGCGATCGCACCTAGTAAAAGTCCAAAGGCTAAATTTACAATATCACTGGCAACTCCGATCTGTTGCAGTGCCATTGCAGAGACTAAGGCAATAATTGCAATCCGCGCCACTTGTCCCAAAATCTGGGCTTGGCGTTCGCCGGAACTGGTGATGATATTAAAAGCCAGATTTGCCAGGAATAAGCCAATGGCAAAGATGACCAATCCTGCCAAAATTCGCCCGAATATGATTACAATCCCAGATACTAATACTGTCAGGGCTGGAATATTCAAGATATTCACCGCCGCCACCGTGGCAAACAGGATGATACCCACTAAGGCAACAATACCGACAATTTCCGATGGGGTGCGGGTTGGAGTCGGCGGGATTGTTGATTCTGTGGAAATGACGATTTGTCTGCTGGGTGTAGTCAAACCCAAAATAGTGAAAATGTTATTAAAGCCTAAATTGGTGAGGATACTTGTAATCAAATCTGCGACAAACCGCCCCACCAAATAAGCAACAATCAAAATTGCTATGGCTGTAAAGATGGCAGGAAGGGCGTTGAGAACCTGTTGCAGCATAGCGATCGCAGGTATTGATATTGCATCAATTCGCAAGGCATTAAGCGCTGCGATCGCCACCGGAATCAAAATCAAAACATAGACAATTGTGCCGATAATATTCGATAGAGGTTGCACCCCAGCACTTGCAGATAATCCCAACCGACTACCTAAATGGTCAATACCAGTTGTCGCCAGCAAGTTCGTCACAATCCGCCGTACTACATTAGCGATGAACCAACCAACTACAGCTATTAAGATCGCCGCTAAAATGTTCGGCAGAATTAGCAGAACTTGTGTAATTAGAGCTTGTACTGGCTGTAAAGCCTGTCTGAGTCCGAGAGTATCTAAAACTGGGGCGAGAAACAGTAAAAATATAAACCAATACAGAGCATTGCCAATCGTCTCACTCAGAGATAGCTGATTGAGGCTGGGTGCGCTGTCTTCTGGTTCTGGATTCAAACGCTCATCCAGATTAAATGCCTGTAATGAGCGCACAGTGATAATCTTCACAATGGTCGCTAAAAACCAGGCTGTTGTCAAAAGGATTCCTGCACCAACCAACTTTGGCAAAAAGCCAATAAGTTGATCAAGAAAACTATTCAGGGGTCGAGAGGCTACCTCTAAATCTAATGCCTGTAAAACAGCTACCGCCGTCAACAAGATAATGCTCCAAAAGACTAAGCCGGAGATTAATTTCTCCACTTGGGGAACATCTTGACGACCCGTTACGCCAGCGGCAATGCGATTATCTATGTTTGTGCGCTTGAGAATTCCTTGTGTCAGTGCCGCTACGCCGAAGGCAATTAGCAAACCTACAAACAAAATTGCCACCGCCCCTAGTAGACGAGGCGTAAACAGAATCAACTGTTGAACAATACCTCGGACATCAGCGATTCCTTGATTCACTGCTGGTTGCACCTGTTGCAGACTGGGCGATTGTGCCAAAAATTGCTCCACCCTCGTAGACAACCCAACTCCTATCACCTGGGTTATTCCTTGCCAAGTTGTGTTCATGGTTTTCGGGAATTATGCTTAAGTATTCGCCGCAAACACTGAGTCAGTGTTTTGTCTATCAATTTACCAGTAAATACATATATTTATTGATTTAATTTACTTAAATTGGGTATGGGGTATTGGGAAAGAGGAGGTAGAAGTTCTTTAATTTTGAATTTTGTTAGCGCAGCGTTAGGGAGTCCGCGAGCGTCATTTTGAATTGATTTCTCCCTCATCTCCCTTCCCCATTCCCCAAAATTTTGCGTTAATCTAATTGCAGCAACGCACCAAAGATGTGGAATGTCCCAAGTTTTGGAACAATCGATTCAAATTAATGCTACAGCTACGGTGGTGGAGCGCTGTATTAGCGATTTAACTCTCATGCACCGTTGGCTCAACCCCGTTCTTCGTTGCGAACCTGTGGGCGAAGCTTGGAGTACTGATGTAGGCAGTCAAAGTCGTTTTATCATTCAAATTCCTTTACTAAAACCTACATTAAATAGCGTAGTTGTAGAACGACAACCGGGTTTGGTAGTCTGGGAATTCCAGGGATTTTTTCAAGGGCGCGATCGCTGGGAATGTCAACCCATAGAAAAGGGAACGCTTCTACTCAACCGCTTTGAGTACGATATCCCTAACCCCTTAGTCAGTTGGGGCTTCAACACCTTTGCTGCATCTTGGACAAAACAAGATATGCAGGCCCAACTGCGCCGCCTCAAACGAGTTGCAGAAAATTCATAATTGGGCATTGGGCATTGAAAAGAGGCAGAGGGGCGGGGTGCAGGGGCCGGAGGGGAAAACTCTTCTCCCTTGCTTCCCCTGCCTCCCCCAATCCCCAGTCCCCAGTCCCCAGTCCCTACTCACCTTTACCCAATTCGGTAAGTAGCCGCCGAATCACAGAGGCATCTTCAGCATCGGGAATTTTTGTTAAATAATTTTGTAAGTCGTCTATGGCTTGGGGGTAGTAACCGAGTTGATAGTAAATCAAGCCGCGATCGCGCAATTCTAAAGTTAAATCAGGAAATAGCAGCAAAATTCGTTCAACTGCTGCCAGCGTTTTTTCTAATTTTTGCTGTTTAAGGTAAATAAATTTTAAATTTGTCAGCATCCGTGCCAAAAATTGCCGATTATTGACTACGGCTAAAAATTCTGGTTGTAGCGTTACAGGTTGCTGATAAAGTTGAGACAGGCGTTCTTCGCAATCTTGGGCAAATATTATTTCACCCCCATTGAAAGCATCCACAAAAATCTCTATATCGGCAATATCTGGGCGAATCAAGAAATGTCCTGGCATCCCCACACCCACCATCGGAAAATCAATCCTTCTCGCAACCTCCAGGTAAACCAGCGCTAAGGTAATGGGAATCCCCAATCGGCGATCGATTACATCATTGAAAAAGCTGTTGCGCGGGTCGTAATAGTCAATTTTATTACCAGAAAATTTTAAATCTTCGTAGAGATACTGATTAATACCTTGAACTATCCGCAAAGGATATCGTGAATCAGGCAGGCGTTCTTGAAGCTCCCACGCCATTGTATCAAGGGCGTTGAGATATTCTTCTGGGTCTAGATTGGGATATTCTTCTTGTGCAATATACAAAGCTGCCTTTGCTAAGTCAATATGCTCGTCAGACTGTTGAATCTCCTGGTAAAAATATTGTCGTGCTGACGAGAAATTCATAAGCTGTTGTTCGGTGAAAGTGTGAGGATGAAGCCTAGACTAGCAAAAACCGCAGGCATCACGGCTGGTCTAAAAGCACTTTTTCGTATCTAAGTTTATACAGCAATTTTCAGGTATTTAAACTACAACTCAGCCAGGGGTGAGAAGTAGTGTAGTTAAATTACTTGAAAAGCGTTATCAGAGAGCAAATAACAACAGCAATCCTCAGCTAAGGGACTTCCAAATAAAAAAATACTCCAACTACTGATTTTAGGTTAGCCTGATCTTGATCCCCAAGCCCTAGTCTTAAGGATCAATTTATGGCGTAGAGTAGGGGCGTTCAGTGCTAATCTGAAAGGTGACATTGTTTAATTTTATGTCTTCTACGACCTTATCTGAAATCTAGCTTCACTCATTAGGCGCAGCATGGTAACAACCGCAGAAAAAACAAACATTGGTTACATTACCCAAATCATTGGCCCAGTTGTAGACGTTAAATTTCCCGGCGGGAAATTGCCACAAATCTACAACGCCTTGAAAATCAAAGGCACCAACGAAGCTGGACAGGAAATCAACATCACCATTGAAGTACAGCAACTTCTGGGCGACAACCAGGTGCGGACTGTGGCGATGAGTTCTACCGAAGGCTTAGTCCGCGGTTTTGAAGTCACCGATACAGGCGCTCCCATCAGCGTACCAGTTGGTAAAGCCACTTTGGGCCGGATTTTCAACGTCCTTGGCGAACCTGTGGACAACAGAGGCCCAGTAAATGCTGAGGCAACTCTACCCATCCACCGCTCTGCTCCCAAATTCACCGACCTGGAAACCAAACCTTCGGTGTTTGAGACTGGGATTAAAGTTGTTGACCTTCTGACTCCCTATCGACGCGGCGGTAAGATTGGTCTGTTCGGCGGTGCTGGTGTTGGTAAAACCGTGATCATGATGGAGTTGATCAACAACATCGCTACCCAACACGGTGGAGTATCCGTTTTTGCTGGCGTGGGTGAACGCACCCGTGAAGGCAATGACCTCTACAACGAAATGATTGAATCTGGGGTAATCAACAAAGACAACCTCAATGAATCAAAAATTGCTCTAGTCTACGGTCAAATGAACGAGCCACCCGGAGCCAGAATGCGGGTTGGTCTTTCGGGATTGACAGTAGCAGAATACTTCCGCGATGTGAACAAGCAGGATGTGCTGTTGTTTATTGACAACATCTTCCGGTTTGTCCAAGCAGGTTCAGAAGTATCAGCTTTACTAGGTCGGATGCCCTCAGCGGTAGGATATCAGCCCACATTGGGAACCGACGTAGGTGAACTGCAAGAGCGGATTACCTCAACTACCGAGGGTTCCATTACCTCCATTCAAGCAGTGTACGTACCAGCGGATGACCTCACTGACCCCGCACCTGCTACCACCTTCGCCCACTTGGACGGTACAACAGTACTATCTCGTGGTTTGGCAGCTAAGGGAATTTATCCCGCAGTTGACCCCCTGGGTTCAACTTCCACCATGCTTCAGCCCAATATTGTCGGTGACGAACACTACAATACTGCGCGGGCGGTGCAATCAACTCTGCAACGTTATAAAGAACTCCAAGACATTATCGCGATTCTCGGTCTAGATGAATTGTCTGAAGAAGACCGTCTCATCGTCGCGCGGGCCCGGAAAGTTGAGCGTTTCTTGTCTCAGCCGTTCTTTGTGGCAGAAGTATTCACCGGTTCTCCTGGTAAGTACGTGAAGTTGGAAGACACCATCAAAGGGTTCCAAAAGATTCTGTCTGGTGAATTGGATGCTTTGCCAGAACAGGCTTTCTACTTAGTTGGCGATATTAACGAAGCGATCGCCAAAGCTGAAAAAATCAAAGGTTAGTCATTAGTCATTGGTCATTAGTCATTGGTCATTAGTTTAACTGCTAATGACTAATGGCAATTACAAAAGACATAGACGCCCAAAGGGCGGCTTCCCGTAGGGTAGGACAAAGGACGAAGGACGAAGGACAAAAGACAAATGACATTAACCGTTCGTGTAATTTCCCCAGATAAAACAGTCTGGGATGCCCCAGCTGAAGAAGTCGTTTTGCCTAGCACGACTGGTCAACTAGGTATCTTAACAGGACACGCACCACTTTTGACCGCTCTAGATACTGGTGTAATGCGAGTCCGTGCTGCTAAAAATCAGAATTGGCAAGCGATCGCTCTTTTGGGTGGCTTTGCCGAAGTTGAAGAAAATGAAGTGACAATTCTGGTTAACGGCGCTGAACGTGGTGACAAAATTAACCTTGATGAAGCCCGTACCGCTTACAACCAAGCAGAAGCACGGCTAACTCAAGTTTCCGCAGACGATCGCCAAGCCCAAATCCAAGCGAACCAAGCTTTCAAACGCGCCCGCGCTCGGTTTCAAGCTGCTGGCGGTTCAGTCTAAATTCAATTTCTATTTCAAGTTTGTAGGTTGGGCAATGTCCAACCTACAAAATAAAATATTTATTAAGAAGAACTCAGGAGTCAGGAGCCAGAAATCAGTATAAATTCTGTACGGATGCCAAAACTCCATCCCTTTATGGATAGAGTATTCTGAATCCTGTTAGCGCAGCGGGGCGTAGCCCATTCTGAATTCTGACTCCTTATTTATTAATTTTAAAAAAAATTACGCCAAGTTTAAGAAATTGAGCCAAGCTTTGGTGGAGTGTTAAATTAACTAATTAGTTGCCCTTTTGGGCACAAATTATGAAAAGCCTTTCATCTTTGCTTGGTACTCGTAAACAAAATAAGGTAGCTCGTTTTGCAGCATCGGTCGTAGCAACTTTAGCACTCTCTGGTAGTATTCATTCTGCCAATGCTACTTCTGTCAAAATAACTACTGCACAAGAAATTACTCCAGCATCAGTCCAGCGAAATCAGACTAAACCTAATATTGCCCAATTACAAACTAGCAGGATTCAATATCAAGCTGCTGGAATCGATCCTGTTGTACTGGTTCCCATCGTACTTATCGGCGGTTTAGTCATATTCGTCCCCCTGTTCTTTGGCGGACTTGTGGTGATTGGCGAACGTGAAGTTGGTATTGTCGTGAGGAAATTTACCCTTTCTGGGCGTGGACTCCCCGCTGGTAGCTTGATTGCCCTTAACGGCGAAGCTGGCTTGCAGGCAGACACTTTAGCCCCTGGTTGGCACTGGGGCTATTGGCCTTGGCAATATTCTGTAAAGAAAGAATCGGTAATTGTCGTTCCCCAAGGAGAAATCGCTTTGATTGTGGCGGCAGATGGAGCATCCAACCCACCAGAGCGGATTTTGGGTAAAATTGTAGGTTGTGACAACTTCCAAGATGCTCGGAAATTCCTTACCCAAGGCGGCGAAAAAGGGCGGCAAATGGGTTTTCTCACAGCTGGTACGTACCGGATTAATACCGCCCTATTTAAAGTCATCATGGCATCAAATGCCGCCACTCATGGCATGACTCCAGAACAACTGCGGGTATACAGTCTGGCATCTGATAAAGTTGGCATCGTTACTACCTTAGATGGTGTACCAATTTCTGCTGGTGAACTCGCAGGCCCCATCATTGAAGAACACAACAACTTCCAAAATGGTCAGAAATTTATTAATGGCGGTGGGCGGCGAGGTTTACAAGAGCAAACTTTACTTTCTGGTTCTTGGAACTTGAATCCTTGGTTTGTTCAGGTTGAACAAGTACCGATGACGGAAATTCCCATTGGATATGTGGGTGTGGTAATTTCTTTCGTGGGTAAAGCACATCAAGATGTCAGCGGTGCAGCTTTCACCCACGGGAACTTAGTCAATCAGGGACACAAAGGTGTTTGGGTCGAACCGCTATATCCTGGTAAGCACCCGATTAATTCCCGGATTATGAAGATTGAACTCGTGCCAACGACCAACATCGTTTTAAACTGGTCAGGCCGGACTGAACGCCACAGCTATGATGCTAAACTGGCTTCTTTAACAGTGCGATCGCGTGATGGGTTTGCCTTTGATTTGGAAGTAGCGCAAATTATCCATGTTGGTGCTTTAGATGCGCCGAAGGTAATTTCTCGCGTTGGGGCAATGCAAAATCTGGTAGACCATGTATTAGAACCGACTATCGGGAATTATTTCCGCAACTCAGCCCAAGACTATACTGTACTAGACTTTCTCACTGCTCGGAGTGAGCGACAATCTGAGGCTGCTGAGTATATTAAAACAGCATTGCGGGCTTATGATGTGCAAGCGATCGACACCCTCATTGGTGATATTCAGCCACCAGCGTCGTTAATGCAGACACAGACAGATCGAAAAATTGCCGAAGAAGAACGCAAGACTTATGAAGTCCAGCAGATGGCGCAAACCCAACGGCAGCAGCTTGTTAGGGAAACGGCACTGGCTAATATTCAGCAAGAAATGGTGAAATCGGAGCAGAGTGTGCATATAGCTGACTTGAAAGCCCAAGCTCAAATTAAGCAGGCGAATGGTGAAGCTGAAGGTACAAAACTCCGAGCAATTGCTGAGGCTGAAGGTATCCGAGCCACAGGTAACGCCAAAGCTGAAACCTACCGCGCTGGTGTGGAAGCTCTGGGGCCACAAGGTTATACAGCAATGCAACTGATGCAGATTATCGGCGATCGCAATGTCCGTTTGATTCCAGATGTCTTGGTTGGCAGTAATGGCAGCAATAACGGCTTAGTGGATGGGCTGTTATCCATGATTTTATGGAATCAAACTGGTAAAGGTGAATTGACACCAACACCTTTGCATCCGCAACCAGTAGTTACTAAAGCACAACCAACCCCAGAAAACGGTTATCCACCTATAGTTGTGAATTTTCCCGAAGATAAGTAACATCAGGAACATGAGTTAGGGGCATAACATTGTTGTGCCCTTACAAAAACTTGACTTTCCATATAACGTGAAAAGTCCACCAAAAACCTAACCTCCAACTCGTCACGGGAAGGGGGAAAATTCAAAGTCTCTCTCCTTTTAGGAGAGAGATTTAGAGAGAGGTTTTCCAGATGATCTGAATTGTCAGTACAAAAAACAGGGCATTTTGCCCACCTCGTAGGTAGGGAAATTTTGCTTTTACAAGAACGTTATCGTTTACTCAAGCAGATTGGTAAAGGGGGATTCTGTAAAACTTTCCTCGCTGTAGATGAAGGTCAGTTTCCGCCAATTCCTTGCGTTGTTCAAGAATCATCGCCGGAATCCGAAACATTTAAAAATTTTCAGCAAAAGGCGCAAAAGCTAGAGGAATTAGGAAAGCACCTGCAAATTCCCGCTTTATTGGCTTATTTTGAGCATAACGGGTATTTTTATTTAGTACAGGAGTTTATTGCAGGCACTAATTTAGCTCAGGTGGTTGAGGAAGAAGGTGCTTTTAATGAAACTCAGATTTGGCAACTTTTAGAAGATGTTTTGCCAGTTTTGCAGTTGATGAGCGATCGCAACATTATCCACCGCGATATTAAACCCCAAAATATCATCCGTAGATCCCCAATTACCAAGAAAGGGGACTTTATTATAGTCGATTTTTCCACTGCGAAAATCGTCACAGAAATTGATCAGCTAACATCTGAAACCAGTATCGGCAGTCCAGAATACGCTCCTCCAGAACAAACAAGAGGAAAAGCGGTTTTTGCGAGTGATTTATATAGCTTGGGTGTTACTTGTATTTACTTACTGACCCAGATTCCTCCCTTTGATTTATTTGATATTGCAAATGATTGCTGGATCTGGCAACAATATCTTACTACTAAGGTTACGGATGTCTGGCTACAAGACTCAAAGAGTCTACGCTTGGCGCAAATTCTCGACAAGCTGCTGCAAAATGCTGTTAACCGCCGCTTTCAATCAGCTAATGAAGTTATGCAAGCAATGGGTATGGAATGTAAAACTCAAAATTTTAAATTACCAAATCCTCCTTGGCGATGCCTGCATACCCTAAGTGGACATTCTGGTGTGTCGAGTGGGGTAAATACCATTGCCATTAGCCCTGATGGTTATACTTTAGTCAGTGGTAGTGATGACAAAAACATCAAGTTGTGGGATTTAAATACTCAAAAAGTCATAGCTAGCTTATCAGGACATTCCCAGGCTGTAAAATCAGTTGCCTTTAGTCCAGATGGTCAAATTTTGGCAACTGCTAGCGATGATAAAACTATTAAGTTGTGGCAGTTTGAGACATTAAAGGAAATCTCCACCTTATTGGGACACTCCCACGCAGTAAAATCAGTTGCTTTCAGTCCAGATGGGCAGATTCTCGCTAGTGGTAGCTGGGATAAGACAATCAAACTCTGGGATGTCAATACCGGCAGAGAAATTTGCACCATAGCTGGACATCAATTAAAGGTAAATTCAGTGGCATTTAGTCCCCAAGGAGAGCTTTTAGCTAGCGCTAGTTATGACAGAACAATTCGCTTGTGGCAGATACCAACAAGAAGCAGGGGAGCAGGGAGCAGGGGGCAGGGGGATATAAATAGTGCTGAGTTAAAAGACTATCCACAAGGGGCGCAGGACATTCCCCCTTTCCCCCTGCCCCTTGCCCCCTTACCTCTTCAAAACCGCCCATGCTATAGCTTGTTAAGCACCCTTTCGGGTCATGCATGGGCGGTTCTGACAGTCGCTTTTAGTCCAGATGGTCAAATTTTGGCGACGGGTAGTGATGATAACACCATTAAATTGTGGGAGGTAAACACTGGTCAGCTAATTAGCACACTTGTAGGCCATTCTTGGTCTGTGGTGGCTGTGGCTTTTACTGCCGATGGCGAAACGCTCCTAAGTGCAAGTTGCGACAAAACAGTTAAACTTTGGAGGGTAAGCACAGCAGAAGAGATTGTTACTCTCTCTGGTCATGTAGACTCAGTATCCGCTGTTGCTGTGAGCAAAGTTACACAATTAATTGCAAGCGGCAGCCGGGACAAGACTATCAAACTGTGGCAGCTTGTAGAACAGGACAATAGCTAATTTGTAATATCAAGCGCTACCTGTAAAGGCAACTTCAGGAAATTTCAACTGAGCTTCTGCCATTGGACGGTTTCTGCCTTCCTCTTGCCAGTAGTTAATCACTTCTGTTGCTTTGTTAAGCAACTCGACACGATCCAGGTCAGTAATCCAATGTTTGGACTCTAATTCCTTCTTTAACTCTTCCCAGGCATCATTTCTGGGCCAAAAAAAGTACTTAGTCAAAGGACTGGTGCCTTTGCCTACAACTTGATCGACTGCTAGAGCAACGTTTTCGTCTAACCACAATATTTTCAAAATAAACTTGGTCAATCACACCTCCGGGAATTTCCGGGCATTATTTAACAAGGATAGCGATCGCTTATTTTAACGCAATACCCTATCAAATGACCAAACAGTGATTGGATTGGGCTAGCATAAGGGATAGTCGGGGCTAACAAAGATGCTTATGACCGAAACAGACTCATGATACAGAGTAAGTAAATTTGTTTATGAGAATTATTAATTTTGTTAGCGTAGCGTTAGCGAGTCCGCGTACCCCTGCGGGGAAGCAAGCTACGCGAAGCTGAATTCGGAGCGTTCGCCCTTGGCGTCTCGTAGAGAAGCGACGTAACTGCCCAACAGCCCCAATCTCAAACAACATCATTGGGTGTGGCTACCTTGCCCGAACAATCTCCTTTGACGCCAGAGCAAGCCCTCGACCCCGATTTTTTACCTGAGTCATGATCTCACGTTTTATGATGATGTAAAACTCTTTTGCTTCTTATCCCATGACTCAACTCACTTCTACAAAAGCGATCGTTGTTTTCGATATTGATGGCGTTGTGCGCGATGTGAGCGGTTCCTATCGCCGTGCGATCGCAGATACCGTAGAATATTTTACGACCCAAGCCTATCGTCCAACCCCACAAGATATTGACCAACTGAAGTCTGAAGGTGTGTGGAATAACGATTGGGAAGCCTCGCAGGAATTAATTTACCGCTACTTTGAAACCCAAGGACAGAGCCGCGAACAACTGCAACTAGATTATGGTGCGATCGTTGCATTTTTTCAATCGCGCTACCGCGGCCCAGACCCAAATAATTTTACTGGGTATATTTGTAATGAACCTTTATTATTACAACCTAGCTATTTAGAACAACTTACCCAAGCGGGGATTGCTTGGGGATTTTTTAGCGGTGCAACTCGTGCTTCTGCTAACTATGTATTAGAAAAACGCCTGGGTTTAGAATCTCCAGTATTGATTGCGATGGAAGATGCACCAGGAAAACCTGACCCCACAGGACTTTTCGCGACAGTTCGTGAGTTAGATAATGGAATTGAGCAAAAATTAGCTGTAGTGTATGTGGGAGATACAGTAGCAGATATGTATACCGTCGAGAAAGCGCGGCGTTTAGATTCTGCTCGTTCGTGGATTGGTGTAGGGGTTTTACCACCCCATGTCCAGGAAACAGTAGCGCGCGGTGATGCCTATAGTGAGACACTAATAGCAGCCAAAGCAGCAGTAGTTTTGCGTAATGTGCAAGAATTAACCCCAAGGCAGATTCAAGAATTGGTAAGTTCATCTCCCCAATCTGTGTTCTAAGATTAATCAAGCTACGGGTGCATGAATGACTGGGTGATAACAATCTTGCTTTAATCATTGGGAGATTAATAAAAATGTCTGCACTTAAATTGCCTAATGGCCCTCAAACTCACCCTTGGGTACAGACGTATCAATGGCTGACGAACCCATTAGAATACATAGAAGACTGTGCTAAACGTTATGGTGATATCTTCACCCTTCAGCTAGGACAAAATGCTGCTCCTCAAGTTTTCATCAGCAATCCTCAAGCGATTCAACAGATTTTTACTACAGATCCAAAGCAGTTGGACTCTGGTGAGCCAGCAGGGATTAGTTCACCTTTATTAGGAAGGCAATCACTACTGGCGCTGGAAGGAAAGCCTCATCAACGACAACGAAAGCTGTTGACACCGCCCTTACATGGGGAACGAATGCTAGCTTATGGTGAATTAATCCGCGACATCACTGAGCAAGTGACTAATCAGTGGCAGGTTGGAGAAACCTTTGCAGTTCTGCCATCAATGCAAGCAATCTCTTTTCAAGTGATTTTGAAGGCTGTATTTGGTCTAGAAGATGGATCACGTTATGAAAAACTCGATGAACTCCTGATTGCAATCCTGAATCCGAAAATCTCTATCTTAAGAACAGTTCTGCTGCTTTTTCCAGCAATGCGACGGGATTTAGGAGCGTGGAGTCCTTGGGGGAAATACTTGCTTTTACGGCAGCAAATCGATCAACTCATCTACGCCCAGATTCAAGAACGCAAAGCACAACCCGATCCATCTCGAACTGATATTCTATCTTTGATGATGGCTGCTCGTGATGAAGCGGGAGAGCCGATGACAGACCTGGAATTACGTGATGAACTGATGACCCTATTAGTAGCAGGTCACGAAACTACTGCAACTTCCTTATCATGGGCACTGTACTGGATTCATCATGCACCACAGGTACGGGAAAAACTGCTACAAGAACTAGATAAGTTGGGTGAACAACCAGATCCAAACGCTATTTTCCGATTGCCTTATTTGAATGCTGTCTGTTCTGAAACCCTACGTCTTTATCCAGTAGCGATATCGGCACTAAATCGAGTGGTCAAATCACCCCTACAAATTGGAGAATACAACTTTGAGCCTGGGACTTTGCTCAATCCCTCTATTTATTTGACCCATCATCGAGAAGATTTATATCCTGAGTCGAAGCAATTTAAGCCAGAGCGTTTTCTGGAACGGCAATTTTCCCCCTATGAGTATTTACCCTTTGGTGGTGGAAACCGTCGCTGTATTGGTATGGCATTTGCCTTGTTTGAGATGAAACTGGTGTTGGCAACAGTGCTATCTCACTGCGAGATGGAACTGGCTGATAGCAAACCAGTGCAGCCAGTACGTAAGGGGTTGCTATTTAGCCCAGCAGGTGGTGTGAAGATAGTGGTGAAGGGGAAGCGTCTTCAAAATCAGCCCATTCTTCAGACTAGCTCTAGTTCCGTTTAAAGACTGGGAGAATGGGATGGGATAGGGTGGAAACGATGTCTAAAAGGGGCTACACTTACAAACTAATCCTGTATTTTATTTAAACTGAGAAAAATGCCTCGTGCCACTGTTTAGCAACTTTATCCCAACCATAGGTTTGTTACCTTTACTAATCGAAATCAGTCTTTTTGGATTTCTATAAATTCCTGTTAAATTAAAATCTTCTACATTAATAGGACTTACGCACTGTACAAAATAACTATCTTGTGTGTCAACGTAAATACGTTGTTTCAGACTTTTGCACATTACCCTTTGTTGGTTGCGATCGCAAAAAGATAATTGAAAAATCTAGCTAGAAGCCTTGAAAACTATATCTGTTATTTTGGCTTTTCTGTCAATGCGTAAGTCCTAATTAACGTGAGTTCGATGAACCTCTCCCTCCCAACCTCCCTTTCCGTTTCGGAGAGGGAGGAGCAACGAAAAATTAAGCTTTTTGCTCCCCTCTCCGACACGGAGAGGGGCTGGGGGAGAGGTCAAATAAGACTTGTCGAACTCACGTTAATTAATACCATTAGTTGTCAAAAATATTTTTTCTTCAGGAATCCACTTTGGGAGCAGAGAATTATAGAAATTTGACAGCATAAATAGCTTGTCAAAACTTGCTAAAAATTCTGATTGCTGAGAATCTTCTACTGGAGGAAGTAATATAGGGTTGTCGTGCATCCAAATAGCAGTTTTTTTGACTTTACTTTCATCATCATCGGTTGCGTCCAAGCGCGATGAAAGATTAAGACATTGACGAAAGAATTAATTATTGTAGAGACGGCGATTCATCGCGTCTCTTGCCTTAACCGAACAGTATTGAGAACCCGGAGAGAAGTTAATTACAAATTACGAATTATACGGTGAAGCATCCTAGACGGAAGATATATCTTCTATCTAGGATGCTTCACAATAAAAAATTGTTGCTGATACAACAATTATGGATAAGATGTGATATTTAGACTAGAACTATCAGCTAGCAGAAACCGTCAAACTACCGGGTTTCTGAAGATCACCTTGCAAAACTACACCTCGCTGATTGGCGTGGATATGACGCAAAATCTTGTAAATTGCCTCAACTTGATCTGATGCACCTGCTTTTTCGGCGAGTTCGTCAAGAGAAAGGGGAGTTTTTTCTTTTTGTAGTACTGCTACCACTCGTGTTTGCAAATCCAGAATGGAAGCGGCAGCTTTTTTGCCAGCTTCTACCCCTGGTTGATGGTAGGCGTTGACATTAACCAAACTAGCGTATAAACCAACAGCGCGTTCATATAACGCAATTAATGCCCCTACAGTTCGGGGATTAACTTGGGGAATGGTGACTGTAATGGAATCGCGGTGATTTTCATAAAGCGCTTGCCGGGTTCCTTGAAGAAAACCGGAAAGATAATCGCCTGATGTAACTCCCGGATCTATTTCAGTGGATGGGCCCTGACGATCTTCCAACACTTCGATGAAGGTAGCAAAGAAATTCGCTACACCTTCGCGTAACTGCTGCACATAAGCGTGTTGGTCTGTTGAGCCTTTGTTGCCATAAACGGCGATGCCTTGATGGACAACTTTGCCGTCTAAGTCTTTTTCTTTACCCAAGGATTCCATCACCAGCTGTTGCAAATAGCGACTGAATAAAAATAAGCTGTCCTTGTAAGGTAGGACAACCATATCTTTTTCGCCCTTGCCGTTGCCAGTAAAGTACCAAGACAAGGCGAGTAAGGCTGCTGGGTTATTTTTCACATCTGGGACGCGGGTAGCGTCATCCATCTCTTTTGCACCATCTAGGATGGCACGAACATCAATCCCCTGTAATGCGGCGGGTACTAGCCCCACAGCAGACATTTCTGAGGTACGTCCTCCTACCCAGTCATACATGGGAAATCTGGCCAGCCAGCCTTCATCTTTGGCCAGTTTATCGAGGTTGCTATCAACGCTGGTAATTGCTACCGCATATTGAGCAAATTCCAAATTGTGTCCGGCGTAGGCTTTTTTAACTTCAATCATGCCGTTACGGGGTTCTGGTGTTCCTCCAGATTTGGAGATCACCAATACCAGAGTGCTGGCGAGGCTATTTCGCAGATGATTGAGAACGCGATCGATACCTGCGGGATCGTTGTTATCGATAAAGTGAATTTTCAGGGGCGGAAAATCAGGAGCGAGAGCTTCCGCGACGAATTGGGGACCGAGGGCGGAACCACCAATGCCAATGGAAATAATATCCGTAAAGCGGCTTGCTCTGGGAGGATGAATAGCACCTGTTTGGACTTTTTCCGCAAAGGCTTCGATTTGTTCTAGGGTTTGGACTATTTCTTGTGTAAGTTCTGGAGATGGCGCTAAATCAGGATTTCGCAGCCAGTAGTGTCCAACCATGCGGTTCTCATCGGGATTTGCGATCGCACCCTTCTCTAGTTGAGCCATATCCGCAAACGCCTTGTCAAACTTCGGCTGCAACGACTCCACAAAGGCATCATCGAACCGTATCCGACTCACGTCTAAGTACAGCCCCAATCCCTCGTGGAAATATAACCAGTTTTGGTATCGTTGCCAAAGTGCCCTAGCATCCATAGGGAAATCTCAAATAAAGTGTTTTTCAAAAACCAGTTTAATGTAAGGTTATAGCGATCCCTGCCTAGCCTTATACAGTTTACAGTTTTCAGTGTTCCCTTAACTCCTCACTTTAAACATCTGGCATAGGGATGACACGCAGAAATTTCACAATCTCACCCCTAATTTCTATACCAATCAGGTAATTATCGAGGGTGAAGCGGTGAAAAATGCCTTCACCATCAAGCTGTCGTAGTTCTTGTAAATCACTCAACTGCCACTTTTGAGCTAACTCAATAAAAACAAAATCATGCACCCGCTCGTAGGCGGCAGGTTCTAGATTCTTCAGGTCTAGTAAAAAAGACCTGGCATAGCGCATTTCCAGACTCACTGGGCGTTACCTTCACCAAAACTTGAGGGGTCAAAGAGTGCTGAGTTGAAAGTGCTGAGTGCTGAGTCAAGAACCAGTACTAAGACTTACAATTCAGTATATGGATCTAAATCCTCTGACTTTAGTTCTAAATAATAAATAAATTTCTTCCTAATCCTAACTAATCCCTTAGTTTTAACTATGGGCTACTACTGGGCACTCAGCACTACTAAAAGCGCTACTGAATCAGAAAAACATCAACAGTCTTACCGCTTCTTCATGGGTTAATATATCCCACGGTTGCTGCGATCGCTTAACTTGTTGTATCGCTTTGAGCATATAAAAGTCATAATATAAACCTTCCAGAACGTTCCAAATGTCTTGCAAATCGTCATCACCTAATTGCTCGATTAGATGATGCATTCTCAGTCGCAGCAAATTCATACGTCAATTATTCCCTACCAACAAACACCAACAATAGATAGTATTCCCATAAAATTAGCTATGCTCAAGCTACGCTAAAATTTATTCGCTTAGTGAGTGGGAGTGGGGAGTAGGGGTACAAGCGAAAATAACGATTCCCCATTCCCAATTCCCGATTCCTCACTCCCCACTCCCCACTCCCCATTCCAAAACATGGTTGACTATCTCATTTTCTTAGCAATTTCTACAGCACTTTTCGCTTTATTCGCACTTGGACTCAATTTGCAATGGGGCTTTACCGGGTTAATTAATTTTGGTCATATTGCTTTCATGACTCTGGGAGCATATACAACCGTATTGTTAAGCTTAAAGGGTGTACCCCTACTGATATCAGCAATAGCTGGGGCAATTGTCGCCGCCTTGTTGGGTTTGATAATTGGTTTTGCAACTTTACGCTTACGGGAAGATTATCTAGGAATTGTCACCATTGGTACAGGCGAATTAATTCGTTTGGTGGTGAATAATCAAGATTTACCTGTGGGTGACACTTGGGTTTCTGGGGCGTTTGGTGTACAAAGTTATCCCATACCTCTATCTACGGAGCCGAATTTGTTTGTCAGATTTGGGATGATTGGGTTGTTAACGCTACTAACTTCTGTAACTTTCTTTACCTTGTGGCGATGGATTCGCATTACCCAAGTATCTCGGACTACTGATTTAGGCAAAAGGACAACTAGCAAGCAAGAATTCGCATCCCGTTTGGGTGTGGGAATTGTTTTAGCAGTTTTGGCAGCAGCGATTTATATTTCTGGGGTGATTGGACTGTATAATTACAACCCAAAAGCGGGTTTAATGCTAGTGTTGCTGCTGGTTTTAGCACTTGTATACTGGCGGTTAGAAATTTTGGTGCGATCGCCTTGGGGTAGAATTCTCAAAGCCATCCGTGAAGATGAAGAAATTCCTAAAGCGCTGGGAAAAAATGTCTTTTGGTATAAATTACAATCTCTCATGTTAGGGGGTGCGATCGCGGGTATCGCTGGTGCTTTCTTCGCTTGGCAACTGGGCGCTATTTACCCTGATAACTTTCAACCGCAAATTACCTTTGACACTTGGATTATGGTGATTTTAGGTGGTTCTGGGAATAACGTTGGCACAATCTTAGGTGCGGTAATTTTCTTTGCTTACGATGCGCTAACGCGAGAAGTCTTGCCTAGAATCGTCCCCCTTGATGAAGCCCGTTTGGGTGCATTTCGGATCATGGTAATCGGACTAATTTTGATGGTACTGATGATTTGGCGTCCTCAAGGTATCTTAGGGAAAAAGGAGGAACTCACCCTTGGTAAATAACTATTCATCCCCGCTTCCCCTTTTGGTAGCCACTGGACTTTCTAAAAGCTTTGGCGGTGTCAAAGCAGTTAATGAGGCGAAAATCGAAGTTGCTAAAGGCAGCATTACGGGCTTAATTGGCCCCAATGGTGCTGGAAAAACTACTTTATTTAACTTACTCTCAAACTTCATTCGCCCCGACAAGGGACGAGTGATTTTTGATGGCGAACCAATTCACAATTTGCAACCATATCAAATCGCCCAGCAGGGGGTAATCCGCACTTTTCAGGTTGCACGCACTCTTTCGCGGTTGTCGGTGTTAGAAAATATGCTGCTGGCAGCGCAAAAACAAACGGGTGAAAATTTTTGGCAGGTGCAGTTGCAATCGCACATTGTCGCCAAGGAAGAAAAGCAACTCGAAGAACGAGCAATGTTTTTATTAGAATCAGTGGGTTTAGCAAAAAAAGCACACGATTATGCTGGTTGCTTGTCTGGTGGACAACGTAAGCTGCTAGAAATGGGACGGGCGCTGATGACTAATCCCAAGTTAATTTTGTTGGATGAACCTGCTGCTGGGGTGAATCCCAGATTGATTGATGATATTTGCGATCGCATTATCACTTGGAACCGTCAAGACGGTATGACCTTTTTGATTATCGAACACAATATGGATGTGATTATGTCCTTGTGCGATCGTGTTTGGGTACTTGCCGAAGGGCAAAATTTAGCTGATGGTACACCCTCGGAGATTCAAACTAATCCCAAAGTTTTAGAAGCTTATTTGGGCAAATAAATTGCTATAAACTTTCTGCTTATGCAATGCATTTAGTGATTTGACTTTGGACAAATAAAAGTAGATGAATACCGTTATTTGTCCAAAGTCAAAGGGAACACTATTAACAGCATTTAGGTTCAACTAAATATTATGGGTATTACAGCTAGCTATAAACGCATTACGCCACAAAAGTTCGCAGAAATTCAGAATGATACTAAAGCAGCAGAATCTTTCTTTAAGCTTAATTTAGATAATTTAGTTTTTGATTTTACTAATCCACAGGCAATGATTGCCCAACGACAAGAGCAACGAAGCAATAAACGTGACTTCAGCCTTGATGATTGGCACGCACTACATTTTCTTCTCACTGGAGAGTCAAGTTTGGAAGTTGATACCCAAGTATCACCTCCTCTTTGTAATGTCGTTATGGGAGGTACGCCTACACAGTTTGAAGCAGGTTACGGATTTGTACGCTATCTCACACTTGAAGAGGTTCGAGATGTTGCCGATGCTTTAAGTCAAATTTCTGTTGAAGAATTGAAGAGCAGATTTAATTCTGCTGTATTTAATGAAGCAGAAATTTACCCAAATCCTAGCCCTGGAGGATGGGACGAAGAGGAGATAGAGCCTTTGTTTGAACTATATCCAAAATTGGTAGAGTTTTTTCAGAATGCTGCAAAAGAAGGTGATATTGTTTTGCTCTCATCTGATTAATTTTTTGGAAATTTGGCTCTTGTTAAAATCGAGTTGTATATCTCAGTGGAAAAAGCCTTTTATGTCAATGATGACAGTCAGAGATTTAGAGCAAGTTCAAACCGCTTTTACTGAAGCAGGTTTAGATTACTAGATGAAACTCGAATCCTGGTTTGCGGTTTTAAGCGATCGCTAAATTGCAAAAGTGTAGGAATAATATTTCTACACTTTTCGGTGCGTGTTTGTCGTTGAAGAAGAGGCGATCGCACGATCAACAATATTTTATAGCGATCGCTCAATATTTAATTAGTACATAATTACCATTATTAGCTCACAACTTCCATCCCACCATCTAAACTATGAGAAAGCCCAAGAGTGGAGGCGTAGCATTATGGTAATCACTCCTAATACCGCATCTGAGGTTATCTACCCCGAAAGCGACGGACAACCAATGGCGGATAATACCAAGCAGTTTCGCTGGATAGTAACTATTAAAGAAAATTTAGAAATTTTATTTGCATCCCAACCAGATGTATTCATCGCTGGAGATTTATTTTGGTATCCAGTGGCAGGCAATCCTAACATCAAACAAGCACCAGATATTCTGGTAGTGTTTGGTAGACCCAAAGTAGATAGGGGTTCTTACAAGCAATTTGAAGAAGATAATATTCCGCCACAGGTGGTATTTGAAATATTATCTCCTGGTAATACAACTAAAGAAATGGCAAATAAACTCCTGTTTTATCAACGCTATGGAGTTGAAGAATATTACATTTACGACCCAGACCGAAATGAATTAACAGGTTTTCTGCGCTCAGAAGATTGGTTACAGGAAATTAATCAGATTCATGGATGGATAAGTCCCCGTTTGGGAATCCGCTTTGAACTCACCCCACAAACCCTAGAAATATATCGCCTTGATGGATATAAATTTCTTACACCCGTTGAGCTTGACCAAGTACGTACACAAGAACGTCAAGCTAAAGAAATAGCTCTCCAGCAACTAGAGGAAGAACGCCAACGATATCAAGATTTATTGACACGACTGCAAGAACGGGGAATTGACCCAGAACAACTCTTGTGAAAATCGAAAAGTTTAGATCCCCGATTTCTTTAAGAAGTCGGGGATCTTGTTTGTTGTTGAGTTTCATTAAACTGTTCCCCTGCATCCAGGTTTAACAGCATTTGCAGAGTTTGCATATCTTGCTCGCAATTACATCATTGTTTCAATCTTCGTTATTTTCTGCAAAATTGACTTGCTCATAAAGGTCGCGCAATTCAATCTGAAAATCAACTGTTTGCAGTGATAAAATTGCAGATTCATGTTCAAGTTCAGTGAATGACCATTGACTTTCCGCAGTTTTTACATACTGCATCACATGATACTGGTATTGGTCAATTAAAATATATTCCTTGAATTCGGGAATAGAGCGATAATAAAGAAACTTATCGCCTTGGTCATAATTTTTAGTCGATTTAGATAAAACTTCAGCAATTAACATCGGGTTCATAACCGTTGTTGTGCTAGTTCCTGTATAAATAGGTTGTCCCTCAATCACCATCACATCGGGATACGTATGCTGCCGATAACGGGGTATCCATAAACGTACATCACCAATATAAACATCATAATTTTTACGCCTTAAAGCAATTTTTAAGGATGCAGCTAAATTCAAAGCAATTTTATTATGATTTGTAGTGCCACCCGTCATCGGTACAATTTCTCCATCACGGTATTCGCTTTTATATTCTGCTTTTTCTTCAATTTCTAAATACTCTTCAGGTGTGTAATATATTTTTTGTGTTTCTAACTGCATAAAAATACGACCTATGATTGTGCGGTTGCTTATTCATCTTTCATACCTATGTTATACGCCAATAAACCCCATCCTCTCGCTGCATTAACTGGCAAGCAATCAACTCCCGTCGCAGGGTGGCGCAGTCAGGATGGTAGCGTTTGAGAATGTCATTTACAAGGCGTTCAGGGTAGTTGATTCCTACATCAAACTGGTTTGCTAACCACTTAAGAATTACTAAGCGCTTTTTGCGACTAGCAGGGATTTCCTTAAGGTATCCGCCCTCGAAATAGTTTTTCAACACTTTGCTTTCCCAAGCTTCAGTATCCACATCCTCAATCAAGGATGCTATTTTCTCAGGTGTAAAAATTTCCTTACTGATGCTTTGCAAAGCCTCGCTATCCAATTGATATAGGCGGCTATTGCCTTCAGGACGCATTGTCACCAAATTTAGCTCCTTTAGTTTCCCTAAATGATGAGATACTGTCGGTTCCTTGAGTTGCAGTAGCACCGCCAATTCTTCGACGCTACACTCCTGATTCGCCAGGATACCTACAATCTTCAATCGGCTATCATCCGCTAATGCCTTGAAAAAGCGCAGTAAGATGTTAAATTGCTCTGGTTGCATAACTAACTTCTAATTAGATAGATATCTAATTAGAAGTATATCTAATTTAAAACAAAAGATCCCCGACAACTTTTACGAAGTCGGGGATCTAACTTGTTGTTTAATTTAACTAAACTGTTCCTCTGCATCGAGGTTGAACAGCATTTGCAGAGTTTGCATACAGCGCCTTCTGGCTTCCACATCTTGCTGCGATCGCAATTGCACCATCGGGTCATGTAAAATTTTATTGACAATTCCCCGCGTTAATGCTTCAATCACCTCTTGATGTTTGTCGGCAAATTCCGAACCCAATCTCGACAAAGCTTTTTCTAACTCTTGTTCGCGGATGGTTTCGACTTTATTTCGCAGACAGCTAATAGTGGTAACAGTTTCCAGACTGCGCCACCAAATATCAAAGGCTTCCACTTCTTCCTCTAAAAGTCGCTCGGCTTCCTGTGCAATCTTGCGACGACTTTCGTAGTTTTGCGCTACTACTGCCTTCAAATCATCCACATTAAACGCCTGCACGTTTTCTAATTCATTAACATCCACATGAACATTACGCGGCACAGAAATATCAAATAACATTAAAGAGCGCTGAACTTCTAAAACCATCTCCAATTTGGCGCGGTCAAGTATTGGCTCTGTTGCCGAAGTACTGGTAAACACCAAATCACTATCGGCAATTACTCCCATCATTTCCGACAGTGGATGAATTTGGATCGATTGCTGAGGGAACTGCTTGGCTAATTCTTGGGCGCGATCGCGAGAGCGATTTACAATACTAATTTGTACAGCACCTTTAGAAAGTAGGTGTTGCACCAGCAACCGCGACATTTTACCAGCACCCAAAATTACCACTCGACAAGCAGCTAAATTTGCCACTTTTATCTGTGCTAACTCCACAGCTGCCGAACTGATCGAGACAGCGCCAGTACCAATACTAGTTTCAGTGCGAACCCGCTTACCAGCTGTTAGCGCTTGTTTAAATAATCGATTCAAAATGGTTTTTATACCGCTATATTGCTGTCCCAGTTTGTGAGTAGTCTTCACCTGAGCCAGAATTTGACCTTCTCCGAGTACTAGACTATCTAAACCACCAGCTACCCGCATAACGTGCATCACGGCATCATCATGGAGCAACATAAACAAGTGTTGTCGTAGAGAAAGCACGGGTAATTTACTAAATTCTGCAAGAAACTGCGTTACTTCTCGGATACCTTGGTCTGCTTCACTGGTAACAATATAGATTTCCAGGCGGTTACAAGTGCTAAGAATTGCAACTTCATCAATATGGGGATAGCTGGCCAACTGAGCGATCGCACTTTCAATTTGTGATTCTGGAATGCTCAGTTTTTCCCGGACTTCTACTGGGGCTGTCTTATGGCTTAACCCCACCACTGCTATATTCATTTGCTAAATCGTAGTTACTAGTTGGTAGTTGGCAATCTGGCATTAAGTGAGAATAGGGAATGGGGAATTTTTTTTTATTTGTTGATAGTTTTTCAACCAACAATTAATCACTAACTACTAACTACTAACTACTGTAAAGGAAAAGCATTTTGGTGACTATTTTTCCGTTTTATAGAAATATTTTTTCCTTATGCTTCGCCCCTACTTTTACCATTCCCCATTCCCTAAAAATTAGTTCAGTTGGAGAACTTTTGGTTCACCAAACAAGTGAATTGTGTCAACAAATCGAGCAGTTTTTGACTGGTTAGAAATTACCAAGCTTTGAGTTCTTGCCCCGTCCTTGAAGAAACGTACACCCTGCATGAGATTACCACTGGTAATGCCGCTAGCAGCAAACAGAATAGTTTTACCAGATGCTAGTTCATGAGAATCATAGACCTTATCGGGGTCATTGATATTCATAGACTTTAAGCGATCGATATTGGCTTCTCTGCTTTCTCCAATCAGACCTGTTTTTACGACTGCTGGATCGTAGATCAGTTGACCTTGGAAATGTCCACCCAAAGCACGCATAGCTGCTGCCGAGATTACACCTTCAGGAGCCGCACCGATACCCATCAGCGCGTGGATATTAGTTCCAGCAAAACCACAGCTGATAGCTGCACCCACATCACCATCGGAAATTAGGGCAACTCTCGCTCCAGCCTCACGAATTTCTTTAATTAAGTCGTTATGGCGTTCGCGTTTCATGACTACTACTACAAGTTCATCAATACCCCGGTCTAAAACCTCAGAGAGAATCTTCAGGTTTTCTGTGGCTGACTTGTTGATGTCTACCTTGCCTTTAGCTGCGGGAGGTGCTGCTAACTTCTTCATGTAAAAGTCAGGAGCAGCAAATAATCCGCCCTTTTCAGAAATTGCCAACACAGCCATCGAACCAGGTTGTCCATAAGCTACCAAGTTCGTACCTTCACAGGGGTCAACTGCGATATCAATTTCAATTAGTTCATCTGGGTTACAGAAGCTTTCAGCATTTGGTTGGGTACAGATACCAACTTCTTCCCCGATGTATAGCATCGGTGCGTCGTCGCGTTCGCCTTCCCCGATCACGATGCGACCACGCATGTGGATTTTATTCATCCGTTCCCGCATAGCTTCCACAGCTACCTGGTCAGCGATATTTTTTTCGCCTTTCCCCATCCACTTTGCGGATGCGATCGCGGCTTGCTCTACTACTTCAATAATTTCTAAACCAAGTGTATTTTCCACAGAGTCAGCCCTCTCATCTGCTTGAATTTGCGTCGTTTCATCTGCCTATTTCAGTTCTCAAGTCTACCAAAGGGCGGATACACGTGGAAGAAAGTTAAGTTTTACTGCTAACTCGTTATAAAAGTGCCATTTAAGACATTCTTGTTTTTTACCCTTAGTACTTCAGTATAAAGCGTGTTCAAAATTAACTAAGTTAAAAACTGTTACAAATGGGTAGCAGTTCTTCAGTATCTATCTTGAGGTATAAAATAATTAATAAAAAAGCTGGTAGATTCACTAAAAACTGAAAAACGAGGTGCAGAGTAAAGAGTTTTGTAAAAGGGACTGGGGACTGGGGATTAGGGATTAGGGATTGGGTATCAAACCCTTAAAATTATGGTGCTTGCTCTTACCCACCACTAAATTTTAAAAAACTTTTTCCCAGTCCCCAGTACCGGAGAGGCGTTCCCTCCCCCACCATACATAAAAGTTGATGGGGGAGGAACGCCGCGACTTGTTAAATTCAGAGGTTAATCGTGTTTATCGACTACATCACCCTCATGTTAATTAACATGGTGGCTGGCTTATTTCTACTAGCTGACTATGTGTATCGTGGTATAGATAGTTCTAATCAAAAACAGTGGATTCCGGGTTTTGGAATTACGGGTGCGATCGCACTCACAACTGGTTTACACATGAGCTTCACCTGGCCAGTTATCGGGAGCTTTAACATTGCTTTTGGTGAGACAAGTGTACTATTTGGAATCTTGTTTATTGCAGCGGCGATCGCCCTGGCTCAAAATTGGGATTTATTGACAATAGCAATTTACGGCTTCTTTGCTGGTGCAGTTGCGATCGTAGTCGGTATCCGCATCATCAACTTGAATTTGACCAAGCAACCGCTTTTATCGGGAATCGGCTTTATTTTAACTGGCTTAGGTGGGATTTTTGCCGCGCCAACTCTCTATTGGAAAACCAACCGAACCTGGCGGCTAATTGGCGTAGCAGTGCTGATAGTAGCGGCCTTAATTTGGGCATTGACTGGATATTTATCTTACTGGAATCATTTAGAGAGTTTCCAAAAGTGGGTTCCAGCGCCAATGCGGTAATGAATGATCTAGGCTAGAGACATAGTTAAAACCTTGCTTAAGATCAATATGCTGGACTTTCTTAATCCCCTTTTAAATCGCCATCCAGAGCGAGTCAAAGCCAACGTCGAACTTTACACATGGCAAAGTTGTCCCTACTGCATTCGTGCCAAAATACTACTGTGGTGGAAAGGTGTAGATTTTACTGAATACAAAATCGACGGCGACGAATCAGCCAGAGCCAAAATGGCAGAACGCGCTAACGATCGCCGTACAGTACCACAAATTTTTATCAATAACCAGCATATTGGCGGCTGCGATGACCTTTATCAACTAGACACACAAAGTCAACTCGATCCCCTTTTAGCCCAAGCCGCTATTTAGACGCGATAAATCGCCGTCAAGACAAAAGATTATTAAAGATTATTGTAGAGATGGCGATTCATCGCGTCTCTTGCCTTAACCAAACAGTATTGGTGATTTGGAGAGAGGTCAGAATATTAAGTTGCACATCATGCATTGATAAGAAGATGCTAACTAAGTATACAGAATATCTTATACATCAAAAATGGATGAGTTGTGCCGTAGAATTAGCAAAAACCGCAGGTGATGCAGGTGAAATCCCTGTCGGTGCTGTTATCATTGATTCAACAGGCAAATTGCTAGCACAAGGAGAAAACAGAAAAGAGCGCGACAAAGATCCTACCGCTCATGCGGAAATTCTCGCTCTCAAGACAGCTGCAACAACTTTACAAAATTGGCATCTTAATGAATGCACCCTCTACGTAACTCTCGAACCTTGTCCGATGTGTGCAGGTGCTATTTTGCAAGCGCGTCTAGGACTACTTGTATATGGAGTAGACGATACAAAAACTGGCGCAATTCGTACAGTTATTAACATACCCGATAGCGCTGCTTCAAATCACCGCTTACAAGTAATCGGAGGCATTCTGGAGTCAGCTTGTCGTCAGCAATTACAGGCGTGGTTTGCCACTAGGCGGCGTCGGGGAAAATAACGGACAGAGGTAAAACTGTCCATCTAGTACGGCACAATTCACGCAAGAGAATCTACGGTGTAACTAATCAGACTTTTCGTTAAATTTTTACCTGTCAATCAGCTGCATCCGTCATGATGGAATTTTATTCTTCATCCGATAACTGCCAGCGCACACCAGCAAATCCTCAGGTAGATAGCGCTACCTCAAGGGTTTCTCCTTGGTTAAGTCCTCTGGCACATTTATTAGGGCGTCACTGCCTATTACCATTATTCTTTGGACAAATTAGAATAACCGGACAAAAAAATATCCCCACAACTGGGCCTGTGATCCTTGCGCCTACCCATCGGGCGCGTTGGGATGCCTTGCTCGTACCCTATGCTACCGCTTCTCTGAGAAAACAAGACTTGCGGTTTATGGTGACGATTGACGAATGCCAAGGTTTGCAAGGCTGGTTTGTCCGACGTTTGGGTGGGTTTCCTGTAAATTCAAAGCATCCATCAATCCGCACGCTGCGACATGGAGTCGAGCTACTTCAGCAGCAAAAAACCCTGGTAATCTTTCCAGAAGGTAACATTTTTCGTGATGGTCAAGTTCACCAATTGAAACCAGGAATTGCTCGTCTTGCTTTGAATGCTGAATCTAGTCATTCGGGGCTGGGAGTGAAAATTATACCTATAGGCATTAATTACAGCCAACCTTATCCCAATTGGGGTACAGATGTGAGTATTGACATTGGTTCCCCAATCAGAGTCAGGGATTACATGAATGGCTGTATAAAACAAGATGCCAAAAGCATTACAGCTGATTTAGTCAAGGCACTCCAACAATTAAGTCATCAAGAAACAAAAGTTACTAATCACTCATTCGCAGAAATTACTAATTCTTAATGTCATAAATATTACTGTTAAAAACAAAATTTTCGGAAGCGTGGACTGGATTGGTGCGATGCCTATGCAAATACTTCAAGCAGTGCTTTGGGAAAATTATCCTGCCAAATATCCTAGTTAACCTGACGTGAATTCGACGAACCTCTCCCTGCCTTGAACTAAAGTTCAAGTCTGTCCCTCTCCGAGTCGGAGAGGGACGGTTTTGCGTAGTAAAACCTTCTTAGAGGTTTTTTGATTGAGCAAATTGGGTAGATATTATATAAGCAATCGAATTCACGTTAACCTGAGATATTACTGGGGAAAAAAGTCGGTAATTAAGCAGTCTACTATAGGTATCGCCGATCGCTGCGATAGACGTTAATTGGTATACAGGGGTAATGGGAACTCTATTAAACCGATTTTTAGTCTAAATCAGAGATACTTAGGATGTAACTTTGCTTTGTCCAAGACCAAAACAGAGTTAAGATACCCGAAGTTTCCATAACTCTTTTATCTAGTTGTCGCACTAATTGATCCCATGAACACTGCTGCCGCTGTTACCTTGATGCACCGTACTGTTTTATCAGTCATAGCAGTCCTCAGTCTGCTATCACCTGTGAATGCTCAGGTACCACAGTTACCAGGCACTACCAGCCAACCACAACCCATTGATCCCAACGATCCTAATAATCTTCGCCCCGTAACCGAAAGTAACAGCCTTTTGAGCATTGCAGGAGGCGATCGCTTAGTAAAAGAGGCAGAACAAGCCGTTTCTGCTCAAAACTACCCCTTAGCTGCCAAGAAACTGCAAGAAGCACGTCAGGTTTATAATCAGCTATCTAATTTTTATCAAGAGTTAAATTCTAGCTTTTCGGGAATTGACAATAGAGTTTCTGATTCTCAGCGTCAAAAAGCTCTATTAACAGCCCAAAAACGAGACGAAGCCACCTTTCAGCTAGCATTGGTACATCGCGCACAAAATCAGCCAGAATTAGCTGTACCGTTGTTGATTCAAATAATTAAGAGTCAAAATCCAACGCGGGATTTAGGCAAGAAAGCCTATAAACAGTTGTTTGAATTGGGTTTTGTCGATTCTCCCTATCCCAAAGAAGGTGGTAATTCATCTTCCTCATCCCAAAAAAAATAAATTAAATTTTTGTTACCTGCTTTTCCCCATCTCCCTCATTTTTCACATCCTTCTCTCCCTGAACAGCACCGTAGAACGCCTAGTGCTAGGATAAGATTATCTGCCATAGCTTTCCTAGCGCTCTCAAAAATATACCTCAGAGGCGCATTTATTACTGTCCTTGCTAAAACCTGAAATTGGCACAGGTATTTGCTCTATATCTGTTAATAATAGAAAAGTAAGTTTTTTCAGGAATTGCGATGATTAGTCCGCAGCAGGTTGAGGCAATGATCAAGGCGGAACTGCCAGACGCCCAGGTTCAGGTGCAAGACTTGACTGGTGGCGGAGACCACTATCAGGTGACAGTAGTTTCATCGCGCTTTGCAGGTAAAGGACTAGTGCAACAGCATCAGTTAATTTATGGTGCGTTGGGACAAGCTATGTCAACTGAAGCGATTCATGCCTTGGCATTAAAAACATACACTCCTGAAGCATGGCAAGCAACAGCAAGTTCCTAAAGTTATGAGTTATGAGTTAGGAGTTATGAATTATGAATTTTTAACCCCTCACTCCTTACTCTTCACTCCTCACTCTCTTAATGCAACATAGGAAACACAAATACCATGACGCCAGAACTCAAAGACAAAATTGATAAGTTGGTAAAAGATAACAAGATTTTGGTTTTCATGAAGGGAAACAAGTTAATGCCTCAATGTGGTTTCTCCAACAACGTTGTGCAGATTCTCAATACCTTGGGAGTTCCCTTCGAGACAATTGACGTTCTATCAGACTTTGAAATTCGTCAGGGAATTAAAGAATACTCTAACTGGCCCACAATTCCCCAAGTTTATATCAATGGTGAATTCGTTGGTGGTTCTGACATCTTGATTGAACTGTACCAGAAAGGGGAATTGCAAGAAAAGGTAGAAGTAGCTATAGCCTCATAACGTCCTGTTTACAACAAACTAGAGGGTGTACTACTGAATTAGCGCTTTGTAATCAAGGCAATGTATTATTTTTAATATCCTTGAAATGGGAAATACTATATCTCCCCTTTCAAGGTTTTTTAATAGGTTTCTGACAAAAATAGATTGACTCGTTGAGATAATAATTTTTCAATTACTAACTTCCCTAAATTTCTCACTCATACTCTTGACAAAATCAGGGTATTAAAAAAATTTTTGCTTTAATTCCACTTTAAGAAGAGTTAGGGAGGATTAAGTCTTAACCCAAATGCATTTATGGTTACGTCAACAATCCCCTCAGTCACATTGGCAAGACCAATATGGGGCTGAGGGGACGCGTTTAATCAATACAATATCTCCAAAATCTCACACCACGGCAACCCGTTGACCAATACAGATAATATGCTATAATTATCTGCGGTAATTAGCGGTTACTATCAATGACCAAGTAAATGGTACTTAGTAGTAATCTGGCTGTGGCTGTGGTTGCGGCACTGCAAAATTTGACCCATCGTACAAGTAGCGGCTGGCTTCCTCTTCTAGGCGATGAATCAGGAAAGGTTCAATGACATTGCTATGTCGCAGTGCGGCTAGATATCCATCCAAATACATCCGCATATCATCCGTGCGATAACCGCGATTCCATAGTTCGATGAAGGCATCGGTAAGTCTTTGGTAATAGCGGATGGTTTGTGTGTCTTGGAGCATAACTGCTGTATTAATCTCTTTGGAATGAGAATTGTAAATGATTCACGCTCGAAAGTGAACTGTAATTTCACTTTGGCATTAACTCAAAGTCAACACATCTACTTTGGGTAGTACCCTCGTAGCAGCTACAAGCTACTTTAATCCTATTCCAGAAAACATCGATTCTAGTTAGCTGCTAAGTTATTTTTCTAATTTTCACGATCAACAGCCCAATTGTATTGGTGTTATATTCCTGGATGTAGGTACTAATTTTGGTGAAAAAATCTACTTTTGCCATCAGGTTGAAAAGCGGTTGTATTAACGGTTAGCTGGTTAGGTTATGGATATTTGCCACATTACATCCATTTCCATGCAAATGTTACGCTAAAAGAACTTTTGACTAAGTCTAACAACACTTTCGATAAATTTAATAAAAATTTAATAATATTTCTAATACCCTTTCGGCAAGGCATAAATTAAAGATATTGACACCCTTTTTATTAGGAAATGTAAAGTTAATCGCAATTGAAGTAACAAAGGCTACAAAACCTTAGAGATGGGCTTGTTACTTTGAAAGTCATCAGACGCTAAGGGGTCTTGCCACCGTGGGTTCGGTTTGTATAGAAATCATTGAGGGGAATCCCCATCTGAGGTCGTTGTTGGGTTGGCACTTGCAACAACTGGAATACCGTGTGCATCAAGCTGCCAGTATTTATCAAGCAAGGGAAGTATTTTTAAGCCATCAACCAACACTGGTAATTTTAGATGCAGACCTACCTGATGGTGATGGCATTGAGTTTTGTCGTTGGTTGCATCGTCAGCAACAGCCTCTAATCTTAATGCTATCTGCTCGTAATAGTGAAGCTGATATCGTTGCAGGTTTAAAGGCGGGTGCAGATGATTACTTGAGCAAACCTTTTGGGATGCAAGAGTTTTTGGCACGGGTAGAGGCACTAATTCGCCGGAAGCGCACACCTACTGCACCAGCTTATTTGGATTATGGCACTTTGCAAATCGATTTAGTTCAGCGCCGCGTCCGTTTTCAGGGGGAGTTCATTGACTTAACGCCCCAGGAATTCAGTTTGCTGTACGTTTTAGCACAAGCTGGGGGAGTACCTCTAAGTAGGTCGGAATTATTGCGTCGTGCTTGGCCGGACGCTATTGATAACCCTCGTACCATTGATACTCACGTTTTATCGCTGCGGAAAAAGGTTGAACTTGACCCCCGGCAACCTAATTTGATTCAAACTATCCGTAATGTTGGATACCGTTTTAATATGGAAATTTTGAATACCAACATTTCACAGTCACAAACAACAAAGTTAGCAAGAGAGAGATTTAATAATCAACGTTCAACACTTAGTAGTAGTCAAGTGTGATGGGGACTGGGGACTGGGGACTGGGGACTGGGAAGTGGGAACATTTATACCTAATATCTAATACCTAATACCCAATATCCATCCAAAATTTAAAATCCAAAATCGTCTTGAGCTTCTGCTTTAATCAAGCTTTTTCGTAATTCAACCCAGTCTATCTCAGACACTCTTTGATTTGCGAATAAATGACCTTGTTGTAGATGTAATAATCGAGTACAAAACATCTGGGCTAGTTCCAGTTGGTGATTTACCATCAGAATTGTGGTTTGATGAGTTTGACTCAACTGGGTTAGTACCTGCATTAGATGAGAAGCTGTACCAGCATCTAGGGCAGAGGTTGGCTCGTCTAATAATAATATTTTAGGCTGGATGACTAAGGCACGAGCGATCGCTACTAGTTGTCTTTGTCCGGCAGAAAGCTGTACCTCTGTTCGCCCTAACCATTCATTGGGAATCTGGATTTGTTCTGTCCAATGATTGATTCGTTGCTGAATTGTCTGTTTGGGTAAACCACGCAAAACTAAAGGATAAGCCAAGGCTTGCCCAACTGTCATCCCCAACAGCTTTGACTCTTGCAATACAAGTACAAGCATCTGCCGTAGCTGGATGACAGGAATGTGGCGATATTCTTGATTTTCTAGATAGAGTTTACCACTCGTGGGTTCAATTAAGCGGTTGAGGAGGCATAATAACGAAGTTTTCCCAGCGCCTACTGAGCCTACAATGGCAATGCGATCGCTCTGGAATACTTCTAAGGAAATATCCTGCAATATCGGGTATCCCTGTTGATTGCCAGGAAGTTGGGTTTTCAGCTTTGTAAACAGATTAACTTGCTCTAGCCTGAGTGTGGCTTTTGCTGTATTCAAGGAGACTGGGGATTGGGGATTGGGGAAGGTGGGGTCCCCTCTGGGGATAAGGGGTAATGGGGATTGGGGACTGGGGATTGGGGATTGGGGATTGGGGAGCAAGGGAGAAGAGTTTTCCCCTCCGCACCCCGCCCCTCTGCCTCTTTTCAATGCCCTATGCCCCATATCCAATTTTAAGTTAATTGTTTGGTAGTTAAGGCTGTAACGATCGCCCAGCTATCGACTAATAGTAGCAGCAGTGTGAATACTAGTAAAATCAGGTACATCCACGGCTGTGCTAAAGGGCGAACATCTATAGTATCAATGCTCGTTTTTGCTTGGACAATTTGCACTAGACGGGCAAATCCAGCTACACGCATTGGTAGTAAATAAGCTTTGCCATCTTGGCTGAGGAAGTAATAAACTAAACCTCCTTGACCGGTGCTGCGGGGTTTTAACTCTTTGATATCTGACCAAGGTAAAAACCAGCCTTTACGAAAAAAACTAGGCACCCAGGCGGGGTAAGTAACTTTAATTCCCTGGTTATCTACTATTACTTGTTCTGTCAATACTGCATACAAGGCAACTAAGCCGATGCTAATCCCTATCCACAATAATTCTGGGGGTACGGGTGCAGCTGTTACCTGCGATAAAAAGGGTAATGGCACTGTGAGTGCTATGTATAGACTCAGTAATGTTATCCGAATCAAGGGAGACAGACGAAAAACAGAAGGTGAGATAGTGGCTGAGTTTGCTGTCACGGCTCAATTACAATGCTTTTCTTCATTGTAGGGTAGGTCTATGTCCCTGGTAGTTGATGTGTGGTATTTCATGGTAAATACTTTTGTACTACAATCCAACCAGTAAGGGATACCCAGGCAAATCCTACAAACAGAATAATATTTACGCCGATGTGTAAGGGTCTAGCCCAAGGTCGTATAGCACTAATTTGCGTCGCGCTGAAAGCAGATAGTAAAACTAGTGCTACCACGATCAATCCAGCGATTAAGTGTGACGAGTGACCTAAAGAACCAAAGTGCCCTAAAGTACCAACAATACCGATCGCTAGCAGTAGTAACACTAAGCTTACCATGCTGATGCCCATTGTATAGTGGAGCGATCGCACCCCTTTATTTCCACCCATAAATGGGGTAATAAAAGGGAATTCTTGCGAAGTTCTCGCCCGAAACATCCAAACACCGCTGACTGCTAGCATCAGATATGCCAGCAGGGATAACCCCATTGACCAGGCGGCTATTTTCCACAACCAAAGAAATGAAGGCAGATTCATAAGAATGATTGTAGATGAGATGAGACAATAGGGTTCGGTTAAGGTCACAAACTATGTAAACTGAATAATTGTCAGCGATCGCCGACTCCAATCTTTGCTAAATAATAATGATAATCAAAAAATGAGATGTAGCATATCCACAGCCTGTACAGACCTAAACGCAGATATATTTACCCCAAACGTCATTATATAAAGCATTAGTTAGTATTAATTAATAAATTTAGAATAGTCAAAATTGCTACATGAATGATAATATAAGTCTTTGGTAACTCAAATAAAAAATAATCTGTTTTTCTACTTTCATAATTTCATATATTCTCTTTGATTATGAAGCCCCTTGGTAAAGTTTTACAACAGGCTGACCTTATTTCATCTGAGCAGGTAGAGATTGCTCTCAAAGAGCAGACCCAAGTTGCTGGGTTGAAGCTTGGTGAAATTCTAGTATTGCATGGATGGCTTAAACAAAAAACGGCTGATTTTTTCTCTCAAGAGTGGCCTGCTTTTGTAGAGCATAAACCAAAACAACCCTTAGGTAAATATTTAGAAGAAGCTGGGTTATTAGATAAGCACCAAATCACAACTATCCTGACTGAACAACCACAAAATAAACTTCGCTTTGGGGAATTAGCAGTACTTAAGGGTTGGTTGAAACCTACTACGATTAAATTTTTTCTAGAGAATTTTGCTTTAGAATCCCAACTGCACCAACAGGAAGAAACTTCAAATAATCACAGGTTAGCGCAGAAAGAACTGCATTTGAAAATGGTAGTACCACAGCAGAACAATTTGAAAATCTCTAACCCCATTGAGTATTCAGTTTTTACTTTCAATTCGGGAGAGCAAGAATCAGCAGGGTTAGGAGTTTCTAGCCTTAGTACTATAGAATTATTCAAATTAGATGAAATAGCTAGTTGTCCGAAAGCTTTGATGGCAGAAGTACAATTCTGGACAGATGGACAACCGACTCTCACTGAAAAAATTTGTCAATTGCTTGCAGAATCGCCAGATCGTATTGCCGCAGGTGCAGAAGCAGCAATTGTTAATCAAGTAGTACAAACCTACTTGATTAACAATTGGGAAACTCAAGTCGCCGCCGAGCATTTGCAAGAGATACATGAAAGGATGCTCCACAATCAGCAATGCGATCCGTTATCTCTGTTGGAAATGTACCAGCAAATTTGCCAAGAGGGCGAATTACCAACCGAAGATAGTCTAGAACAGGCTGAACTTCTGGATATAGGATTAATAATCCAAGAACAAGACAAACTCAAACTTGGAAACCGCATTTACCAAGCAGTTTTTAATCGCAATTGGGTAAACCTGGAGCTAGAGAAAATACTTTCTGCCTCATTGGCCAATACAACCATCTCACCAGCTAATAATTTGAATGTCAGCAATCTCATTGCTCGTCCTGAATCTAGAATAACTAAACGATTTTTGATATTGGTAGCAATAGCTGGTTTAATGGTCTGTGGTTCTGGTTTGATATTTTTTGGATTCAATGTATTCAAATGGTTACAAGTAGAAATAACTTTCAAACGAGGTAATGTTTTATTGCAGCAAGGAGATTATCAACAAGCGATCGCAAAATATAACAACCTTTTAAAATTTGATAGCAATTATTACCAATCTTGGACTAACCGAGGCTATGCACTGGCTGGACTCAAAGACTACAACCAGATGTTAGAATCATGCACTACTGCAACTATCATTAATCCAGAAGCCGTTTATGCCTGGAATTGTAAAGGGGAAGCATTATATAACCTCAAACAATATCAGGAGGCGATCGCAGCTTTTGATAAAGCGATTATACTCAACTCTAAAGATCCTGTATTCTGGATTAATAAAACTGAAGTACTACTAGCACTAAAGCAACCAGATGCAGCCCTTAATACTATTAATCAAGGAATTGAGCTTTTAAAACAAATTTGGGAAGTTGAACATAAAGATGCAAACGCCAAAGAGTTAGCCATTGCTTTTAGCTATCAAGGTAAAGTTTTATTGCAAAAACAAGATTATGAAGGCTCTCTAAAAGCCTACGAACAGGCATTAAAATACAATAACCAATATTTTGTAGCTTTACGGGGTAAAGGGATTGCGCTACAAGGCTTAAAGCAAGACGATCAAGCGATCGCACAATTTTATTTTCTTCTAGATCATCATCAGCTAACTGATACTCAAAAAGCTGAGGTCTGGTACTATTTGGGATTGAGCCTGTGTAAATTCCAGCAAACCGAAAAAGCGAACGTGGCTTTCGATAAAGCTTTGAAGCTCAAACCTAATTACCAACCCGCAAAACGAGGAAAAGAAACTTGTGCGAAAGTAATTTACTAATTCGTAATACTAGTACCGCAAGGCGGAATTAAAAATTAAAAATGAATGCAGCGTAAGCGTTTCATTAATTTGAAATGGGTGGTTTATTTACGCCTTGTTGTACTAGTTATAATGGCCACCACCAAGGTCTGGTGTCTGTGTAAGTACGACTAAGAGTCCGAGCATCGGGACGCTGTGCTTGCTTAAAATCGCTACCCAACATTTCATATAAAGCCTGAGAGGGGTTATCAACCGGTTTCAGAATAAATAAAACCTGGGCACTGTAATGGTTACAACCGATACCTCTGCGTTCTACAGCACACACAACAGCTTGCTCGTTAAGCTTATCAGCCGTTAAATACTTAGAACTTCCCGTATCATAGACAGCCTGTAAACTTTTAGCTGTATTCTGGCAATCTTGCACAGCACTCACCGCTGAGAAATATTTCGGGAGAAAATTCAACATCATGTAATTTTCGGGAGTTCCGTTTTTAGCCAAACTCAAAATTACTTTTGGTGTACTATCGGTAGTCTTGCAGGTTATTTGTACATTGTTAGCTCTACTGGGTACACAGACTGCTACTATAAAACCCAGAGTTAATATTGGGGTTGCTCCCATACTTACCCAAGACTGCCACTTGTTCATATTACTTAACCCCCCTTCTCGATCAAAATTCAGGCTGGAATATAAACTCAATAATAATATCATTTTTAGTTAAATTTACTTAAGTTCAACTAAAAAAACATTCAAATAATTTTTCCGTGGGGTGATTTTCCCCTACTCAAAATGAAACAAGTCTTTCGCCAAATTTTAATTGCTAGTAGTGCTTATATCTGCTGTCTAATTACTGGTTTTCCTGTTCTAGCACAAATTTCTTCAGATAACACACTTCCCGATGGACAAACTGTAGTTTCACCAGGGACAACGCCAGGGCTGGATTTTTTAATCACAGGCGGAACACAAGTCGGTAGCAACCTCTTCCATAGCTTTCGAGAATTTTCTGTTCCCACTGGTGGCGAGGCTTTTTTCAGTAACACCCCAGCTTTAAGCAACATTAGTAACATCATTAGCCGAGTTACAGGTGGTTCAATTTCCAATATTGATGGCTTAATTAAAGAAAACTACGGTGCTAATTTTATCCTTATCAATCCCAGTGGTATTAACTTTGGTGCTAACGCTCAACTCAATATTGGCGGCTCGTTTTTGGCGAGTACGGCAGATAGCCTCAAATTTGCTGATGGTGCAGAATTTAGTGCTACCGATTCAACTTCTTCCCCGCGACTAACGATTAGTGTGCCAGTAGGTTTACAATTTGGGCAAAATCCGCAAGGGATTAGTATCCAAGGTCAAGGGCATAACCTCAGTCTGCAAAGTCCGATATTCTCACCCTTTACTAGGGGAAACACCGCCGGACTAAAGGTGCAGCCAGGTAATACCCTAGCCTTGGTGGGAGGAGGAATTATTTCAGAGGGAGGAACCCTCATAGCCGAGGGTGGACGCATTGATTTAGGTAGTGTGGCAGGAGGTTTCGTAAGTCTCAACCCTAGTCCTCAAGGCTGGAATTTAGGTTATCAAGGGGTAACAAACTTTCAAGATATTGCCTTATCTCAAAAGGCATTAGCAGATACCAGTGGCCCAGGTAGTGGCTCAATTCAGTTGCAAGGGCGAAACATTTCCATCCGCGATGGCTCAATCGTGTTAATTCAAACCCAAGGAGCGCAATCATCAGGGGGAATTAACGTCAACGCCTCTGAATCCTTATCCTTAGTGGGCACTACAGCAAATGCACAGCTTTCAAGTAACTTATTTACAGAAACTCTCGGCGGTGGCAAAAGTGGAGATATTACTGTTAACACCCCCCGCTTAGTCATTCAGGATGGAGCAGCCATTTCTGCGGCTACTTACACGCCTGCTGCTGGAGGGAATATTGATATTAAAGCTGGTGAGTTGTTGGAAGTGTCAGGATTTTCACCAATTAACCCTAGTCGCTTCAGTAATATTACGGCAGCAACTTTTGGGACTGGGAATGCCGGAAGTCTGACAGTTTCAACGCAGCAATTAACTGCGCTTTCAGGAGGAAATATTGCCTCCATAACTGCTGGTACTGGCTTAGGTGGAAATGTAACTATAAATGCCTCGAAGTTAGTAGAATTGATCGGTGTTACACCATTGGTTTTCACCCCTAGCGAAATAACTGCTGGTACTGCCGGGCCAGGAAAGGCTGGCAGTGTTACAATTAATACTCAACGTCTGACGATCAAAGACGGTGGTAGAGTTGATGCTTCCACCTTAGCCAGCGGCCCGGCTGGTAGCGTCACTATTAACGCTCAAGACAGTGTAGAGGTCAGTGGCAAAGTCCCAGGCTCCGTAAATCCTAGTTTGATCATCTCCTCAGCCAACATCGTTGATCCGAGTTTGCAACAGCTATTAAGAGTACCTCCTGTGCCCAGTGGAGCTTCTGGAGATGTGACAATTAACACTGGGCGATTGGTTGTTAACGATGGCGCACAGGTGACAGCGAGGAATGATGGTACTGGAAATGCTGGAACGTTGTGGGTGAAGGCTGGCTCTATTTTGCTAGACAGTCAAGGTGGAATCACAGCAGCTACCAGAGGCGGTCAAGGTGGCAACATTGATTTACAAGTCCAGAATTCTTTAGAGGTATCCGGTAATAGTCAGATATCTAGCGACAATTTTGGTGCGGGAGCAGGTGGAAGATTGACGATCGCAGCGAGTCATGTAGGACTTAGCGATCGCGCCTTATTATCTGCTTCTACCGCATCAGGTGAAGGTGGTAACATATCCTTGCAAACCAATTCCTTACTAATGCGTACTAACAGCCAGATATCTGCCACTGCGGGAGGAAGCGGTAACGGAGGCAATATTAATATTGGTGGTTTTAGTTCTGCCAATTTTGTCACGCTGTTAGAAGGCAGTCAGATTACCGCCGACGCTTTTCAGGGTATGGGAGGAAATATCAGTATCAATACAAAAGGATTCTTTGTGTGTCCAACTTGTCAGATTACTGCTAGTTCCCAATTGGGAGTCGCCGGACAAGTTAGCATCATTACGCCAGAGGCAGAAAGGAATTTTGAAGTCATAGATTTACCACAAGAAGTAGCTAAACCAGAACAGGTAGTAGCTCAGGCTTGTCGAGGGACAACAAGTCAAAATAGAAGCGAATTTACCATCACTGGACGCGGAGGATTGCCACCTCGACCGAGTGAACAGTTAAGTACCGGAGCTTTAATTAGTTTTGAGTCTGCTAATACCAATGCTGCTACAGAGGTGAATAATACTCCCCAACTGCCACCCCCAGCCAGAGGTTGGTATGTTAACGCCCAAGGTGTGCTAGTTCTAGCCAGCCAAACGCCTAATCCTACTCCTTATGGTTCTGGGTTAACATCATCGAATTGTCACTAAATCTTTTTTATGTTGCGTACTGCTGGATTGGGGATTGGGGAAGGTGGGGTCCCCTCTGGGGATAAGGGGTAATGGGGATTGGGGAGATGGGAAGATGGGAAAATGGGGGAAAAATAACTAATGACTAATGACTAATCCAAAATCTAAAATCTAAAATCCAAAATGGTATTAAGTGTTTGGCGACGGAGATTTTTTTTATCTCCTTGCATGATCCTCATACTCTTGCTAAATCACACAAATTATGCTTTTGCCCAGCCAATTAATCCTATAACCCCAAAGCCCCCAGAACAACCGCCAGCTAATCCCCTACCACCAACAAACATACCTATCCAAATACAGCCGACAGTACCACCAACCCCAGAAGAAGGACTAGATATTCCAGGTAGTATCACTGTACAAAAGTTTGAGTTTGTTGGTAATACCGCCTTTAGCCAAGGGGAATTAAACTCTGCGATCGCCAATTTTACCGGACAACCAATTACCTTTGCCGAACTCCTCAAAGCTGCCAATCAAATTACTGAGTTGTATGTTAAAAAAGGGTATATTACCTCTGGTGCATATATTCCCAGTCAAGAGTTTCGTTCCGGTATCATCAAAATTCAGGTAGTAGAAGGCAGCTTAGAAGATATTCAAGTCAATGTGATTAAAGGACGGTTGAACTCAAATTATGTCCGCAGTCGTATTGCGATCGCTACTACCAAACCGTTGAATATCAACCGCCTCAAAGAAGCTTTGCAACTGCTGCAACTTAATCCCCTCATTGAAAGTTTAGATGCCGAACTCACCGCCGGTACTAGACCGGGTGTCAATTCCCTAGCCGTGATAGTCAAGGGAGCAAAAACTTTTAGTACCCAACTCAGTATTAATAATAACCGCAACCCCAGCGTTGGGAGTTTTGAGCGCGGCATCACCTTATCCGAAGCCAGCCTTTTGGGAATCGGCGATCGCTTGAATTTTACCTACAAAAATACCGATGGTAGCAATAGCTTTGAGGGTGGTTATACCTTGCCAGTCAATCCCCGAAATGGCACTATTGGCTTCAACTATCGAATTACCGACAACAAAATTATTGAACCTCCTTTTGATGATTTAGATGTTGGAGTAAATTCGCGGGAATTTGAATTATCTTTTCGTCAGCCAATTCTGCAAAGAGCCACCCCAGAAGTCAGCCAAGAACTTACACTGAGTTTAACCGCAGCTAGGCGGGTAAGTAATTCTTCAATTCAAGGAGTAGATTTTCCTCTGTTTCCTGGGGCTGACGATCGAGGAGAAACGCGGATATCAGAATTGAGTTTCGCCCAAGAATGGTTACAGAGGAGTCGTCAAGAAGTTTTAGCTGCTCGTTCCGAGTTTAATTTGGGGATTGGAGCTTTTAACGCCACAATAAATAACAGCGAACCAGATAGCAGATATTTCCTTTGGCGGGGACAACTGATCTATTTGCGCCTCCTCGGTCAGGCAAAAGGACAACCAGCGATCGCTCCGACTTTGTTGCTGCGTTCTAATGTGCAATTGGCCACTAGTTCTCTACTTTCCATCGAACAATTTAGTGTGGGAGGTCAAGGAACAGTGCGGGGTTATCGCCAAGATGTTTTACTCAGTGATAACGGCATTTTTGCTTCCGCAGAATTACGACTACCCGTCGCCCGGTTCCCAGAACTGCAAGGGACTTTACAGGTTGCACCATTTATCGATTTTGGTACTGTTTGGAATACAGACAGGGGAAATCCCGACCCTAACACTTTAGTAGGCTCAGGATTAGGACTACTTTGGCAAATGGGGGATAAATTCACAGCCCGCCTAGATTGGGGTATTCCTTTAATAAATATTGATAATAGCAAGCGCACATGGCAAGAAAATGGGGTGTATTTTCAAATGGAATACAAAGCATTTTGAATGCAGGAACATCTGACTGAATTTTAGATTTTAAATTTTGGATTTTGGATTTTGAATCATAAATCCAAAAAGGTCTTAAGCTCCCGAATTTAAACGCGATAATAAATCTAAAATCTAAAATAATACGGTTGAGTTAAGGCTAAAATCCTTTTTTTAACGAACCGCAAAGGATGCAAAGGACGCAAAGGAAGAGAAGCTTAACTGAACTGTGTAATATAAAATCTAAGATTAAATGGCAGAGCTAATGACTAAAAGACATGGAGTCAATCTAAAATCCAAAATTGTATGATTTATAAAAAGTACCGTCGTCTATTAATTTTTATCTTTTCAGCCTTATTAGGATTGTTATCTAGTTTCACTGCGCCGGCTTGGTCAAATCTCCCCAATTTACATCCTAATGCTGCTACTCCTCTAGCCTTAGCAAAAGAAGGTGAAGAACGGTATAATGCCGGAGAATTAGAAGCAGCAGCAAAATTATGGCAAGCGGCGGCTAAGGCTTATGAACAAGTGGGCGATCGCGACGGAATGACTAAGAGTCTAATCAACAAATCCCAGGCTTTGCAAGATTTAGGATTGTACCCCAAAGCTTGCAATACTTTACTCGAAGCTTTTGCAATCAAAAACCCTAACTGTAGCCAAACCCAAATCGAGGAATTTCAGAAAACCCTTACTCAAAAGAGTGATTCCCTGACATTAACTCAAGCGATTGGCTTGCATAGCCTCGGCGATGTCTTACGCAGACAAGGGTTATTACAAAAGTCGCAAGAAATCTTGCAGTTAAGTCTGTCATCAACTCCCGAATCGCCGGAAACAAGCTCAGTCCTACTGAGTTTAGGCAATACCGAACGGATCTTAGGCAACCAAATCCGCGATCGCTGGGACTATGATGCAGTCACAGAAATTATCGATCGCCAATCTCTCTTGGATGCTCTAGCGCCCTACGAGCAAGCTGTTTATTACTATATTCAAGCAGCAAAGGTAACATCAGCCCCACCACTGCCGAAAGTTCAGGCACAACTAAATCACTTCCAGCTATTACTGGAGATGAAAAGATGGTGGGGTGAACAGACGCAACGCCGGATTACTTCTTGGTCAAGATTTTCGGAAACTAAATTAATTCAACGGGGGAAAGATTTTATCTCTGGGTTAGAGTTGCAGTTGAGCCAAGATGCTCAAGCATTGCAAAATCAAATTCTACCTAACCTGACTACTCTTACTCCCAGTCGTGCTGCCATCTATGCCCAAATTAACTTTGCTGATTCTTTGATGCAAAGCGCCCCAATAAATAACGTTGAACCTTTATTAAAAAATGCACTACAACAGTCACGGACTCTACAGGATAAACGAACCGAAACCTACGCTCTAGGGTATTTGGGCAAACTTTACCACAAACAAGGGCAGTTAAATCAGGCAACCAAACTGACACAGCAAGCACTGATGTTAGCCCAAGAACAAAATATCAGTGGTGATGCGAGAGAAATTACTTATCTTTGGCAATCTCAGTTAGGAAGTTTACTACGGAAACAGGGAGATATCAAAGGAGCGATCGCAGCTTATACCGCCGCCTTTAATACTCTCCAATCTCTACGCAGCGATTTAAACGCCAACAATCAAGATGTTCAGTTTGACTTTCTCCAAGAAGTCAAACCTGTGTATCTAGAATTAGCAGATTTGTTGTTGAAATCAAATTTGAGTGACAACGAATTAAGTGCGCTAATAGTATCTAATCCTAAAATTAAACAGGAAAAATCGGAAACCAAAAAGTCTCAAAAACGCCTAGAATTTGCCCGTCAGGTGATAGAATCTCTGCAATTAGCAGAACTAGATAACTTTTTTCAAGACCCCTGTTCTGAAACAGGAAATGTCGCATTACAAATTGATAATATTGATGCCAATGCAGCTGTCATTTATCCGATTGTTTTACCAGATCGCTTAGAAGTTATCCTTTCCGTATCAGGAAAACCTTTGCAGGAGGTAGTAATACCGATTAGCGAACAGGAAGTTAATGAGACTCTAGATCGGCTTTACGATAATTTAGACAACGTTAGTATCAATAACTCTGCAAGAAATATTCTCTCAACTTCTAACCCAAATCCCAAAGAATTAAAGGAAAATCTTCAGAAACTTTTACCAATTTTTGGAGAAGTTTATAACTGGCTAATTAAACCTTTCGATACACAGCTAGATCCCAAACAAATCAAGAGTTTAGTGTTTGTACTAAATGGGAGATTGCAGAGAGTACCAATAGCTGCGCTCTACGATGGACAAAATTATCTGATTGAAAAATATAGCCTTGCCCTAGTTCCCAGCCTACAATTGCTCGCTCCTAAACAATTGCAAAGGAAAGAACTTAAGGTGTTAGCTGCTGGAGTTAGCGAGCAAATGAAGGTGCAAGGAGAATTTTTTGCCGCACTGGTGAATGTTCCCAAGGAATTAGACCAAATTAAACAAACTTTTCCTGCTTCCCAAAAGCTGCTCAATCAAGAGTTTACTGTCAAAACTATTCAAAAACAGTTGAAATCAAATTTTCCTGTAATCCACCTAGCCACTCATGGGCTATTTAGTTCTAATCCCCTGAAGAATTTTATTATTACAGGGGATGGAAAAAGTATCAGTATTAAGGAGTTGAGTGCTTTGCTAAGAGAACCAGGCACACCTGTAGAATTATTGGTGCTGAGTGCCTGTGAAACTGCTACTGGTGATGAACGAGCTGTCTTAGGCTTGGCAGGGATGGCTGTTCGTTCAGGCGCACGCAGCACCCTTGCCACTCTTTGGCCTGTAGGTGATGCTTCTACCGCTAAATTTATGGGTCAATTTTACCAAGACCTGAAACAGCCACAGGGAAAACAAGCAGATGCTCTGAAGAACGCTCAATTATCACTTTTAGAATCTTTGAAACTGAATCCACCTTTTCAGGAGTTGCAGAATTTACCACCTCATCCTTATTATTGGGCACCTTATGTTTTAGTCGGAAATTGGCAATAGCAGGAGAACGTTTCGGGGGAGGTGAGGGGGATGAGGGAGCAGGTAGCAGGGAACAAGAGAGAAGAGTTTTCCCCTCCGCCCCCCGCACCCTGCACCTCTGCCTCTTTTCAATGCCCAATCCCCAATCCCCAATAAATAAAAAAGGCTGCTGAATTAGCAACCCTGAAATTTAGTAAAATTCTTTTTTTTAATCAACCTATGCTAAACCAAGGATTTGCAAGGGTTTTGTAGTATCTCCGATTTTTGTATTAATTTGCTGCACCATTAATTTGGTATTAATAGGGTCTTTTCCATCTGATGAGTCTGTATTAAACTCATAAGTACTGGGTTCTTCGAGCATTAGGCGATCGCACGGAATCTTATCGGATAAAATTGCACTTGCCATCATCCCTGTGTGAATCTCCACTTGACCTTTTCGCGGAGCTTCAAAAACTAAACGTTGTCCAGGGAAAACAACCCTTTCAAAGTACCAGTTGGGAATATTGCAGATGCGAGCTACCTGTATTTTGCTCGTGGCATTAATGTAGCAGCAGAGAATTTTTCCTGATTGTTCAGGTGGTAGAGGATCTAATATTTGAGCCATAACTGCTGAGGAGCTTTACGCCACAATTTTACATTACACTAGCCAAGCCTAGCACTCACTGATCCCCAGTTGTTGTAACTGCGAATACCAACTGAGCCTTTGTAGATTATTTCTGTCTAAAGATATATTTTCAGTTATGAAAACTTTGTAATTATTTACACCTTTTTCGGAATTATACACTATAGATAAAAGTCTTTGATATTTTTTCCTGGTATAAAAGCTTTAATTTTCTTTAGGCAAATTGTTAGGGAATTGACATAACAATGATCCCTTTGCCTTTCGCATAGCCAGGAAGTAAGTTTTGCTGTTTCATGTATCCCAGGATTAATCATCTGGGATCATCGCTTAATGAATAAACTCGATGTTATGGTAAAGCTATATGAAAAAATGTCTTCATAAAGCTCTCCATAGATTCCATGTATGTTTTATGCACAGCAATTTTAGCGTTTCCCGCAGTTGCTAATAGCAGCTTCCGATTACCAATAATTAGCTAAAATGTCAAGCGCGATTTGATAAATAAAACCAGATAAAACAAGCACACACTTTAAAACTGAATGTTTCTCTCGCTTTCTCCACAGATTGGCAAGATGGAAGTCCAAACACAGATGATGGAAAATCGAATTCTTTATGTTCGCCTTCCTTGTAACCCCATCTTTCCTATTGGGGTTGTCTACCTGAGCGATCATGTCCACAAGCAGTTTCCTGATATTGAACAGCGCATCTTTGATTTAGGAACAGTACCACCTTTAGATTACAGTTCGGCTCTGGATCGCTGTATCGATGAATTTAAACCAACACTACTAGTATTTTCTTGGCGGGATATTCAAATCTATGCCCCAGTTGGCGGGCGTGGTGGCAACCCGCTGCAAAACGCCTTTGAATTTTACTACGCCAAAAATCCTCTATTGAAACTACGCGGCGGATTGGGCGGTTTGCGTATTTTCACCGCTTACTATTTAGAGTTGTGGCAAAATCAGGGCTTAATCAAACGCGGTTTAAAGCGTGCCCAAAAGTATAACTCTGATGCGCGTGTAGTTGTCGGTGGTGGTGCAGTCAGCGTTTTTTACGAACAGTTGGGTAAAAGCTTACCCCAAGGGACAATTATTTCAGTGGGTGAAGGCGAAACCCTGCTGGAAAAACTTTTAAGTGGTAGAGATTTTCGAGATGAACGCTGTTACGTTGCTGGAGAAACTCAACCACGTCAACGGCTAATTCACGAACAACCCACCCCAATAGAAAAAACTGCTTGCAATTACGACTATATCGAAAGCATCTGGCCGGAATTTAACTATTACCTGCAAGAGCAAGACTTTTATATAGGTGTACAAACCAAGCGTGGTTGTCCTCACAACTGTTGTTATTGCGTCTACACCGTTGTCGAAGGCAAACAAGTACGCATTAACCCAGCCGATGAAGTCGTTGCCGAGATGCGCCAATTATACGATCGCGGCATTCGCAACTTCTGGTTTACCGATGCCCAATTCATCCCCGCGAAAAAATTTATCGCCGATGCTGTAGAACTCTTGCAAAAAATCGTCGATTCTGGTATGACAGATATCCACTGGGCAGCATATATCAGAGCCGACAATTTGACACCAGAGTTGTGTGACTTGATGGCGAAAACCGGGATGAACTACTTTGAAATCGGGATTACCAGTGGTTCTCAAGAACTCGTGCGGAAAATGCGGATGGGTTACAACCTGCGAACCGTCTTGCAAAACTGTCGTGACTTAAAAGCTGCTGGTTTCAACGATGTAGTTTCCGTTAACTACTCCTTTAACGTCATTGACGAACGTCCCGAAACCATCCGTCAAACCATCGCTTACCACCGCGAACTAGAACGGATTTTTGGTGCTGATAAAGTCGAACCCGCCATCTTCTTTATTGGGCTACAACCCCATACCCATTTAGAAGAATATGCTTTTAAAGAAGGCATCCTCAAACCAGGGTACGATCCAATGAGCTTGATGCCGTGGACAGCCAAAAAACTTCTCTGGAATCCTGAACCCCTTGGTTCATTCTTCGGCGAAGTCTGCTTGCAAGCTTGGCAACAAAACCCCAACGACTTCGGACGCGAAGTCATGAAAATCTTAGAAGAAAAACTGGGTTGTGCCGAATTAGAAGCAGCACTTACAGCACCATTAGAGACTAAAGAAAAGCAGTTAGCAGGTGTATCCTAGAAAACACGAATTCTGAATTTTTCCCCCTCTGTGTCCTTTGCGCCTCTGCGGTTATTTTTACCAAATCCCATGTTAGAAGGTTCAATCCTACAACAGCTAGAAACAGCCCATCGCCACACCACCAGGCCAATTCGATTCGGTGTTTACTACAAAAATACCCTCGTTGCCCTGTGCCATGCCCTAGAAGACCATATCTTAACCGACGACGGTACACCCTTGGTGATCACAGCCTTTCAACAAGGAAAATGGTATCTACAAGAAGCTGAACGATATGCAGACATTGCCCAGCACAGCCGCCAAATTGCCATCATGGCTGCCGCCGAATCTGGCTTTGCTGAACATCCTACCAGTCAACTACCCAATGTAGACTTAGTAGCATTAGATCCAGTTGATTCTGTGGCGCAAGAGTGGCACTTAATTATCTTGTCACCTAAATACACAGCAATGGTAATTTGTCAAGAATTATCGGAGGCTGATTATGGCAGCACTGGGATACCGACATCAGACTTAGAGCGTAAATTCTATGGTTTATGGACATTTGAGCCGGAGTTAGTGCAAGAGACAGCAGAAATTGCGATCGCTCACATCAGAAAATACAACCCAGAACTGGCGAAAAAACTCACAGCCGATAAACAACAAATTGTACCGTCAATGGCCAGATCAGAAAATTTAGGTGCAGTTGTCTCCCGTGTAGTAGATTACCTCCAGACTGGGCAAGATAATTTATCCATCTCCACAGCACTTCAGAAACAAACCCTAGATCGCAACTTGGTTTCTAACGAAATCCAAGCCTTTTTGCGAATGGCGCAACTGATGGATATGGCAGATGTCAACAATCCAATGGCAGCTGCGGAAGTGGTTGTACTTGCGGAAGCGATCGCCCAGCTATTGGATCTTCCCGCATGGCAAATTAAGAGATTGCGGCTAGCGGCTTTGTTACATCGCATAGATCCATTACAAAATGCCGAAAGTGTCCTGACTTCTGATCATATACCCGCACGCTACCTACATCCCCCCAGTTGTCCTTTAATACCAGGGGTGCAAGTATTGCGAACCATGCCACGACTGCGAGCCGTTGCCCAAATTATCACTCACCAAACCGAATGGTGGAATGGCGCAGGGGAACCAGTAGGTTTAGCTGGAGATCAAATTCCCCTAGAGTCGAGAATTTTGGCATTATTGGCAGACTTTCAGTGGCGAGTCAATCAGCGAAAATCGTCAAATCAAAGCCGGGAACAGATATTTACTCAAGCTTTAGATGAGTGCAAACAGCAAGAATCTAGTCACTTTGACCCTAAACTTGTAGATACCCTAGCTTTGTTAGTTATGGGTTTACAACAGGGACTCGACTTACCCTTGATGACACCCAAAGTCAGCGCCGGCATCTGGATACTTGATTCCCAATGGGATAGCCACAGCAAGATCAGTGAAGAGATTGGTAGTTACTTTACATGAATATTGAAGCCATTAGATTAGGACAACTCAAACAACTTCCAGGGGCAAATTTAGAAGACGAGGAACTCTCTCGACTGGATTTAAGCCGGATTAATCTTGCTGGTGCTACCCTTGTAGGTGCTAATTTTGCTGGTTCTAAACTCGAAGGTGGGCATTTAGAAGGGGCGAACCTCATGGGAGCGAACCTCCAAGAAACTGACTTGCGGGCGAATCTCATGGGGGCGAACCTGATGCAAGCAGATTTAACGGGTGCTGATTTGCGGGGTAGTAATTTGCGTGGCGCTAACTTGATGGGAGCCAGACTCAGTGATGTGTCATTGGTAGGTGCTTTCTTGAGTGGCACTAATTTAATGAACGTGAACTTGCAAGGCGTTGACTTACGCGGTGCTGACTTGCGCGGTGCAAACCTAACTGGGGCAAATCTCAAAGGTGCAGACTTGAGTCGCGCCGATTTGCAAGGGGCTTTGTTGAGTGAAGCAAACTTGGAAGAAGCTGACTTACGGGGGGCGAATTTAGCAGGGGCGAATTTCTCAGGAGCAAATTTGCTTTGTGCAGAGTTAGAAGGTGCAAATTTGAGCGGCGTTAATTTGAATAAAGCCTGTTTGGTGGGCACAATGATTGAGACGCTTGCTTAAAGATTCCACCAAAAACCCCAGTATCCTTGGCTATTGTTAAAATTTTTTGCAGATAAAGCAGGTGAAAATTTGTGAGCCTAAAAGAAGTTATCAGACTAGCAAAACAGCTTTCAACTGTGGACAAAGTACGTTTGATCCAGCAAATTGCTCCTGATATAGAACGCGAGTTAACAGATAAACTCTCTAACTTTCCCCGACAATCCTTGTGGGGACTATGTGCTGATTTAGGAAACCCACCTTCCACAGAGGAAGTTGATGTAGCCCGTAGTGAAGAATGGGCTAATTTTCCACGGGAGGATATTTGATGCTGCGTGCTGTAGCTGACAAATATGTACTCCTGGGAACGAGGCAACTGATTAATTTTGAAAACATCCTTTCTTGATTTTACTAAAAATGAAAGGATCTCCCAAATATTTACCTAACCTAGTTTTGCAAGCAGGTAGTCCTAATTTGGCGCGAAATTCTTCGTCGTATACTGCTTCTTCCCAATTTTGTGCCAATTTAATTTGCTCGGTTGTCAGATTTTTAGCATGACGAAAGTCTGTTCTATCTACGCTACTTTGAGTAAAGTCAACATCACGGAGGTTTGCACCTCTTAAATCATTTCCATCCAATTTTGCAAATTTTAATATAGCACCACTCATATCTATATCTGTTAACCCTAAATCGACGGTAAATTCGCTGTGGCTTAAATCAGTATTTTGTAAGTTTGTCGAGTGAAAATTGCCATCACGGAAAGTAGTATAAGCTAAATTAGCGTGATTTAGATTTGCTTGTGATAAATCTACTTTCGTAAAATACGTACCTTTTAAGTTAGCGCCACTTAAATTCGCAGCACGGAGATTACTATCAGAAATAAATAAGCCAGAAAGATTAGTATCAGAAAAATTAGCTGATTGTAAGTTATCTGTCAATTCAGCTTCTCTTAAATCTGCTCCAGCTAAATCAGTATTTGTTAAATCAGCACCACCTAAATCACACTTGGGGCATTTTTTAGTTGTTAGTAGCTGCTTCACATGAGCGGGATTTGAAGTTTTTTTGGCCTGACAATCTTTACAACTAGAAAGAAAAGTAAGTAATAAAGCTGATACGATTAATATTTTTATTTTCATATATGACGCGATCGCTCAGTCCTTGCCCGTACCCACAAAGCTAGTACACTCATTAACAACACTCCCATCACTCCTTGCAGGGGATTATTATTCACGCCAGTTACCCAATCAGGAACAAGACCCGAATATTTCACTAATTCCCCAACATTAATAATGTAGTAGCCCCAAACTAAACCACCATGCAAACCAATTGGAAAACCCAAGCGTCCCCTCCGCCAACGCTTTCCCCACACTTGCGTTAACCCCAGCAGCACTAAAGCTGGAAATTGCGGCAATGTATGAATAATTGCTTCCAAGGGTTTAATAAAGTGCAATGTAGCAAAGGCAGTTGCATCTGTCCACAGTGCCACACGCAGACTGTAATCTCGTTGTAATTCATCTAGCAACCAGCCTCGGAATAACAATTCCTCAGCAAATCCAACACCTAAGCCAACAAGTGAACCCTCTAAAACAACTTTCAGCAAAAAAACTTCTGGTTGTTGCCACACCAACCAACCCAACAAACTTTCTACCCCAAAAAGTATCAGAATATTAATTATCCCTATAGCCAAGCCACGTATTAAATCCACACCATTTTGTCGCGTGAATTCTAAGCCATAATGCCGCAGAATTTGGGGCTGTTGGTAGACATATTTACCCCATAATCTCAGGAGAAAAATAAACACTACATATAAAAATACCAATGTCAATATACTTTCTAAGTTTGAATCATGCACTAGTAAGTATATTGGTGTAGCCAATGGTAGCCATAGCAACAATAAAATCAAAATAAAACAACCCAGCCTAATAGGGGCAGGGCGTTCAGCTAAACGGACAAGGTTTTTGTTCATACTAAACAAGTCAAAATAATCCGTAATTACAATCAGTTTTAGCTCTGAACTTTCCACTAAATTTTTAATTTAGTGTGGGGTGCTATACCCTTGTTACTTACGAATTACGAATTATGAATTACGAATTATTTGACTATTCATCAGGTTCAATCGTGCTACTTAAACCGTGACTGATCAATGTTTCGCAATAAAATTCAGCATGCTCCTGAGCGCAAGTAATGACTAAAGCTAGCCCGTTAGTATGGGCTTCCATCATAATGCTCACAGCCTGGGGTTGCGTAAGACTTGGCACAGTCGCTATTAGTGACTGTACAACATGCTCCATCGAGTTGTAGTCGTCGTTATGGAGCAAAACGCGATACCGAGGCGCGAGCTTGCGGGTTGTGGAAGGCTTTTCAATGGTTTCAACTGACACGGCTCTTTGCTCTTTTCTCGTTACTTCACTACAACAAAGTCTCTGTTTTGCGATCGCTCAACAGTCATACACCTATTCTATAGTATTTCTGCTCAGATACTATACGAGGAAAACCCTTTACTGCCAAGGATTGGTCGTATTAGTCTTGCGTAGCCACTTGTAAGGTATATGTCTTAGACATGGTTGCCGTAACAGTGTTACCCTAATCTTATAGAGAGTCTTCCTTAAAGTTAACGCATTTTCACTTTTTAAGATTAAGGAAGTTGCAAAATAATCCTTGCCCTTGCCCAAACTGCATAATGATGGACATCAGCCTAGAATTTCTTCAACCAGGACAAATTGTGTCTTTAAAACATGGCGACAGGAATCTGTATGCAGAAGTCATTCAATTTGTAGTTTCCCGTCAGTTATGCTGGGTGCGTCCTTTATTAATGGTCACTTTCATTCAAGAATCGCCGCTAATTACCGATTTGCGAGATGCGTCTGACCTGCTTTGGCCTGCCAATTTATTTTGTCCAGCATTAGACACAGAAGTAATTACCTTCTTGAGCCAAGTTTTAGCAAAAGAACCAAAAACTGAATCAAATTCAGCTGCAAAGCAGCAACTAAATCAGTTTATTCACCAACTGTGGCAAGCGTATCAAGAGGGATTGGGAATTGAGGATTAGAGTATGGGGCATTGGGCATGGAGAAGAGACAAGGTAGACAAGGGAGAGACTATTCAATAATTCCCCCTTGTCCCGTCATCTCCCACACTCAGCACTCATTACTCAGCACTCTTGAGGTGCAAGGAGCGGAGGGGAAAACTCTTCTCCCTTAATCTCTCCTCATGAGCAAATTTTGTAGCTCTTTTTCAATCCCCGTTACAAAACTTAATTAAGTTAGCGAATCTCAGTACCCTTACAGGGAAGCAAGCTACGCCTTTAGCGTCTCCTATAGAGCATCATTACGTAATTACGTTAGCGTAGCGGTAGCGAGTCCACGAGCGTCATTACGAATTATTCTAATATCCCAGGTTAGGAACTAACTGAATTCTGCCAGCATCCATCTCTGCCATTAATAATTCGAGGGCTTCGTAATCAACATCAGAAATATAACCAAGTTCTGTAAGTTCTGAATTGATTTCATTTTCTATCTCAGGGGTGAGTTTTTTTATGTCAAGAGCTTTTTCTACCAATTTACGAATAGCGTACTGAGTTCTCATAAGTAATAACCAAACTGTAATATGATACTAATCATTTCAGATTAGCCTAAGTATAGAAGAGTGCTCCAAATACTAACTTACTAGTGATATATATCACAGTTTAATTAGTTGGATAGATAATTCGCTTTGGCTTTGCCGTAATGCCATCAGCAACGCTAAAGTGAAAGATTTAACCTACCGTTAAGACTTGGCTAAATTAGCTTTAGTTATAGACTAAGCAAGATTTCTCAGCATAGTTACTGATGATTTGTCTGCTCTATGACCGTCTATAGTTGATTGTTTTTGAACTGAGATAAAAAAAAAGTATACATAAACACATTTCAAACTGGAATTTTAACAATCTTTAAACAGAGATACGAAAGCAATAAAGATTCAGCAAAGAGAGGTAAGACGTATGGTCGATGCAACAAAATAGAGTTTATGTTCAAATAATCCTTAGCTTGACGCTTCAAAATTCTTAATAGGATGTAACTATGCAGGCAGTGCTTAACTATCCCAAGATTGCAGTTATTCGCCCCCAAGGGTCTTTGAATGCTGCAAATGCCTTGGAATTTGAACGAGATATGACCACCGCGTTGGCACAAAATGGTATTTCCATCTTGGTAGTAGACCTCACAGCAGTAGAATCCTTAGACAGCGCAGGATTGATGGCATTGTTATCTACACACAAACTGGCTCTTACTTTAGGACGAAGTTGCCGACTTTGCGCCGTTGCTCCACCAATTAGAATTATTTTTGAACTGACGCAACTTGATAGGGTATTTGAAATCTTAGACGGTGAAGCTGCATTTAGCTAAACAGAACTTTGATGTAAAAGTACAAAACTTAGAACAAGAAGTAGACTTTAATGTAAAGGAATTGTAAGTTGCAACGACAAACTCTGTTAGAAGTCCTAATTCAATGCTAAGGTTAGCTTTGGATAGCTGTAATTAAGGTAGCTAGAAGATAGCACAGTGGTTGTTGCAGTTGAAAAATTAATAACATCGGGTATTTCCAAACCAGCTCGTTACCTGGGTAACGAGCTATTAGCAATACACAAAGCTTGGGATACGACAGCAATACATTGGGTTTTAACCTACCCAGAAGTATATGAAGTCGGCGCATCTAACTTAGGGCACATTATCCTCTATAACATTTTAAATGCCCAACCGCGTCAATTGTGCGATCGCGCCTACCTCCCAGGACAAGACCTGGCAGCCAAACTACGCGAAACCAATACGCCATTGTTTGCGGTAGAGTCAAAGCGATCTCTGACAGAATTCGACATTTTGGGCTTTAGCCTCAGTTACGAACTGGGTGCAACTAATATCCTCGAAATGTTGGATTTGGCTGGAATTCCATTGACGTGGAGAGAGAGGCAGGGGAACAGGGGAGAATTTAGTGATACCCAGTCATCGTTTCCATTGATTTTCGCTGGTGGGCAAACAGCGACATCAAATCCTGAGCCTTATGCTGACTTCTTCGACTTTTTCGCCCTGGGAGATGGAGAAGAACTACTGCCAGAAATTGGTTTAGTCTTGGAAGAAGGCAAGCAAGCAGGATTAAGTCGGGAACATCTGTTACTTGACTTGGCACAGATACCAGGTGTATACGTGCCTCAGTTTTACGATATGGCAGAGGATGGCTCAGTTCACCCTCATCGCCCAGATGTCCCAAAACGAATTCTGCGAAGGGTTGCAACTCCCATACCAGCATATTCCATTGGGTTAGTTCCCTATGTAGAAACAGTTCATGACCGCTTGACCATTGAGATCCGGCGTGGTTGCACTCGTGGCTGTCGCTTCTGTCAACCAGGAATGCTGACTCGACCAGCACGGGATGTAGAACCCGATAAGGTGGTAGAAGCAATTGAACAGGGTATGCGGGCAACTGGTTACAATGAGTTTTCCTTACTATCTCTGAGTTGCTCTGATTATTTATCCCTACCAGCAGTGGGGATGGAAATCAAAAATCGCTTAAAAAATGAAAACATTTCTCTGACTCTACCAAGCCAACGGGTAGACAGATTTGATGAAAATATTGCCAATATCCTTGGAGGTACGCGCCAAGGTGGATTGACTTTTGCTCCTGAGGCTGGTACTCAGAGGATGCGAGATATTGTAAACAAAGGGTTGACAAATGAAGAATTATTGCGGGGGGTGAAAACCGCTTGGGAACAAGGCTGGGATAAAATAAAGCTGTATTTTATGATTGGCTTGCCAGGTGAGACGGATGCCGACGTTGTGGGCATTGCCGAAACAGTAAGCTGGCTACAGCGAGAATGTCGAGGCAAGGGCAGAAAATCCCTAAACTTTAACCTGACAATTTCTAACTTTACGCCCAAGCCCCATACACCATTCCAGTGGCACTCAGTTTCTACTGCTGAATTTAAGCGAAAACAAAACCTGTTGCGGCAAGAATTCCGCCGAATCAAGGCAGTGAAGGTAAATTTTACCGATGTCCGCATTTCGGCAATGGAAGATTTTGTGGGACGAGGCGATCGCAATTTGGGCAAAGTAGTCCGCCGTGCTTGGGAATTAGGTGCTGGTATGGATTCCTGGTATGAAAATTTAGATCAAGCTTTTAGCGCTTGGGAGATTGCGATCGCCCAAGCCGATTTAGATTGGAAATACCGCCAAGTAGAAAATGGCGAATGGAATTTGTTTCATGTAGAAGAGCAGAAAAGATCGGAAGATGCGGAAAATACCCAATTCCTAACTCCCCACTCCCTCGATATTCCCTTACCTTGGGATCATATTGATACCGGGATTGACAAAAAGTGGCTTCAAGAAGACTTGCAACGCGCCCTAGAAGCCTCTATTGTGCCTGACTGCTCTTTTGAAGGTTGTTCTCATTGTGGTGTCTGTGGCACTGACTTTGGTCATAACGTGGTAATTGAATCACCTGCTATCCCAAAATTTGCTGGCGAATTTGTCCCCAACACAACTAAGGCGCAAAGACTGCGAGTTTGGTTTGGGAAACAAGGTAATATGGCTTTGATGAGCCATCTTGATTTAATCCGTCTATTTGACCGAGTTGTGCGGCGAGCAGGCTTACCAATTGCTTTTACTGGCGGGTTTCACCCAATGCCACGGATTTCTCTAGCAACTGCTTTGGCTCTAGGGGCTACTAGCAGCGGTGAAATTGCAGATTTTGAGTTAACTGTGCCAGTGGAAGTTGATACTTTCCGAGAAAAATTGGCTTGTGAAATGCCCACAGACATACCAATATATAATGTGGAGCAGATCGATTTAAAAGCTAGTGCCGCTACACAACTGCTAGAGTCCGCAGAGTATCTAATTACTTTAGCAGCACTTCAAGAAACAACACCCATACAATGGCAAAACTGGATTGATATAATCAAAGCAAAAGAGGAATTTTGGTACGAGCAAACAAATAAATCAGGCAAGAGCCAGTTAATAAATCTGCGCGATCGCTTGTTTGAATTGGAATTAGTAGAAAACTACAATTGCATTGCAGAATCTATGTCATCTGTAATCCGTTATCTAGGTAGCTATCGCCAGGACGGTTTGCTGTTGCGTCCCGAACAAATCCTGTTTATGCTAGAAGCAGTGGCGAATGTAGAATTTCAACTCCTGCACATCCACCGCAATCGGCTAATTTTAGGGGTATAATCCCTGTAAGGCAACTTGCTAGTAGTTGTCCTGACATGGCAGGTAATATGAATTGATTTTTAGCAAGGTTGCGTTAGAATAGGGTGAAGAGAAATTTTCTGGCGCTGCATTGAATTAGCTGGTTCACTACCCTGGTATTCAGGGGGCGAAAGCAAAGATATTTAGAGTGAAATTTCTAGGATTTTATTCTAGACAAACAAAAAGCAGATTAAAGAATGCACACTCTCTCTATAGCTACCTTGTGAATCAGTAACTAACAGCAGGCTCAGTTAGCTTCTCTAAATCCATGCTTTTTAAACAACTGCTGAATGTCTAATCCACGTAGTGCCCAAGAGCTAGTGCATTACTTTTTTAGAGTTAAAGCAACTGCTGTCGGTTATGCCGACTTGTAGACTTTCACAGACGCGCAAAGCGCGGCTTGTCTTAGGCTAGAGCAGCTCAAGGCAGGGTAGCAACTGGCGCTGCTGAGTATAACCCTAAGATAAATCCGGGGAATGGAAAATAGAAATAGTTTCTTTTTCTTCACGAATTCGGTAGGTTACTCTCAATGAAACATCCTGAGTTCAAATCCTCACTCAGGATTTAAAACTTTCAACTCAGAACTCTCAAGATTTGAGGGTATTGTATTACAGATCAACTACGGACGGTTGATTTAATTGCTTAAACGATATGCAGCAGTTCTGGAATAATCAGCCGTGGAAACGCTCTTAAGAGCGCCAATAGCTATTTAACTTAGAAGCTCAGATTTGCGATTTTTATTACCAGTAGCGCCTTTTGAGGGTTGTGAGGGCAGCAAAAGTACAATATCAAACCGAGAAAACACTAATAATTAAAACTGACGCCCAGACGCGGGGAGTTTGGAATTAGAAGTAATTAACCGGACTTGATACAACAAACCTCAAACCTATAAGTGCTGCCAATTTTTGAGGAAATTGAATGCCGAAACAAATTATCATCGCGGAGCAGCACCAAATTGCTGCGGTTTTTTCTGAAGATCAAATACAGGAACTCGTTGTTGCTACAGGTCATCATCAAATAGGTGATATCTACTTAGGAGTAGTAGAAAACGTATTACCTGGGATAGATGCGGCTTTTGTCAATATTGGCGATCCAGAGCGTAACGGTTTTATTCACGTCACCGACTTAGGTCCATTGAAGCTGAAGCGTACCGCAGCAGCAATTACAGAACTACTTGCACCACAGCAGAAAGTTTTGGTGCAAGTAATGAAAGAGCCAACGGGGACAAAAGGACCAAGGCTCACTGGTAATATTACTTTACCTGGACGCTACGTAGTACTGATGCCCTATGGTAGGGGCGTAAATTTATCCCGACGGATTAAAAGTGAAAGTGAACGCAACCGCTTGCGAGCATTAGCAATTTTGGTCAAACCGGCAGGGATGGGCTTGCTCGTGCGTACAGAAGCCGAAGGCAAACCCGAAGAAGCGATTATGGAAGATTTGGAGTTGCTGCAAAAGCAATGGGAAGCCATTCAGCAGGAAGCCCATTCTACCCGCGCTCCAGCACTGCTCAACCGGGACGATGACTTTATCCAGCGCGTATTGCGAGATATGTACGGCGCTGATGTCAATCGGATTGTGGTAGATTCTAGTACTGGTTTGAAGCGCGTTAAACAGTACTTGCAGAATTGGAGTGGCGGTCAAACACCGCAGGGATTGTTGATTGACCATCATCGCGATCGCTCCCCAATTTTAGAATACTTCCGCATCACTGCTGCCATTCGCGAAGCTCTCAAACCGAGAGTAGACCTACCTTCTGGCGGTTACATCATCATCGAGCCGACAGAGGCATTAACCGTGATTGATGTTAACTCAGGTTCCTTCACGCGATCGGCAACAGCTAGAGAAACAGTTTTGTGGACAAACTGCGAAGCTGCAACAGAAATTGCTCGCCAGTTGCGTCTGCGGAATATCGCCGGGGTGATCGTCGTTGATTTTATCGATATGGAATCGCGACGCGACCAACTACAAGTTCTCGAACACTTTAATAAAGCACTCAAAGCAGACAAAGCTCGTCCCCAGATTGCCCAACTCACCGAACTAGGTTTAGTAGAACTGACCCGCAAACGTCAGGGTCAAAATATTTACGAATTATTTGGTGAAACTTGTCCTACCTGTGGCGGTTTAGGACATACTGTGCGTCTCCCTGGAGAAATCGAAAACCGATTGCCGATACCAGCAGATACACCAGAGCGCGAGCGTTTTGTATCCTTACCTCACCGAGAACCACGTCAGCCATCTGCCCGCACTCCAGAACCACGAGAAACCTACGATGGATTTGGGGAAACATTTGACGGCGACTCAGAATTGAGCAACCTAAATCTGATCAATCATCCTAGTTATCAAGAACTTAATGATAAACGTCGTACCCGCACTCGCCGCAGTCGAATTGGCGTCAATGGGTTAAACGGGAAAGATGAAGCTCGGGTTATCCCTAATCCCCTAGCTTTTGTCAACGAGCCAGACTTAGACCTGGATGTAGAACCAGAACTAGGATCTGCACCAGAGATCCCATCCCCTACCCTTGGTAAACCAGGTTGGAGTGAAAGAGTAGTAGAGCGCACTAAAATTATCAAGGCAGAACCAGTTAAGCCAGTGGTAGAACCACCGGAGATTAGAACTGTAGAAATGAGCCTCCAAGAACAGGATATATTTGCCTTGATGGGGATATCTCCTTTGGTGAAGCTAGAACAAGAGGTTAAAAATACCAAGTCTGTGATTATTAATGTGATTCAGCCTGGTCAATTGCCAACGACCCCAATTGAATCAACCTCAGAATCAACTATTGTCCAAAAAGCAACACCTGAAATAATCACTATTGCTCAAAAGGCAACACCTGAAATAACTGCAAGCAAAATACCGACACCAAAAGTTGTTGAGCCAGAACCAAAATCTTTGATCGAAGAGACAACTGAAACATCGGAGTTGACTACGAATCCTTCGGGACGCTTGTCTGCCAAAGCTGCCAAAGCCAACGAGATCGCAGATGAAAACGAAGCCAATAGCAGCGCTACTGCCAGCCGTCGCCGTCGCCGTCGTTCCTCAGCGATCGAGGATAATTAATTTGCTTTATGGTAGAAACATCGCCAACGCCTTTGGAACAATCCACTTGGCTGGAATTTTCTACCTTGTCAGGGATTCCAGGGTTGGTTGCAGGTGTGGATGAAGTAGGGCGAGGCGCTTTATTTGGCCCTGTGGTAGCGGCAGCGGTGATCCTACCAGATCATGCTTTGCCAATACTGATAGCAGCTAAAATCAAAGACAGTAAAAAGTTGTCTAGTTCTCGAAGAACTCAGCTAGCACAACAAATTTGTGAGCTAGCTGTAGACTGGAAAATTGGGTTTGCTTCCACTGCCGAAATTGACAAAATAAATATTTTGCAAGCAACGCTGTTAGCAATGAAGCGGGCTGTGCTGAAGTTAAAGGTACAGCCTGCAATTTGCTTGATTGACGGAAATCAGTCAATCAAAGATTTACTAGTGCCACAACAAACAATAGTCAAAGGTGATGAGCGATCGCTCGCTATTGCCTCTGCTAGCATTGTTGCTAAGGTTTGGCGTGACGAACTGGTAATGCGTCTGGCATTAAAATACCCTATGTACAATCTAGAAAGTAACAAGGGTTATGGTAGCCAGCGGCATTTGCTGGCTTTGCAACAATATGGGCCATCGCCCCTACATCGTCTGTCTTTTCGTCCTTGCCAAATCAAACACCTGAGTGTTGAGTGATTAAAAAATTACTCAGCATTCAGGATTGGTAATTCAGTACTATCGCCGCCAAGTCCTCTATCTTTGGTTTGTGATATCACCCAGTAGCGATAATCCGCCAAAAGTTGATTTAATAACCGTTGCTTGACTGACAACAGCACGCTTTTAAGCAAACCATTGCCAGTAGCTTCTAAAATCGGCTTAGGAGTAAAGGAAAATGGCGGTGGGAAATCCACCAGCACCTCTAAATCAGCCCTTCCTTGCAGGCGAGTGCCAGTGCTAAACTCTTGAGGAGACAAATGCCCTTTTAAATTGAGAGCAAAGCGCTGGTTAATATACTCGAAACCCAGAATTTCACAGCCTAGCGATCGCAAATAAATTATTCCATTTGATTCTGCCCATACTCTCATGTCTACGGTAGGTTGAATACTCAGTGACATAAAAGTAAGCGGACGCATTTTCAAGCGAAACACTTCCTCAGAAAGCTGCTGAATCCGGCTATTGTCAACTAAAGCTTTAACCAGACGTTGAGGCTGACGTAAGTAGTGCTGGATGGGAATAGGCTGCTCTGGAACAGCGATTTCAACCGATTGGGAGGCAGTAAACCGGGTAGCCATGAGCTAATAAAAATATCTGTTTCTTAATTTTAATATTTTTTAACAACTTAGTTCTGATTATTAGAAAATTACAAAATTTATAGACCGTAAAAATGATTTTTACTTATCAGGTATACATCATTGGCAAAAAGTTGGTACGCTCATTTTACCGATTAAACTTGTAACTCAAAGCTAAAGGCATGACTCTATCGATCGCACATTTAGGGCCTCCCGGCACTTACACAGAACAAGCAGCTGTTTTTTATGTCAACTGGCTAAACAAAAGCACGGGAGTTGAAGCTATGTTAAGCCCTTATCCCACTATCTCCCAATCATTGCACGCCGTTGCGAATGGTCAAGCACAATTGGCTGTTGTGCCGGTGGAAAATTCTATTGAAGGGAGTGTTACCACAACCTTGGATACACTTTGGCAGTTGGACAGCTTGCGAATTCAGTTGGCTTTGGTATTACCCATTGCTCATACGTTAATTTCTTGCGCGTCTAGCTTAGATAAGATTAAAACTGTTTACTCTCACCCGCAAGCTTTGGCACAATGTCAGGGATGGTTAGAGCGGTTTCTGCCAACTGTACAGATTATTCCCAGCAATTCCACAACCGAAGCACTACAGCGATTGGAGCAAGAGACAACAACGGCTGCGATCGCTTCTAGTAGAGCCGCTCAACTCTACAACTTGCCGATACTTGCTAGTGGCATCAACGACAATCCAGAAAACTTTACTCGTTTTTGGGTGGTAAGTCAGGGTGAAACGGACACTGGATACCAGACATCAAAAGTGCCTACTAGTCACACATCGCTAGCTTTTAGTATGCCTGCCAACACACCCGGAGCATTAGTCAAACCTTTGCAAATATTTGCTCAACTAGGAATTAATCTCAGCCGGATTGAATCTCGTCCGACGAAGCGATCGCTAGGCGAATACTTGTTTTTCATGGATTTAGAAGCAGATGCCAAAGAACCACAAATGCAATCTGCTTTAGCAGAATTAACTATCCACACAGAGGTTTTAAAAATTCTTGGTGCTTACAATGTTTTGCCGATCAGCGCCGTTAATTGAGAAGTTAGGAGTTATGAATTAGGAGTTAATAATTATCAGTTAGGATTTACGAGTTATCAGTTATTAGTTATCAGGTAGGGAATATAAATTATAAGTTGCCAATCTTTTATTTTTTGTTATTTATTCCTAACTCTTCACTCCTAACTCCTAACTCCTAACTCCTCACTTTTCACTAAATGTATCTTTAAGAACAGCGCGAGCTGCCAAGTGATTACGAGTAGAGGTTAAAATTTCTGCTTCCCGCTCTAGACGAGTTACAGTATCTTGCATTTCTAGCAATAACTGCTGCTCTGCGGCGACACCGTAAAGGTTACTAGCTACCCAATAAGATAACTCTGTTGGGAGATCGGGTAAATCTTCTGGCAGTTCGATATTTTGTTCGGTTAATTTAGCTGACAGACGCACAACATCTCGCAGCAGTTGTTCTACTTCAGAAGATAAAGGTCGCAAATCTTTAGCCGGTGGTTGGTCTTCAATCCACTCAACTAAGCCAACCATATATGGCTTTTCACGAACATACTCTAATACACGAAATCTTTGCTGCCCTAAAGTCATCATCTTGATCCGATCATCTGGTAGCCTTTGGTGATGAATGATTTCGGCACAGCAACCAGTGTTTGCAATTGTACCTTTGACTGGATCGAACATCAAAACCCCGAACCTGCGATCGCTCTCCAAAATCGTGTTCATCATGATTCGGTAGCGAAATTCAAAGATGTGCAGAGGTAATGGCCTGGTAGGAAACAGAACTACTTCGGGTAACGGGAACAGAGGTAGTTCGCGAACTGCAATTTTAGAAGATGATGTCATTGTTACTTTGGTATAAACTTAATCTTAAAAAATAATTTTTCTCTGCTTTTCCCGTACTTTCTCTACATTCTATCATTTGTTTCCTAGCTAAAGAAAAGCCCTGAGATATATTTCTTCAGGGCTGTCCAAATATTCATACTAATGTTATTTGTCTTTTGTCCTTCGTCCTTTGTCCTTTGCCAATGACAAATGACCAATGACCAATGACTAAATTAAAGTTTGACTTCAATATCTACACCCGATGGTAGATCCAATTTCATCAGGGCATCAATAGTCTTAGAAGAGGGCTGGTAAATGTCAATAATCCGGCGATGAGTACGGGTTTCAAAGTGTTCCCGTGAATCTTTATCTACGTGAGGCGATCGCAGCACACAATAGATTCGGCGTTTTGTTGGTAAAGGAATTGGGCCTATAGCTGTAGCGTTGGTGCGGTTAGCTGTGTCTACAATCTTCTCGCAAGATGTATCTAATAAGCGCCTATCAAAGGCTTGTAAGCGAATTCTAATCTTCTGCTGCTGTAGAGTTGCCATCTTTAATTTTCCAGGTTCTAGAGATTTTAGATTCTAGATTTTAGATTTTAGATTTAATCCAAAATCTAAAATCCAAAATCTAAAATTAATTAAGGGAAGAGAAAGGAGCAGAGAGGCACAATAAATACCATCTCTGCTCCTTCATTATGAGCAAAAAGGTGCTACTTCAAAATTTTGGAGACAACACCAGCACCGATGGTGCGACCACCTTCGCGGATAGCGAAGCGCATTCCTTGTTCAATAGCGATCGCGTTGATCAATTCTACTGTCACTTTAATGCGATCGCCTGGCATCACCATTTCTACTTCTTTACCTTCATCTGAGGTGTAGCCTTTGATAGTACCAGTTACATCGGTTGTCCGTACATAGAATTGGGGACGATAGCCAGCGAAAAATGGAGTCTTACGGCCACCTTCTTTTTCTGTGAGGACATACACTTCCCCTTCAAATTGAGTGTGAGGTGTAATTGAACCTGGTTTGGCTATCACCATACCGCGCTCAATATCTTCTTTTTTAAGACCACGCAGTAGTACACCTGCATTATCTCCAGCCAGACCTTCTTCGAGGCTCTTCTTGAACATCTCAATCCCGGTGACGGCGGTACTACGAGTGTCTCTCAGACCAATTAGCTCGACAGTATCGCCAACCTTAACTTTCCCACGTTCAATCCGTCCAGTCGCTACAGTACCACGACCTGTGATGGTGAACACGTCCTCTACAGCCATCAGGAAGGGCTTATCAACATCCCGCTCAGGAGTGGGAATGAAAGAATCCACAGCATCCATCAATTCGTAGATTTTGTCTACCCAAGGATTTTCACCTCTTTTGGTCTTAGGATTCTTGGTCATTGCTTCGAGAGCTTGCAGACCAGAGCCTTTGATAATGGGGATATCATCGCCAGGGAAATCATAGCTGGTTAACAGTTCTCTTAGTTCTAGTTCTACTAGTTCCAAGAGTTCTGGGTCATCCATTAAGTCTTCTTTGTTCAAGAATACAACCAGACTGGGAACACCAACCTGTTTTGCTAACAGAATATGTTCGCGGGTCTGGGGCATAGGCCCATCGGTAGCAGCTACTACGAGGATGCCACCATCCATCTGAGCCGCGCCGGTGATCATGTTCTTCACATAGTCAGCGTGGCCTGGACAGTCTACGTGAGCATAGTGCCGATTTTCGGTTTCATACTCAACGTGAGCGGTATTGATGGTAATACCCCGTGCCTTTTCTTCTGGAGCGTTATCGATTTGATCGTAGCCTTTAGCTATAGCTTGACCAAGAGCTGCCAAGGTCATAGTAATGGCTGCTGTTAACGTGGTTTTACCGTGGTCAACGTGGCCAATAGTACCAATATTGAGGTGGGGTTTATTTCTTTCAAACTTTGCGCGTGCCATGAATGCTCATTTCCTTATTTTAACTAAGCGTTCCCTTTGCTTTTTGCAATGATAGTTTCAGCTACGCTGCGAGGCACCTCTTCGTAGTGGCTGAACTCCATCGTGAAGATACCCCGACCTTGCGTTTTTGACCGGATATCAGTGGCGTAGCCAAACATGGTCGCCAGTGGAACTTTGGATGCGACCTTAGCAAGTCCCTGTTCGGTGCTTTGGCTTTCAATTTGCCCCCGGCGGGCGATGAGGTCGCCAATGACGTTCCCAATATAGTCTTCAGGAACTTCAACCTCAACTTTCATCATAGGCTCTAAGAGGACGGGTGAAGCTTTCAGCACAGCCTCTTTCATCGCCATTGAACCAGCGATTTTAAAAGCCATTTCCGAAGAGTCTACATCGTGGTATGACCCATCAATTAGCGTCGCTTTAACGTCAATTAACGGATATCCAGCGAGAACACCGGATTCGCAGCTTTCTTTCATTCCTTGTTCTGCGGGACCAACATACTCTTTAGGTACTGAACCGCCAGCAATTTTGGAAACGAACTCAAAGCCAGTACCAGGTTCTCCAGGCTCCAAATTGATCACAACGTGACCGTATTGACCTTTACCACCACTTTGGCGGATGAATTTGCCCTCAACTTTGTTTACAGCTTTCCGAATTGTTTCTCGGTAAGCTACTTGTGGCGCACCTACATTCGCTTCAACCTTGAATTCTCGCAACATCCGGTCTACTAGAATTTCTAGGTGTAGCTCTCCCATTCCCGCGATCACGGTTTGGTTTGTTTCGGGATCGACGCGGACACGGAAGGTGGGGTCTTCTTCTGAGAGAGATTGCAGAGCCTTGGACAGCTTGTCCATGTCGTTCTTGGTTTTGGGTTCAACCGCTACCGAGATCACAGGCTCAGGGATGAATAGTGATTCCAGAATTACTGGCGATCCATCATCACAGAGCGTGTCACCTGTCAAGGTATCTTTCAATCCCAGGGCTGCTCCCAAATCACCTGCTCGCAGTTCATCGACATCTTGCCGATCGTCTGCTTTCATGAGAACTAAGCGGGAAATCCGTTCTTTCTTATTCTTACTAGCGTTGAGAACGTAGCTGCCCTTCTTCAGGACACCAGAATAAACGCGAACAAATGTCAGGCGACCGTAAGGGTCAGCCATAATCTTGAATGCCAGAGCTGCTAGGGGTTCGTTGTCATCAGCCCGCCGCTCAACAGTATCGCCATTGGGCAGTAAGCCTTGAATTGGCGGTACTTCACTTGGCGCTGGCAGGTAATCAACAACGGCATCCAGCATCAATTGCACGCCTTTGTTTTTGAATGCCGAACCACAAAGTACTGGTACAATTGTCCCCGCAATTGTGCCTTTACGCAGGGCAGTCCGAACTTCCTGTTCTGTAAGTTCTTCGCCATCGAAGTACTTAGCCATTAGAGCATCATCGGTTTCTGCCGCGGCTTCTATGAGCTTGGTACGGAATTCGTCTACCTGCGCTTGTAGTTCTTCTGGGATATCAGTTTCCTGAATATCGGTTCCTTGGTCATTAGCGTAAATATACGCACGTTGCCGTACTAGGTCAACAATACCTCGGAAGTCGTTTTCACTACCAATTGGTAGTTGAATGGCGATCGCATTCGCCCGCAGGCGATCGCGAATTTGCTCGTGAACTTTATAAAAGTTCGCTCCGGTGCGATCCATCTTGTTGATAAAGGCGATCCGAGGAACTTTGTAGCGTTCTGCTTGCCGCCACACTGTCTCAGACTGCGGTTGCACGCCGCCCACAGAACAAAATACTGCGATTACACCATCCAATACGCGCATGGAGCGCTCAACTTCAATTGTGAAGTCTACGTGACCAGGAGTATCGATAATGTTAATTTGATGATCTTTCCAGCTGGTACTGATCGCAGCAGCAGTAATGGTAATTCCCCGTTCCCGCTCTTGCTCCATCCAGTCTGTGACGGCAGTTCCTTCGTGAACTTCGCCAATTTTATGAATTATCCCAGAGTAAAATAATATTCTCTCTGTTGTTGTTGTTTTGCCCGCATCTATATGCGCCGCAATACCAATGTTGCGTACTTTCTCTAGCGGGATCGTGCGTGCCACAGCTACCTCCTATAGTTTTTGCCTCATGATATCTTGTATATTACTCTTTGTTAAGATTCTATACTTTTACGGAAAACCGTCTTTTTTGTAAATCCACGATATACCGCTTCGGCAAGGCGATATATCGCTTTTTTACTTAGTAACGATAGTGGGCAAATGCTTTGTTAGCTTCCGCCATCCGGTGTGTTTCTTCACGTTTGCGAATGGCATTGCCAGTTTCGTTAGCAGCATCCATTAACTCATTTGCCAATTTGCTGGCCATTGTCCGGCCTGGTCTTGAGCGGGAATATTGCACTAACCAACGCAGTGCTAGGGTAGTGCCCCGTTCTGTACGCACTTCCATTGGTACTTGGTAGGTTGCTCCACCAACTCGCCGAGCCTTTACTTCTACTAAAGGCGTGGCATTTCGCACTGCTCTTTCAAAGGTTTCTAAGGCACCAGCACCAGTGCGTTCTTCAATAGTTTTTAAGGCATCATAAACAATGCGTGCGGCAAGCGATTTCTTACCATGACGCATAATCCGTCTGATAATCATGCTGACAAGGCGACTGTTATATACAGAGTCAGACGGAACTGGGCGCCTTTGAATAACACCACGACGAGACATACTTCACCTTTAATTCGGAATTGGCAACGAAATTATATGCTATCAGACACCGGAAACTAAAAGCGGTAGAACCCAACCCTCAGACTTCCTCAATTTTTTCGACCGTTGCAGCAAGGCTGACCTAATTTACTGCCAATTTTGGATTTTGGATTTTGGATTTTGGATTAAAAGTTTTCGTTACATGTTCCGAGCGCAAGGATCTGAACAAATCAAAAGTCTGTAAGCCTCATCCCCTCGTGGGTTCAGCCAATCCAAAATCGCAAATTTAAAATCTAAAATTGTTTGACTTGCTACCTGCAACTAAATACTCAAGGCGACAAGATTATAAACTTTAATGTTCAGATGAGAAATTTGCTGTTGGTTACAGCCTTCTCTTCAGAACTTCTACACTTGCTCGCTTAGTGTAGGTGTAGCTTGCTTGATTTTTTTAAACAGACATAACTACTGCTAGAACACAGACGGCGATGCTTTTAAGGTAGACGATTAATCGTGTTGGATGCGATTAATCGCCCAATCCTATTTTTTCGCTTCTTTGGGCCGCTTGGTTCCATACTTGGAACGGCCTTGCTTGCGGTCTTTGACTCCGGCTGTATCTAGGGTGCCACGGATAATGTGGTATCTCACGCCTGGTAGATCCTTAACCCGACCGCCACGAATCATTACAACTGAGTGTTCTTGTAAGTTGTGACCAATGCCTGGAATGTAAGCTGTAACTTCAAATCCAGATGTAAGTCTGACTCTTGCTACTTTACGTAGGGCTGAGTTAGGCTTTTTTGGTGTGGTCGTGTATACTCTGGTACAAACTCCCCGACGTTGGGGGCATTGCTTCAGAGCAGGGGACTTGGTTTTCTGACGCGCTTGTTCGCGCTCAGTTCGTATTAGCTGCTGTATTGTTGGCATGAGTTACAGCGCGTAAAGCTGCTTATGGTCTAAGTTTTAACAAATCCTGATTATATCTTTTTTTACGGCTTTATGTCAATTGTGATTTTTCCTTAGTGATTGAACATCTGTTTTTTGACTAATGCTCAATCACTAATGACTTAAGGAAAAGGAATTGCCACAGCCACAAGTAGCGATCGCCTGGGGATTGTGGAAGCGAAAACCACCACCCATTAAGTCTTCTGAATAATCCACCCTCAAACCGTTGAGGTAATTTAAGCTTGTGGCATCTATAACTACTTGAATTTCATCCAAGTCGAAAACCTGGTCGCCAACTTTTATTGCTTCATCGAAGGACATATCATAAAATAACCCGGAACAACCACCTGGTTTTACTGCCAATCGAAACAAGACATTTGGCTGTTGTTTGGACTTTATGCGCCCAATTTCACTCACGGCTGCTTGACTCAGATGAATCATGGAACTCGTTTTTTGCAATTGAATACCCCATCTTCCATTTTACAGATGGGTTGACCCTTGCTTGTGCAAAATTCTAAATCATCTAAAGTATGAGCGCGATCGCTATTACTACATTTATAACACTAACATATTTCAGTCCCCACCTTAACTAGGTAGGGACTTCTGGGGTGTAGTAGTTCGTTTACAAAGACGGTTTACACGAATTACCTTTGGGATTAAAGCTTTAATAGCGTTCTTTTGGTTTTAATCTTTGGTACGGGCATAGTCGTCTTGGTAGCGAATAATATCATCTTCTCCCAAGTATTCGCCATTTTGGACTTCAATCAACACCAAGGGGATCACGCCAGGATTCTCTAAACGATGAGATGTACATTGGGGTACATAAGTTGACTCATTATTGCTCAGTAGTACTTCTTTCTCCCCACAAACTACTCTAGCTGTACCAGAGACAACAATCCAATGTTCACTGCGGTGATGGTGCATCTGTAGACTGAGGCGGTGTCCGGGCTTAACTTCGATGCGCTTAATTTTGTATCCGCGCCCTTCTTCCAAAACTGTAAAAGCACCCCAAGGACGTAATTCAGTTGCAGCAACGCCCCTAGAAGTGATGGCTGGAGGTAGGTGTAGAGTTTCAGTCTGTGTAGTTTCTTGATATCGAGCCATAGTTACCTCATTTGAAGACATAACAAACCGTTGGTACTCTTAACTATTGATAAAAAATCTGGCGTTATCTTGCAAGCTTGAAAATCAGCAATTTTGTCGCACTTTGATAAACATAGCAAAATCAAACCTGATGGTGTAAACTATCACTACTAAAATTCTGATGTTTACACCAAGTCTTCATCAAGCAAAATGGCAGCTTGTTGTAAACTTTAAAAAGTGACTGAGGATTGGGGATTGGGGAAGGTGGGGTCCCCTCTGGGGATAAGGGGTAATGGGGATTGGGTTTTTTTCTATTACCTCATTTTCGTGGTTGTAGGAAAATACCAATTCCGTTGTGAACACGAGCAGCGGTACTAGGCGATCGATCGAGTAGTTGCCCTCCCAAATAAAGGCTGGTAGAACTACCGCCGTCTAAATTTAGGGCATCCACACAGCCCATGAGTTGCATCAATTGGGCGTGTTCTGCCAAATTAGGCCCATAACCACCGACACGATTATGGGTGGCAGTAATCATTAGTGTGCCTGTTGTCGTTGTGCAAATACCGCTACGAATAGCTTTTTCGGCAATAAAGGCATTGCTGAATTTTTCACTTTTGGCATCAAGGACAATTTGACGGTTTTGGACTAATAGTGGCCCAGCCCCGATAATGTGGGGATAACGACTAAAATCAGCTGGAGTAGTGGCGCTGGAAATGCTGACTGTGCTTCCAATAGGTAGCTGGGAGGCAGCACTAGTAGCGTTAGCGCGTAAGGTTAGCAGGTAGCCATCCTGGGGAATGGGAACTGCTGTGCCACCAACTTTGCCGCCTGGTAACTGTTGAGTAATTTGGTCTTTCTCTACCACTAAGATAATTTCGTTATCTGTCAGGGGTGTGTAAGTTGATCCCCAAGCTGGAGTATAACGAGCAATGCCACTCTGGACGTAACCACTGTTGAGAAACAGAATTGGTAGGTGCTGGTCATTTGCTGCGATTAAAGTTTCTTCTAAGGTGAGACGACCAAAGTAAAATTGGCCTGAATCATTCCAAGCGATCGCACCTCGATTCAAAATGGGGCCTGATAACCATTGATTATCCCGACGAATCGCACCCAATGGCAATCTATTATTACGGTTAAAATAACCACCATTAATTCCAGCGACAGCTAAGTAACGTTGGGCTGTTTGAATCAAGGGAGCAGTACCCGCAAGTCCATCAAGGCTAGCCCACATCGGTTTCAAGGTTAGCCCAAATTTGCGGGGATTAACTTCCAGCCAGACCACCGGAAAGCGTTCTGTGCCCAAGTTTACATAATGCTGTCGCCAGCGCAATCCTGGGGCCCAAGTAATATCCCGCTCTTCTAAAGGATCGGGTCGAATATCGATAATCAGGCGATTGGGGTTAGCGACAGTACTAACTTGAGGCGATAGACCAAAGGGAACGCTCAAACTAATAATCGTTTGGTTTTTCAGCACCTCCACTTTTTGAATCAGTGGTTCAGGGGGTGATGGTATTGGTTGTGTTGGTGTAGTTGGTAATAATTGTTTGAGCAGATTTGGCAGTAATGTTGGTGGTGCTGCTGGTGGCTTCGGGGTATAGCGTTCTATCAAAACGGGATCGGCTATTCCATCCAGGGTAACTGTCCACTCTCGATTTGGCGGTGTGGTGGATTTTGGGGTTGGCGTATCTGGATCGGAAGATGGAGTTTGCGGTTTGGCGATCGCAGAACCTTGTGCTACTTGCCAGGGAGTGGGACGATCTAAATTGACAAGCATCCGAGTTTGCTGCAAAGGCGCACTCGCCTCTGGAGATTCCTGGCTCTGAACAATATTTGTGATTTGTGTTTTGGGGGTAGCAATCACCAAAGTGTTACCATTAACTTGAATTTGCCATCCCGATGTTTGAGCAAAATTAGTAATATCCAGATAGCGATATGCTCCTAGTAGCCTAGCGGTTAATATCTGTGGCGTTGTCACCGACGAAAACCACTGTATTGGTTGCTTCGCTGAATTACTATTGTTTAAGAAATTTACTCCAATTAATTGCCTGAATGCCCCGTCACTGAGATGAGTTGTGACCTGACCAGATTTTCCAGGTTGCTGCAACCAAGTTCCTGCTAAAGTACGACCATTGAGGGAAATTTGATTGCCAGAGGATGCCACACCTCTTGAGGGAGGTGCAGGTGACTGTGAGATTAACTTGGGTACTGATTTGGTGGTTTTTGGGGACTCCTGGGCGTTGATAGGATAGGTAGTAATTAAGCACAGTACTGTCAAAAGTATTGGTGACACAGTAGCTCGAAAAAATTTGCGTTCGCTAATCCCTGATTGGCAACAATTCGGCATTTTTACCATAATTTACTAGGTATTTTTGAAACCTATCACCCAAGGTATAAACTAACTAATTATTGACAAATATAAAGAAAACATGACTTTATTTTTGAATAAATATGGTAATCTACATATTGGATAGTTATCTCTTATAGACATTAACTAATTTACTTAGACGCCAAAGCCACTGCAATCAAGTGTTTTAACTGGCACTAATTCTAACCATACTATACACGGTAGTTTTGGTTATCAAAACTGGATTAAAATATTTAATCCTGACTGAGCGTTGCTACTATTCAGTTAGGTATGGTCAATAGTAATATATGTGGCAAGTGGTAAGCAGCAAAACTCTAGACAACAACAATATTTGGGAATTGTCAAATGGGTATATATTGTAATACGCTGATTTTATTGCTGGATCAGGATGATTTCGGCTTTAAAACATAGTACAGCCTTCAATTTTAGTTTTGAGCCGAAATAGGCTCTATGAGTAACTAGCCTGTATATGGAAAGAGGGGATTGAGAAAATACTTAGCTTCACAATATAAAAAAGGAACTGTCAGGGCGAAAATAATGTCTTGGCAGAAGTAACTTGTCTAACACCGCATAAATACATAAAGAATACGCAACTATTTTAACACGGGTGAACGACGAAAGTAAAACCGAAGTTAAAATTTTTTTTCCCTAAATTTCGGTGCTTAATATATTTCTCCATCGCGGAATTTAGAAAATTTTTCCCGTAAGTAGTGGCAAAATTGGTAACTCAATACTTCAGGAACAGGGTATGAATAATCAACCGATGAATCAAGACCAGAAAATCACAGCGGATATCAACTCAAGAAATACCTATCAGGGGCAAAAGTGGTTAGTAGAGGAACGAGATGCCTGTGGTGTAGGTTTTATTGCTCATCGTCAGAATCATACCAGCCACGAAATTGTCAAAAAAGCTTTAGCTGCTTTAACCTGCTTAGAACATCGGGGAGGTTGTAGCGCCGATCGAGACTCTGGTGATGGTGCAGGAGTATTGACAGCAATACCTTGGGAGTTGTTCCAACAAGACTTTGCCCAAAGAGGGAAGGAATTTCCATCCACCGATAATATAGCTGTGGGGATGATATTTCTCCCACAAGACCAAGAAGCAGCACAAAAAGCTAGGGCGACTGTTGAGCAAGTAGCTGCTGAAGAAAAATTGATTGTATTGGGTTGGCGAGTAGTGCCAGTGCAATCTGATTTACTAGGGGTACAAGCAAGAGAAAATCAACCCCAAATTGAACAAGTTTTGTTAGCTTCTGTTGACAAAAGCGGCGATGAATTGGAACGGCAGTTGTATATTACCCGCCGCCGAATTAGTAAAATTGCAACCAAAATTTCAGAAGAATTTTATATCTGCTCGTTATCAAACCGGACAATTGTCTACAAAGGCATGGTGCGTTCTGCCGTTTTGGGCAACTTTTATGAAGATTTAAAAAATCCAGCTTACAAAAGTGCCTTTGCTGTCTATCATCGCCGCTTTAGTACCAATACGATGCCCAAGTGGCCCCTAGCCCAACCGATGCGGCTTTTAGGTCACAACGGCGAAATCAATACCTTATTGGGTAACATCAACTGGATGATGGCGCGAGAAGCTAGCCTGAATCATCCAGTGTGGAATAATCGCATCCAGGAACTCAAGCCACTAGTTCATATTGATAACAGCGATTCAGCTACCCTAGATAACGTAGTAGAATTGCTGGTTTGCTCTGGACGCACCCCCTTGGAAGCTTTAATGATTATGGTTCCAGAGGCTTACCAAAATCAGCCTTCTTTACGTGAATATCCAGAAATTGTTGATTTTTATGAATATTACAGTGGTCTGCAAGAAGCGTGGGACGGGCCAGCACTTTTAGTATTCAGCGATGGTAAAAAAGTTGGTGCAACTCTAGATCGTAATGGTTTAAGACCCGCTCGTTACTTGATCACCAAAGATGATTACATTGTTGTAGCTTCGGAAGCTGGTGTCGTGGACTTCCCAGAAGCCGATATTGTCGAGAAAGGTAGACTCGGCCCAGGGCAAATGATTGCTGTGGATTTAGAAAATCAGGAAGTGCTGAAGAATTGGGATATAAAGGGGCGCATCGCCAAGCAGCACCCTTATGGAGAATGGCTGCAACAACACCGTCAAGAACTCAAAGAAATTGTCAGTAGTCAGTCGTCAAATGGAAATGGAAATGGACATCTGGCTGCTGAGAATGGTAACGGGCATAGTACAACTAACAAAATTGACAAGCAAACCTTACTTCAGCGTCAAACTGCCTTTGGCTACACCATAGAAGATGTGGAAATGGTGATTCATCCAATGGCGATCGCAGGTTCGGAACCAACTTTCTGCATGGGTGATGATATTCCTTTAGCGGTGCTGTCAGCAAAGCCTCACCTGCTTTATGACTATTTTAAACAGCGCTTTGCTCAGGTGACTAACCCCGCGATCGATCCCCTGCGGGAAAAGCTAGTCATGTCTCTGAAAGTCGAACTAGGTGAACGGGGTAACTTATTAGAACCCAAGCCAGAATATGCCCGGAGATTGAAACTTGAATCGCCAGTGTTGACTGATGATGAACTAGAGGCAATAAAGCTGTCAGGATTTGCTACGGCTGAGTTATCAACCCTATTTGCGATCGCCAATGGCCCAGAAGGATTGAAAGCTGCTGTGCAATCTTTACAAGCACAAGCAGCTGAGTCAGTCCGAGCAGGTGCAAAGATTTTAATATTAAGCGATAGTGTCAATGACAGTATCAACACAGAATATACCTACATTCCTCCCTTATTAGCAGTGGGTGCAGTGCATCACCACCTGATTCGGGAAGGGTTGCGGATGAAAACATCCCTGATTGTCAATACTGCTCAATGCTGGAGTACCCATCACTTTGCTTGTCTGATTGGCTATGGTGCTGGTGCAGTTTGCCCGTATATGGCTTTAGATACGGTGCGTGATTGGTGGTCTGATCCCAAAACTCAAAAGTTAATGGGTGTGCAAAAAATTCCCACCCTTACCCTAAAAGAATCTTTAGGAAACTATCGCAAAGCAGTAGAGTCAGGTTTACTCAAAATTCTCTCCAAAATGGGAATTTCTCTGCTCTCCAGCTATCAAGCAGCCCAAATCTTTGAAGCTATTGGCATCGGTGGAGATTTAATCGAATTGGGATTCCGTGGTACGACTTCCCGCATCGGTGGTTTGAGTGTAAGTGAACTCGCTGATGAAGTGCTTTCCTTCCATAGCCAGGCTTTCCCAGAACTGACGACCAATAAGTTAGAAAACCTGGGCTTTGTGCAATACCGTCCTGGTGGCGAATACCATAGCAATAACCCAGAAATGGTGAAGGCGCTGCATAAAGCTCTAGATGGCAACGACTACAACCACTACGAAGTTTACAAAAAGCACCTCCAAGGTAGACCAGTAACAGCCTTGCGGGATTTACTGGACTTCCAAGACGATCGCCCTTCGGTTCCTCTAGAAGAAGTGGAATCAGTATATGAAATAGTCAAACGCTTCTGCACCGGAGGCATGTCTTTAGGCGCTTTGTCAAGAGAAGCCCATGAAACCTTAGCGATCGCCATGAACCGCATCGGTGGTAAATCCAATTCTGGAGAAGGCGGCGAAGATCCAGTACGCTATACAGTTTTAGATGATGTAGACGAGTCTGGTCACTCGCCAACCCTACCTCATTTAAAAGGATTGCGGAATGGCGATCGAGCTTATAGTGCCATTAAACAAGTTGCATCAGGACGCTTTGGTGTTACGCCAGAGTACCTAGTTAACGCCAAACAAATTGAAATCAAAATTGCCCAAGGTGCTAAACCTGGGGAAGGTGGACAACTACCAGGGCCAAAGGTGAGCCAATACATTGCGATGTTAAGGCGCTCCAAGCCAGGTGTAACGCTGATATCGCCACCACCACACCACGATATCTATTCAATTGAAGACCTAGCGCAACTGATTTTTGATCTGCACCAAATTAATCCCAAAGCAAAGGTGTCAGTGAAGCTAGTATCAGAAGTTGGCATTGGCACGATCGCAGCTGGTGTAGCTAAGGCCAACGCTGATATCATTCAGGTTTCCGGTCATGATGGTGGTACAGGTGCATCGCCACTTAGTTCTATTAAACACGCTGGCTCACCGTGGGAACTCGGCTTAAGTGAAGTGCATCGCGTCTTGATGGAAAATAGCCTGCGCGATCGCGTGATCTTACGCGTAGATGGCGGACTTAAGAGTGGCTGGGATGTGGTAATAGGTGCATTGATGGGCGGTGAAGAATTTGGTTTCGGCTCCGTCGCTATGATTGCTGAAGGCTGTATCATGGCGCGAGTTTGCCACCTGAATACCTGCCCTAAGGGTGTTGCTACCCAGAAAGAAGAACTCCGTAAGCGGTTTACAGGAATACCAGAACAAGTTGTCAACTTCTTCTACTTCATAGCCGAAGAAGTGCGGAGTTTGCTAGCCCGACTTGGCTACCGTTCTTTATCAGAAATCATTGGGCGTGCAGATTTGTTGAAACTGCGCCCAGAAGCAAAACTCACCAAAACGCGATCGCTGAATCTCGACTGTTTACTTCAGTTACCAAATAGCAAAGACAATCGTAGCTGGTTGGTGCATGAAGAAGTCCACAGCAACGGCGTGGTTTTAGATGACAAGTTTCTTGCCGATGCTGAAATTCAGGCTGCCATTAGGGATCAGTCTACTGTTACTAAGACTTACCCGATTGTCAATACTGATAGAACAGTAGGCACAAGATTAGCAGGTGCGATCGCTTCTCAATACGGTGATAGCGGCTTTGAAGGACAAATTAATCTCAACTTCACAGGTAGTGTTGGGCAAAGCTTTGGTGCTTTTAATCTCCCCGGTATAATTCTGAGCCTAGAAGGAGAAGCAAACGACTACGTAGGTAAAGGGATGCATGGTGGTGAAATCATCATCAAACCTCCAACTGCTGCCACCTATAACCCATCACAAAACGTGATAGTTGGCAATACCTGTCTCTATGGTGCTACTGGAGGCGTGTTATTTGCCAATGGTTTAGCAGGAGAGCGCTTTGCTGTAAGAAACTCCAAAGGCATAGCAGTAATTGAAGGCGCTGGGGATCACTGCTGTGAATACATGACGGGTGGTGTGATTGTCGTCCTTGGTAAAGTAGGACGTAACGTAGCCGCTGGCATGACTGGTGGACTGGCATATTTCTTGGATGAAGACGACTCATTTCGTGAGTTAGTCAACCCAGAAATTGTCAAAATTCAGCGGGTGATTACAGAAGTAGGTGCCAAACAACTGCAAGAGTTAATCCAAACTCATGCGGAACGAACTGGTTCACCAAAGGCTAAGAAAATTCTGCAAAACTGGCAAGAATTTTTGCCGAAATTCTGGCAATTGGTTCCACCTTCCGAAGCTGATAGTCCAGAAGCTAATCCTGAAAAGACAACAACTGAGTTCAGTTTAGTGACTAGTAGTCATTAAGTGAGTTTAATGTGATTCGTAGAAACAGCTTTTAGATTGCCTCGTTCCCAGTCTCCGACTGGGAATGCCCGTTGTTGAGGCTCCGCCTCTCTTGCTGGCGGCAGAGCCTCCAAGAGCAGCATTTCCAGCCGCAGGCTGGAAACGAGGGTTTAAAGGAGTTTCAACTGAAGTTGACACCAACGGGCACTGCCCATTAGTGTCAGCTTAACGCGAAACCGCTTGTCCGCCGGAAATTGAAATTCCCGTCTCATAGCTAAAGTCATCTGAAGATGACTAAATATCGCCAGAAATCTCCAGTCTACTTCAGTGGACTTAAGCCTATTAGCCCGAAAATTTATTTCTGGGCGGGCATGGAAGCCAATAGTTAAGCTATTTCCAGCTTAAGTTGACACCAATGGGCACTGCCGTGCCCCTACGGGTGTACCTCACTAGATCGGGAAATGCTATATCTTTACTAACTGATTCAGAAATAAGTATTTTAACCAAAAAATAAATATAATTTTAGTTTTTAGCCAATTACTATTGACTAGTTAACTATAATTAATAATTATTGCTTTTTGTTAGCAAGTAACTTTTGCTCTTTATCCTGAATTTCTAAAAGTTCTGGAATAGTGACAAAACGATAGCCTTGCTTTCTAAAGTTGCTAATAATTTCTGGTAAAGCTTGCACAGTTCTAGAACGGTTCCCGCCACCATCATGCATCAGCACAATTCCACCAGGTTTTGAATCTTTAATTACGTTATTTATCAACTTTGGTACAGCTGGTAACTTATAGTCTGTAGAGTCAGCCGACCACATTACCACAGTATACTTTTGACCTTTAGCATAAGCAGCTAATCCATTGTGCAGGTTGCCACCTGGTGGTCGGAAGAGATTTGTTTTAGCACCTGTAACTTGATAAATTAGGTCTGTTGTGCGGTCTATTTCAAAAGCTGCTGCTTGTTGATTAAAGAAGTGATACCAGTGATGCCAAGTATGATTGGCAATGACGTGACCTTGAGCGACAATCTGCTTTCCTATCTCTGGAAAATTTTTTAAATTCTGCCCGACGACAAAAAACGTTCCTTTGATATTATTTGATTTCAGGATATCTAATATTTGCTCTGTAGTTTCAGGCCAAGGGCCATCATCAAATGTGAGAGCAATCACCTTCTCGCCTTGAGTGAGTTTTGCAGACTCAATTGTTGCCCCTTGAAAGCTTAATGGTATAGGGTAAGCTAGACCCTTTGTTTGTGCTTGTTGCTGCCAACTTGTAAGCATCGCCGCTTTTAATTTCTCAATGCGCTGCTGAGTTCCTACGTTTGCAGTTACATCTTTGATATTTATACTTTGTCTACTCTGAGCCTCTGAAGCATTTGGTCTTAGAAGCATCATAAAAGCAAGACTAAAAACACCACCTAAGGCAAGCAACGCAATTAATATTCCTTCTGGCCACAGAAACGACTTATTATTTTCCACCTCATAGCTCCTTCAAAGATCGAACCATCAACCACGGTTATGACGGTACGTCATAGCAGATTTTTTAGACATTTTTAGATACAATTGCTTTCTGGTAATCCCGAAAATTGGAATTGGGACTAACGGAAATTTAGAATCGAGAAAATAGCCAGACTTTCTCACCCATAAGCTGTATAATTTACAACTTAGTGAGTTATTCGATTAACATACAAAACTACTTACAAGGGGTGGAGTATCTTTCAAAAAAGAGTTTAGTCAACTATTAGTTCTATTCTTGATAGGATATATTCTACTGCCTGCTGCCATTGCTTCCTTTTTAAGAAAAAGTTAAGTTTTCAACTGACAGAATTTCCCTTGTACTTTCTATGAAATAGGCAGACGAAAATTGATTCAATATAGTTTCTCATTGCCAAGGGGCACTTATTCGTTAATCTAAATACTTTTAACTCATTCAGCAAAAATAATTCTATCAGCAGCTTAGTTATCTTTATAGATGCTGATACTTTAGCCGAAATTGCTAGTAGCTTTCTGTCTGTTAATGTTTTTCTCGATAATTTAAGGATATTTATATCTTAATTAATAGTACAGTTTAATATGCACTGTCACCGTATAATTACGGAATTTAATCGCATATATATAAGCAATTTTTAAAATCGTAATTGGTATGGCATTTATAACTATAAAAGCATTTAAATCTAGATTTGTATGTAATATTTTTTACTAATGATATTTTGTTTAACTAGATTCTTGTATTTAAAAGTACATTTAAGTCTTGATTGATTTTATGTAATATAACTTAACAATATAAAAATAAAATATATTTTCTTGCAACTCAGTTTCGCTTCATAACTTGCCTTATAATTACATCAATTAGAATTAGGATTTTTAATCATCTATTTAGCAATCCTAATTATTAGCTTATATTTTCTTAGACAGGTCATAGTTTTTGACAAATATTTTTGCTGATCTCCAGTAGATGCGATAAGTGTAGTATTTAATACTTGTATAATTTGACTCTAAACCCAGTTTTCCTCTTACATATACCTTTTGAGTCACAATAATCAAGGTATTTGTCTAACTTCTGAAAGTGGCTAGAAATTTGTATGGTTCCTCATGAAAGTGATGCAAAAGAAGAACGTGCATCGTTAAAAGTATGGCGTAGTTCGCAAGAAAATCTGATTTTAATTGTGATCGCACTGTGTTTGGCATTCTTAATCAGGACTTTTATCGCTGAACCCCGCTATATACCTTCTGACTCGATGTTGCCTACCTTACATACAGGCGATCGCTTGGTAGTTGAAAAAATCTCCTACCATTTTCACCCTCCCATAACTGGGGATATTATTGTTTTTCAGCCACCCGCAGAACTACAACGTCGAGGATATCCCAAAGACCAAGCCTTCATCAAGCGGGTTATTGGCGAACCTGGTAAGGTAATCAGTGTTGATTCTGGCAAAGTCTACCTCAACGGTCAAGCCTTGGCAGAAGACTACATCGCTGAACCCCCAAATCAGCCATATCGGCCAGTGAAAGTCCCAGAAAATGAATTTTTTGTCATGGGAGATAACCGCAACGATAGTAATGACTCTCGCTATTGGGGCTTTTTACCCAGAAAAAATGTTATCGGTCGGGCAGCATTTCGCTTTTGGCCTCTCGATCGCATTGGGTTTATCTAAAACGTTAAATAATACATCAACTGAGCGATCGCATCACCAGTTAACTCTAACCGTCGTTGGAAATCAGCCAGGTTACGATAAAGCCCGGCTGATTGCCGATTTTTCACTACAGCTTGCGCCAGAGATAAATCTATAAATGGAATTTGTGCTAATTTTTCAACGGTTGCGGTGTTCGGGTTAACTAAATGGGTAGGGCTTTCTAAAGATTCGTGGTCATAGTAAATAAAATTTAGCAGAGGCTTTAATGGCTCCAGGCGCGGCGCTGGCATACCCAAAGCCGCAGCAATATCTTCAATACAGTAAAATTTAACACCAGAACGTGAAAGTTCTACAAGCGATCGCGCTTGGTGAATTGACAACCCTGGTAAGCGTAACCAATCATCTACAGTCGCTTGATTAGCATCAATGCGAATACCCAATTTGGCAGCTATCTGAATTTCCTCCCCAGATTGTAAGCGATAGTAGGGATCGTTGAGCAGCTTGGCGCGGAGTTTTTGCAGCCTGGAGTTTAAAGGTAGCCAGTTATTCATGATTGTCACTCACCTCAAGAAATCTGGTCTAGCAATTGGCGGCGCTTTTGCTCAAATTCATACTCAGAAATCAGTCCATCCTGGCGCAGAGCATCTAATTCCCGCATTGCATCAGCGATCGCTCCTACCTGACTAATCACCTTTTGTGAGTTCCTTGCTGCTGACTTACCGAGATTAAAATTGCGATCAAAAGCTTCTTCGTCTTGAGCTAAATACCAAACTCCCTCAATCGCACTGGCTACCTTGGGGATAGGCGTCCAGGAAAGCAACACATACAAAACACCCCACAAAGGCTGTCCCAGATAGAATTTATGTAATCCTGAAATTGTCAGCGTACCAGAAAAAGCTAAAACAGCAGCGACACTTCGGCTTTTGCGCTTAGTCAACATATTTACAACATATTTCTAATAAATCTACCAACACCATAGTTTCTACAATCAGACAGTCACGTCGCTTCTCTACGAGACGCCAAGGGCGAACGCTCCGAATTCAAAATTCAAAATTCAAAATTAATGATCCTCATAAATAAATTTAGGGGCTTGTATCATGAGTCGTTTTCGTTCAAAAGGCGCAGAAACAATTCATCCCAAACTAAATCTTCCCAATCCCCAGTCCCCATTCCCCAATTTAAAGAAATTTGAGTAAGTTTCACATGACTGTGCATTGAGCTTTGATGCTAATTTTAAGTTTTCAACGGATCGATTACTACGATGTCACAGATTTTCCTACCACCAAAATGGCTTGAACAGCTTTACGATCCTTACGCTGTGCTAGGAATTTCTGTCAGTGCTGACGATCGCCAGATTTTTAAACGCTATCACACTTTAGCAAAGCTGCTACATCCCGATCGCTATGCCAAAAGCTGCAATCCAGACCAACAATTAGCAACGGCAATACTTAGCTATTTAATCAATCCAGCTTATGAACAACTCAAACATCGACACAAGCGCTTGATTGCCATAGCTATGCTGCGATCGGACACAAGAGTGCTACAACAGCAAGCTTTGTGTGCCCAAAATGCCATAGCTGATGAAATTAGGGAAATGTCTCCACCTCAAGCACAATTGTTTTACGAAGAAGCGATCGCCTCCTACGCAGAAGCTCAATACAAATCACTCCATCAGTTTTATCAAGTTACACAACAAATTAGCATACTGAATTTAGTTTACTTACAATTGCATAAACCTGACCTGTTCTTACCACCAAAAGCTGTTCGCATCATCCCTCAAGTAGAAATCAAGCCAGTTGAATTGACATTAGATGAAAAAACTAATGTCCAACCAATTTTGACAAACTACGCTCAACGTCACTACCAGCGAGCTATTGAGTACGTCAGGCTAGCCAACTGGCCTCTAGCCGTGCAAGAACTGCGCGATGCCATCAAGTTAGAGCCAAACAACAGCAACTATTATGCCTTATTAGGTTTGGTACATCTAAAACAGAAATTTATCGGTATGGCCAGGGTTTACATCCGGCAAGCATTAAAACTTAACCCGCAAGATTCACTAGCTCTGAAATACGCTCCCGGACTGAAAATTCAACCAGGTGAAAACACCAATCCGAAATCAATGGCAAAAGCTCTGAGTATTGCAGCTTTATTAAGTCGATTTAGTAATGGGAAACCTTCTCAAGTCAAGTGTTGAAATTTCGGTAACAAACCGTACTAAAACCGAAGCTTCGTGACTAGATTACTCTCCTAGAGTAAAATAATAAATAGAAGTAAAACTATTAAGCTGCTGAGTCTGGGCACTCAGTTTAATATAAGCAATATGGGATTCTTCGATTCTGAGATAGTTCAGCAAGAAGCAAAACAGCTGTTTGAGGATTATCAAGCGCTGATCAAGCTTGGCAACGGCTACGGCAAATTTGACCGCGAAGGCAAAAAGCTGTTTATTGAGCAAATGGAAACCATGATGGATCGATACCGCATCTTTATGAAGCGCTTCGAGTTATCAGAAGATTTCATGGCGCAAATGACAGTAGAACAGCTAAAAACACAATTAGGTCAGTTTGGTGTAACCCCGCAACAAATGTTTGACCAAATGCACCTCACTTTAGAACGGATGAAAGCCGAGCTAGAAAAACAAACCTAGTCAATTTTAGATTTTAGATTTTGGATTAATTGTCAATCCAAAATCCAAGATGCTATCTAAAATCCAAAATTATTGTGACTTGGGGCGAGAAAACTGCGAAGGTGGTTTGAATTTTTCTACGGGTACGTTCTTAAGTGCTTTCTCCATAAAATCTTTCCAAATGGGAGCGACCATAACACCGCCTGTTGCATGGTCAGCTAATTGTCTGTTGTCGTCTCTTCCTACCCAGACAGCAGTTGTTAACTGTGGCACAGTGCCTACAAACCAAATATCCTTTTCTGATGATGTTGTTCCTGTCTTCCCTGCGGCTGGGCGGCCGATCGCAGCACCTTTACCAGTACCTTCATTGATTACCGATTGCATCACATCTAAAATCGCTGCTGATGCCCAAGGATCGAGAACTAGCTGCGGTTTAGGGGTGTTATCTAGCAACACATTACCACTACTATCAGTGACACGGGCAATTACAGTTGGTGGAGATTGCCAACCATAGTTAGCGAAGGTAGCATAAGCACTAGCCATTTCCAGAGGGGTGACACCAATTGCCCCAAGTGGCAAGGAAGTCACAGGTTCCATCGGACTCGTAATACCCAAGGTACGACAGGTTTCGATCACTCTATTCATCCCCACAGCCTTACCAACCTTGATTACAGGAATATTTCGTGATTGGGCTAAAGCTGTGCGGATTGGCATTGATCCTCTAAAAGTATTATCATAATTCCTCGGAGAGTACCAACCGTTACCATCTCGATAGCTGACTGGAGAATCTTCCACCGTTGAATCTGGCGCATATTTACCACTAGCGAAAGCAGTATAATATACAAACGGTTTAAAAGAAGATCCGGGCTGCCGTTGAGCTTGAGTTGCACGATTAAATTCACTGGTCTTAGGATCTATACCGCCCACCAATGCTTTGATAAAATGCGTGCGTGGATCAACTGCCACCAGGGCCATTTGATTCTTAGATAATCCCTGCTCTAAAAGTGTTTTATGCCACTTCGTAACAGTTTCTTCTGCCATGATTTGGAAGTCGGCATCAACTGTAGTTTGCACCCGCATCCCGCCTTTGAGCAGTGTCTCACGCCCAAACTTCTTAGCTAACTCCTGCGCTACAGTATTGGTTACATAAGGCAGGGCACTACCTTGAAAGGATTTAATTCTCCCAAGTTTGATTTCTTGCTTGAGGGCATCATCATAGTCTGACTGGCTGATCCAGTTCAATTCCAGCATCCGTCCCAGCACTTCTTTTTGTTTCTGTTTTGCCAGCTTCATGCTCACAAACGGGCTGAATTCTTCTGGTGCTTGGATTAAACCCGCCATCATTGCCGATTCACCCAAGCTTAAATATTCTGATGACTTATTAAAATAACTGCGGGCTGCCGTTTGTACACCATAATTGTTATGACCCCAATAAACTTGATTGAGGTACATTTCTAATATTTGGTCTTTATTGAGAATTTGCTCTAACCGGATTGCTAGCACAGCTTCTGCTAACTTGCGGGTAAAAGCACGCTTACGAGACAAAAACAGATTTTTTACCAATTGCATAGTAACAGTAGAGCCACCCTCTTTGACTCCACCTGCTACAGCATTAACTACCACAGCACGTCCCACGCCGACGGGGTTAATACCGTGGTGATCGTAAAAGTGGCTATCTTCACTTGCCAACACGGCCCGTTTTAAATTTGGGGAAATTCTATCTAGAGGTACGACTTCACGGTTGGCTTCACCGTGGATACTCGTTAAGAGTTTGCCCTTAACGTCATAAATATAAGTCGTTTCCGAGGGAAAGAAGTTACGTAGCTGTCTTACATCTGGCAAATTACGGAAACTGATGGCTAAACCAACTAGTCCTCCGGCTACAATGGAACTTGCCAGCATGGTGATTGAAAGGAGAGTACCGCCAGTTACCTGACCGACTCCTTTCAAAAACTCAAAACCTGATGAAGCCCGATCCTGTGGCTTTTTATCTCCCAAAGCACTAGACGATGACACGGCTATTTCACTTCCTCACTTGTAAATTGAACTGTAATTGATTGGGTGAAGCAAGGCGGTTAGTTTTTTGCAATTATAGTAGTTTGGCGGATGAGAAAGTGGATAAATTGCCAGTGGATATAACCAACTTAACTTCTAGAGTAGAAAGCATAACTAGTAGTGAATCTCTTAGAAAAGAGCAAGATTTTTCTTGGCTGCGTCGTGGTGTAGTAGAAGTTTTCCCACAATCAGTTGATGTTAACAGCGAAAGTCTAGAAAGGCTATTACTAACTACAAACCAACCTTTGAGGGTCAAATTAGGGATTGACCCTACTGGTACTGATATTCATCTTGGTCATAGCATACCAGTACGAAAACTGCGAGGATTTCAAGATGCAGGACATACAGCAGTTCTAATTATTGGCGATTTTACAGCGCGTATTGGCGATCCAACTGGTAAATCTGAAGTACGTCGTCAGCTTACAGAAGCAGATGTCGCACAAAATGCTCAGACTTATCTTGACCAAGTACGTCCTATCTTGGATTTTGACACACCAGGAAGGTTAGAGGTGCGCTATAACTCCGAATGGCTCTCTGAACTAAACTTAGAGAAAATTTTGGAGTTACTCTCCACGATGACAGTGGGGCAGATGTTAGCGAAAGAAGGATTTGCCGATCGCTATAAAAAAGAGAATCCGATTTTTATCCATGAGTTCCTGTACCCGTTAATGCAAGGTTTTGATTCGGTTGCAGTTGAGGCAGATGTGGAATTAGGTGGCACTGATCAGAAATTTAACATCGCTGTAGGTAGAGATTTGCAGCGTCATTTTGGTCAAAAGCCTCAATTTGGAATGCTGCTGCCAATTTTGATTGGCACAGATGGGGTGCAAAAAATGTCCAAGTCTTTAGGTAATTATATCGGATTGGCAGAACACCCAGGACAAAAGTACCAAAAGTTACAAGGAGTTCCCGATCATCTGCTGTCACAGTATTTTGAACTGTTGACGGATTTACCTTTGGATCAACTGCCAGAAAATCCGCGCGATCGCCAAACACTCTTAGCTTATGAAGTTGTCAAGCAGTACCACGGCGAAACTGCAGCCCAAGAGGCAAAAGTTGCAGCCCAAAGTGGCGGCAAGGAAGGTGTAGTTCCAGAATTCTCTCTTTCTTCTGGCGTGCAGCAGTTCCCTACTAAGTTAGCGTATATTCTGAATGTCACTGGCTTGTGCAAAAGTACGGGGGAAGGAAAGCGGAAAATCCAAGAAGGTGGAGTGCGTTTAGATGGCGATCGCATCACTGATGCTGATATCACTTTCGATTCTCCCGCCCAGTTACAAGGTAAAGTTTTACAAGTTGGGAAAAATAAGTTTGTGCGTTTAGTTTGAATGGGGAATGGGGAGTAGGGAATGGGTAATGGGGAACAGGCAGAACAACGAGTGATTGTAGCTTTGGATGTGCCAGATGTAGAAAGTGCGATCGCTCTTATAGATGAACTTCCGCAAGTAGTTTGGTGGAAAGTCGGTTTAGAGTTGTTTACTAGCACTGGCCCGAAAATTCTGGAAGTGCTGAAGTCTCGGCAAAAGCGGATTTTCTTAGATTTAAAGTTTGATGATATCCCCAATACCGTTGCTGGTGCTTGCCGGAGTGCAGCTAGATACGGAGTGGATTTACTGACGATTCATGCGACTGCTGGTAGAGATGCCCTGAAAGCGGCAACTGAGGCGGCACAGGAAGGGGCTGCAAAAGCAGGTGTACAACCACCAAAGTTAATTGCTGTCACCCTATTAACGAGCATTTCTGCTAGACAATTGGCATTTGATTTAAAAATACCTCTAGAGTTACCAGAATATGCTCTAGAAATGGCACTGCTGGCTCAAGAATCTGGTTTGGATGGGGCAGTTTGTTCGCCCCAAGAGGTGGCACAGCTACGACAAACTTGTGGAGATGACTTTTTGCTAGTTTGTCCGGGAGTTAGACCAATTTGGGCAGATCAAGGCGATCAAAAGCGATCGCTCACTCCATCCCAAGCAATCATTGCTGGTGCAGATTATCTCGTGATTGGTCGCCCCATCACCGCTGCTACTGAGCCTAAGTTAGCTTGGAAGAGGATTTCTGAGGAGTTAACTACGGTGGCATGAATCGAAGAGTCAGTGAGAAACTGCCAGAAATAGCGCAAGGTGTAGGCAAGAGCAATCTTGCCTCTTCGCTCAATCAGAAAAATTATAATTGGCTTTTAGCTTGTAGCTTCTGGGTTTTAGTATCAAACAGCCTTGCTTACCCAGCATTCTCAATAAACCTCAACTCTAAACCTTTTGCGATCGCACAAAGGCAAAATGTCAACGCTGGCGAGAGGTCTTTGTGTTCTGAGCAAAATTTAGAAACATTAACTATACAGCTATTACAAGATTTACCTAGTTATACCAATCGCGCTAGTCAACGCGCCCGTCGCCTCAGTAGAAGCAGTGACATTTACAGTTATATGCTAGTGGCAGGAAGACCTGAGTTTACTCCTCTGCCCCTTAACCTTGAAGAATATAGTGCAAATGCACCTAAAAGCTCTGCATCAGGAGTTGAGCAAGTTTTCTTTACAACCTTGGAGCGCCAGTATATAGGAAAGAAAGCGTTAGAATTGCAACAATTCCACTGGTTGTTGTTGACTAAAACTAAAAGTGGTTGGCAACTAGTGATGATGTTTTCTCAAACTAGTTCCCATCCTGAAAAGCAGCCACTATCCCCACCACGCGATAGTAGTAACGGTACTATTGCCCAAGGAATTAAAGCTTGGTTGCGCGATTGTCAAGCTGGAAGTGTACGCAGAATGCGTACTGTTAATATGGGAGACAAAATTTAACTTCATGTCAGTTGAGTCATGTACATTGAACTGCACTGATATTGTACTGAGCTAATAAAGTTAGAGCGAGACTGTTCTAATCAATTTTGATCGTCATCAATTTCTGAGTCAGATACTTATTTAAAACAAAATAAATGTACATCATCTAGCTAGCTTGTATCAGTAGAATTGCACCTATATCTTTAGGAAGATTTTCAGCAAAAATAGCTAATAAATAGCTAAAAAAAACAGACATTATTTAAAAACAAAGACTTGCTTGAATTTAAGCGTTGTAACTCCTGTTTTTTGGCGATAACATGAGTATAAGTTTATTTCAAGCTTCTCAAACCGCGTTTAGCGTCAGTTTTTTTATGGACATTCAATTAATCAACATCGGCTTTGGTAACATCGTATCTGCCAACAAAGTAGTTGCCATTGTCAGTCCAGAGTCGGCCCCAATTAAGCGGATTATTACCGAAGCAAGGGACAAAAATCAACTGATTGATGCAACTTACGGTCGTCGGACTAGAGCTGTAATTATCACTGATTCCAACCACGTAATACTGTCAGCGATTCAGCCAGAAACGGTAGCAAATCGCTTTGTAATTTCCCGCGATCATCAAACTGTAGATAATTGACTAGTACTCGACCAACCCAAAATTGCTTGGTGAAGGTGGGGAGAGACGCGATTAATCGCGTCTCTACTAGGGAGTAGGGAAAAGTTTTTTTGTTTTGTCAAATTTTTTGATACCTATTGCTTTGGTAGACTACTAACAAGTAAATTAGCAATCCTACTTCTATTCGCACCGTATCAACGTAATGTATGAATTAGACAAGTTTTCTGTCACTCTTGCTACAAATTCTTTAGTCACTAGTGGACTTGGCCAGGAACACAAGACTAATGAATAATATCTATTGATTGATTCACAGGTTGAAGGGATGATGCCAGTTTTACCGATCCAGAATAGTGCTACTACCGAAGAGTGCTTACATTTAGGCAGATTAATTGTTTTAACTGGCCCCAGTGGGGTTGGTAAAGGGACTTTAATGCGATCGCTCCTACAACGTCATCCAGAACTCTATTATTCTGTATCCGTGACGACTCGTTCTCCCCGTCCAGGAGAAATCGATGGCAAAAGTTATTACTTTATCAGCCGCAGTAAGTTTGAACAACTAGTTGCGGAAGGTGAATTTTTAGAATGGGCAGAATTTGCTGGTAACTATTACGGCACTCCCCGTGAAGCTGTACTTAACCAAATTAATTCTGGTAAGTTGGTAGTGCTAGAAATTGAACTAGAAGGAGCAAGACAAATTCGTGCTTCCTTCCCCAGTGGCTTCAGCATTTTTATATTACCGCCTTCCTTCGATGAATTAGAAAAACGGATACGCTCTCGTGCCCAAGACTCTGAAGAAGCGATCGCCCGTCGTCTACTCCGCGCCCAAGAAGAAATTCAAGCCGCAGGTGAATTTGATATTCAAATCGTTAATGACGATTTTGAGACTGCTCTAAATGATATTGAAGCGGTTTTGTTTAAATAAGTTAGGAGTTAAGAGTTAGAAATTCTGAATTTAAACTTCTAACTCCTAACTCCTAACTCCTAATAATTAACCAAATAGACCTTGAATTAGTGCCAAATTACTAGTCAAAAAGTAAGCGACTACTGCACCACCAATACCACCAATCAAGAAAGAACTGGCGAAGTTATTCCAGCTTTCTTTAGAATTAAAAGCATCTGCTGGAGGCTTGGGTACGGTAACACTAGGAAGTGCTTTGCCAGGGTTGCTACTGGAATACAGAGATAGAGCGCCGGTCAGAAGAACAACCAGACCGATGGCTGCCAGTAACCCAGCTAAGTTAGCGTTATCTGTGTCCCGTAGTGGGCCTAATTTGGCAAAGGGGCCAAATAGCCAGTAACCATGAGCTTGACCAACTTCTAAACCACGTCTGGCAGGAGTCAGACCTGGACGATAGGCAGGTAAATTATTGATGAATCCCTTGATCAAGGGAGAAGAATTAACCGGGGTTTCTAGGTTACCAATCTGCGGATCGCCGAATGCGGGAAAAACAACTTCCCGATTTCTGGGATCGCCAGGGAGATTCTTTGATGCATCTACTGCTTGTGCCATATTTTAGGTTCGCCTCTAAATTAAAATGGTGGCATTTTTATATTAATAATAATTGTAGCTAAAGATGTCTTTTAACTAGGAAGTTTAGAAAAATTAATTTAGCTTGTTTAAAACCTGTGAAACTCGCGATCTGTAAACAGTATCACGAGTTTCAAAAAACTATTTTTGCCGCCTATTTTGGTGATAATTCTACCTAATGAAGCTGAATATATCAACTACACAATATTAGGCAAAAAACAAGACATTCATTAAACTGTCCTAAATCCCATTAGACACTTATGACAGTGGGTGAAAAAGGAGGTCGGGGAAAAAGCGGTTAAATTCAATCAAAATACCTGCTGTAATCGTCAGCCAGATGGTAGCTGCCACAGGTGCCGTGGAAATGAATTTAATCAAATAAGATGATTGGTCGCCTTTGTCTGCCATGAATTTAGTCTCCTAAACGAATGAATTAGTTAAGCTGATTTAGCGTGGGGAAATGGGGATTTCTGAATCTTTGGCTGCTAATTTTCCAGAGAGAAATTCTTGGACTGCTGCTGCTGGCCAAGCAAAGCCTGACGCTATTATCGGTAGTGCCAAACCAAGATCGATTTGGATTTCCTTTAGTTCAGTGTCAGATTCCTTTTTGATTGCTTGTAAATAGGCACGACCTACCCAACCAATCCAACCAGTAATATATAGAAACAGAATGCTAGGGATCAAAAAGTCACCAGCATGATCTAGACGACCATCAACAATCAAGTGAGGGTATCCTTCAGGGCCGCACAACGCCTGAGAATAACGTTCAAACCGCTTTTTCCCTGATTGGGGGTCAGCGGTGGTATTACGGGCATTAGCTGCTAGCTCTTGGAAAGCGGGATTGTCCTTGCACGGTGTCAAATTAGCTCCTAAAGCCTGCGCTGGGGGAGCAAAGTTGAACCAAAGACTAATCGCTAACATCAAAGCAAACAATCGTCGCATAGAGTTGTTTCCTTTTATTACAAAACAAGAAGTTTTTTGTACAAAACGAAGCGGCTTGTACAGTCTGTTTATTTGCATAACTAGGAAGTCATCATACTCTTGGGTGGGAACCGAGTAAAGTTTAAGTAAATAAAAGTTAAAGCTTCTCAACCAAAATTAGTGCTGAGTGCTGAGTAACGAGTGCTGAGTATAAGAATTGTTGTTGTAGGGTAGTAAAGAAGCAAGATTTTCTCTCCACTATTCAGGACTCAGGATTCAGGACTCAGCACTCAAGAAATGACAACCGTTTTAGCAATAGAAACCAGTTGTGATGAAACAGCCGTCGCAATTGTTAACAATCGTAAAGTTTGCAGTAGTATCGTAGCCTCACAAATTCCAGTCCATCAGCAGTATGGTGGGGTAGTGCCAGAAGTCGCGTCTCGCCAGCACTTGGAAACGATAAATGTTGCGATCGCACAAGCCCTAGAGCAAGCCCAACTAGACTGGGGACAAATTGACGCTATTGCCGCCACTTGCGCCCCTGGACTTGTAGGAGCGTTATTGGTGGGGTTAACTGCTGCCAAAACCCTAGCGATGGTACACAACAAGCCATTTTTGGGAGTTCATCACCTCGAAGGTCACATTTACGCAACTTACTTGAGCGAATCAACTTTAAATCCCCCTTTCCTTAGCTTACTGGTTTCAGGCGGACATACAAGCTTGATTTATGTCAAAGATTGTGGTAAATACGAAACCCTGGGACAAACTCGTGATGATGCAGCGGGTGAAGCCTTTGATAAAGTGGCGCGATTGCTAAAGCTAGGTTATCCCGGTGGCCCAGTGATTGACAAGTTGGCACAACAGGGGAATCCTCAAGCCTTTGCTTTACCAGAAGGAAAAGTTTCTCTACCTGGCGGGGGGTTTCATCGTTATGACACGAGTTTTAGTGGGTTAAAAACGGCTGTATTGCGTTTAGTGCAGCAGTTAGAAAAAGATGGTGGACAAGTACCAGTAGCAGATGTAGTAGCTAGCTTTCAGGATACCGTAGCGCGATCGCTAACCAAAAGAGCGATCGCCTGTGCCCTAGACTATCGTCTAGACACAATCGCCATTGGTGGCGGTGTAGCAGCAAATAGCGGCTTAAGAAAAAACCTCCAAGCCGCCGCCATTAAACACAACCTACGCGTCCTATTCCCCCCTCTAAAATTCTGTACCGATAACGCCGCCATGATTGGCTGTGCCGCCGCTGACCATCTATCCCGTGGTCATACATCCCCCCTCACACTAGGCGTTGAGTCTAGGTTAGCGCTCACTCAGGTGATGAAGTTGTATCAACCTATTGAGTAGTCATTGGTCATTTGTTATTTGTAACTACCAATGCCCTATACCCTATACCCTATAACTGTTGACTATCGCCCGGATGCGATCAGCCACAGCATCCGGCTGTTCCAACATAGCCAGGTGTCCGCAATTAGGAATTTCCAGAACATTGTCACCACAATATTGGAACAGTCTGTGAAAGCTAGCTAAATGGCGCACATACTTGGGTTCCATAACCTTGTCTTCCGCACCAGCCAAAAAATAAACCGGCTGTTTCAGTTGGGATACTAGCTCAGGTAAACGATTGATTTCTTCTTCCGTTGTGGAATCTAACAGAGTTCCCAGAGCCGCCTCTGGGTCAGCCACGACGAAATCAATTACCCGCTGACGTGCCCAAAAGCGCTCCAAAGGACGAACTACACTAGCTCTGGTAAACAGCAAATCAATCAAAGGCACTTGGGACAGCCAGCGCGGACGGATTTGCAAAAATTTCTGACCCGCCGAGCGAAACTGCTCAAAGGCTTCTTTGAGGTAAATACCACCGCCAGCGTTGATACAGATCACACCCTTAACACACTCAGGTATTTGATCTGCTCCCCAAAGAGCGATCGTTCCACCCAATGAGTGACCAATTAGCCAAGCACTGGTGATATTTAGCTGTTTCAGAAGAACTGCTAAATCCTGAGCATAAGCAGCAGGAGTATAAAGAGATTCCATTGGTGAGCCAACCGCACTACTGGAGACGGGCGTTAGGCTCAAAGACGTTTGTGTTCGACTAAAATCGGTTTTTACCTGGGATTGCGATTCACCAAAACCCCGCAAATCATAGGAAAGGCACTGCAAATCATCTGATAGGCGGGAAATCACAGGTTGCCAATATCCACGGCTATTTAGCCAACCGTGGATAAATACTAAAGCATGGGGGCAGGAAGTGGGAGCCGTTAGCTCGTATGCGTGTGGAACGCCCAAGATTTCGATAGTTGCCATACTTATATCGTACCCTTAAGGGCGAGTGCGACTAAATACGGAATAGGAAGAGAGTTAGAAGTTAGGAGTGAGAAGTTATTAATTTTTAACTCATAACTCATAACTACTTACTTTTTTCATTTACCCAGCAACCTCTGTCGTACCCCTTCAGCAATCTTGTGACCTAGATATTCAGGAATGAGGCTTTCATTCGGCCCCAACAAGTAGAGAATTAGCCGTGTACGTCCGCGCCAAACCAGTAAATTGGCATTGACTACCAAAAGGTCTTCTTGCCAGATGGCGTACATCACTTTGTAGAATAATCCTGGTTGATTATCGGCTTCAATCACTAGGGCCGGGAGATGAAAGACCGGATCGACATAAAACTCAGTTTGTACCTGCTCTAAACCAGTATCAAGATTGAATTCTACTGCCAGCATCTCTTCTACCTCAAACCGACCTCCTAAAGCCTCACGAATGGCACGACAGACATTTTCTGCGGTTTTATCGGTCAAGGCTTTACTACCACGAGACACCAATAGTTTGATAAAAACTAACATTGGCGGACGGATCTGACCGTATAGACTTAGACCGTGGATAGTCAAACCATAAGCTGCTAGTACACCAAAAATATCGCTGAGGAGAAAAGACTGGTTGCGGTAAGCAAAATGCAAGGCACTTTTGCTACCTTCCGGTTTCAGTTCAATCACAGCGCGTCTAGTTTTATAGAGACGGTAGGCTAGCCGCAAATTTTGCAGTTGAATTTCACTACTGACGAATTGCTCATAAAACTGGGGAAACGCTCGGTTAAAGCGCTTTAGGAGTTCCAGTGTAGAAGATTTTAAACCAGAAGCCATTGTTAAGGGTAAGACTCGCTTGCTTTCGTCACCTGGGGACTGGGTGTTGGGGGTTGGGGACTGGGGACTGGGGACTGGGGACTTGGAACTTGGGAGTGAGGACTGGGAGACAAGGGAGAATAACTAATCCCTAATCCCTAATCTTCCATACCCAATCTTCCATACCCAATCCTTTGTATACAATACACTCCTAAGCTAACGTGCATTTAAGCTCTATACGAGCAATTGTCAGGATTAGGTTTTTCCATTTTGAATTTTGAATTTTGAATTTTGAATTACTTATATCCTTCCCTTTTTATGAATTTTCCCTACCCTTTACAACAAAATGCTAAAGTTGAAAATGATTGGTGTGAAACACGCTCTAATTCGCTGTTACCATTGCAAATCCCGAAAGCAACCGAAAAACTTTGAGTGTAAGGGGTAGTCAATGGGGATAGCTATGTTAAACGTGAATCAACACTCTTAAGAGTGGAAACCAATTCAGTTATACTACCCGAACCACGTTGGCATGGGTTTTTGGAAAACTTGGTTTAGTACTCCTGAATCTGTAGCGACAACTAGGACAAACCTCTTTGAAGAGCATACAGCAGGAACTGCGGGCAACTCTAGCCCCAGTGGCATTAGCGAAGCTTCTTCAAAGGAGGCTCGGATCGTCTTTAGTACGGAACGAGACATTGACCTGTATGAGCTAGAAGAACTCTGTGATGCAGTTGGTTGGTCACGTCGTCCTCTAAGAAAAGTAAAAAAAGCTATTGAGCATAGTTTTCTCGTCGCCTCAATGTGGCAAGTGAGAGGAAACCAAAAGCGGCTCATTGGTTTTGCCCGTGCTACTTCAGATCACGCTTTTAATGCCACTATTTGGGATGTGGTAGTTCACCCAGACTTTCAAAGTCAAGGATTGGGCAAGGCGCTGATGAAATACGTTCTCAAAAAACTTAGAAGTGAGGAAATTAGTAATGTCACTCTCTTCGCCGACCCCCATGTTGTAGATTTCTACCGAACTATGGGGTTTATGGCTGATCCAGAAGGCATCAAAGGTATGTTCTGGTATCCTCACTAGCACTCAATCCAAATAAAACCCGATTAGCACAATAAAATCAGGTATAGTAGTACAAATCTATTATTTTGGTTTGGTTTGACAAGGTTTAGCCGACGAACTAGCAAGTATATATCTTGTAAAACTAAGTCGGCGGAAAAACCTTGATCAGTGTTAAAGATGTAATTTAGTTCGTCTTGGCAGAATATAAAAAATATTAAGCATAAGTCGTAACATCTGATATAATTAGATTAATGCCTTTTTGAAAGCGCGATCGCTTTGATGGTTAAGTTAATACAAAACCAAAAAAGTAGATAAGCATAGCCGGGATGTAGCGCAGCTTGGTAGCGCGCCTGCTTTGGGAGCAGGATGCCGCAGGTTCAAATCCTGTCATCCCGATTGAATTAATAAATTTAATTAGTATATTTAGCAACTAGGACTGACTAACTAGGTTTTTTTGTTAAGATGTGCAGTTAAATTGCATGTTTTTACGGAGAAAAGTAGTTAGGCTGTCTTTCTGTGAGGTTGGCTATTGAAGCCTAATAAGTAAATTTACTTCTTAAGCAGTAATATATTCCTGACACTGAGATTTGTATAAATTTGAGAATATATTATTAAACCAATGGGAGATGGAACGATTTATTAAGTAATAGCGTCACCCAATATTAGAAAAAGCCGATAGAATGGCATTTATCATCTCCAAGGTACTAGAGATGGAGAGGCTTTTCACTCTTTGAAAAGACGTATAACAGGCATCTACCGCATTTCGCGGTGAATAGCGAAGCAAAACTCAGAAAAACAGAACGTTAGCACAGCCAGTTTGTGAAAACGGTACCCTAGCAAGCCTAAATAGTTGGGTAATATTGGATTTTGACCGTTGAGGCTCACTCAACCTCAACGCGCACAATGAATTTTTCACAACTCAAATAGATTGCTATATAACTAAAGCTAGTTGGTGCTGTGCAAATCCAACCATTTGTTTAATTTAATTAGAATATTGATGCGAGGAGCAGTCATGAAATCATTTATTCGCTTGGGCGCAACATTGAGTATAGCTGGCAGTGTATTTTTCACAGGGCTTTCAGGAATAGGCAATTTACCAGGAATGGGCAATTTAGAGGCGATCGCATTGCCACAAGATCAGGTAGTGAAAAAGCTCCAAGAAGTACCTGTATTCACACTCACCAATCCCAAGGGCGAATTTGTAGTTCTTTCGAGAAGTAACGCATCCAAGCCGATCTCACAAGTAGGATTTTTTATTAGTAAGCAAGATGCTCAAAAATTCCTGGACAATCGGCTCAAAAAAGAAAATCCCCAGTTGGCAAGCACCCTACAGGTTAGACCCTTGTCCCTGGCAGACTACTACAAAATAGTACAAGAAAGCAAAAAGAAACCCGACTCCGTAATTTATACTTTAGTACCGACGCAACAGCAGGTAGCCTCGGCAACAAGTATGCTAAGTCAAAGTGGTAAAAAAGCGGAGCAATTCAACGGTATTCCCTTATTTGTACCCAAATTTAAGAAAGATAATAGCTATCTAACTATTCCCGTGGCCAAAGGCAGTGAGCGCTACATCCCTTTCTTTTTTGAGAAAGAGCAAGCAGTCGCTCTGTTAGACGAATTCAAAAAAGCCGTGCCCAAGGAAGGAGACAACACTGAAATTCAGGTGGTGGATTTGTACGGTGTTCTAGAAGCTCTCAATAGCAGCAACGATCCTAGTATCAATAAAATTGTTCTGTATCCATCACGGGAGTCGATCAACTTCATTCGATCGCTGGCTCCGAACCAATCACCTGCTGCTGCGCCCGCCCCGAAAAAATAACGGTTATGCGCTCCAGGGTTGAGGTATGGGGGAGAAACATCTGATAGTTTCTGGTTTACAACTTTGGCAGTGGCGAAATGCAGCTCTCGAAGCAGCGATCGCCACTGATGTTCCACCAACGGAGGTAGATTGGCTACTTTTAGAGGTGGCTGGCTTAGACCGCTTGGCGCTGCGTTTGGAGTCTTTTAAAAACTCGCCACAAATTCAGCTGCAATTGCCGCTAGAAGAATTAGAACAACTATGGCAAAGGCGATTAAATGACCGCTTACCAGTGCAATATATTACGGGAGTTACACCTTGGCGTAATTTTAAAATTGTGGTGTCGAGTGCGGTTTTAATTCCCAGACCAGAGACAGAGTGCTTAATTGATTTAGCTAAAGCATCTGCTAGCAATACTTCAGGAAACTGGGCAGATTTAGGTACTGGCAGTGGAGCGATCGCTCTGGGATTAGCAGATGTCTTGCCAAAAGCCACAATTCATGCAGTTGATTACAGTGTTGAAGCTTTAGCGATCGCTCAAACCAACGCCGATAATTTGGGTTTTGCTGACCGGATTAAATTTTATCAAGGTTCCTGGTGGGAGCCACTGGCATTCCTCAAAGGTCAGTTCAGTGGTATGGTGTCCAACCCTCCTTACATTCCCACCAGCACCTTACCTACTTTGCAACCAGAAGTAGTTAACCATGAACCGCATCTAGCTTTGGATGGTGGCGCTGATGGCTTAGATTGCATTCGCCATTTGATAGAAATCTCTCCTAGTTATTTGCAACCTGGCGGCGTGTGGCTAATTGAGATGATGGCTGGACAAGCCGATACAGTGCAAGAACTTTTGCGAAATCAAGGTAATTATTGCAATATTCAAATTCACACGGACTTAGCTGGAATTGAACGCTTTGCCCTAGCTTATAGAAGTTAGGGCGAAGCGTTCAACGAAGAGGCAAGGGGAGAAAATTTATTTATGGGGATCATTAATTTTGAATTTTGAATTTTGAATTTTGAATTCGGAGCGAAGCGACGTGACGCAAGTTTCCCTCACAGACCTAATAGTTGGCGCACGCGCTGGCTTGTTGGTGAGTTTTCCCACTGATACTGTTCCTGCACTTGCAGCTATACCAGAAAAAGCAGCATTAATTTTTGCGGCAAAGCAACGCAGTCAAGATAAACCTTTGATTTTGATGGCTGCTAGGGCTGAAGATTTGTGGCTATATGTCAAAGGTAGTGAGAATGAGTATAAAGTTTGGCAAGAACTAGCAGATAAATATTGGCCAGGAGGGCTGACATTAGTTTTGCCAGCGAGTGAACGCTTACCAAAAGTTATGAATCCCATTGATCCAACAACAATTGGGATTCGAGTACCGAAAAGTGCGATCGCTCAATCTATTTTGGCCCAAACAGGTCCTCTTGCCACCACTAGCGCCAATTTTTCCGGTCAGCCGCCTTTACAAACAATGGCAGAAATTGAGACTCAGTTTCCTCAAGTTCTGACTTTAGCAACAACAGAATGCCAGGGTGAAATGTCGGGGATAGGTGTACCTTCCACTGTTGCGAAATGGACAGGGATAAATTGGCAGATTTTGCGGCAAGGGGCGATCGAGTTAGAGGTTTCGAGTGATAACCAGATATAGGTGGCTATAATGTTGTTTTCTTGGTTTTAACAACAGAGAAATCTGAAACTTTAGCAGGTTAATAATTGCCAGATATGAATTGGAGCAACTGGATATATCTAGGAGTAGGAATAGTACTAGGTATGGTTTTCCGTCAGTTATTTGGGCGATGGCTACGCCTGCCGCAGGCATCGCCTAATGTTTCATCTAGTTCATCCCCAGTTGCGCCATTAGCTAAACAGGATACGCCACCAATATCGCAACAGCTACAGCAAACGCAGCTAGCATACCTGATGGCAAGGGAAATGAGCCTGTTTAAAGCTGGTTTTTTGGCGCGGACTACTCATGAATTGCGATCGCCTTTTAATGGTCTAATTGGCTTACATCAGTTAATTTTGTCAGATTTGTGTGAAAATCCAGCTGAAGAGCGAGAATTTATTGCCCAAGCTCATGAGCGAACGCTAAAACTGCTGAAGCTGATGGATGAAATTCTCAACGTTGCTAGAGCTGAACATGGTACCAATAAATTAGATATTCAGCCTAGACCTTTAGCCCAAATTTTGGAGGAGGTTCATGACTTAACTTATATGCTGGCGGCAAATCGCAATTTTCCCTTGCAATTATTACCCGCCGATCCAGAAATTTATGTTTTGACAGATTACCTCTGGCTCCGCCAAGTCTTAATAAGTTTAATAGATACTGCTATTGCTCAGATGGAGGAAGGTAGCATCTGTATTTCTAGTAGCACCATACCTACAAATAATCTTATAAATATTTGGCTGGATGTACCAACCCATGTTATATCCTGGAGCGAGCCAATTGATTTGCTCAAATCTGAAAATATACCGACCCAGGTTGACGAAAAGAACACTGCTCTTTCTCCAGGAATGAGGCTATTAATCAATCAGACTTTGGTGGAAGTTATGGGAGGAAAGTTAGAAATTCTGCCTTCTACCATTGTCAAGGAACCACTTCAGCAACTTACCAGATTACAAATATCTATCCCCCTAGCGAATAGTGCTGAGTCGTAGAGACGAAATCTTGCCTCTTCACTACCCTACGACTACTACAGTTTTTATACTCAGTACTCAGCGCTCATTGCTTGGAACTGTTTCGGTGATTCCTGAAGCTGAACTTCTGTAGCAGCAACAAAAACACGGTTAGCTAGGTTGTGTAGCACCATCGTAGTGGTAGTGTTGGGTTGAAAACCAATTTTTTCGTAGAAACCCTGCTGGTGAGTAGTCATCAGGTAAACACGCTCAACAAACCTCATTCGGGGATGATTCAAAACGGTTTCTACTAAATTGCTGCCCAACCCACTATGTTGATACTCTGGATGAATCACAACATCCCAAATTGTGGCGCGATATATGCCATCAGATGTTGCTCTGGCAAAGCCAATGAGTCGATCGCGAAGGCAAACAGAAATCACTGGCTCACTGTTGGCAATAGCTATTCCTAAATCCTCAATACTGCGTCCCTTTGCCCAGAAAGCGGAAACGTTTAACAGTTCTTGGAGTTGGTAAAGGTCAATTTCAGACTTGCGATCGCTAAATTGAATCTGAAGATCGTTCATGTATGGCATCCACTTTTGGCACTATCTTTGTATATTTAAGTCACATTTTGCTAGAAATTGCTGTACGTGTCTATGTATATGCAACGAGAAAGAAAATTTAACGACAAACCCACTTCCATAAAGGATGAGTTTCTCCCTGCTGACGTATCCGATAAACTTGTTTTTCTAAACGTTGTTTTTCCTGCTGTGGTAGTCCGAGTAGAATATTCCGACTTTGCCAAACTAAAACCGCAGCAGTCATCCCCAGACAAAAGGCGAGACCAAAGGTAGACAGTGGATGATAGAATAATCCAAATCTCACTGCCACCCAGGTAAAATATTGTTCCCACAGAGCAATTTCTGTACGTAAACCCCACAAGGAGACAGGCGCAATGGTGAGCCATAAACAGCCCACAAACAGCCACCTGCCATATACTGTCAGTTGATGTAGCCTTTGTACTTGTTGAACAAACGATGGGTCAGATTTCTCAAAGTCTGGGACAGTAGTTAATGGTTCTTCCGGTTGATCCATAGGGGAATAAAATTGCAAGGCGTGGGTGAGCCATTCAAAATGCTTTCACCCAATTCTGAAATATACACAAGTTTAACTATCCTGAGAAGTGGGAGAAGTATCAATCGAATCAGGACTGTCTACCACCTGGGATTTACCCCTGTACTCTCGCCACCAGGTAAGCAGCGTACTAGCGATGAAAATACTCGAATAAGCCCCCATCGTGAAGCCAATAATCAAAGCCAGGGAAAAGTTTTTCAGTGTTTCTCCGCCAAATAGAAAGATTGCAGATAATGTCAGTAATACGGTTAAGGTTGTGTTGATTGATCTTGTGAGGGTTTGGTTAACTGCATCATCTACTATTTCGGCAATCGGCTGTTCAGGATGGATTTTAATGGTTTCCCGGATGCGATCGTAAATCACCACTGTGTCGTTGACTGAGAAACCTGTGATGGTCAGTAAGGCGACGATAAACAGGCTATCTACTTCGATACCTGCCACCAAACCCAAAATTGAAAAAGCCCCAATTGTAATCAAGATATCGTGGAATAGGGCAACGATCGCAAACACAGCATAATCTAACTGAAAGCGGAAGCTCATATAGATAGTAATACCGATGAAGGAAACTATCAGAGCTAATACCCCGGATGTAAACAGTTCTTTTCCCAAGGTGGGGCCAACGGAGTCAATCTGGTTTTTTTGCGGGTCAAAAACGCCGATTTCTTGGCTCAAAGCGTTTTGTAACTTGGTACGCTGATCGACAGTCAAATCTTTTGACCGAATTAGTACACCATTTTCTGCACCATTTTCGGAGACAAGTTGGATACTACTATCACCTAGTCCCTGCGCTTTTGCTACTTCCCGGACAGCGTTGATATTAATTGGTTTGTCGCAGTTACCAGGTTTGGTACAATCTCGAACAAACTGCAACCGCGTACCACCGATAAAATCTAAACCGGGGCGTAGGGGTGCGTGAATATTGGGTTGTTGCCAAGAAATCACCATTGAGATGATACCAGCAAGAATGATCGCGGCAGAAATACTCCACCAAAGCGATCGCGATTTGTTTATATGCAGTTTCATGGAGTCACCTCTGCCTTATTCGCTGCTGGCAGGTTTGGACAGAAAAGTTCTGTCTTCCGCAAAGAAGGAATTGAAATTGCCAAAAACAGCAATGTCCGACTACAGGTAATTGCTGTAAACATACTTACAGCTACCCCCAAAGCTAAGGTAAGAGCAAAGCCTTTGACTAAACCAGACCCCAGCCAAAACAGGGCAGCACAAGCAATCCATGTAGTGACGTTGCTATCTAAAATACTAGAAAATGCCCGATAAAAACCAGATTCCACAGAACGATACAGAGATTTACCCGCCCGCAATTCTTCTCGTGTCCTTTCAAAAATTAGCACATTGGCATCAACTGCCATCCCAATACTGAGAATAAAACCAGCAATTCCTGGCAAAGTTAGGGTGACACCTAATAAAGCAAAGGTTGACCAAGTTAAGAGGGAATAAATCACTAGTGATACATCCGCAATTAATCCTGGTAGGCGATAGTAAACCACCATGAATATTAATACTAAAGTCAAACCACCGACCCCAGCATAAATACTGCTTTGAATACTATCTCTACCCAAAGTTGCTCCAACTGTCCGCCTTTCTGCAATTTCTACTGGTACGGGTAATGCGCCACCGCGTAGTTGTACGCCTAAGTCATTGGCTTGTTGGGCGGTAAATCGTCCTGTGATCACGGCAGAACCACCAGTAATACCAGTGGCGGCAAATTCTATACCCACGGTAGGGGCGCTGATCAGTTCATTGTCCAAAAAAACACCAATGCTACGCCCAGTCCCGGCGAGATTTTTCGTTAAATTGGTAAACAGTTCACCACCCTTTTGGTCGAAGCGAATGGCAACATTCCAGTTGTTACCTTGAGTGGGTTCACCATAAGCATCCTTGAGGTATTTGCCAATTAGGGGTGGATTGGTGCTTTCAAACAATTCTGCGATCGCTTGATTATTTTTCTTTAAATCTTCTTGATTCTTGACAATTGCTGCTTTGTCTGCACTCTTTTTCAACTCTTCTTGCTTGGCTTTCAATTCGGCTCTAGATGCTTGAAAAGCAAGTAGTTGAGTTTCTGTATTTGCCTTTTGGGTACGAAATTCTAACTGTGCCGTACCCCCTAGCACCCGTTCAGCTTGCTCTGGATCGTTTACTCCTGGTAGTTGCACCAATATTTTATCTGCACCGACTGTTTGGATCACTGGTTCAGAAACACCCAGACCATTAATCCGGCCTTCGACAACTTTCTTTACACCTTCCAATTCTCGGTCGGTGATTTTGGGAACATCTGCTGATGGTTTCACCTGAATTGTGAGCTGTGAACCTCCGCGCAAATCCAGTCCCAGGGGTATCGGAATTGTTGAAATCACCGTAATCGCGGCGATTATCAGGACTAAAATCAAAATTAATAGCGATCGCTGTCTTTGCATACCATAACTCGCAACTGACAAACGCTATAATAGCGCTCTTTTGAGGAGTTATGAGCAAGTATTGGGTACTGGGGATCGGGGATTGGGTATTGGGTATTGGGTATTGGGTATTGTTATTCTTCTCTTACTCCTCCCCAGTCACCAGTCACCAGTTACCAGTCCCCAGTCCCCAGTCCCCAATCCCTAAACTCGCAACGCTACCATTTTTTGCACGGCTTCTACTATTTGCTCTGGTTGGACAATTGTCAGTCGCTCCAGGTTGCCGTTATAGGGTGTGGGAATATCTTGGGAGGAAAGCCGCAGTACTGGCGCATCTAATTCATCGAATAAGCGATCGTTTATGGAAGCGATAACTTCTGCTCCAATACCCGCAGTTCGCATGGATTCTTCCACAACAATGACTTTATGAGTTTTACGTATTGATGCACCAATGGTATCAAAATCTAATGGTTTGAGAGATATTAAATCGATAACTTCTGGATCGTATCCTTGTTTTTCAAGAGTTTTTACTGCTTGCACCACATGATGGCGCATCCGTGAGTAAGTAATAATTGTCACATCTTTTCCTGGACGGACAATTTCTGCTTTATCCAGAGGTAGTAAGTATTCTTCTTCTGGTAAATCTTCTTTTAAGTTGTAAAGCAGAACGTGTTCAAAGAACAACACTGGATTATCATTGCGGATAGCGGATTTCAGTAGTCCTTTGGCGTTTCTTGGTGTGGAGCAGGCAACAATTTTCAACCCTGGCACAGCTTGAAAGTAAGTTTCTAATCGTTGGGAATGTTCTGCGCCTAGCTGTCTTCCAACACCGCCAGGGCCGCGAATTACCATCGGAATTTTAAAGTTACCGCCAGAGGTATAGCGTAGCATTCCAGCGTTGTTGGCTATTTGGTTGAAGGCGAGCAATAAAAAGCCCATATTCATGCCTTCAATGATGGGACGTAACCCAGTCATTGCTGCTCCCACGGCCATGCCTGTAAAGCTATTTTCAGCGATGGGAGTGTCTAGAACGCGGAGTTCGCCATATTTTTGGTACAGGTCTTTGGTAACTTTATAGGAACCGCCGTAGTGTCCAACATCTTCACCGAGAACGAATACGCTGGAATCACGCGCCATTTCTTCGTCAATGGCTTCCCGTAAGGCGTTGAAGAATAGTGTTTCTGCCATTTAGACCTTTTAGTACGATTATGGTTTTAGAATTTTATCGTGCCGCTGTCGTAAATACAGTGAGCGATCGCACTAGTTAGAGTTTAAGTTATTTAAACGAATCGCCCCAAAGTAGAGCGAGTAATTACCATCAGGTGAATTCCTGTTTGGGCGGAGTCCGCCTGGGCGGACTTAAGTTTGTGTCGCTGCGAGGAGAAATCGCCAAGTATATTTGCTCTAGTACAACACGGCGTAAATAAACCACCTATTTAAAATAGCCAGAAAGCTCACAAAATAAGCATTCTTTTTACTTTTGTCTTTTTACTTTTGCCTTCTTGTACTAGTCAAGTAACCACATCTCATTAGAACTATCAGGATACTCATTTGGTTGATTTTGTGGTTGATTTTGAGCTAGTGTTTCCGATGACCGATGTGATTTCTTGTAGTTAAGTGGATTGTAGTGGTCTTTTACTGGTTTGATCGCACTAGTTTCTTTGACAGCTACAGCGAGTTGAGATTTTTCTTCGGCTGCTTGTTTTAAAGTCTTAATTTCTTCTATAAGCTGGGAATTTGCTTCTGCAAGTTGCAGTGCTGTTTTTTTTGTTTCTTCAAGTTCTTTTGTTAGCTGTTCTAGTAATGATGTTTGCTCTGATGCAAAGGTTTTTTGCTTAGATAACTTTGATTGCAAATCAGTAATTTCTTGTCCTAGAGATGCTTCTTTTTTGTGGCTTGTTTCTAGATTACTTGTCAATTCTTTGACAGTTGCTTCTAAATCAGCCTTAGTAGGACTTGTGCGCTTAGTAGAAGTTGGCTCAAGTGGTTGTCCTAACGATTCTTCATCATCTGAAGCTTGTTCTTCGACAATTTTTTCTGCTGTAACTTCGATCGCAGATTCACCTTCTGGGGGTGTAAATTTTTGTGCCTCTTCTTGTAGTAAGTCAGAGAGACTTTGTTTCCTAGCCATTATTCTTTTCTCCAATCACGCTGTAATTCATCAGCTGCACGGCGGTAGTCTAATTCCGCCTCCCGTGCGTTTCCTCCTCGCCATTGAGTAATCGCTACACCTTCTAGTGCTGCTCGTTCATGAGCTTTATAAGCACGGATAAAGGTATTACAAGTAGGAATACCTAAGCGAGTGAGAGTGTTTTTTGCTTCTTGCGCTTCCCCAAGACTGCGCGTATCGACTTTGGTAAGCAATACCCGATGGGGGGTTCCCACGGGGATGACGGCTTCCTTGACTGTTTCCACGAGGATTGCTAAATCCATTGCGGCTGGGGGTGTAGGCAAAACTAGATAATTTGCGATCGCAACTACCGCCACTAATGCTTCAGAGCGTAGGGCGGGAGGTGTATCCACCACTACTAAATCGTAACCTGTTATCTTTCCTAAATCACTTAAAAGTGTAGGATCAGTTTCTTGAGATAAATCAAATCCCATTCCCTGTTGACTGCGCCCAAACCACCAACTAGCAGAACCTTGAATATCTGCGTCAATCAACAGCACCTTTTTTTTCTTCGCAAAGTTTGCAGCCAGATTGACTGCGGTAGTCGTTTTACCGACTCCTCCTTTACCGTTAAGAATAGCGATGATTTTTGGCACTGTTTGCGTTCCGATGCTGCCTCTTTAGTGCTGAGTTTTGAGTTTTGAGTGCTGAGTTGAGAGAGCCGCGACTAATCGCGTCTGTACAAGAGTTATTATTTCCTCTTTGTTTTCTTTTTCAGCCCCAGTCTCCAGTCCCTAGTCCCCAATGATGAATATACAGCTTTCTGTAACCTATAAGTAACATGAAAACTCGTAACAATAAAATTCAGAAGCAATTAACTCCACAAAGTCCGATGACAACTACTTACAATCTGCCTAATGGGCCTCAAATGCCGCGCTGGCTAAGAATGATCAAGTTTATTAGCCAACCAGTCAAATATGTGGATGATTTTGCCAAAATCTATGGTGACACTTTCACAATCAGGAGTGTTCACTCAGATAACCATCTGGTGTATTTTAGTCAACCCCAAGCACTGGAGCAGATTTTTACTGCTGATTCCAGCCATTTTGAGGTGGGAAGGGGGAATATAGGGCTAAGATTTTTGCTTGGCGATCGCTCCTTTATGTTATCAGATGGCGATCGCCACCAACGGCAACGGCAATTATTAGCTCCACCTTTTCATGGCGAAAGAATGCGGGCTTACGGCGAGGAAATTCGGGAAATCACCCGACAGGTAAGTAATGAATGGCAAATTGGTAAACCTTTTAACATCCGTGAGTCGATGCAAGAAATTACCTTGCGTGTTATTCTGCGGGTTGTATTTGGTTTGAATGATGGACAGCTGTTTGAAGAACTGAGGCGATCGCTAAGTGACTTACTAGACTTCATTAGTTCGCCGATAATGTCTAGCGCCTTCTTCTTCCGGTTCATGCAAAAAGATTTTGGTGCGTGGAGTCCGTGGGGTTGGGTTCTGCAACAACGGCAAAAAATTGATCAACTGATTTATGCTTTACTTCGAGAACGTCGGGCTGAATCTGAACAAAATCGCCAAGATATCCTAAGTTTGATGATGGCGGCTCGTTATGACGATGGTCAAGGAATGTCAGATGAAGAATTACACGACGAGTTAATGACGCTGCTAGTTGCGGGACATGAAACTACCGCTTCCGCATTGACATGGGCTTTTTACTGGATTGATTATTTACCAGAGGTGCGTGAGAAGTTGCTAGAAGAACTCAACACCGTTGGAGTTAACCCCGATTTGAGTAGTGTAGCTAAATTGCCCTATTTGACAGCAGTTTACCAAGAAACATTGCGAATTTATCCAATTGCCATGACTGCTTTCGTGCGGGTTGTGAAAATTCCAATTACAGTTATGGGCTACGAACTGCGAGAGGGAACGGCAATAATCCCCAGTATTTATTTAGCCCATCATCGGGAAGAAGTTTACCCACAATCTAAGCAGTTCAAACCAGAACGCTTTTTAGAAAAACAATATTCACCTTATGAATATTTACCCTTTGGTGGCGGTAATCGCCGCTGTATTGGGATGGCATTTGCTCAGTATGAAATGAAAATCGTCTTGGCAACTATTTTGTCAGAATTTCAATTATCGCTAGTAAATAAACGTCCTGTACGTCCTGTGCGCCGTGGTTTAACTTTAGCTGCACCCGCCGGAATGCGGATGATTGCAACGCCTCAAGTTAAGCGTGCAAATCCAATTGTTGCCTCTAGTTTAAGTTGATTTACTGACGTGAAGCTATGCTGAAAGCAATAACTTTTATTCTCTAACAACATGGGCAGATTAAATAATAGCTGGGATGACTATTGTTTATGCTACCTAGCAGCCCTGGGAACTGATTTAGGTGATGAAACTCTGAAAAGTTTATGGTCTGAGACTAGGCAGCGTTTTTTAAGTGCATCTGAAGAAGATATCAATTGGTTTATACAAGCACTTGCAGATGAACAACGTAAATTGTTTGTTGTCTTCATGTTCAACAAAGTAGCTCAATCTGCTCCCAAGCACCTTAAAGAAGTGCTGTTTTCTCCTATAATCCGTGCTGCTGTGTATGAAAGAAATCCCAGCTTTAATCGTTCATTCGTAGAGCCATGTGTTATTGCTTTCGGTCATCGTCTCGCTAAAACTCATCCTGATAGTTATATTCGTCATCGTATCGAGGTGCAGTTAGGGACAGAAAGTCTACTCCAGCCATTACCCCCGCGAAATTCTAAACATCAAACCTGAAAAATTACCTTGAATTACTCTGAAGGAAGTTGAATCTCTTGCTTGTTAGCGAGTTGTTCATAATGTTCTTTGTCACGGTATTTAATTGTTCTCATCCGTTGATTACCAACAATTGCTAAAGGTTCAATATTCGCACTTACAACTGTACCAGCCGCCACAATTGCACCATCTCCAATGGAAACTCCTGGAACAATTAGAACATTTCCGCCAATCCAAACATTGCGACCGATGACAACAGGTTTATGAATGTAGACATTATGTTCATAAGGCAAATCATTACTTTGATAGTCGTGATTTGCAGAGAGGATAATCACGTTAAATCCAATTGTGGTATTGTCGCCAATTGTGATTCCACCACGACCATCTAATAAGACATCTGGGCCGATATAGACTTTATTTCCCAGAGATACATTTTGCGGATGGTCAATTTTAATATCTCGCTTAAATCGCAAACCAGAGCCACAAAATTTTAATTGACTCTTCAGTTCTTGATGCTTGTAGCGCCTGATTTTGGTTTCTAAGTATTCTCCCCACCCTACTAGACGAGGTACTAACCATTGTTCCAACAGTCGCTCTAATTTATTCGTAATTTTATTTTTGATCTCTTTCATAAAACCTCACGGAAGTTTAGGAACCCTCTGGCTTTCAACCAAGGAGGAAAAATAACGTGGGTACTTTAGCACCCTTCACATTTATTAGTTTTCCCCAATAAGAGTATTTTCTCCCGTGTGAGTAACGTTTCTCTAAAAGTTGGGTGGGGATAGTAGCTTTGTCAAGGTAAACTAAACATTACGAGTTTCGCTCTCGGAGTTTGGATTCTCAAGATACAACTGTTTGGAAAATCAAAGGGACTAAAGAAGTATCCCAAGAATTGGACTACTATATCAGTAGTAAGTTAAATGGAAGCTTTACCCAATAATTGGCAAGATATTCAACCTAATACTGTATATTTTTCAACCAGTGGTCTACTAGTTTCATTTGCAAGTGAACAAATAAAGTTTGCATTAAAATACGATCAAAATGGCAAACATTTAAAAGCCATTGAGAAAGGGCAAGTATCTCCTCGCGGTAATGTGGGGTTAGTGACTTCCCAAGAATCCGGCTACGATTTGAAATCTAAAGTATTAGGGAAAGGTGGCGAACGCCGATTTCATGCACAATTCATTGATGGGATATTACACTTCCCCGGTTTGATAACAGAACATTAAAATCGCATAAATATGACAAAACTCGAATTAAAAAATCATCAAGTTTGGCGAGATTTAAGTGAAATATTAGAAACTTTAGATGCTAATGCTCTTGTTAAACAACATCTAGAACTATCTGATTATAAAATATGCGGCTACTGGGATGAACAAAATAAATATTATGAAACAATTACTTTGCCTCGTACACTAAAAGCAAAATTAGTTAGTAGTTCTATTGGCGTTACCCACAAGGAACGCTTTCTACAACTCAAGTTTTTCCTGATAGATTCTGCTGTTGATGGCACACAGAGGGCAAGTAAAAACGCTCAAAATTTAGGTGAATTGGTTCTTATTTACAATGAAAATTTGGAGTTTATTGATGAAAATTGGCTTTTAGATATCGATTCTTCAATGCTTGAGATAAAACTCTGAAGTCTTGAGTAGACAGCACAAGCTGACAGTTAATCACATTCGTAAACTCGCGGAGTTTTTTCATATCTCACCTGTTGCTTTTTTTAAGTTTCTCACGATCGCAGCTACCCCGACTACCAAACTTATGGCTGTGTTGTATCGCAATTGCTGTAAATACTCAACTCGGTAGCCGATAGATAATCACTTTTCCTTTCCAATTTTCTTCCACAAATACCAGATACTCACCATTGGAACGCCGAAAAGCACGGATACCATAGGGTATATCAATCCAGCCACTCTCGCTGCCAACTTCTGGGCCGGGTTTTAACTTTTGTACTTGCGCTCCCGTTGTGGCATTGTATACGTATACCTCTGCGGTTTTAACTGTCACGGCAAATACATTGTCTCCCGCTACACTCATTGCAGCTGTAGATACTTCCCGCTTACCAGTGCTGTCGTAAGGAATCACAATTCGCCACTTGGGAGTACGATTACCTTGACTCCAATTATCAAAACGGACAATCTCAGATCCAACTACTCCTGTATCGTCACCGAAGGCGGGGTGATCTACTGTAAAACCTGACAAATACATCGTATCTGTTTGAGGGAAATATTCGATCCGCCGTAAGTCGCTAAATATTTTGGGAGTAGCTTGCTTTTCCATCGAACTATAGCTGTAGATGGGGTTGCCTTTAGGATCTATTCCCTGTAAAGGATAGTGTCGAATGCCATCTTCTGTTCGCAAAGCTTTCCAAACATCTCCTTTGCTGTCTACCCACCAGCCACCAAGATGAGGATAATCTTTGCTGCGATCATATTCGTTCTTTTCAAATTTACCATTACCGTTGCGATCGCGCCAGATCCATTCTCCTTGTTCTGGTTGATGCGGTGGCCAATTTCCGTCAAGAAATGGTTTATCTGCACCATTGCTACCGACAAACATTCCGGCTGGTATGGCAACTTGGCCATCTGTGGCTGGATTAAAACGGTATATTTGCAGAAAGCTGCTATACATATCTGTAAGGAACAAAAACGGCTTCCCTTGAATGCGGCGAACAAAAGTGCCATCTGGGGATGTATGCAGCCGTGGATCTTGAGGATATTTGAAAGCATTTAAGGTGTAGGCTTTGTAAGTCCACTGCTTACCAGCAGGCTTACTGTAGTCCATCAAATAGTGTTCTTGTTTGGTGAATAAATCTACACCATCAGTTTTAGGATCGGCATCTGCATTATCGACGAATATCAATCCCAGCGATCGCCATATCAACTTACCCGATGGCGAAAATTTCCGTAAATCTGTTCCTGATTTGTTGAAACCATCACTATTTATATAGATATTACCTGAAGTATCTGTACCGACTCCAGTAAGTCCATAAAGTTTCAAATCTTGAACTTCACCAGGAACTCCTGCATAGATACCACCTTTACTGCCAAAACTACCTGCCTGCACCGGCTGGCTTTTGATGTCATAAATTAACATTTGCTGACGCGGGCCATTTTCTGCCACTAACAGCTTACCTTCACGATCAACTGCGATCGCTGTTGGTTCAACAATATCTGCAATTTGTTGAGGTAATTGCTTACCACTCTGGGAATAATGTAAAATTTTGGCAGGATTCTTACCATTTTTACTTTGGATAATCCACAGATTTTTTTGTGGATCAATAGTTATTGCTCCCGGATTAGCAATAGTAAAGCTGCGGAGTTCCTTCATCGTATCAGTATCATAGACACGAATTCGGTTAGCAGCAAAATCACTCACATACAACTCACTTTCCACAGTTGCTAATCCAGTGACTTCGCTTTTAGTACTGGTAATCAACATACTTTTATCCCAGCCACGTCCATTCGGAAACGGTGCAGGTTTTCCTGACAAGTCATAGCGTCTAACGCAATGCCAAGTTGTTCCTTCCGGTGGGTAATCTTCATTTGTTTTACCCCTCGAACCTTGAGTCATGGCAATGTAAATATATTTACTATTTACTGTTACAGCTTTGCCACCGCCACGACTCCAACCGTGAGTATCTCCAATGGCACCAATAACCTTACCATCCTTATATATTCCTGCCTCCATTCCCGCCTCATCCCAATGACTGTTAGTATAAACTGTGCCATCAGGAGCAACATACATTGCCTCAATATTGTTTTGTACTCGCAGATTACCGCTACCAAAAGTATTACCTATCCACGATGTTTTGTATGCAGGCGTGGGTGTTACAGTATTGTTTTGTACCAGCAGATTTTTATTGTCAGTAATATTATTTATCCATGATGTTTTGTATGTAAGCGTGGGTGTTTTAGTCGTGGCCCAGTCTGTTGTTATTCCCAGGGTAGCAACAATGACTCCAACAGTCAGACTGAGTAAAAAATTGAAAGTTTTACTTCTTTGTAAATATCTCGTATTAGATATTTTCTGGATATGCTGACTGAGCTTTCCTAACTGGAATAATAATTTATTTTTCATATATTTTTAAGCTTTTAATTATTTATATACAATCATTTTTTATAAAATCCGCACGAAACATAACCATTTTTAACTGGATAAAATTCAAGTTATGTAAAGACAGAAAATCTGATAATGCATGAATAAAAAATGAACACACTTAAAAAAAATATTTATATAAACTTCATAAAAACAACATAATTATTCAATTGATCCAATAATATTATTTCATGTATCAATGATTACTTGTTTTTAAATAAAAACAGTCAAAAATAATACAAAATTCTTATAAAATTCTTATAAAATTATTAATTTATAGTGGTTCATCCTTCTCACTGTCTAGCATTAACCTTCCTTGATTAGTTAGTATCATATTTATCATAGTCAGTGTTATCTGGTTAATAAAAACACAATTTTTTATTCCTTGTTGACGTTGATATATAAATAGTTTATAAATTGGTTTTCTACAAGAAACTTTTATTCTTAGTATGTATTTGTAAATTTTAGTAGTTCAAATTGAGATACAACAAGCTGTAGGGGCTACTCATGAATTGCCTCTATTGTTTTAATATATTTTATAGGAGACATCTCGATGGCAGGTAATAAAGAAAGAAGTTTTAATTCTGCATCTGCGTCTATTACCACCCTTGGATTAGGCTGGTTTCCCAAAAGTCCTGGAGGACTAGAAAGATATATTTATGAACTAACTCATAAATTAGCAGCAAATCAAGACCAAATTGAATTATGTGGAGTTGGTTTACCAGAAGATGAACTAAATTCACAAATTAAGCTAACTAACTTGGCTTCTCCTGATAGTGCTATTTGGCAAAGATTATGGTCAATTCGCACTAAGTTTCAGAAAACAAGAACTAGCAAACCAGATGCGATTAATTTGCACTTTGCATTATACAGCTTTCCTCTTTTAGATATTTTACCAAAGGGAGTACCAGTTACTTTTAACTTTCATGGCCCTTGGGCTTCTGAAAGTCAGCAAGAGGTAGTTAATAAAAATCTTAGTCTTTTAATCAAGCACTGGTTAATAGAACAAAACACTTATAATCGCTGCGATCGCTTCATTGTTTTGAGCAAAGCATTTGGTAAAATATTACATCAAAAATATCAAGTACCTTGGAGCAAAATTAATGTTATTCCTGGTGGAGTTGATATTAATTGGTTTCAACCAAATTTATCACCCCAAGAGGCTTGTACAAAGCTAGGCTGGCCTACTAATCGCCGAATTATATTTACATCACGTCGCTTAGTACATCGAACTGGAGTTGACAAATTATTGCAAGCACTAGCTATAATTAAGCCCAGAATACCAGATGTTTGGCTTGCGATCGCAGGTCGTGGTCACATCCAAACTGCACTACAACAACAGGCTACAGAATTAGGACTAGAAGACAACGTTAAATTTTTAGGTTTTCTCCCTGATGAGCAATTACCTATAGCTTACCAAGCTGCTGAATTGACTATAATGCCTAGTCAATCTTTTGAAGGATTTGGATTAGTAATAGTTGAATCTCTAGCCTGTGGTACTCCTGTTTTATGTACTCCAGTTGGGGGAATGCCAGAAATTTTATCAGACTTTTCACCTGATTTAATTACTGCTTCCATAGAAGCCTCAGCTATTGCAGAAAAATTAGAGCAAGTACTTTTGGGGAATATCCCCACACCATCACGAGAAGCCTGTCGCCAGTACGCTACCAAAAACTTTGATTGGAATCAAATTGCCCAGCAAGTGCGAAACGTTCTATTAAATTAAAGAAGTAAAGACGGTCAATTTTATAGAAACGTGTTGGTGTAAAAGGGCGAAGCCCAGTAACATTTCACGTTTCTACTGAATAGTATTATATTATAAGGAAATTTAATGAAAATTCTTTTTTTAGATCAAAGTGGTAAACCAGGCGGTGCCGAATTATGTTTAATAGATATTGCTAAACCTTATGGCGATCGCGCTTTAGTCGGTTTATTTGCAGATGGGCCATTTAAAGATTTACTACAGCAAAATAATATTCCGGTAGAAGTTCTCGCAACTCAAGCAATCCAAGTTCGCAAAGGAAGCAGTTTGCTACAAGGATTCAAAAGTCTCGGACAACTTGCACCTTTGATTACTAAGGTAGTTAAAAAAGCCCGTAAATACGATTTAATCTATGCCAACACCCAAAAAGCATTAGTTGTAGGAGCATTGGCAAGTTTTTTTAGTCGTCGTCCTCTAGTCTATCATTTACATGATATTCTTTCCAAAGAACATTTTAGTCAAACTAATCTTCGCATTGCTATTAATTTAGCTAACCGTTTTGCATCACTAGTAATTGCTAATTCTGAAGCTAGTAAAACAGCCTTTTTGCAAGCAGGAGGAAGGCGAAATATTATTGAAGTTATCTATAATGGCTTTGATCCAAAAACTTATCAAACTGATGAATCTGATATTAATAAATTACAGCGACAGTTAGGATTGCAAGGAAAATTTGTTGTTGGACACTTTAGCCGTCTTGCACCTTGGAAAGGGCAGCATATTTTAATTGATGCCCTTGCTAAATGTCCGCCAGAAGTGACAGTAATTTTAGTTGGTGATGCACTATTTGGCGAACAAGAGTATATCCAAGATTTACACCAACAAGTTACCCAACTGGGACTAGAAAACCGCGTCAAATTTTTAGGATTTCGTTCTGATATTCCCCAGTTAATGGCAGCTTGTAACTTAGTAGCACATACCTCTACTTCTCCAGAACCATTTGGTAGAGTAATTGTTGAGGCAATGCTATGCGGAAAACCTGTGGTTGCAGCCAAAGCTGGGGGTGTAATGGAATTAGTAGAACATGGACTTAATGGTTTTCTCGTGACACCAGGAGAACCCGAAGAACTAGCACAAGTAATTATTACCTGTCTTCAAGAGACGGAAATAACTGCAACTATAGCTAATAATGCCAGAATTACAGCTAGTCTGCGTTTTGATGTTGCAACTATTAATCAGCAAATTGCCCAACTGCTGTCTCACAGATTATAGTAGTTTGCTTCATTAATTTTGAGGGTTTTATTCTATACTTTGGTTATTCTCATTAGTTGCCACTCTCCCCTAATGAAAAATTTACTTCTTAAAATATCTCAAGCCGTTACGGTCTTGATATTTGTTGATATACTCTACATTCTGTTGCTCTAATTTTGACAGCAATTTAGGTGAAAATTCTTCTGGTGAATATATAGGACGATACCAAGATTGGTTATCAAAGTAATTTTGTAATTCAGCAGTGCTAAAACGGCGACCATGAATTGCAAAAATCGAATTTCGCATAATATCTAGTTCAAAACCGTTCTTACCATTCAAATCTGCATCAGTTACAAGTTTTTGGGAAAGCCAGAAATAATTGTTGAGAGTCGTCGTATCAACTGGCGGTATTGATGTAGTTGAGGAAGGTGTAGATTGAATAGGAACAGATGGGGGAGTTGGTGTAAATTTGGGAGTTTCTATCACTGGGCTGGTGATAGTTGAGGGTGTTTCTGTAGGTAATACCGCTTTGTCTGCTATGGGTTGAGAAGATTTTGGTAACACTTGATTAAGAATCACAGATGCACCGATTAGTCCACCTGCAACCAAAGCACCGATGAGAATACCATTTGGTTGATTACTTTGAGGGGTAGGCTGCGGCTTGACAGGTAGCGTCTGAGGCGGCGGTGCAGAGACTACAGTCGGTTGAGTCAAGAGGGGTTGTGTCGGTGGAATTGGATTTGCTATGCTCTGCAAAGTATCTAGCATTGCTCTGGCTGTGGGGTAGCGATCGCGCGGATGATAAGCGATCGCTTTATCAATAACTCCTGCCATAATTGGGCTAACATGACTCGCATACTGTCGCCACACAATTTCACCCGTTTGAGAATCTGTTTCTAGTTGTTGCGCCTGTCTACCAGTCAGCAAATAAATTACCGTCATTCCTAAACTGTATAAATCACTAGAAAATACTGGTCTACCTGCGGCTTGTTCACTCGGCATATAGCCAGGCGTACCAATTACAATCGAACTAGTAGGATTGCCTTGAGAATTTACTACTGTTCCCATCGATTCACGTATAGCGCCAAAATCAATCAGTACTGGTTTACCGTCTCGATGGCGCACAATGATATTATCCGGTTTAATATCGCGGTGAACGATATGCTTAGAGTGAACGTAATCCAGGACAGGTAATAAATTCATGAATAATTCCTGGACAGCGCCTTCACTAAATAGCCCCTGCTTCTGAACTTTTCCAGTTAAGGTATCGCCTTCAACCCATTCTTGAACTAAGTAAAATTGTCCACCTGAAGAGAAGTATGCATATAATCCCGGAATTTGGTCATTTGCCCCACCAAGTTCTTCTAAAATAGCTGCTTCGCGTTGAAACCTCTCTTGCACTAACTGGTAAATTTGGGGATTATTGTGAATCGGTCTTAGTTGTTTAACCACACAAGGGCGCTTTGAAGGCATATAGGTGTCTTCAGCTAGATAGGTTTCACCAAACCCACCAGCGCCCAGTGTGCGGATAACTTGATAGCGATCGTTCAGCAGCTGTATTGTCATAGGAGATTACAAGCAATATTCATAAGATAGTTTTCCCCAAAACTACCTTCATTTCAAATCTAGTAAACCTTCTTCTTTCAATTTAGGATTGAAGCGAATCTGCATTTGCAAACCACGCACTTCTAACAATTGCGTTGAAATTTCTGCTTCTACTCTCCGTGCCACGTTTTTAAGAATTTTTATTTGTGCTAATTCATCATTAGCTGGATTTTGATAACTTGCCTGTTCTTCAGGTGTCATTACAATTTTGACATCAATGGGATGAGTCCATTTTTCCTTATTATCCCCATTACCCCAAGGCACACTGCCATTTTCAGCAATCCAAGCATTTTCAGTATTTTCCAAAACTGTGCGACTAGGACGTTCAATAGTTTGAACTTTTACCCAATAGCATTGCTGTGGCTGACGGACTAAATGCTGCTTAAGGCTGAGATAAACATCACGGGAGTATCCTACAAATTGCAGAACTTTTTCTTGGTCAAAGATAGCATATACACCGATTTTACCCTGAAATTGTTCGGGTAATTGGCCGCGATCGTCAATATAAGGAATGTATTCCAGAGTTGCCAAAGAAGAAAGATTCGTTTCAGGAGCCATACATCAAATATCAAACCTGCTATTTGCCTTCAGAATTGAAAATTGCGAATTAGGAAAAAATTATCTTTAATAATTATTCATTACTCAATTTTTGGTAAATTGCACAAAGGCGGCTGGGTTTAAAAATCTTAGCACTGAACATGAAGTTTGGTGGCACGTTGATGATGGCATATTCATCAGATTCATAGTACTTTTCAAATTCTGCTGGCATTCCTTTCGTGGTAGTTAAGCTGTAAGGAACTGGCTGGAAAAGCAATTCTGTAAATCTAAGTTGCTCACAACCCAACTGTTGACAAATTTGGTTCAAAAAAGCAACGCCTGTCAATAAATTGAATAGAGTTTCTTGAGCTTGTGCTTCAAGAGTGAAACTTCCATCAAAGTTCTGAATGATTTTAAGGGGCATTTTCTGTATTAATAGCTAGTTATTAACGACTAAATGATGATAATAGGATAGGCAACAGAGTCATCCAAATATGCTGGGCAACAAAGCCTACCTTTTTGTGCAGATAAACCTGGTTAAAAATAACCACTTTATAGATCAGCCTATTGGATTATGGGACTTCTGTCAGCTACACGACGAAGCTAGCATCGTTAAGAATTATGAAGTTTAGTAGATTTATTAGTGATAGTTAATTTCTCCCTAATACTGTACTGATAAACTATTCCACATTTAACTTGCAATAGTAATATTGCCCTTATTCTTAACTTTTCTTCCCCATTTAATAATTAACTCTCCTTGATTTAACAGCTTATC
>NZ_JBALFD010000045.1:0-2563 GCF_036916985.1 Nostoc sp.
GACAAAATCGCACAGCTCCGGTGGGGAAGATACAGCAGCAACTAATGCAGCTTGTGACTTGAAGAGTCTTTCGCTACATCCCACACCCTATACCCGAATGGCACTAAGATAACGCCAAACCAATTACCTATAAGGCTTTTGGGTGTGGGGTGTTGGGTGTTGGGTGTAGTGAAGAAGGAAAATATTTATGTTCGTACTCGATATTTGGTTTTCTTAATTTTTCCCTACACCCTACTCCCAACACCCTGCCTACACAAGCTTTCAGCTTTTCAAGCGTGCCATTCCCCTATACCCCATAACCTGTTTGCGATCAATTCAACTACCTACCGAAAAGAGAACAGAGCTAATGTTAGACAACTGGTTGAGCAAAAAACAGATATGGTTGCTGCGTGGTGTAGCGATTATAATTTTTTTGATACAAGTCGGAGCATATTTGTGGAGCAGTTACCGAGTAACGAATATCTGCAAGTTGTCGCAGCCTCATTCCCAGTATTGCGATTTGACAGTAGTGCGGAAGTTAAGTGGAGTAGCAGAAGCGATCGCCCTTTCTTCTGATGGTCACACCCTAGTGGGCGGCGGTGGCAAAAGCTTTAGCGTCTGGCATTTGCCAAGTCAGCAGCCTCAATTAACCCTCAAAGGAGACGCGAATGATATTTATGACCTTGCGCTTTCTGCTGATGGTCAGACTTTGGTGAGTGGGAGTTTAGGCAAGACCATTAAGGTGTGGAATTTAGCGACGGGAAAACTCAAATTTACTCTCAAAGGGCATTCTGAAGTTGTAAATGCACTGGTGATCACACCCAATCAGCAAACAATTGTGAGTGCGAGTTCCGACAATACCATTAAGATATGGAATTTGGCGACTGGACAATTAACAAGCACATTGGCACAAACACCGGATACTGTAATAACTTTGGCGCTGACTCCAGATGGCAAGACTTTGGTTAGTGGCGATTCGAGCAATCACATCACTGTATGGGATCTGGGAACTGGACGAAAGCGCACCACTTTGACTGGACATTATGGTGCAGTATCTGCTTTAGCCATTAGTCGTGACGGTCAGTTGCTCGCTAGTGGTAGTGCCAAGCAGGTAAAAGTGTGGAACCTGACAACAGAAAAATTGTTGCAGGATTTTGGGGGCTTCTATTTTCCGCAGATCACCATCGCCTTTAGTCCTGATGGGCAATCTTTAATTACTGGTGGAGGATATAAACCATATCGGGTTTGGAATCTGGTAACAGGAAATATAGAAGCAACTCTGCCCGATGTTAGCAACTGGTCGGGGGCAATGGTATTTAGTAGGGATGGCAAGACTTTGTTTAGTGCAACAGAGGACGGAATTACAGAGTGGAAAATTCCTGCACCAAACCACCCTTAAAAGAATGTTTGGAAAGTTATGAGAGTCTTGCACTTGAGCTATTCGTCTGGTTTTAAAACTTCCAACTTTGGGCAAGTGAGAGTACTGTATCTGCCAAACTAAAATCTCGTTTGTGTTCGCATACGAATTGATATAATCGTGAATTTTGTCCTTGAAAATTCCCCAGTGAACTAGAGATTTTATCTGCTTCATTCCTCCGATTATCATTATTAAATGCTAGTCCAATTCTGCTGATATTTTTGAGGAATTCTAATGGCAAGTTATTTGGGTTTCTGCAATTTTATAGTTCCCGAACCACAAGTAAGAATACCATTTTGATAAATCGGATCGTTTAAGTGGATAGTGCCTGGTAATTTGTTTTGACATATAATTGCGAAAGTTGTTAGTTCATTTTTAGAATTTTTAGTATTAGGTATAATAAAAACACCACTAACATAACCTATTACTGGTATGTTTACGAACCATCCCTTTTTTACATACTCTCGTCGGGGATTTGCATAATTGAATGCAGAGATTGGGGTTATTTTTATAGAATAGTTATAGTTTTTTGACGAGTTTGACATTTGTTCTTTAAGAGCAATGTCTATTTCAGGAATCGACTTACTAAAAATGCCATTATGCTCTAAAAAGTATCTCTGCTGACCACGAGTCATCATACCAATTGAAGCCAGTCCTACTGATGATGTATCCCAACTTTCATTACTAAAATTTAAAGGAAATAAATTATATAAAATTGGTGGCAATATAATCCAGACAGAAGGAATAAATACTAGCAAAAATAGAGCCTTGAATTGTGCTTTTTTATCAAGTTTTAAGAAAATATTCATGACTATTTTCTGTCTGAGATAATTTGTTTTGTTGACGAACACTCTGAAGTCTTTAACACAACTTCTTAGTTCAAGTTTTCCCATAGTACAGGCTTTTCTAACAACTTACTGACCGCAGATAAAGTGGGGACTACCGCAATATGTTGAAAAAATAAGCCACCCTCTAAGAGTGGCTCAAAGTTTTATCCAAGAATTTCAATCACCGCAGCCAGAATTTTCTTGTTGCGTCAACGCCGGAAAATAATTTTTAAGTAATAAGCTGTACCTGTTCCTTCCAGGTGTGTCGAAATCTTTTCTTGAAATTGGCGCATGAACCCAGGTAATAACGAACGCTTCTACCATGCAATATAAAACTGCC
>NZ_JBALFD010000046.1:0-13018 GCF_036916985.1 Nostoc sp.
GCTGTTAAATCAAGGAGAGTTAATTATTAAATGGGGAAGAAAAGTTAAGAATAAGGGCAATATTACTATTGCAAGTTAAATGTGGAATAGCTTATTTGCGGACAATTGAAAAACTTGGTTCCCCAGAAGAAAAAGAACTATTTATCAATCTGCCAGTGTTCGTCAAATGTATGATATTGGCTTTTGCTTGGCCGGCATCAGCAGTTCAAGAATTTCTCAGTGGTGAATTAGTTACTAAGGATGAATAAATTCCGATTTCAATTCGCTAAAGGTTATTGACAGTTGATGGTTTGTAATGAACTATCAACTGTCAATAAACCGAATAAAAATGACATCTTGTAAGTGTAAACTTAGTTGATTTAGGAGAAAAACATGGAGTCACGTTATTTGTTGAAATATCTCACAATGCTTCCTGTCGTTGCTATTTTAGCAGTGATTTTCATTGAGTTAAATTCCATTTTTTCTGAGTTACAATATGGGACTTTTTTCTATCCTCTACCGTAATTCCGTTGACTTCTACTATTGAAGAAGGCAAAAGGTAGGAGGGAGAAGGTTCCATTTAGAAGGAGATTCAATACAGTACTTAATGGGAACCACAAAACAAGAAAATTTGGTATTATTGTCTGAAACCCTTGTTCCCTTTGGTAACAGCAAAGAACAGAGGGCAGTATTCCTTCTGCCTTTTTTGATAAATTTTCAAACCCTTATTTAGAAAATATCAAAAAATCAATTATCTATTAATCGTAGGGTACGTTAGATCAAGATGGTGCCGTACTCTCGACGCTAACACACCCTACAATATTGGATATTTTTTTAATTGGAAGTCTCTTAAACAGTTGGGACGTAAAATCCAAAATCCAAAATTGTTTGACTACAGCTAAGGCACAATCAATACTGGACAAGGAGAAAGGTTAATCACACGAGTGGTAACACTATCATCTGCTCCCTCTTCAGTCAAGCCTAGCCCCCGACAGCCCATGATGATTAAATCGGCCCCAATTTCATCAGCGACATCGCAGATTGTAAAAGCTGGTTTACCTTGCCTTTCCAAAATTTCAGATTGAATTCCTTGCCCAGAAAATAAAGATTGAGCATTTTCTAGCAGTTTGGCAACTACCTCTGGTGACACCATCGGATCTGCGCTAGGCGCATCTGGAGGCGGTTCTTCTACCACAGACAGTAGCACCAAGCGACTACTGTACTTTTTGACTACGTTGGTAACAACGTCAGCAGCTTCCCGCGTTTCCCGGCTTTGATCGATAGGAAATAATACTGTCTTAAATATATCTGTCACTTGGGTACCCCTGACTCCGGTAAAATCTTGATGGTTCTACTTTCAAAACAATAACAAAAAGGCAATCAGGAGAGTTTGGTGTGTCCAAAAAAAGTTTAGCAAGTTTATCTTCGGCTGATATCTCTGGGAAACGTGCCTTAGTGCGGGTTGACTTTAATGTGCCTGTGGACGATCAAGGCAACATTACCGACGATACTCGCATTCGCGCCGCTCTACCAACCATCCAAGATTTGACGCAGAAGGGTGCTAAGGTCATTCTCGCCAGCCATTTTGGCCGTCCCAAGGGTGTGGATGACAAATTACGCCTAACTCCCGTTGCCAAGCGTCTGTCGGAGTTACTGGGGCAAGAAGTCGTTAAAACTGATGACTCTATTGGCGATGAAGTCGCAGCTAAAGTTGGCGCTCTGCAAAATGGTCAAGTGCTGTTACTCGAAAATGTCCGTTTTTACCCAGAAGAAGAGAAAAACGACCCAGAATTTGCGAAAAAATTGGCAGCTAATGCTGATTTCTATGTAAATGATGCTTTTGGTACTGCACACCGCGCCCATGCTTCTACTGAAGGTGTAACTAAATTCCTCAGCCCTTCTGTCGCTGGATATTTGGTTGAGAAGGAATTGCAATATCTGCAAAACGCCATTGAAAATCCCCAACGTCCTTTAGCGGCAATTATTGGCGGTTCCAAGGTTTCCAGTAAAATTGGTGTGATTGAAACGTTACTGGAAAAGTGCGACAAGCTGATCATCGGTGGTGGGATGATTTTCACCTTCTACAAAGCCCGTGGTTTGAATGTCGGTAAATCTTTGGTGGAAGAAGACAAGCTGGAACTAGCAAAGTCTTTGGAAGCTAAAGCTAAGGAACGAGGCGTTGCTTTATTGCTGCCCACAGATGTGGTATTAGCAGATAAGTTTGCCCCTGATGCCAATTCTCAAACCGTTAGCATTGAGAATATCCCTGATGGTTGGATGGGTTTGGATATTGGGCCTGATTCGGTGAAATTTTTCCAAGATGCCCTTGCAGATACCAAAACAGTAATTTGGAACGGGCCGATGGGTGTGTTTGAGTTTGATAAGTTTGCCAAAGGTACAGAAGCGATCGCTCATACTCTCGCCGAAATCGGCAAAACTGGCACAACCACCATTATCGGTGGCGGTGACTCAGTAGCGGCTGTGGAAAAAGTTGGTTTAGCTGACCAAATGAGCCATATTTCCACCGGTGGTGGCGCTAGCTTGGAGTTGCTTGAAGGCAAGGTGTTGCCTGGAATTGCAGCTTTAGATGATGCGTAAGTAGGGACTAGGGGCTAGGGATTGGGGACTGGGGACTAGGGAATAAGATTAAAAATACTATTTTCCAATCCCCAGTACCCAATGCCCTACATGAGAAAAATATATGGAAACTAAATGGCTGGAATGGGCGCAAAAATTACAAGCGTAGACACAGAGTGGCTTGTCGTCAGACATCGCTACAGAAATTATCGCGACTTACGCAAATGTAGAACACAGCTATGTCCTCGATTTGTTTAGCCGTGATGTTGGATATGCAACTCCCAAAGTTGATGTGCGGGGAGCAATTTTTCGTGATGATACTATATTGTTAGTCAAATCTTGTAGAGACGAGATTCATTGCGTCTTTGACTGGATAAAGACAGGATTCATCGCATCTCTACAATTGATCACAAAAATCATTATGGCAAACATTATTTCAATTACGGATTCCCTAGTTCCCAATCCTGTACCGCAATCAACAATCATTCGTTTAGAAAATATATATAAAATCTACGGCAGTGGTGAAACCGAAGTTAAAGCCCTCAACGATGTAAATTTGACTATCCACGAAGGCGAATATTGTTCAATTATGGGGCCTTCTGGTTCAGGTAAATCTACAGCTATGAATATTATCGGCTGTCTAGATAGACCCACCGGCGGACATTATTACTTAGATAATATCGATGTGGCGCAAATGGATGATAAATCCTTGGCACACATCCGTAATAAAAAGCTGGGGTTTGTCTTCCAACAATTCCACTTATTACCCCAACTCACAGCATTAGAAAATGTGATGCTGCCAATGGTGTATGCTAGTGTCGATCCAAAAGAAAGAAGCGATCGCGCTATATTTGCACTGACAAGAGTTGGTTTAGCAAATCGCCTCAACAACAAACCAACTCAACTATCTGGTGGACAACAACAAAGAGTAGCGATCGCGCGTGCGATCGTCAATCGTCCCGTAGTACTCCTGGCCGATGAACCAACAGGCGCACTTGATTCGCGCACAACCCAAGAAGTCTTAGATATTTTTGGCGAACTCAATGCCAGTGGAATCACCGTTGTCATGGTGACACATGAACCAGAAGTTGCCCGTCAAACCCAGCGCATCGTTTGGTTCCGTGATGGCCAAGTAGTACACTCCAACCTTACCCCAGACGACTTGAGTCAGTTAGCCGTCTCATAGGTTATTCAAGTCCGCATAGGCGGACTTAGTTTGTGTAGCCGCACCTATAGGCTGATTACAAACTTGACGTTTTCCCAGTTTCGGCTTGCGTTGGGATCGGCTTGACATCGGTGTAACCCAACTCACCAGCTATTGTCCGAAATACTGACATTTGTTCTTCAAAATCTAGTTCTTCAATTTGGGAAACCAGATCGTTAATTGCCTTACTTGACTGGTAGCTAGCTGGTATCCCAACCACCGTATCCCCCATAGCTACCGCCCAAGCATACCAAACTAATAACTGATTATTTTCTTTGATTGCCCCATAAGCACGAGAATATTCTGTGTCTTTGCGGTTAACAATATCCCGCATAATATCTAGTTGCTGCTCATCGGATAATTCAAAATAATCTCCTAGCAGAAGTGGTGCTAACTCTGGTTCAGCCGCAGCAGGGGCAGCTGGCGTGATCGAATCACCCATTTTTTCATAAACAAAATAGAACCAAGCTAATTTGGCATCGGTATCTAAGGCGTTAAACCCATCCACCAATTTTTGAGTTTCATTGCTCTGAGCTTGAGAAATAGTTTTGTCGTAACTTGCAGTCATTATTATTTGTCTCCAACAGAATTTAATAGGCCAAACTAAGTGTTACCAGAATTCGAGAATTGGATTCTACTATCGATAGAAAGAGTTAAATTAGTGAAGATTTACAGATTTAATCTACCTTTTAATAGAGGTAAAAGTATCTCTCAAGGAAGCAAGAAAGCAGCGCATTGCTTTGCTATTATCACTCAAGTAAGCAATAAAAAATTTACCTTAAGGTTTTAATTATGCCTGATGAAGTAAAGCCCAATTTAAATGAATCTCCCACTCATGATTCACAATTAGCTGCTGAAAGCATAGCTAGTGGTAACGAAAAAGCACCAACGGTAGATTTTGATGCTGATTATGCAGCTGCACAACAATTCAGTGTCAGCGAAGTAGATCGCACAGGTAAAGGTGAAGCAGCAGCCGAAGCAGCCACAGCACCTAAATATAAAACCTCTAAGCCACAAGAGACAAAAACTGAAGCGCAGTCAACAGGTAATCCTGATGATTATGCAGAGTTAGCAAAAGAAGTTGGTAATTCTACGACTGAGGGTGTAACTAATGTCAGTGATGATTTAGTAAAACAAGCTTTAGAAAAGGGTGAACGGAAAAATTAGGTTTTCCTGATATCTTGCTATTTTGTTAGGTTGGGCAATGTCATAAATATTGAAATTGGAGTTTTCGGTATTGGTAGGCATTGCCCATTTCACTATTTTTGTAAAAAAAAACTTATGAGTTGGATAGATTTTTTTCTAGCCTGTATAGCAAATCTATATTAGGACTATCTTTTTTTACATAGTCATTATTTAAATTACTACAAAATTGGGATGAAGGGGCTGCCGACGGCAACTCTTTCATCCCAATTTAAAATGATTATCATTATTATTGATGGAATAGTTTATTTTCTGGAAGTCTCTTACTGGTCAATTTCCACTCATAATTTGTTGATTAGCAGAATTTTACCGCAATTTATGCTTAGTTTTGGGGCATTGGTCACATTGGATAACATCAGGAGTTGATAACTAGTCTAATTTATTGTTGTAGCTGGGCAAAAGTTCAACTTTTTTTACTTTATATTTAGCCAACTGTGCGCTGCAATGTTTCGATACGTCCATAAGGGCGCTGTGCTGCACCGGACTATTAACCAGGAGACTACAGCAATGATGAAAGCTGAAGATATCATGACCAAAGAGGTAGTTACCATTCGCGGTTCGGCAACTGTTGCTGAAGCGGTGGGACTGATGAAGGACAAAAGATTGCGGGCGTTGGTTGTGGATCGTCGCTATGACAATGATGCTTATGGCATTGTCACAGAAACGGATATTGTCTATAAGGTAACAGCCTACGGTAAAGATCCAAAGCAAGTGCGGGTTTATGAAATTATGAGCAAACCCTGCATTGTTGTCAATCCTGATTTGGGCGTGGAATATGTAGCGCGGTTATTTGCTAACACTGGGATTCATCGCGCACCTGTGATTCAAGGTAAGCTGTTGGGTATCATCTCGATTACCGACATTTTGACCAAAAGCGACTTTGTGGAAGCGCCAAAAGCGCCACTGTTGGAGGAGAGAATTCAAAAAGCAATTGAGCAGGCTCGTGCTATTTGCACCGAACAAGGTGCTTATTCTAAGCCTTGTGCAGCGGCGTGGGATGAAGTAGAAGAACTTCAGGCAGAAGCAGCTCATCAAAAAGCTGAGGGTATGGTATCAGCCAAAGTCTCTTTTGAAGAATACTGCAAGGAAAACCCAGATGCACCGGAATGTCGAAATTATCACCCGTAATTGAATGAAGAGAAAAGGGGCATTGAAAAGAGGCAGAGGGGCGGGGTGCGGGGGGCGGAGGGGAAAATTCTTCTCCCCTGCTCCCTGCTCTCTGCCCTTCTGCCCCTCTGCCCCTCTACCCCCTACTTCCTGCTATCTCAATTTACCGTCTAGCAACTCGCATCAATAAGAATAAGCCTATTCCCAGAAAAAGAAAGTTGGGGAACCAAGCCCCCATAAAGGGAGAGAGGACACCTGCTTGTGCGATCGCACCACTAATAAAGAAAATTAAGTAGTACGAAAATATCACTATGACACTAATCCCAAAGCTGGTACCTCTGCCAGTCCGCTGGGGTATGCTTCCCATCGCTGCGCCTACTAAGCCAAAAACTACGCATACAAAGGGCAAGGAGATTTTTTGTTGAATCCGCACTTCAAGTTTACGAATTTTTTGGCGATCGCCACCAAGATGTTCTACTTCTAGTTGATCTAATGCTTCAGAAATATTCATCTCACCATAATCCCGGCTTTTTTCTGCCAGACTTAAGGGTGTGCGCGGTAGTTGCAGTTGTTGGTGTTCAAATCTAACAATGTTGCGATAAGAGCGATCGGCAGCGACGAAATAGATCGTACCATTGTAAAAATCCCAGATATTTTGAGAAGGATTCCACTGGGCTGATTCTGATACCACAATTTGATTCAGACCTTGTGTTGAGCGATCTATAATTGTCAAACCTGTCATACGTTTACCATCAAATTGGTCGGCGTAAAATAAGCGTGTCAATATCCGATTCTTAGAACCATCCGGCTGGGTAACATCCTGGTATTCAGGATAGAAAATATTTTGCTGTTTTAAAATTGGCTTGTCTGATTTCAGGGCTTTATCCAGAGTCATCGCCGCTTGATAATTTGCTGCTGGTGCAATTTGTTCGTTAAACACAAATGTCAATCCTGTAACCACAAGACTTAACATCACAGCAGTAAGCACCATCCGATAGACACTTACGCCACAACCACGCAGGGCAATTAGTTCGCTCTCGCTAGAAAGACGACTGTAGGTCATCAAAGTCGCCAGCAGCGTAGACATGGGAAAGGCTAAAACGATAAAGTTGGGAAATTTTAACAAAAAAACTTGAATAGCAGTGTCTATGGGTAGCCCAGATTCTACGATTTTTCTGATGAGATCAAATACAGCATCAATGGTGACACCAAGTGATGAAAAAGCTCCGACACCAAAGAAAAACGGCGCTAACAATTCGCTAGCAAGGTAGCGATCCATGATCGTAAAAGGTAGCAGCGAATAGGGACTGTTAAAAGACTTGAGTTTCTTTGATATCATAAGCAACTTGAAAAGTTAAATATTGGCAACCCTGGCAAAGTATATCTACTGTATTTAAGTAGGTTGGCGTAAAAATTTGTCGTTGGTATCAGGCAGGATAGCGCAGCAGTAGCGAGTCTGCGAGCGTCGGCAGGAAGCAGGAGAGTTTTAGTCAAGTTTATCTTTGCTTCATATAGTTTGGTTTGATTGTGCAAACTTACTTAGTATGAAAATTAAATTTTCAATAACCAAAAATTAATTTAGAAATTTATGCTGAAGAATAAAAAATCAAAATATTCTTGGAAATTATTAATTAAATAATTGTTAATTTAGGCTTGAAAATTATCCCCTAAATAATATTGCCGCACAAGGGGGTTGCTATAGAGTTCGTCAGCAGTGCCAAAAGCGAGGATTTGTCCCTCACGCATGATGTAGGCGCGATCTGTGATGGCCAGAGTTTCGCGGACATTATGATCTGTAATTAAGATTCCCATACCGCGATCGCGCAGTTGTGCGACAATTTGCTGAATTTCTGAAACTGCGATCGGATCAACTCCCGCAAATGGTTCATCCAAAAATAAAAATTTTGGCCCTTCTCGTCCAGCAGCTAAAGACCTTGCTAATTCCGTCCGTCGTCGCTGACCACCAGAAAGTTGAATTCCTTTACTCTTAGCTAATTTTTCCAACCGAAACTCCTCCAGTAAAGTTTTGAGTCGCCTTGACCACTCCCATCGTGGCACATTAGTTTGCTCTAGCACTAACAGAATATTATCTTCTACCGAGAGTTGGCGAAAAACACTTGCTTCTTGTGCTAGATAACCAATACCCAATCGTGCCCTTTTGTCCATTGGCATTCCTGTCACGTCTAAACTACCCAGCCAAACTTTTCCTTGATTGGGTTTTTCTAAACCTGTGGCAATGTAAAAGGTCGTCGTTTTACCAGCCCCATTGGGGCCTAGTAAACCAACGACTTCGCCCTGAGCAACAGAAAGGTTGACACGATTGACAATTACTCGCTTGCCGTAAGATTTGTGAATATTCTCTAAAACAATTTTCACGCTGGAAGCACCCTTTATTGGTGGTAAATGCTAATTAGCAGGCTTCAAAGGTGGTGTTTTTGGGGCAGGTGTTGCACTTTGTCCACTATTCTCTGATTCCTGGATCATGTAGATGGACTCTACTTGACGATTGGATTGGGGTAAAGCCACAAATCGCCCTTCATCAATTAAATAGGTTACCTTCTCCGCTCGGATACTGTTACCGCCCTGTTGCAAAATATAGACATTGCCACTGAAATCAATTCGGCGTTCTTTACTAAAATACTGTGCTTGGGCAGATGTTGCTTGAATTTGGCGAGCAGGATACAACATTTGCACATTACCGCGAGCGGTGATTACTTGGTTTTTAGCGTCATATTCTTGCACATCAGCGCGGATAGTCAGGGGGCGATTTGCCTCAGATGTTTGTGCAGTAGCGGTTTGCACTTGGGTAGGGAAGGCAAAAGCGCCCAAGAGTGCAGCTGGTAGCATTAAAGCTAATCCAAAGCGACGTATCTGTGATATGGGCAATTGATAGCAGGGCATCATAGCAATTGGGGATTTAGGATTTCAGCTTGCATTCTAATTATCTCAAGTACTTTATCCAGATTATGAAATATACAATCTGGAGTGATTTCCGATAATAGTGACGCTACCCCCAAGCTCAAGGTTTCAGGAAATTGGCATAAGAAGTGAAAATGACGAGGCAACGCATAATTATTTAACCAGATATCTAATCAGTAGCCAGCACAATTCTAGGCAAAGATAAGACTTGATTTTCACCCAGATCGCCAGATGTAATCAAGTCTGGCCCTATTTGTTGTAATGTCGTCAACAACACTGCACTCTGACTCAATAGCTCATCTACGTCAACGCCACTATAACTAGATGGGTAACGGCGTAGGCGATTGCTGCCTTCTCCCAATAGAATTACAGCACCTCGCCAATTGCGATTCTCCAAATGATACAGTGCTACAGCAATTTGCAGAATGCCTTGATAAAAGGATTTTTCCGGTTCACCAGCTTCAATCCACAAAGCCTCTAAAGTGTCATGACAGGCGTAGAACTGACCAGAATTGAACTGTTCTACGCCCTGCCAAAACTCTTGGGGTATGGTTTCGCTCATCCCATACTATCTCGTACTTCTTTGATTGTTTCGAGAGAGATTTCTTGTTTTTCTCCAGCAAACTCGTTGTCAGGGGTGAGGAACAACATGCAGTGGCACTCTTTGCGTTCTCTCATTGGCACACAAGGACAGTTCCAATATGTGGCATGAACCTCAGCTTCTTTATCTTCGTAATGGCGACAGGGACATAAAGGCGCACCTAGATCGTCTTTATGTTTGGCTAGTCCTTCAATCACAACTGCGGTGACAGAAGGTTCAGAACAGAAGTATGTTCCAGTACGCTTGGCGTATTGTTCGGAAAAATGCCGCATTGCCTCTAGGCTTTTATCGCTGGATTTTGTGTTATGTTCTGATGTGATCATGTCGCTCATAATTTAAATATTTCTTTGCATTGTACCTCAGCCTCACTAGAGGATTACTGGGTGTATTTCCCCAACCTTACCTGCTCAAATTGTCTTACCTTTGCTCAAAGGCTGATATATCTGGTTGCTGGGATTAGACAAAATCTAGGAAATCATAAAAGTTTAACTTGCGTGGGGACTGGGGGAGATGGAGGAGCAGGGAGAAGAATTTTCCCCTCCGCCCCGCGCACCCTGCCCCTCTGCCTCTTTTCAATGCCCAATGCCTTTGCAGTTTATGAACGTAATGTTTTTTGTAGTTGGGGTTGCAGTGGGCGTAGGCGTAGCCCGTCGGAGACATCGCTTTGCAAAACTATACCAGGATGCTCCCAATTAATTACCTCTGGTTCAACTGGTGCAGAAATATTTGGCCACAAAACCCAACGACTACCTTGAGGAAGTTTAGCAAGGCTCAGGGGGTTTTGAGTCAGCCAAATCAAGGGATAGCTTTTAGGAATTACTGAACTGGCATCTTCTTGGTCTGTGGTTGCTGCTAAGGTTTCTAAAACAAAGCGATCGCCTTTAATTAAATTTGTTGATGCTGTCCACAGTTGCACCTGTAACTGTTGTTGCTGTGCATAAAAGTACAGAGATGCTGCGGCAATTACTGCTTGTTCAAAGTTTTCTTCTTCCCACTTGCTAGCACTGTCAAGGGCAATAACTATTTCTTGTCCACCTGTAACCATTTCTAATTCCCGCACCCTTAATTCTCCATAGCGGGCACTAGTTCGCCAGTGAATCAGACGGGTGGGATCTCCGACGCGGTAAGGACGGAGCGATCGCACCAGCCCTGTTGTGGCTGTCTGCAATGGTCTACCACGAGGATCGCCCCTTTTACTCTCTTCTTGCCCCATTTCATCTACCAAGGGGCAGGTAGCCAGAGGTAAAACTGTCGGATAAACGATCGCTGTGGCAGCACAATCACGCTGACGGCGACACCAAAATAACCCTAAAGGCGCACCAGAACCGAGTTCGACTGTGTGCCAGCGATAAACACCCCGGCGCTGAGTCGGGTGGTAATATACCCAACGGTAACTACCTTTGCTAGGAATTGTTTCGATTGCCTTTTGTATTGGTTTACCCAAAACGAAGGGCAGTATATCTTCAACTTGCAATAAACTTACAGGCTGCTGTGTCTGATTGCAGATTTCTAATTCCACCGTTAGATCGTCCCCTGCTGACACTGGCTGCATGGGACGGCGGGTGATGGATAGACCTGTGAGCGATCGCGGCGGTAAGATGGCTGCTACACCCAAAAGGGCAAAACTGATGCCGCTAATAGCGTACAGCCAACCAGCCATCGTATTGATACCTGCGCCAAAAAAACAAATAGCCGTTGCTGCTAGTACCCAACCGCCATAAGTAGGGGCACTGGCGCGGGTTTCTAACCAATTGGTGATGGGTTTGATGATTTTCATGTTTCTTTTTTAACCCAATACCACCCCAAATTCACAGTATCTCAGGGGTTCGCCAAAAAAGCTTTTAGTTGGATTCCTCAAAAAGAGATGGAAAGTTGCGACGACCACTTACAACCCGTAGAATTTCGATACCATCATCTAACACTTTGTAGAAAACGATATAGCCTTGCAAGGATACACCTCGGAGGTCTGGACGAATTTTTGTGTAACTTTTACCACTGTTTGGAAAGGCAACATGTTGGCACTTGCGGTTGAATTCACTGAAAAATAGCTCTCCTGCTTCAACGCTAGTTTCAGCAAAGTAGTCCGCAATTTCATTGATATCTCGGCTTGCAAGAATGTTGATAACGTAGCGACTCATGCTTGCGCCTGATGTCCTTGTCGAAACCGCTTTATAATTTGGTTTACGAATGTCTCTCCATGAATAGGTGGCGTTTGATCTGAAGCTAAAATCGCCGCATCAATTTTCCCTTGTACATCCTCGACCCATTCAGCATCGGCGCGATCGTATTCATCAAGCAACCGTAAGGCAATTTTAAGGGCTTCTTCTGCGGAGCGATATTTCCCAGCCTGGAGCTTGGTTTGAATAAAGCGTTCTTGATCGGGTGTGAGACTGATGCTCATAGAAAACCTCTATTCAGATTATTCACCATTTTATGTTAAAAAACTCACAAGAATACAAGAATATCAACGGCGAGGAGCAATCACACTATATATTATGAAGATATCGAATGGAGGTGGAAGATTGATTGATGCAGTTAGTCAGTCGGGAGCATATTGAAATCTCTTCTGATGTGCGAAGTGGGAAGCCCCGCATTGTCAATACTCGCATTGCTGTAGAAGATGTGGCAGTGATGCATTTAAAGCTAGGATATTCTTTGCTAGAGATTGCTGGTAAGTATGACCTGTCACTGGCATCTGTTTATGCAGCAATGGCTTATTACTTTGATCGCCGAGACGAGATTGATCGCCGTACAGCAGAAGAGAATGAGTTAGTTGAGGTACTGAAGCAAAATCATCCGTCGCTTCTTCAAGAGAAACTCAGACAGTTGAGGAATGAGTGAGCGAATTCGCTTTCATCTGGATGAAAATGTCGATCCTGCGATCGCGCTTGGCTTACGCCGTTATGGAATAGATGTCACAACAACCAATGATGTGGAATTACGCACCCAAAGCGATGAAGTGCAGTTAGCATTTATTCAGGAAACACAGCGAGTACTATTCACCCAAGATGCAGATTTCTTAATTATTGCAAGTTATAGGCTTGATCATCCTGGTATTACTTACTGCAAGAAAGGGACTTGCTCAATTGGTGAAATCATTGAAACTTTGGTTTTGATTTATGAGGTGATGTCATCTAAAGAGATGTTGGGACGTGTCGAGTTTTTGTAAAATGAAAGTAGTAGCAAACATAGCGCAGATAAACTGGAGTGGATATTCAGATGCTCAGTGACTTAGTGAGTTTAAGTATCCTGATTACACGCATTACACCCCAGTAATAACTTGAGGTATCAGTGTTTCTTATACAGAAAAACGCATATTTTTTCTCTCTATACTTAGAGGCTGTTTGAAAAGTCTAAAAGATGGTAAAAAAACTCTCTCAGTATATGCTGTGAATAGATAATAGACAGCACTGAGAGAGCAACATGAG
>NZ_JBALFD010000047.1:0-22281 GCF_036916985.1 Nostoc sp.
ACAGAACAAATGCGAAGTGCTGTTTTTCAGGCTCAACAGCACTTTGGTCAACTCAATGGTGTTATTCACGCTGCGGGAGTTCCTGGAGGCGGTGTGATTCAGCGAAAAACTCAAGCAGAAGCAGAAAGTATTCTGGCTCCCAAAGTCAAGGGGACAATAGTTATTGATGCAATTGTCAAAGATATTCAGTTAGATTTCTTTGTGTTGGCATCATCAATGAATTCAATCTTAGGAGGATTTGGACAGGTAGATTATTGTGGAGCAAATGCTTTTCTTGATGCTTTCGCTCACTCTAATGCTTTAAAAAAAGGTAGATTTACTACAAGTGTCAACTGGGATACTTGGCAAGAAGTTGGCATGGCGGTAAACACACAGGTGTCTCAACAACTTCAAGAATTGCGAACAGAAAATCTTCAGCAAGGTATATTACCGAATGAAGGTGTAGATGCATTTCTACGTATTTTAGGAAGTACAATGCCTCAAGTTGTAGTATCTACTTCTGATTTATTCCATTCCCTAAAACAGCATAGTTCTTACAACGAAACACAAGTTCTCGATTTTTTAGAAACTGCCAATCTATCCAAGTCAAAATATCCTCGACCAGAATTAAGTAATGATTATGTTGCTCCTCGAAATGAAATTGAGCAAAAGCTTGCCGATATCTGGCAACCAATCCTGGGAATTAAAGAGGTAGGTCTGTATGACAATTTCTTTGAATTAGGAGGAGATTCACTACTAATAATTCAGGTTCGCAGTCAAATTAGAAAAATATTAAATAAAAATATCTCAACTGCTTGCCTATTTGAATATTCAACTATAAGTGCCTTAGCAGAATATATCGGTGGAAAACAGCTTGAAGAACCAATATTTCAGAAAGCTGATGAACGTGCTAGCAAAAAAGAAGCGGCTATGCAAGAAAAAAGACAATTAATGAAACAAAGGAGGAAGGCAGATGGATAACCAACAAATCGATGATCCCATCAAAGGCATAGCCGTAATCGGTATGGTTGGTCGTTTTCCAGGAGCCAAAGGTGTTGATGAATTTTGGCAGCATTTGTGCAATGGGCAGGAGAGCATTTCTTTCTTCAATGATGAAGAATTAGAAGCTTCAGGCGTAGACTCAGCTACACTGAGTAATCCTCAATATGTCAAAGCTGGTGGTACTCTCTCAGACATTGAAATGTTTGACGCTCCTTTCTTCGATTTCTCACCCAAGGAAGCCGAAATCATCGATCCGCAACACCGTATTCTCCTTGAATGTGCTTGGGAAGCGTTAGAAACTGCTGGCTATGCTCCTGGATCTGAGAAAGAGTTAACTGGTGTTTACGTAGGAAATTTTATAAACGACTACTGGCTTAGTAGACTAAGTGTCAGCCCTGAGATCATCGAATCAATGGGTGCATTAATTGAATTGAACAATAGTCATCATTACCCAGCTACAAGAATTTCATATAAGTTAAATCTAAAAGGGCCGAGTATTAACATTAGTACGGCTTGCTCCACATCATTGGTAGCTATTCACTTAGCCTGCCAAGGATTGCTGAACTATGAGTGCGATCTAGCTCTGGCAGGTGGTATTTCAATACAGTCTATACAAAAGAAAGGTTATTTCTATCAAGAAGGGGGGATGAGTTCTCCCGATGGTCACTGTCGCGCCTTTGATGCTAAAGCAAATGGAACTATTTTCAGTGACGGGGTAGGCATTGTCGTACTGAAGAGATTAGAGGATGCTTTGGCAGATGGAGACTGCATTCATGCAGTGATTAAAGGTTCAGCTATTAATAATGATGGAGCAGCTAAGGTAGGTTATACAGCGCCTAGCGTGGGTGGTCAAGCTTCAGTAATAGCTGAGGCTCAGGCGATCGCTGGATTTAATCCGGAGACGATTACCTATATCGAAACACATGGAACCGGCACAAGCTTGGGAGATCCGATTGAAATTAGCGCCCTCAAGAAGGTGTTTGAAGCCCGTACCAAAAATAATGGATTCTGTGCGATTGGCTCGGTAAAGCCCAATGTTGGACATCCAAATATAGCTGCTGGCGTGACTAGTTTAATAAAAACGGTCATGGCTGTTAAACACGGTTTAATTCCTCCCAGCTTACACTTTGAACATCCTAATCCTGAGATAGATTTTGCCAATAGTCCCTTTTACGTCAATACCAAATTATCAGAGTGGAAAACTAACGGTACACCACGTCGAGCAGGTGTAAGTTCTTTTGGCATTGGCGGGACTAATGCCCATGTTCTTTTGGAAGAAGCTCCAGTGATTGAGGCTTCCAGTCCCTCGCGTCCTTGGCAATTGCTTCTACTGTCAGCTAAAACTAGTACAGCCCTGGAAACTGTGACAACACAGCTGTGTACTCACTTGGAGCAAAATCCTGATATTTTCCTACCTGATGTAGCTCATACCCTACAAGTAGGCCGTCGGGCTTTTGACTATCGCCGCATAGTCGTTTGCCATGACCAAGAAGATGCAGTAGAATTACTTGATAAGCAAGATCCACTACGTGTTTTTAGTCACCACCGCAAGCCAGGTCATTGTCCAGTCATCTTCATGTTTTCAGGACAAGGGACGCAATATGCAAACATGGCTCAGGAACTATATGAAATCGAACCGACATTTCGTAGACACGTAGATAGTTGCGCTCTGATTTTGCAACCCCACCTCGGTCTTGATATCCGCTCCCTACTTTATCCCAACAAACAAGACACTGAGACTGCTGCAAAGCAACTACAACAAACAGCCCTGACACAACCAGCGTTATTTGTCATCGAGTACGCCCTAGCTCAGTTATTAATGTCATGGGGAATACAACCAGAAGCAATGATTGGTCACAGTATCGGGGAATATGTTGCCGCTACTGTTGCAGGTGTATTTTCCTTAGAAGATGCCCTATCGATTGTGGCAAAAAGGGGAGAGTTAATGCAACAAGTACCCACAGGAAGTATGCTGGCAATTAGGCTTCCAGAAAAAGATGTGCAGTTGCTATTGGAATCAGAGACGTTGGATAAAAATTCTCTCCAAATCGCAGCGATTAACAGTCCATCTTCCTGTGTTGTTTCTGGAACAAACGAGGCAGTTGCTACACTAAAAAATCAATTATCCTCTCAACAAGTTGAATGTCGGCTGTTGCATACATCTCATGCGTTCCATTCCCAAATGATGGAACCAATACTACAAGCATTTATTGAGCTTGTAAAAAAAGTCAAACTGAATCCACCACGGATTCGCTTTATTTCTAATGTCACTGGTACTTGGATTACAGATGCACAAGCCACAAATCCCGATTATTGGTGTCAACATTTGCGACAAACTGTGAGATTTTCAGATGGAATATCTTTACTGTTAAAGCAGTTTGAAGGTATTTTTCTGGAGGTGGGGCCAGGACGAACTTTAAGCACAATTACGACACAGCATTTAGAGAAAAATACCAAACAACAAGTATTAACTTCCTTACGCCATATTCAAGAACAACAATCTGATGTTAACTTTTTGTTGCAGACATTAGGTCGGTTGTGGCTTTTTGGTGTAGAGATTGACTGGTCGGGATTTTATACTCACGAGCAGCGTTATCGTCTACCTTTACCTACTTATCCTTTTGAGCGACAAAGATACTGGATTGATGCTAAATCCCCATCGCCTTCTTTAAAGAGTAAGTCAGTAAAATTAGATAATAAACAAGATATTGCCGACTGGTTTTATGTTCCTTCATGGAAACGCTCTTTGCTGCCTAATTCATCGTCTGATAAAATAGAATCCACACAAAATGAGTGGCTATTTTTTGTTGATGATTTGGGAGTTGGTGAAAAATTAATTAATGCCTTAAGCAATCAAGGTAAAAATATCATTACGGTTAAGCAGGGAGAGCAGTTTAGTAAACTAACTGATAGTGTTTATACAATTAATCCATATAGATATGAAGACTATGAAACTTTGTTTCAAGAATTAATTTTATTGGGTAAAATTCCCCAAAATATTGCTTATTTATGGAGCATCAACAAACCAGAAAATCGTCAATCTAGAAAATATTTAGAATTCAACAGTCTGCTGTTTTTAACGCAGAGTCTTAGTAAAATAAAAATTAGCGATGGGCTACGCCCCGCCGTAGGCGATCGCACTGCCCTTATAGACAATAACTTACAACTTTGGATTATATCGAACAATATTCAAGAGGTCAATGGTAATGAAAAACTAGACCCAGAAAAAGCAACAATATTAGGTTTATGTAAAGTTATTCCTCAAGAATACCCTAATATTACCTGTCGATGTATTGATATTGCCTTAACAAATCGCCAAGATTCTGAGGATAGAGAGGGAAATTATAACAGTAATATTATTGACCAACTTTTAAGCGAGTTTACGGCTCTATCCTCAGACTTAATTGTTGCTTATCGTGATTTCTATCGCTGGATACAAATATTTGAACCACTTCGATTAGAGCCGGTAGTTGAAGAAAAAACGCCGTTAAGAAAACAGGGTGTTTACCTGTTTCCTAGTGGATTAGAAACTCTTGAAGTTATGCTTGCAGAATATTTAGCAAAATCTCTACAAGCACAACTCATATTTATCGAGGATTTAGATTTTCCAGAAAAAGATGATTTCTCGCAATGGCTCGAAACTCACACTGAAGAAGATGAAGTGAGTTACAAAATCCAAAAATTACTAGCATTAAAGGAATTAGGTGGAAAAGTTTTAGTGTTACGTTCAGATATAACTAACTATGAACAACTCCAGCAGAGTCTTGCACCTGAGAATATTGGTCAAATTCATGGGGTTATCTATTCAACTGGAATCAAGCGTGAAAATATATTTAGTTCGATTCCAGAAATTGGTAATATAGAATTGGAAAACCTATTTGACTCCCAACATCATCAGATTACTATATTAGAACAAGTATTACAGAAGAGAAAATTAGATTTTTGTGTCGTTTTTTCTTCTTTATCTTCCGTTTTAGGAGGATTTGGGTTAGGTTTATATTCAGCAGCTAATAATTTCATAGATACCTTTACTAACCAACACAACCGGACTCACTCTTTACCGTGGTACACTCTAAATTGGGACAAATTACAATTCAATACGACCCAAGAACAAAAAGCACTGGGAGAAGTATCTGGGATAGAAATAGCCATTACTGCAACAGAAATTGTAGAAGTATTTAAACGAATATTTTCTCTAGATAAAGCAACTCAGGTTGTTGTTTCCACGGTAGATTTAAAAGCTAGGTGCGATCGCACATTTGACCTCGACTCTCTACCAAATTCAAAATCTTCCTCTCAAATAGACTCATCCTCGCGCTACTCTCGACCTAACCTTAATAATTCATATCTTGCCCCGACAAATGAGTTGGAAAAACAAATTACGGAAATATGGGAAGAGGTTCTTGGAGTTGGAGAAATTGGTATTTACGATAACTTTTATGAGTTAGGAGGAGACTCCCTTATTGCAACTCAACTAATTTCTCGATTGCGAGAAAGATTTCCTGTAGAATTGCCACTGCGCGACCTTTTATTAGAAGCAATAATACCAGTCAAACAGGCAGAAATGATTGAGCAACTTCTGTTAGAAAAAATCGAAGAGTTATCTGAGGAAGAGGTAGAAGCGCTTTTGGCTAATCGCGCAGATGATTGACCTCTAGAGACTTCAAAAGGTGAGGCACTCCTCGAATTATTATGATCTTGTATATGAGTTGCTTTTCTTCTCACTTTTGCAAATAAATTGATTTGAAACCCTTATTTAAAAATAGGAATAATAGTTTATGTCTTTAGCAATTAATCCTCTTATGTCTTTAGCCAGCAATCCTCCAAATTATGAGCCGATTGCTCGCTTACAGAACGAATTCAAGAATAAAGATGAATTTATAGTAGAGGGTGTAATACCTTTTTTAGAGCAAATACTTTTTCCATCTATCTCTAAAGAAGCGCGTATTCTCGACCTTGGTTGCGGTTGTGGACATTTAGCGCAGCAGCTTCAGCTTCAGGGGTATCAAATGACTGGAATTGATGCATCTGAAGGACTATTGCGCTATGCCCGAATAAACGCACCTGAAAGTGAATTTATCCTTGGTGATATACGCAAGTTTGAGTTGCCATCCACCTTCAATGCTATTATTTCAATCGATGTTTTCCTTTTCATCCTCAATTATGAAGACTTGACAGCTATCTTCCGAAATGTATATGCAGCACTAGAGGATAATGGTCTGTTCGTATTCTCGATACCGTTAATAGAATTGATGCATAGGCAGACTGAAGAGGGTTCTTTCAATCATATCTATGTCAATGATGAATGCGCTTTTCTTGAGTTATTTTACTATAAACCGGAAGAAAAGATGTGGGAAATAAAAGTCACCGGATTTGAATTAGTAGAGAAAACTTGGAAGCGTTCAGACACTACTTGGCTGAGAAAAGATCACTTATTCACAGATGTCCAATCGGCTTTAGAAAATGTGGGCTTCACAGAAATTAGTCATCTTGATGCTGGTGGATTAGGAGGTAGTGCTTGCTTTGTTTGTCGGAAACATGTCTAGCACGATAGTAAAATGGCAAAGTTTTTGGTCTTTGCTGAGGTTTCCTGCTCAACAATAAGCTTACGGTAAAGAAAATATTAATAACACTTCGAGCCTTATTCAGTATGGTTTTTAACCTCTAGGTAATTCAGTACTTTAATTTCTGAAAGCTTTATCATGATAGATTTTCAGTGAGTTTACAAATCAGATGTTAGTGACTCTTTAGATAACTTTTAACAATGCATAAACAACACTCTAATTTATCACCTGCGAAAAAAGCTCTTCTAGAAAAATGGAAGGGAGGAAAATTTAAAGCTGATACTATTCCTAAATGTCAAATCTCTGAGAATATCCCATTATCTTTCTCCCAACAAAGACTATGGTTTATTGACCAACTTTATCATGGAAGTTCGTTCTACAATATTCCCATCGCTTTTCATATTCAAGGAAAGCTAAGTATTAGAGTACTTCAGCAAAGTCTGAATGAAATTCTTAAGCGTCATGAAGTTTGGCGCACAACTTTTATGGTTGTAAATGGAGAGCCAGTACAAGAGATTGCACCCCAATTAACTTGGGATTTACCCATTATTAATCTTGAGCATTTGTCTGGTAAAGATTGGGAATCTGAGGTAAAACAACTTGTAGCAGAGTCAGCAAAAAAACCTTTTAATTTAGCTAAAGAACTTTTAGTCAGAGCAACTTTACTGCGCTTGAGTGAAGAAGAACACATTTTGCTTGTGACGATGCACCACATTATCACGGATGGATGGTCTTGTGGTGTGTTCCTGCGCGAGTTGTCAAGGCTATACGCTGCTTTCTTTTCAAATCAACCTTCCCCCTTACCCGAACTCCCCATTCAGTATGCAGATTTTACCATTTGGCAACACGATCGCATCCAAGGTGAATTCCTCGCAACCCAATTAAATTATTGGAAGCAACAACTCAAGGGTGAGTTACCTGTACTACAATTACCCACAGACCGTCCGCGACCTAATGTTACTACTTTCACTGGTGCCAAGCAATACTTTACATTATCGAAAGCTCTGACTGATGCATTGAGACAATTAAGCCAGCAAGCAGACGCTACTTTATTTATGAGTTTGCTGGCGGCATTTAACATATTATTATATCGCTATACAGACCAAGAAGACATTTTAATTGGTTCTCCAATTGCCAACCGAAACCGAGCCGAATTAGAAGGAATGTTGGGTTTATTTGTTAACACTTTGGTGTTACGTAATAATCTCAGTGGAAATCCTAGCTTTCGGGAACTTTTACATCGAGTACGTGAGGTAACTCTCGATGCTTATGCACATCAAGATTTGCCTTTCGAGATGCTTGTAGAAGAATTGCAACCCGAACGAGACTTAAGTCGTAATCCACTTTATGAAGTCATGTTTGTCTTGCAAAACAGTCCAGTGTCAGTGCAGGAAGTTTCTGGTTTAACCTTGCGTACTTTAGAGTTTGATAGCGGTACAGCCCAACTAGATATTTTCCTATCCATGTCTGAATCCCAAGAGGGATTAACAGGGTGTTTAGAGTACAATACAGATATTTTTGATTCCCCAAAAATTACCCAATTTATCAACAACTTCCAGACTTTATTAGAAAATATCATTACTAATCCAGACCAGCGCCTTAGTGAGTTATCCTTAATAACTACTTATGAGCAAGAGCAACTATTATTTAAGTTTAATCAAACTCTTGCAAATTATCCTCAAGATGCATTTATGCATCAATTATTTGAGCAACAGGTTCAACTCACACCTGACTCTTTAGCATTAATTCATCAGTCTGAAGAACTGACTTATCGTCAACTTAACCACAGAGTTAATCAGCTTGCACATTATTTACAAAAACAGGGTGTAACAAAAGAAACGCTAGTTGCTCTATGTCTGGAACGTTCTCTAGATATGGTGGTGGGAATTTTAGCTATTCTCAAAGCTGGCGGTGCATATATTCCACTCGATCCAAGTTATCCAGTTGAGCGTTTAAATTTTATGCTCTCTGATTCTCAAGCATCGGTGTTAATTAGTCAACAGGAGATATTAGAAAAACTCTCATTATCTTCAGCTAAAACTGTTTGCTTGGATATCCACAAAAACGAAATTTCTCAAGAAAGTTCTGAAAATCCTATTAACATCTCTTTATCTGATAATCTCGCCTATGTTATCTATACTTCTGGCTCAACTGGAACTCCTAAAGGCGTTCTTGGCACACATCGCGGTACAATAAACGGCTTACACTGGTTATGGAAAACCTATCCTTTTACCGAAGGAGAAGTTTGTTGTCAGAAAACAGCTATTAGCTTTGTAGATTCTATTTGGGAAATTTTTGCTCCTTTACTTAAAGGAATTCCGACAGTAATTATCAAGAATGAAACTCTACTAGACCCGCAGCTATTTCTAGAAGCTTTAGTACATCACAAAGTTACCCGTATTATACTTGTACCTTCACTACTGCGCTTACTTCTAGATAATTATCATCATCTGATTAAGAAATTATCCCAACTGAAACTTTGGATAACTAGCGGAGAAGCACTATCTGTTAAGTTAGCTCAAACTTTCCAAGAATTGATACCATTTGCCAAACTAATTAACCTTTACGGCTCATCGGAAGTTTCCGCCAATGCCACTTATTATGATACGAGTTTATTGCCAGAACAAGCAAGCAGTGTCTCCATCGGTCGTCCTATCGATAATACTCAGGTTTATGTTTTGAATCGCAATTTACAACCAACACCTCTAGGAGTTATCGGTGAACTTTATATCGGTGGTGACGGATTAGCGAGGGGATATTTGCATCGTTCAGAATTAACTCAAGAAAGATTTATTGATAATCCCTTTATTCCCGGAACTAAACTTTACAAAACAGGCGATTTAGTCCGATATCTCAAAGATGGTAATCTTGAATATTTGGGTCGTTATGATGAACAAGTAAAAATCCGAGGATTCCGAGTAGAATTGGGTGAAATTGCAACTATTATTGCCCAACATCCAGATGTGCAAGAGTCTGTTGTAATTGCTAGCGATGATGCTCAACAAAATCAGCGTTTGATTGCATATATTGTCACAGATAAACAGGATATAGCTGTAGAAATCTTGCCCGATTTGCAACAGAAATTGCCTGATTACATGCTACCATCTAGTTTTTTTGTCGTGGATGCGCTCCCACTGACACCTAATGGCAAAGTAGATAAGCGCTCTTTGACAACCGATGAAGTTATTCGACCAAATACTAATCAACTCTTCCTTGCTCCTCGTAATTTTACAGAATTATCATTAGTAAAACTTTGGGAAAATCTCCTAAATACTAACCCTATTGGGGTGAAAGATAACTTCTTTGACTTGGGTGGTCACTCATTTTTAGCTGTGCGCTTAATGGCTCAAATTCAGGACAACTTTGGGCATAATCTTACCCTATCTACTCTTTTTGAAAACCCAACAATTGAAAAATTAGCGATTATTGTTAATCAGCCATACCGTCATAGTTCTAATTCTCCTTTAGTAGCAATTAACTCTTCTGGTGACAAGATACCTTTCTTCTGTATGCATGGCGCTGGCGGAGGTATTAATAACTACTTTAAATTGTCTAGAAGGCTTGGTGAGGACTATCCATTTTATGCCTTGGAACATACTCTAGAACAAGAACTGCCTGAAATAATTTCAGTCGAGGAGACAGCAACTCGCTACCTCCAAGAAATTCGTCAAGTACAACCAAATGGCCCTTATTTTTTAGGTGGTCATTGTTACGGCGGTGTAATTGCTTTTGAAATGGCGCAGCAATTGCAAAAGCAAGGTCAAACAGTAGGTTTATTAGTTCTTATCGATACTATACAACCAGAAACACGTATTGAATCTACCAAAGATGATGATGCAAAATTCTTACTCCGCATGGCAGAATCAATAAAAATCAATAATAATATAGATTTTTCAATTCCTTTTGAGGAACTTCGAGTTTTACCACTAAATGAGCAATTTCATTTAGTAAATAAAAAAGCAAACTTTATCTTTAGCGATACAGAGGTTGAAGATTTTCTCAATTATTACAAACTTTTCCGAGCGCATGTCCAAGCCATGCGAGATTATATTCCCCAGCTTTATCCTCAACCCATAACTCTATTTCGAGCTAAGGAGGAGATTATTCATGACTTTGACAATCGAGAATGGAGTACTGATGACCCCTTACTAGGCTGGGGTAAATATTCTAGTCAACCTATTCAAGTAATTGAAGTTCCTGGCGATCATTTCTCGATTTTCGTTGAACCTCATATTCAAGAATTAACTAAACATCTGAGAATTTGTATCGATAATTCTGTAAACAATATCAATCAATAATGGGAGTAAAAGAGACTCATGAAACTACCCCCAGGACCGAAAACACCGTTATGGTTGTTAAATCTGCAATTCGAGGCTGACCCTTTTGGTTACATGGATGCTCAGGGCAAACGTTATGGTGATATCGTCACTGTAATGTCTGGTTCTACACCAATTATTTATGTCAGCAATCCCTTAGGAATAAAGGAGATTTTCACAAATACTAAAGAAATTGCAGCTAGAGGTGCATTAAACCAAAATTTCGCCTTAGGAACAGGAAATCAAGGAGTTCTTCAACTAGATGGCTTAGTTCACAAAAATAGACGCAAGCTCTTAATGCAATCTTTTCACGGAGCGCGAATGCAAGCTTGTGGGCGACGTATTTGTGAACTCACAGAAAAGATTATGAGTAAACAGGTCATTGGAAAACCTTTTGTTGCATACCCAATAATTGAAGATATCACCTTACGAGTGGGTATAGAAGTTGTAATGGGTTTGCATAAAGGAGAGCGCTATGAGAATATTAAACATTTATTTGTGTCTACACTCCGAATAGGACAGTCTCCTATAGATAAGATTCTTGGGAATATTTTTGGACAACGGGATTTAGGTCGATGGAGTCCACAAGGGTATCGCCTTTACCTGAGGGAAAAACTTTTTCAATTGCTATTGGCTGAGGTTGAAGAACGACGATCACAACTAGATTCTTCACGCTCTGATATGCTTTCCGATCTGATATTTGCTGAAGATGAAACAGGTCAACCATTGAGCAATGAAGAAGTGCGCGACCTCTTATTATCGCCTATATTTGCAGCTGGTGATGCTTCTGGAACTGCGATCGCTTGGTCTTTATATTGGATTCACCGTTTACCTAATGTTCGCTCCCGCCTCCTATCAGAACTCGACAGCCTTGGTGAAAATCCAGACCCGATGAGTATTGTCGCACTACCCTACCTAAGTGCCGTTTGTAACGAAGCTTTGCGAATTTACCCAACTCAGTTGTTTGCATTTCCCAGGTTGGTAGAATCGACGGTTGAGGTCATGGGTTACGAGTTGAATCCCGGTACAGTACTGATTGCTAATATTTATTCGACACATCAACGTGAAGATTTATACCCGGCTCGAAAAGAATTTCAGCCAGAGCGCTTTTTAGAAAAACAATTTTCTCCCTACGAATTTTTACCTTTTGGCGGTGGTTCTCGTGTCTGTATTGGCGGGACTTTTGCCTTATTTGAAATGAAACTTATATTAGCAACTATTCTTTCACGTTATCAATTGGAGCTAGTTAGTAAGCGTCCAGAACGTCCCAAATTTGGAGGTCTGATTTGTTACCCGTCTAGTGGCGTGAGGATGGTTATGTGCGATCGCCGTCAACATCAAGGACAGTCGCAGACATTCGTTGTCGGTTCAGTTTAATAGCGATATTTTAACATTTACCTAAAAATACTAATGAAACTACCAGATGGACCAAAAACTTCTCCTCAATTGCTGAATCGTCAATTTAAGACCGATCCCCTTGGCTTCATGGATGCTATGAGCGATCGCTATGGTGATATTTTCACTATTATGGCTGATTCTACACCTTTAGTTATCGTCAGTAACCCACAGGCGATAAAACAGATTTTTACCAGCGCCAAAGAGATTAAAGCTTCTGGTCAGTTGAACCAAGGCGGTGCGGCTTTAGTGGGAAACAATGGGTTACTTATGCTTGATGGCTTGCGCCACAAGCATCGCCGTCAGTTGTTGATGCCTCCCATGCATGGGAATCGGGTACAGCTATACGGGCAGCGTATTTGTCAAGTGACAGAGAAAATTATGAATAATCTGGCGCGAGGCCAAACTTTTGTTACCTACCCGACTGTGCAAAAAATTACCCTAGAGGTAATACTGCAAGCTTTGTTTGGTTTATCTGAGGGAGAGCGTTATGAACAATTTCGGCAACTACTTTCCAAGTTACTAAGTTTTGCTCGGTCTCGCTGGCTGGGGTTATCTCTGTCCTATCCCTTTCTGCGAAAAGATTTAGGTCGTTGGACTCCTTGGGGATATTGGCTTCATCTCCAACAACAGTTTGATAAACTACTCTATGCTGAAATTGCACAAAGGCGATCGCAAGTAGATCCGACTCGCACCGATGTCCTCTCGGAACTACTCTTTGCCCGTGATGAAACAGGTCAACCAATGACCGATGAGGATATACGGGATTTATTCCCATCATTACTACTGGGTGGTCAGGATGCGTCAGCCACGGCCATAACTTGGTCATTGTACTGGGTTCACCGTTCAAAAGATGTTCGCGATCGATTGCTAGCAGAACTTGATACTCTTGGGCAATCCCCAGATCCTATGGCTATTGCTGCGCTACCCTATCTTAGTGCTGTCTGTAATGAAGCACTACGAATTTATCCAACTCAGGTAGTCACATTTCCACGCCTCGTAGAATCAACAATTGAGGTGATGGGCTATGAATTGAGTCCAGATACAGTCACTAGAGGCTGTATCTATCTGACACATCAGCGTGAGGACTTATACCCACAACCGAAGGAATTCAAACCAGAACGATTTCTGGAACGACAATACTCTCCCTACGAATTTCTCCCATTTGGGGGTGGCGCTCGTCGCTGTCCAGGTGAAGTGTTAGCACTTTTTGAAATGAAGCTAGTCTTAGCAACAATTCTCTGTCGCTATCAACTAGCACTAGCCGATGAAGAAAGAGTAGAAAACCCCAAGGCTATAGGTGTTAACTATCCCCCTGCTAGTGGCTTAAAAATGATTTTGCTTGGTGAACGTCCACGCTCAACCAAGCCACAGCAGTTCGTTGCTAAGAGGATGTTTGAAAAGTTTTCTTCTCGGTAACAAAACGTTCTAGATCCCCCTAAGTCCCCCTTAAAAAGGGGGACTTTGATTCCGGTTCCCCCCTTTTTAAGGGGGGCTAGGGGGGATCAGTTAGTGCCTAAAATCAGCTTTTTTTCAGGAGCGATTAAATTGCAAACTCAACAGACCGATCAACTACCCATCACAGATTGTCGTTTTTGCTCGTTGGTTTCCAAGGCTAACGGAGAAAACCCCATTGGTACAGCAGGTACTTGTGACTACTGGTTAATGATAGAAATTCCCCAACCTTGGCCGCAAGATATGTTTGAGGAAATTCCAACAATCAAAGCATTCATAGATTTTTTGGAAGAGGTGATGGTCAAGCATAGAATTAACATCAGACCAATACTAATTGCTCCCGATCGCGAGTACTCTCACCCAGGCTTTACCCGCGTGCTGTACTACTATCGTCCTGCCAAACTCTTTTCTCAGTTTGAGAAACAGGAGTTTGTTCTCCCAGAGGAACAAGCAATTACTTTAGTAACGGCAATATTGAAACAGTTGATACAACAGCCCAACAATTTATCAGAATTTCAGCAGTATCAGCAACAAACTAGTCACATTCGCGAACTGATGGTTTGCACACATGCTCAAGTTGATCTTGCTTGTGGCAGATTTGGGACTCCCTTGTATCGTCGGTTACGCAAGGAATATGCTCCTGCTGCCAACGGAAATTTAAGAGTATGGCAAACAACTCACTTTGGCGGTCATCAATTCGCCCCCACCTTAGTTGATTTACCCCAAGGATGCTTGTGGGGACATTTAGAACCTGAAACCCTTGATTTACTGGTAAATAGAAATGGTTCAGTTGCAGACTTGCATAAATTCTACCGAGGATGGACGGGTTTAACCAAATTTGAGCAAATTGCCGAGCGCGAAATCTGGACACAATTGGGTTGGACTTGGCTCGACTACTTGAAAACTGGCAAAGTACTTGCTATTGAAGAAGTTGCTCAAGGACAAGAGGTCGATTGGGCAAAAGTTCGTATTGATTTTGCTGCCCCAGATGGCAGCGTATCTGGTGCCTATGAAGCCAGAGTTGAAGCCAGTGGTGAGGTCATCAGCACACTTAACTCTGGAAAAGAAATGGAGTTGAAAGCGGTGAAGCAGTATTGCGTTAGCCGTTTGGTCAAAGTTGAGTCAACAGCATCAAGCTAAGAACCTAAAAATGACTTACCAAAAACAATCTCAAGTGACAAATGAGATCCTCCAAGGCAATCTCATTAAACTGATGTTCAAGTTATCAACTCCTGGTATTTTAGGAACGGTGCTACTAAGCTCAAGCACTTTTATTGATGCGTTATTTGCAGGAAGATTTATTGGTGAAACTGCTGTCGCTGGTATATCTATTGCTTTACCACTAACTTCTCTTATGGGTGGTTCTGCTTATTTAGTTGGAGTAGGTTCTGCTTCTGTTCTTAGTCGAGCTATTGGTTCTGGAGATATCAAAACTCAGTCAAAAATATTTGGCAACTTAATAGTAATGGGTGTTATTATCTCTTTTGCACTGACAATTCTTGCCTACAGTTTTGGTGAAAGATTAGTTGTATTCATGGGAGGAAGTGGTGAAGTTGCCTCGCTTGGAGCAGAATTTTTTAAGATTTATATGCTTGGTTCAGTGTTTTGTATCATAGCGGTTTCTGCTAACCATCTCATCAAATCTGAAGGTAAACTAAAATTATGTATGATATTTGCTGCTATTTTTCTCATCACTAATATTATCTTAAATACCATATTTATTAGTATCTTTCACTGGGAAATTCGGGGATTATCCCTAGCTACAGTTATTGCAATGTTTGTTTACTTTATTGTTATATTAACCTATTTTATTTCTGGGAAAAGTTCTATCCCAGTTCATCCAATAAAATTTGTTATAGCAAGAGATTTACTCCCCGATATTTTATCAGTAGGAATCTGTGAGCTACTGACTCCATTTATGACCTTAATTCAAAGTTTTCTAGTTTTCCAATCTATCTCTCATTATGGAACACAGAATGATATAGCTTTGTTCGGAGCTACACAGACATTAACTTTATTAGCATTCATTCCCTTAAATGGTTTTACGCAAGCCTTACAACCTGTGATAGGCATAAATTATGGAGCTAGAAATTACGATAGGCTAAAAAAAGCTTATCTAACTTTTATAATTGGTGTTATTGCTTTGTTAACATTATTTTGGCTGCCTCTACAATTATTTCCACAAACGTTTCTAGGCTGGCTGTTGCCAAACCTTACTTTTACTAATGATGATTTATTTCACTTTCGTATTTTTAATTTATTGATACCGTTAATGCCATTTATTTCCTATGGTGTGGTTCTCTTTCAATCTATAGGTAAAGGGAAAATAGTTGCTATAATAGTTATTCTAAGAAGTTTGATTTTATTTATTCCATCTGTGATAACATTATCAATGTTAATGGGTTTAAGTGGTATATATTATGGGATAATATTTACAGATGCCGTAATTATATTGATTGCACTTAAATTAACAGCAAAAGAGTTTAATTACTTTAGTAAAATACAAATAAAAAATACTATTACTTCAATTATATGAAAAAAAATAATTATATATTTTGAATTTTTATCTTACAGATAAATAAATGTCCTACCGATTATGAGGGTGACAAAAATGGTTCAGAGAGAAAAAGGTGCTGTTTTGATTACAGGAACATCCACAGGAGTAGGTCGAGCAGCAGCGATCTTACTTGAGAAACAAGGATATCAGGTCTTTGCTACGGTTCGTCAAGAGAAGGATGTTGAATCACTAAGACAGGAGTATAAATCTGGAAGTTTGACACCAATCTTAATGGATGTTACTAAAGCAGAAGAAATTAAATTTGCCGCAGACATTGTTTCAAAATCTGTTGGCGATCGCGGATTGGTTGGATTAGTGAACAATGCAGGTTTATTGGTGGACGGGCCTGTTGAGTATATTTCAATTGACGACCTGAGATGGCAATTTGAAGTTAATGTTTTCGGGCAAATAGCAGTTACACAGGCATTTTTACCATTAATCCGAAAAGCTAAAGGTCGGATAGTCAACATTGGCTCAGTCGGCAGTCAGATTTCTGCACCCTTTATCTCTGCGTTGTGTGCTTCCAAGTTTGCATTGGGGGCATTTACAGATTCTCTCAGAATGGAGTTAGAGCCTTGGGGAATTGAAGTTATTTTGGTTGAACCAGGCTCGATTGCTTCAGCAGCGCCGGATAAAGTTGAAGAAAGCTTTGAGAAAAATTTTGCCAATATGTCACCTGAAGCTAAAGCTATGTATGGTGATACCTACAAATTTTTTGTCGAGGGTTTGATTACATCAAATCGCACAGGAATGCCACCTGAACAAGTTGCAGGTGCAATTCTAGAGGCTCTAGAAGCTAGTAAACCCAAAACACGTTATTTCTTGTCTAAGGATCAGATATCTCTAGTGCTTAATTTGATACTGAAAAAATTAATTCCCGATCGGAGTTTTGATGCAATGATACTAAAAGGTTTGAAGTTAAAAAATCAGAATTGAAGCTACCTTTTTGTATTATATCCAACGGAATACTCGAAGCCAATGTAAATTCAATCGCAATGTTTTCATAATACCAACACTCAATAAATTTAAAGAAAAATTATGGTTTTATCAGACCACAAGCCTAGCACGTTTCAGTCTCCCTTGACTGTGCAACAATGGGTATACGCCTACTGGGTTTCACGATGTATTTACGTTGTTGCTAAACTTGGCATTGCTGATTTGCTGAAAGACGGTTCGCAACACTGCGATGCTTTAGCTGCTGCAACAAACACGCACAGTGATTCTCTTTATCGGGTGTTACGAGCTCTTGCTGCTCTCGGAATTTTTGCTGAGACACAACCGCGATGCTTTGAGCTTACTCTACTAGCAGATTGCTTGCAGACCAATGTTCCTAACTCTATACATAACCAGGCAATCATGCGGGGCGAGGAGTATTACTACAAATCCTGGGGAAATTTAATGTATAGCGTGCAGACAGGAAAAAGTGCCTTTGAAGATTTGTATGCTATGGATTTGTTTGAATACAACAAGCAAAATCCTGTAGCAGCCGAAATCTTCCATCAAGGTGTCGCTTCGATCGCTAAAGAGGTACATATTCCACAATTGTCGGCTTATGATTTTTCGTCAATTAGCAAGCTGGTTGACGTTGGTGGTGGCACAGGTAGCTTTCTTGCTGCTATTCTTGAAGCTAACCCTACCATGACAGGGGTATTGTTCGATCTCCCCGAAGTGATTGATAAGACCAAAAATTCACGTGAAACAGCATCAGTTGACGATCGCTGTCAACTGATAGGGGGCAGTTTTTTTGAGACTATCCCCGAAGGTGGAGATGCTTATTTACTTAAGCATGTTATTCATAATTGGGATGATGAGCAGGCGATCGCCATTCTTAAGTCCTGTTATCAAGCCATGAAACAACAAGGGCGATTGCTAGTCATAGAGTGCATAATATCTCCTGGAAATGAGTTTTCTTGGACTAAGTTTGGAGATGTTAATATGTTGGCCATGTGTTCTGGTGGAAAAGAGCGAACTGAAGCCCAATACAAAGACTTGTTTGAATCTTCAGGGTTTAAACTCAGCAAAGTTTGCCCAACAGAATGGGATTTCAGCATTATTGAAGGAGTTAAAATAGTTAACAATGGCGTTGTGTGACTTCAAGTAAAAGCTTGCCATTGCGGCAAACTTTTACTTGAATTTGGCTGTAGCAATTGGATACTTAAAAATTCAGATTTCAGGCGATCGCTTTATCATTCAATTTTTGGCTCAACACATTTTTGAACCATATTGTGGGCATTATTACCCTGATTTGACCGAAAGTTTAAAATTTAAGGGTTAAATTAGTGTGTCTTTCTCTGCATTTTTCACCAAGTCCAAAAATAAAACACTTACCCCAGAATTAGATGGGAAGAAACTACCATCTTGGACTTTGGACAAAGATCAACAATCATTTCTCAAATTTGGTATCACCTATTGTCCATAATGTGTGCCTGCCACTTTTCCCCGAAACACAATGTAATTGTAGATGTTGTAAAACAACATAATGGGAATAAGAAATCCAATGAAGATAATCATGAAGACTAATGCGCTAGGTGCTGCGGCTGCCTGATAAATGGTGATGCCTGGGGGGATAATATAGGGAAAGACAACTAATCCTAAGCCCACAAAGGTAAGTAGAAAAAGCAGCACTGTCCAAACGAGGGGAGTAGTTTCTGCTTTGCGGTTCAGGCTTTGAATCAATAACCAAATCAGCAGCACACCTAGCACTGGAATGACTGAAAATAGATACACTTCTGGCTGGTGAAATAACTTTGCCCTGGCATTTTCATAGACAACAGGAGTGGCGATGGTGATTAAGATTGCACCTAACAGCGTTGTCCAAGCAGCGATTTTTGCTGTGCGGTAATGGGATGTTTGCAGTTCTCCCTCAGTTTTTAAGATGAGATAGGTGGAGCCAATCAAGACATAACCCTGGATCAATGTCAAGGAAACTAAGAGCGATCGCCAATCGAGCCAGTCCCACATACTGCCGATAAAGTGACCCGATTCATCCACCGTAATGCCTTCCAAAATGCTGCCCAAAGCAAATCCTTGAAACATCGCCGCCATGAAACTACCGACTCCAAACGCCACATTCCAAAACACTTTGTTTGTAGAATGTTCTCGAAACTCAAAGGCTACAGCCCGAAAAATCAAGCCAAAGATCATCCCAAAAATGGGAATGTAGAGCGCATTCAGAATGGTGCTGTATGCGAGAGGAAATGCCCCAAACAACGCACCCCCCATCAACACCAACCAGGTTTCATTGGCATCCCAAATATTACCCAAACTCGTCATTAAGATGTCGCGTCGGTCGTCATTGGAACTGGTTAGCGATAGGATGCCTACGCCCAGATCAAACCCGTCTAACATGACGTAGAGAAATAAAAACAGAGCCAAAATGACAAACCAAACCTGCGCTAGAAAGTGTTCTAGATTCTCCATACAATTACCTATTGATTTACCATAGTCAACACTCAATACTCAGCACTCAGCACTCAATACTCAACACTCAGCACTCAATACTCAATACTCAGCACTCAATACTCAATACTCAATACTCAGCACTCAATACTCAGCACTCAGCACTCAGCACTCAGCACTCAGCACTCAGCACTCAATACTCCTCATTGCTCTGCTTCGACAGGACGTTGATCTGGAACAAATTCAGCCGGAGTAGTTTCTACGGCAGGTTGGGTGTCAATGCCTGGAACCGGAAGCTCTAGGTTGGGGCCTTGACGAATGATCCTACTACCAAAGAATAAGGCACAAATAAATAGGGCTGTATAAATTACAGCAAAAATTAGCAGAGATGTTAAGACCTCACTAGCAGGTAGGTGTGAAACGCCATCTGCCGTGCGAATTTGCCCGTAAACCACCCAAGGTTGCCGCCCAACACAACGCACAATCCAGCCTGATTCGACGGCAATGTAGCCCAGTGGAGCCGCCAAAATCCAGATTCGCAGTAGCCATTTCTGCCCGGCGATCGCTTCTGGTGAGAGCTTCCCCCGCAACCATTGAATTACACTGAGACTCATCAATCCAGCCAAGAAGAAGCCAATACCGCTCATGATGCGGAAGGAATAATAAATCAAACCCACCATGCGGGGGCGATCTTCAGGTTTCCAATGTTTCAGTCCGAGAACGGGTTTAGACAGGTTCTTTTTAAATTCTAAAATGTAGCCTAAGCCGTTGGGAATTGAGATTTCCCAGTCATTTTGCTCAGTTTGGTTATTGGGTAATGCCACCACACTCCAGGGCGCGGGTTGACCGGCTGGACTAGTTTCCCACTTAGCTTCCATCGCGGCTAGCTTGGTAGGCTGATAATCAGCTACCTGTTCAGCGCTGAGGTGTCCGATATAGATTTGCAATGGGGTGACAGCGATCGCAGTTGCTAAGACAATTTTGAGCGATCGCCCAAAGAAAGCCTGATGACGCTTGTTGAGAATATACCAGGCGCTAATTCCCCCAATCACAAACAGAGAAGTTTCCAGCGTCGCTAAAAACATGTGTGACACGCTGTTGAGCATGAAGGGATTTAAGATTGCCTGAAAGTAATCATCAACAACAAACTTCCCGTTCACCATTTCTCCGCCTGCTGGGGTTTGCAACCAAGAGTTTGCTGCTAAAATCCAGAAGGTAGATAGGTTTGCGCCAAAGGCAACCATAATTGTGGCGAAATAGTGAATCACTGGGTTTACTCGTTCCCAGCCAAACAACATAATGCCCAAAAATCCGGCTTCTAGCATGAATGCCATCGAAGCCTCAAAGCCTAAAATGCTGCCAAAAAAGTCACCCACTGCTTCAGAAAAAGGTGCCCAGTTCGTGCCAAATTGAAACTCCATCGGCAAACCGGATGCTACACCAATACCGAAGTTCAACACATATAACTTTGCCCAGAAACGAGCATGGTGATAGTAATCGGGATTGCGTGTTTTGAGCCACATTCCTTCGACGATGACCAGATAAATCCCCATTCCAGTGGTGAGAACAGGCCATAGCATGTGAAAGATCGCCGTCAGTGCAAACTGCATCCGCGATAGGGCAACGGTGTCCGATAGAAAATTCATGAACTAACCTCTGAATTCGTTTAAATCTTGAGTTGCACAGCATCTTTGGGTCATAGCCATCTGTGAGAGTTTAAGGAAAAGTATATTTTGTCAATCAGCTAAAATACTCAAAAGTTTTTAAATAAAAATGATAATCGTAGCAGAGGTGGTGGGAGGAGGCACTTTGCTGCAAAAGAGAATCAAGATTTAGGAGTAGTCAAAGCTCTACGAAAACCAGTCCCAAAGCTGAATCTATCCCGTTTTTTTGCATCTTCGCATTTCCTGGGCCACAACCAACCTCAAGAATCGATGCATCTGAGTCAAGTTGGACCTTTATCTTAAATTATCACGAATGCCCTCCCTCCTCCGTCGGTGCAAATATCCTGCACTTAGCTAAAGTTAACAAATATATTCTTCAAATAATGTATTTAATAAAGATTTATCTGGATATTCTTTAACTTTTCCCTAGATTTTTTAGTTTGACTAAATGTCATAAAAAAGAATGACAGTCTGTCTTTTGACATTTGTAAAAATCTCACCATAAATATAGACAGACTGCTTGATATTGCTTCTAGATGATCTTGGTTAAAGATAATTGCTAGCCCTTGAACTTACAGTTATTGACAAGCTACTCAATGAACCTGTGTTTTCACCCTTTCGCCGCGAAGGAACAGTGAAAGATTCCACCCATCCGGTGTATGTCATTACTGGCGAAGAAATGGAAGCACAGGCGGCGAGAACTGTCAGGGAAGCACTGCGATTTATTCCTGGTATTTTGGGTGGTGGTACAGTTGGCACAGAAGTAAATGCTTTAAGCGGTCAATTTATTCGCGGTTCTAATACTGGTCAAGTATTAATATTGTTGTATGGAAGACCAATTAATAATCTAGCAGAGATAAGCTATTCCACATTTAACTTGCAATAGTAATATTGCCCTTATTCTTAACTTTTCTTCCCCATTTAATAATTAACTCTCCTTGATTTAACAG
>NZ_JBALFD010000048.1:0-11342 GCF_036916985.1 Nostoc sp.
ACCTGTTCCTTCCAGGTGTGTCGAAATCTTTTCTTGAAATTGGCGCATGAACCCAGGTAATAACGAACGCTTCTACCATGCAATATAAAACTGCCCTAGACGAAAGCTAGAGCAGTTTTTGATAGAAGTAAATTATATAGGAGACTTTTAGTGTTGTCCCCGGTTTATCCATAGTAAATACCGTTATATAATACTATTCACCTCAAGTCTCGTGCTTTACGCAAAAAACGAATAATCTTGAAGCTGGCATTACAAACGATAGAAGTCAGCCTAAGCTAACGCATCATAGACGGCATCCGCGACTTTTAGCTTCTTCCCTGGCAGCCGACAGACTGGTTGCTGGTGATGGTATGTTGAGCAAGGAAATCTGGGGATGGAGAAAGTAGCGAAGCGATCGCTCTCAAAGTGTGGTAATCGCTCTAGTAAAATCAAAAACCACCCACATCATGTAGGTGGAGAACAAAAGAGATTGTATATCTTTTATCACTTGCCGAACAGCTTATTAAGCACATCAGCTAGACGGTAGCCTGCCAAGCTCATCCGGCGTTCTGCTATTGGTTTGGCGGTAGCAGCATAATTTGGCGGTAAAAGCTTTCCATTATTCTTGTCAGTGCTGCCAGAAAGCTTGCCATTGAGATATGCCTTTTGTTTTGCGATATTAAAACTCTCTAATTTTGCCCAATTATTAAATTGAGTCTCTCTTAATTCTGGCAATTTACTGCGTTGATAGTCGGCTCTTATCTTGGTTGCGGTGTTGCGAACAGTTTGAAAGTTTTCTGAGCCTAGTATGAGGTCATCCCAGAATTTATGCAAACTAATTGTTTGACTATCTGGGTTAACTCTAATATAAAAACGTGTACCACCTCTATCACCTTCTGGTTCTTTATACTGGTTAGTTATTAATTTGGTAGTATGCAATGGCTGATGCACATCTCCTATCAAATGGAATAACCAGCATATTGCAACTGCTTTTTCGCTGTTGGTAGTATTACTTTGAATAATATCAAGATTTTTTTGAAAAGCAAATATAATATTTTCTTCACCTGGAATTTCACGAGGAATTGAGTTTGAGGCATTGCTTGGTTGATAAGGAAAATTTATGTAGTGCCAAGTAGGGTGATCAAATGTTTGATTGCCACGGGCTTCATCTGCCCATTTTGCCGCCCACATAAACAAATACAAATTTTTATTTTCAGCAGAAATATTAGACTGATTAAGAGACTTCCACTGCTGCTCAAATTTAGAGTATTCGGGGTGTTCCTTCAAAATGGCAACCATTTTCTCAATTACTTCTTGATGATTCTGCGAGAGTTCCCTGTAAGCGATCGCTCCTGAAACCATGTGTCCAGCCTTATTCCAAGCAAAAGCTGGGTGCTGCCAAATCACGATTGTTGAGAATATTGTCAATAAAGAAAACTTCAGGGAATTTTTTGTTATGAAATAGATTTTTTGAATTGAAAGTCTCTTATTCATAATCATCTCGCTAATAATTGAGTATCAACACAAATCTTAACTTTATAATCGCACGAATCACCTGAGTCATTACCAATTCTTAAATATTGGCTTTTATACTGAATCTTGTTGATGAGCAAAGGTGAAACTGAATGAGTTCCAAAAAATTTTTTCTTGTGGCTTTTGGACTGCTTGTAGCAATAGTAATTAGTATTTTAACCGAGACAAAACTAATTGCTCAATCCACCACTGATTTAGCTTTAGCTTTAGCTTTATATCACGCTCCTATTCACTATCAAGACACAGATAGCACCAAGTATAGTGGAGACTACATTACACGATTTGATTACGATAACGATTGGCGAGGTACAAATAACTGGGATAACCTAATCCTTTTTCCACTTTCTGCTCATGCTTACTATTCTGTAGCTGAAACTTGTACTCATTGGTTCATTACATATTCTTTTTACCATCCTCAAGACTGGACTGATATTCCTTTTGAAGCTTTTTTGTGGTCTAATCAAGCTCAAGAACCAATAACCGCTCAAAAACTTCTCCAACTAACAGGGTATCCTCAAGATTCGCCAATAGAAGAAGTTGAATTAGAGTATTTTTTTAGGAATTGTGCCTTTGAACAAGAGTGGCATAATGAATTGCAGAAAAGTCAGTTTGCATTCCGAGCTAAAAACACAACAGGATGATAACTAACTGTGCTGCTTACGTAGGTTAAATTCTTATTAGTGTTAGATTATGTCTCTTGGTTGTGCGATCGCCTTGTCCTAGACATTACTTGCTTCGTGTCAACCTTTATAGTACATTTGTATTAAAGCTATAGAGTTAGCCTTATTCCCTGCCTCAAGTGTGGGGATTTTATTGTTTGGGTATGATGGCGGAACACCCACTTGATAGCGATCGCCAATTATTGGGTCATGATATTGAAGGCGATCAGCTACGCCATCGCTCTTTTTCGTATTTCCTCTCTTCTCTTCTTAGGCTGCGCCAACGAGACGCTATTCGTGAACGCTTGTATTCAGCACAGATGCTAGTAGTTAGCCAACCCAAAATTGCTGGGTGGAGGTCGGCAGAGGAGCAAGGGAGCAGGGGAGCAGAGGAGAGATTTGTACAAGTTCTTTCCCCCTTGCCCCTCCGCACCTCTGCCTCTCTGCTTGCCACCACGCAAAGTTACCTTGGCAGACTACTAGGGCGATCGCCTATTGCCAGAGGATTTTATTTTTTGGGTAAGAATTTTTATATTTATATATTATGTATGCTTGAACAGTGACTTTAGTCATGGATATATTTGTGACTTTTGTAAGAATATTTTTTTCAATAAAAGAGTTTTAATAATGTGAGGTAGAAACTAAATAATCTAAAATATATTGGGATATCGGCTTTCCATAAGCATCTGATAATTCCGATAAATTTATGGTTTTTCCTATTTCTATAAATGTTATTTAGGAACTCCTAATAATCGGTAATTCTCTTGGTTTAAAGAAGAAAAATGAGCTACTATGATTTTGATGAGCATTTCTGGTCGCCAAAAACTGTCTGTCTTCAATCAAAATTAGGAGATTCTAGCCGAAAATCTTCTTATAAAAACTTAATTAATCTTGTCCTAATAATATTGATATCTGTATGCACAGGCTTGTTAATAACAATTTTATTTAGAATCAGCAATAGCAATCTAGATAGAAATTTTATCAATAGAAATAATGTTGATGGTAATTGCTTGATAGTTAAAAGTAACAGTGGATTTCAAATTTATTGCTCGAAATTAGACTAATTTTATTAATTAAAAATTCCAAATTAATCGGAGAAATATACGGGAGCATGTGATGGCGGCGATGTCTGCGACGGGCTACGCCTACGCTTTGCTTCCTTTAGATTTCCTCTAAGAAAGAGGGCGACACTTCACTAGCCATAGTCTAGATTGGGCTAGACATCAAGTGCATACTACTAAAAGCGACACCGATAGCGCAGCGTTAGCGATGCAGGAGCGTCGCAGCCCCTCAAAGTAGACATCGCTTCCCCGTTGCTTTCGTTTCCTCTCTACAAGACGCTACTCGCGTTCGCTTGTATTTTATGAGGGCGATCCACTTCGTGGATCTTGCTTGCTACGCGCAGCGTTTCCAAGAGTTGCCCGTCGCAGACATCACCCGCTAACAAAAGAATAGCGCCAACCTAAATCCAGGCAGACGCTATTCTGTTACTTGAATTCAGGGAGAAAACATAGTGAAATGAGTTAAGAGATTTTTACGATTAATTGATTCCAATTTAATTTCTTAGATTGCACTGCGGCGATTTAGCAAGTTCCACAAGAAAACAGCGACAATTGCGCCAAGAACCGCTACTGCAATACCAGGAATGCTGAGTGTGGGGGCAGCTAATGTCAAGGTTCCTGTACTGAAGAATATACCCAGACTACCACCAACAAAAGCACCAATAATTCCTAATAAGATTGTTCCGAGAATTCCGCCACCTTGATGACCGGGGTAGATAGCCTTTGCAATAGCACCAGCAATTAGACCTAAAACAATCCAAGCAAGAATATTCATTGTTTTAATTCGATAGATGTTTTTCATCGACAAATACACGATACCAATCCCAACATTGACATTCCATCTACTAACAGAACCAATTATTAATAGCCTTGAGGATGAACGCTGTTACTTCTTGTGATATACCCACTAAATCCAATGAATAATAAATAAAAAAGCTCCTAGTAGGTCTAAAACTAGGGGCTTATTAATTCATTACTTGATAATTGCAGTATATGCATTTTTAATGATTTTTCTCATCTACTGGAAGAATTAAGCTCCAGTTGAAAGCAGATACTATCGGGCGATCGCTCTTGAGGTATAACTTTGACTCGCTTGAATTTGTTCAGAGCTATCACCCACCCCCAACACCATGACTGATACTAAAAGGGATTAGCTTCTGTCACCACTTCTGGCAAACGACTCAAAAGATACCAAGGACTATCAAGGTGGAGTGTGGACACTAACTCCGACCTTGAGTCCTGGTGGATGATAGACGAACACCCATCAATAAGGATTTATCAACTCGAAGTTAGGGATGGGGAGTGATGACGCGCTTAGTGACTTTAGTCATGTTTAAGTGGTGACATTTGCTAGATATCTTTTCTTGATTATGCAGAATATATTGACAATATACAAGTTAAGTAAAACAAGGATTAAAGGATATATGAACCGCTTAAAATCTCTTCTTCTTGGTGGTTTATTAGCTTCTGTTTCAATTGCTGCTCTTTCAACTCATGCTAATGCTTCTGTTGTGAATTTTCGCAATGAACATTTAAATACTAATACGATTGCTTTTAATAACGCTAAACTAATTCGTGAGCGTCAATTGCATGAACAGCAGGTTCGTGAACAAAAGGCTCGTGAATTACGTGAACGCCAAGCTCGTGAACAAAAAGCCCGTGAATTGCGTGAGCGCCAAGCTCGTGAACAAAAGGCTCGTGAATTACGTGAGCGTCAAGCTCGTCTTCATCACTAAAATTTGAATTTTTACTTGCTCTGCGGTAAGCGTTGGTGCAGCGTCTCGTAGAGAGCAAACCCAAGCCACACCAAATAGCCCGTCGTAGACACCGCATACAAAAGAGCTTGGTTATGAAATGACCAAGCTCTTTACACAAGTTCCTAAAACCTATTAAGCAGGCAAGGCAATAACCCAACTTACACTAAGAAATAAGGTAAAAATTTTAATTATTTCATATTAACTTAACGCAATTATGACAAACTTATAACAAAAGTATGACTAAATTTTTAAACTGGAAAGCCTGTCTAAAGTAAGGAAATGAAAGAAATTTATTCAGATGAATAATAATGATAAAATTTTGACAATCAAAACTCATAAATGAGGAAATTTATTATATGAATCGGATTTTCTCTCAGAGCTTACTGGGGTTAGCAGGTGCATCATTTTTTCTTTGTTCGTCTCAATCATCAATGGCACTTGTACCCTTAAACGTTGCAATTATCGTCAACAGTGGTTCTACAAATACGATTGGATACCGGATTTACGTATCACCGACTGGAGAAGTTAATTATGTTGATGGCAAAGGCTCTCATCAGGGGAAATTGTCCCAAAAACTCACAAAAAAGTTCTTTCGTGACGTGAAGATTGCTGAACCTTTATCTAATTTACCAGTTCAACAAAGTTGCGTAAAATCTGTTTCTTTTGGTACAACAACTACCATTAAGTTAGCCGATCAACAGTCGCAAGACATCAGTTGTCCTGGCAATCCTAAAGCTCAAATATTGGATAATGACGTTATTGCAATTGCCAAAGCTTTAAACGTAGTTAATGTTCCAAAGAGCCAAAGACAGCCACTCCCACCGCAGAATTTTTAGGTAGTCTTAGATACAAGATAGCCAGGGGAGCAACGCGAAAAAGTGAGATCCTCGTGAAATAGGCAGTTCTTGCTGGGGGGAGTAAAGAGATAAGTAAGCGTATTTTTTAATACTGAAATAGATTACTTATATACTTGTTTCTTTCTCTTCCCTTACCTCAAGAGCCTCCCTGCTTGTGCGAGGAATTATAGACAACCGAAAATAACAGAAACTTGTACTCTATAAATAGACTGCTGAGGATGCTATTAAAGAAAGTACAATCACACACATGGCTTCATTTGATAAATTTCTGTACCATCGGAGTGTGCGCCCTCTCGATATGCTCCAAGGTGTAGTTACTTCTATCGTGCTACACTCTATTTTTTTAGTGGGGAGCAAATATTGGTACAGAGCTTTGATGCATGAGCCAAAGCAAGAAATTAGCCAAGAGATTCCAATTGAGATAGTTGAAGTTCCTCCTCAGAAAACAGACATAACTTCTCCTTCCTCATTGAGGGCTACCAAAAATTCTCTTGCTGGCGGTAAAGCTTTGCCAAAAAGACCTATTTCTGTGGTGAAGTCAGCGAATCTGGTAGGACAGAAAGCCGATAACGAGCGTTCTTTTGACTTAACAGCCTCATCTCCTCTCAAGGTATTCCAGACAGAACGGCAGCAGCAGAAAACGGAATTACCAAATCGATTTGATCAACAACCGCAATTCAAATCTCCAAAAACGTCATCAGCATCTACAAGCAAGACACAAGTACCTAACTCTCAAAAAATTGTAGTAGTACCAATGACCACACCACTGCCAGTTCCATTTTTTAAAACAGCACCCAATCCAAAGCAAATACCTTCAGTACCTGTAACTACAGCGCAAGTACCTAACTCTCAAAAAATTGCAGTAGCACCGATTACTACGGCACAGCGAGCTTTGCATCTGAAAACAGCACCTTTGACAACACCTTTAGTACTTAACCCAAAACAAATACCTTCAGCACCTTCGACCACGGCACAAATACTTAATTCTAAGAAAATTGCAGTAGCACCCGTGACTAGACCACAGCCAGCCCAGTTGGGAAAAACAGCATTTGAAAGAGTTACGACACTACCAGTACCCAGGAATCCCAAGAAGTTAAGGCAGTCGAGAGTTGGATTCAGTGGGCAAACACCGACTCAAGCTCAGTCATCTCCAAAAACAGGTGCGGCAAGTTTGTTGGGTGGTACTGTGGGTGTATCTAGTCAGAATTATCGCGCCGACCAACTTGCAGCTGTGCCTAATTCTAACCGCGATCGCATTGGGACTTCTGGTGTTGATGCCAGCAGTCAAGATGTAGACCTCACCTCTTACTTAAACAAATTAAAGCAACGCGTTCAGCAGCAGTGGCTACCAGGAATGAGCCAGTCTAATCGGCGAACGGTGCTTAACTTCACTGTTAATCGTTCAGGTGAAGTTAACAATCTCAATATTGTACAAACCTCTGGATTTCGTGTAACTGATGAAGTAGCAATGAATGCGATACAGCGAGCTGCACCTTTTGCACCTTTGCCCACAGGATATCGCAAGAACTACATTGATATTGAATTTACATTTGATATCAATGTTTTTGGCGAACTAAATTTATCGAGGGATGGTGGCTAACAACGGGTAAACAGAGTACTTCCTAGTTGGTGATATCGATGAAATCTGCTATATAACCAAGGTTGAAGTTTTCTCCCAAACTCTTACCCAACAATTTTAAGGATGTTAATTTTCGCGTGTTGCTATAAAATTATTTATTTCCCCTTTATGAATAAGAGGTAATAATGCTAGATTTCCAATATTTGCAATACTTCAGGGTGATTTATGAACAAAGGTGAACTAGTGGATGCTGTAGCAGCAAAGACCAACATCACAAAAAAGCAAGCCGATGAAGTCATTAGTGCTTTTTTGTCAGTTGTTACCGAGGCTGTAGCTAATGGTGAAAAGGTAACACTGATTGGGTTTGGGTCATTCGAGCGACGCGATCGCTCAGAGCGCGAGGGGCGTAATCCAAAAACCAATGAGCCAATGACTATTCCAGCGACTAAAGTGCCTGCATTCTCTGCTGGGAAGTAGTTTAAAGAAAAAGTAGCGCCATAAAACATAAGTAAGCCACCCTACCCAAAAGGTTGCCCCCAGCGCTCCCAGTTCTCCTTATTAAATGGACTGCGCCACTTCAAAATAAGGCTCAACTCCAACTCTTGCCGTGCGCGTCGATCAACCGGAGCATCCCACCAAAATGCGGCGTTGACTGCTGGAGAGTAACCCATAGTGATAATGTAAATCCTGGTAGCTGGCGATGTAATCTTTGCAGGCGTGTATACCCTGTCATCGCTTGTTACTACGGCAGGTTTCCCCCACATACAAAATCAAACCAGCCGCCGAGTCAATGATGAAATAGAGACACGCATCACCTGGGCTGTTTGCTGGCATCCTATAAAACGACATTGGCACAAGCCGCAGTAAGAGTGGATCAATTTGGTCTGGATCGCAGTGCTTAGGGGTAAGGTCAAATAACGCCGTTTGCTGTGGTGGTTTGTTCTCTCTCACCTTCTGCTGATATTCAAAAATCTGAGATTTCCACTTCAGCAGCGCCTCAAGACTCATTAACAGTGTCTTTGCTGTGCGTGCTGGTGTGACGGTCAAATCAGAAAATAAATTTAGCTGGTTGGGTTCCAAGGTGATTAATGGGAATGTACAAACCAGTAGATTATCGCCCACAACTGGATGGAGTCAAACCTGTTAGCAGCTTACTAGTAGTTCGCCAACCCAAAATTGCTGGGTGGAGGTCGGCAGAGGAGCAAGGGAGCAGGGGAGCAGAGGAGAGATTTGTACAAGTTCTTTCCCCCTTGCCCCTCCGCACCTCTGCCTCTCTGCTTGCCACCACGCAAAGTTACCTTGGCAGACTACTAGAGCGATCGCTGTGTTGATTTTGGGCATTTTAAAATAGCGTTTACTAAATACAGCTATGTTTAAAGGATTCGGTGGCCCAAAGAAAAAATCAGTGCTTGAGGACAATGAACTGACTACAGGCATTGTACAGCACCCAGTTACGAAACGTTGGCAGACTTGGATATCATTTACTGGTCATGATATTCAGTGTGTCACTGCCCATAATCAGCGAGAGGATGCTAATAGAGTGGCGAAACAGATTGCTGATGCTTGGAGTGAAGGGAAATACAAAACTGGGGAAGAGGTAACAGCTTTTATTAAATCTCTGCCGACTGATGCTGTCATAGATCCATTGCCCCAAAATATTGTAATGCAATTAAGTCAGCAGGCATTAAGCGCAAGGAAGTAGTTAGAGCGATTGCTAGGCCAACGTCTGCGATGAACGCTCTAAACAGTATCATCCATCCATCCGCACTCTGGATTTTGACAGTCCCAATGCACCCGTGCTGACCAGTCCCGATCAAATTCAGCACTACACTGGGGGCATCTACCAGTAAACATTGGATGCCAATCAAGTAACTCCAGTTTTTGTTGTTGTGTCCACCGCTGTTGTGGTTGCACAATTAACTCGCCGTTGTAATAAGTGGCTCCTTCTGGTTCCCATAGTTCTACTGGTTCGGCCTTGGGGTCTTCTCGAAAGTCCAAGCAGATGTCAGCAACTGATCCATTAGGATGGACGGTACAGACAAGGTGAGGATTATGTGAGTATAAGAGACAGCAATCGCACTCTCTTTAGTTTCGGCATAGTACCAGTTTACTTCCTGATCCAAGCGATCGCTTGTTAGTTTGACTGTATGGTTGTTTCGAGCGTCACAAAGAAAAAGGGAATTGTTGGGTCACGAATCAACTACAGGTAATCCTGCCAGGGCCATTGCTACTTCTTCTGCACTATATTCAGTATCAACAAGCCGTCCAGCTTGATAATCGATATAAGCTTGCATATCAAAATGTCCATGACCGCAAAGGTTGAACAGGATAGTTTTGCTTCTTCCTTCTTGTTTACAGAGTAAAGCCTCGTCAATTGTTGCTTTGACAGCATGATTAGCTTCTGGTGCTGGTAAAATCCCTTCTGCGCGGGCAAAAGTTAATCCAGCAGCAAAGCAAGCGAGTTGGTATTCAGCACGTGATTCAACTAATCCCAAATTCACAATATGGCTAACAAGGGGAGCCATACCGTGATAGCGTAAGCCTCCAGCATGAATTCCTTCGGGAACAAAACTACTACCTAAAGTATGCATTTTGGTAAGTGGGGTTAAGTGGGCAGTATCACCAAAATCGTAAGCATATTTTCCACGAGTCAATGATGGACAAGCAGCAGGTTCAACAGCTATTACTTGTATATCTCGTTCTCCTCGCAGTTTAGCACCGAGAAATGGGAAGGCAATTCCGGCAAAGTTGCTACCGCCACCAGTGCAGCCAATAACAATATCAGGATAATCTCCTGCCATTTCTAATTGAGTCAGTGCTTCTTGACCAATCACGGTTTGATGCAGGAGTACATGATTGAGAACACTACCTAAAGCATACTTAGTTTGTTCATCAGCAGCAGCTACTTCTACAGCTTCACTAATAGCAATCCCCAAACTGCCACTACTATTGGGATGTTGTGCAAGAATTTCACGTCCGGCTTGGGTTTGAGTGCTTGGGCTAGCAACGACCCTCGCGCCGTAGGTTTCCATTAAAGCTCGGCGGTAAGGCTTTTGCTGGTAGCTAACCTTTACCATATAAACTAAGACTTCTAAACCGAATAGCGCACCAGCAAAAGCTAGAGATGATCCCCACTGTCCGGCTCCCGTCTCAGTAGTTAGCTTTTTGACTCCAGCTTGTTTATTGTAGTATGCTTGGGCGACCGCAGTATTGGGTTTGTGGCTTCCAGAGGGGCTAACACCCTCATATTTGTAGTAAATTTTGGCAGGTGTATCTAAAGCTTGTTCTAAACGACGGGCACGATAAAGAGGAGTTGGTCGCCACTGGCAATAAATAGAGCGGACTGCATCTGGTATTTCAATCCATCTTTGTTGGCTAACTTCTTGCTCAATCAGTGCCAATGGAAACAAAGGTAATAATTCATCTGGTGTAATTGGCTTACCAGTAGCAGGATTTAAAACTGGTGGTAAGGCTTGTGGCAAGTCAGCTTGGATGTTGTACCAAGCTTTTGGCATTTGGTTTTCAGTGAGAACGTATTTAATCGTGTCCATATAATTAGGTGATGCACAACAGTAAAATTGTACATTTACGATTCTCCAAGAAAAAAGTTAACTTTTATTGTTTTTCAAGAGGTTAGTTATGACAAAAGAATATATGGAGTCTTTAGAGGCAATTGTTGATCAATTAACATTAGCCGCAGTTCTAGAAATGTTAGAACGAATCAGTCATAAAAAAGCAGAAAATCTCAGAAATCATTGGAAAGATGAGGCTTCTGCAAAGCTTTGGGATAAAGCTGCCAGACAGATAGAACAGATAAATATTGTATCCGCTCGGTAAATCGGGGTAGAAACAAAAAATCAGAATTTAAATTGGTACACACTGGGTTATAGAATATGAGATATGACGCAAAAATCATC
>NZ_JBALFD010000049.1:0-47072 GCF_036916985.1 Nostoc sp.
TGGGAAGTTCCTCAAACCAATGGAGCGGTTGATAGCGAATAGCCTCTCCATTTTTCCATAAACTCACAGATTTAGTTTTGACAGACCACTAGTCCCAGTTTTCAGAAAATGGCTGAGTTAGACCAGGATATTCATGCTCTATTTGATGAAATATTTACTACTAGAAAGTTTGGTAAACAAACTCTAAAAAACATAGAAGCAGTTTATCTTAACCTCCAGTTGACAGGAATCATTAGTCTCAAACCAAATGGCAAACAATTTTCAACCGAGCTAGACGAATCGTTTGACAACCCCGAACCCGAATCAGATTTTTCCAGGGAAACTACTGAAGGTCGCCATCAACATTGGCAAACACAAGAGTAAGCTGTTACACATATAACTTGCATCATTAGGGCGGGCAAGATGCCTACCCCACAAGAGTTATATAAATTTTAGATATGCAAACTAGATGTGGTTTAGCTTATCATGGTGAAGCTAGAACAGGGGATAAGAGAAAAATTCGTGAAACATTTCTGAGGTTAGCTGAAATCTTTCACCCCGACAAGGTAAAAGACAGCCAGACACAAACAGATCATACAGAAATCATGAAATCAATCAATCAAGCCTACCAAGAAGGCGATTTGGCAAGACTTCTAGAAATTGAGCGGCTTCACCAAGTTGGAGAAATTATTGATTTTAATAGCGAAGATGATTTAACTCGTAAATGTCAAACTATAGAACAACAAAATCAAATTCTTCTCACTCAATATGAAAACTTGAAACGGGAACTGCGTTTAGCAAAAAATACTCCAGAAGGAACAATGGTTTCTGATTCTCGCAAAGCTGCTAAAAAAGGCATTGACTCGATGGCTATTATGGTAGAAACGATAGAAAATCAAATTAACGTTGTTTCTCAGATTCGGAATTTTGTCAAGGACTTTAGAGAACAGAAGATCACTATCAAAGAATTTCTTGGTGGCCCACCAACTTTGCACTCCTTAGACGAGGAAATTATGTCAGATATTCTTGAGCAGATGTTGTCAGAATTAATGAGATAGTAGTTGATTTTTCTTAAAAATCACAGTTGGCAGTGAATGAAGACGTATTTAATAATGGATTTATTTGACCAGCATCTTGCAAAAATAACTGAAGAATCAGCACCCCTAGCGGCTCGGATGCGTCCACGGACACTTGATGAATTTATTGGTCAAGAGCATATTATCGGGCAAGGAAGGCTACTGCGGCGTGCTATTAGTTTGGATCAACTGTCTTCCTTAATCTTTTCTGGGCCACCAGGGACTGGCAAGACTACTTTAGCGCGGGTTATTGCCAACACCACCCGCGCTCAATTCATCGCTATCAATGCTGTACTCTCAGGAGTTAAAGAAATTCGAGCGGCAATTGAAATAGCCCAACAAAAGCGCAAGTTTCATAATCAACGAACTATTCTTTTTGTCGATGAAGTCCATCGTTTTAACAAGTCTCAGCAAGATGCTCTATTGCCTTGGGTAGAGAATGGTACAATCATTCTTATTGGTGCTACCACCGAAAATCCTTTTTTTGAAGTCAATAAGGCACTCGTAAGCCGTTCGCGGATTTTTCAACTTCAGCAATTAACTGACAAAGATTTATACAAAATTATTGAGCAAACACTCTTCGATTCGGAACGCGGTTATGGCAAGTTAACAGTGCAAATTGACACAGATGCTTTAGCTCATCTAGTTAATGTTGCCAATGGTGATGCTCGTTCATTATTGAATGCTTTGCAACTAGCTGTAGAGACTACACCCCCCGATACTACAAGTGTTATTCATATTCCCCTAGCAGTGGCAGAAGAATCAATTCAACAACGTGCTGTTTTATACGACAAAGAAGGGGATGCTCATTTTGATACCATCAGTGCTTTTATTAAGAGCTTACGAGGTTCTGACCCAGATGCAGCACTCTATTGGCTGGCCAAAATGGTTTATGCCGGTGAAGACCCGCGCTTCATCTTTCGTCGGATGTTAATTCTTGCCAGTGAAGATATCGGATTGGCTGACCCACAAGCAGTTGTCGTTACAAATGCTTGTGCTGAAGCCTTTGATCGCGTGGGAATGCCGGAAGGACGTTATCATTTGGCGCAGGCAGTACTTTATTTAGCAACTGCACCAAAATCCAATAGCATTATGGGCTTTTTCGATGCTTTAGCCGCAGTTGAAATTGAAAATGTTGCAGAAGTCCCCACTCATCTTAAAGATGCCAATCGGGATAAAAAAGGTTTTGGACATGGGGCGGGTTATCTCTATCCTCACGCTTACCGAGATCATTGGGTAGAACAGCAATATTTGCCCAAGACCTTGCAAGGTCAATTGTTTTATCAACCATCAACCCAAGGTTATGAACACCAAATCGCAACCCAAGTAGCACGTCGTCGGGAAGCCCAACTTGCCGCAATAGTAGAAGGTATTGGTGTTGCACCAATAGAAGTCATGACTTATGGAACTGTTGACAGAGCAGATGAGCGCTGGTTGCAACGCACACTTTCTCAGGTAAGCACACAATTAGCATCTGTGCGCGAGCGCATTTTCACTTTCGCCCAATTACAACGTCATCACTTAGTATTGGATCTAAATGCCGCCACTGGTTTACTTACTTGGGAAGCAATCCGGCAAGTTCCTGAAGGCGGGGTTTATGCCTGTGTTCGCAATCGCTCTGATGCCGATGCTTTAGTAGAACTTGCTGCCGCACTTCCTGAAACAATGCAACCAATAATTTTTACTGCATCTGTTGCACAGATACCTGCTATGCTGGCATCTCTTGCACCAAATGTACAGTTTGACTCTATTATCGGGCGCAATGTACTAGCTTCGGAATCGGATAAGGGACTTGCTGCTCAATTTTTAGGTCAATTGCTCCCGCGCTCAGTCAAGCTTATTTTAAGTGAAACAGTACCTTGTCATACCCAAAGATTTTACCGCTTACTGCCCAGCCAAAATCTCGATACTCAATTGTATGAGCAATTAGTTTTAGCGGAAGAAGCTATTTATACAGATGCCTCTGACCCCATGTTTAACTGGGATGCTGATGATTTGCGTCACGCTTTTGCCTCAAATGGACACTGCGTACAAGTAGTTCTTGAGCAGTATTTGACACCTATGCACATCTCTGATAATTTTATCAAGCGTTTATTTACTGCTAATCCTAATCGACCAAGTTATGCAGATCGTCTAGCTGCAAATTTGACCAGTGAGGAAATAAATATTATTAAAAATTTATTTGTTCGTTACTTACTCAACCAATCCGTTAATTGGTCAAGCACTGTGGCATTTTTAAATATTAGTGCATGAACATAATAGGCTATCAAATCACAGTCATTTATAATTATGATTTTCACTCCTGCAATTACTCGGAAGTACGTCTTGATCAAAACGGAGAACTGAAGCTGAGGTAGTATTTTTCCTTGCCTTCGCTTTATTTGTAGATGAGTATGAACTGTTCAAAAGGATTTTAGAGAATTATGCCAATTAAAAAAACACATTAATCTGAATGTTGGAAGTTTTCTTAATACCGCAGATAAAAAGATAGTTGTCAATTTAGCTAGTGAAGATATTTTAACTTTAATCACGCAGGAGTTAAAAACTCGTTACTCCCCAGAAACTCAAAAACAATTACTTAAGGAGAGTTCCCAGTTGTTGCCTGATTTCGTGCTACAAGAATTATTAAATCGCCAAGAACAGGTAGTTAACGTTAACCCCGATACCTTAATAGTGCTTAACTGTCAAATAGCAGAGACAGAAGCCGATGATTTGGGATTTGATTTAAATGTTGAAGTATATTTTGTCATTGCAGATACAACAGGTCAAAATCATTTTCGGGCTAATAAGATAGTCCTTTGGTCAAATATATGGGTTGATGAAGAAAAACTTTTTGATTTAGAAGATGAACTAGGCGACCAATTCTGGACTAATTATCAAATCCAGTTGCTCTTTGATGAAAAAAATCAGCAAACAATTGAATTATCAGTATCACAAACAGATGACTATGAAGCAAGATTACAATTTTACCCATCTTTTCAAAGGTTTTTACCATCCATAGTTCCCTTTACGGATAATGACTTTTAAAATCCCCGATTAAACCAAAATTTGCCCAGCATTTATGGCGGTATCGTCTCGATGGTGGTGAAGAACAGCTTTTCTATTTCTGCTTGAACATTCCCTGCTTTAACAATTTGATGGAGAATTGAGTTTATTCCTCCTCCTCGTCTCTCATAATTAAATTCGCCTTAGTTCAATTTCACCAGAAGTCTACTGCTTACGCATCTCAAGAATTATTTCTAATCAACTGCAACAATATAGACTCAAGGCTTTGTAGTGCAGCGTTAGTAGTGCGCTGATGTTCCTTGAATGCTTGTAAATGTTCTTCTGCTTGCTGCTGGTGTTCCTCAAAGTTACGTTGATGTTGTTCATGGCTATCACGTAACTCAAGTAACACATCATCCAAAATTGCACTACGACCCAGAACACGGTCAACGTTTAATATTGTCAGCGATGTTTTAAATTTACCACAATTGGAGAAATCAACTTATTGAAAGAGGAGAGCCTTTTTACTTAAAAATTTGGTTGTTTCATCCACGATTTTCTCATTCACAAGTAGTTGTCGGAATACGTGAACGAATTGATTGGTATGAAAATGTTTTTCCGATCCCAGAAAATCAATACAAACTATTTCCCTATGAAGAGTATGGTTCAAATCACTACAATCTACATGATGTAACATGGGAATTACGTATAGATGATTTTGTGCATTATGAAAAAATTGATGAATTAACACCTCTGGAGGTAGAAGTTCTTCAAAAAACAGCTTACCACATTACTCAAGCATCTAACGGTGATACTTTGTACGCAGTCTGGCTTGGCTCAGTCTGGCTTGGTTCATATCAAGGGTAAAGTTCACCCATAGGTTAATTAGTACAGCGAGTGAGTGTTTATCACTGGTGATTAGACTTAGTGTTTTGAAGCTATAGCAAATAGTGCGATCACTCAATACTTATGGCATAAATCTTCTGATAGAGACACCATAACAAGATGAAATTGTATTCTATTAACAATGTCATTTTGAGGAAAATGCCTGTAAAAAAAGTGGTTTTCTATAAAAAATTGAAATGGGGATTGGGCATTGGGGAATAGAGATTGGTGACTGGGAAGATTTGGATGCGGATTCAGACCCGAACCAAAACAATCAAGAAATTTATTGCTCAGTACGCAGGGACTAATCCCTAGTCCGAGATCGTCTAGTATTCCCCAATTTCTCTACGAGACGCATTTAAACAGGGCAGCAAGTTGGGCAATCGTGGGCGCGACCTGTTGAATTCCAGAGAATTACTCAATATTAATTATGACTCAACAAAAACAGAATGGAGTAAACAGATGAGGTTTGTCCTAAGACGCCGCAAGTTAGGTCAATTGATGATTATCAGCACAGTAGCAGCGACGATCAGTAATTTTGTAGATAAAGCTGTAGCACAAACTCAAGTAAAAAAAACTACTCCAATGCTGGCAACTTCGACACCTGAAACTGTGAAGGTGACGCTACAAGTGAATAGAACACCACATAGTTTGCAAATTGAACCGCGTGTTACCTTACTTGATGCACTTCGGGAATATCTAGGATTAATTGGTACTAAAAAAGGTTGCGATCATGGTCAGTGTGGTGCCTGCACGGTGCTGGTTGATGGGCAACGCATTAATTCGTGCCTGACATTTGCGATTATGCACACCGACGCAAAAATCACAACTATTGAAGGGTTGGAACAAGGAAACAATCTGCACCCAATGCAAGCTGCGTTTCTATCCCGCGATGCGTTTCAGTGTGGCTACTGCACGCCAGGACAGATTTGTTCGGCAGTGGGTCTGGTGAACGAGGGACACGTTAAGTCGGATACCGATATTCGCGAACTGATGAGCGGCAATATCTGCCGTTGCGGTGCTTATCCAAATATCGTGGCTGCTGTCCGCGATGTCTTAGAGGGAAAAAAAGATGCAGCCGTTTAGCTATAAAAAAGCAGGACAAGCAGAAAATGCTGTGGCTTTGGTAGCTCCAGATGCCCAAGCTTCGTATATCGCTGGTGGTACTAGCCTCATCGATTTGATGAAGCTGAATGTTCAGACCCCAAGAGAGTTGGTTGACATTAACCCACTCCCACTGAGCAAGATAGAAGTACAGGGTAACGGTGTGCGAATTGGAGCAACCACAAGCAATAGCGATGTTGCTTATAATCCGATCATTCAAGAGCGTTATCCTGTGTTATCAGAGGCCTTGCTGTCTGGGGCATCACCCCAACTGCGAAATATGGCGACGGTGGGCGGAAATTTGCTGCAACGTACCCGGTGTTACTACTTCCGCGATACTTCGATGCCCTGTAACAAGCGCGTTCCCGGTTCAGGTTGTGCGGCAATTGAGGGTTACAACCGCATTCACGCGATTCTTGGCGGTAGCGATCGCTGTATTGCCACCCATGCTTCTGATATGGCGGTGGCAATGGTGGCACTTGATGCCGTTGTGCAAACACGCGGGCCGAAAGGAGAGCGCAGCATTCCCCTTGTAGATTTTCATCTCGTACCGGGTAATACACCAGAAAGAGAGACGGTTTTAGAACACGGAGAGTTAATTGTTGCCGTTGACTTACCTGCTTCAACCTTTGGGAAGCGATCGCACTATTTAAAAGTCCGCGATCGCGCCTCCTATGCCTTTGCAATGGCATCAGTTGCAGCTGCATTAGATATTCAAAATGGGATCATTCGCTCGGCACGCATTGCCCTTGGTGGCGTAGGAACAAAGCCCTGGCGTGCCTTTGAAGCGGAAAAAGTGCTTCTGAACAAGCCCACAAACCAAGCAACATTTCAAGCAGCAGCATTGGCGGCGATCGCCGGAGCTAAACCTCAAAAATACAACGGCTTTAAAGTCGAACTGACTAAACGCACAATTGTGAAAGCGCTCTTCACGGTAGGAGGGATGGTATGAATACAGGGGACACAAATACAGTTGTCGGCAAACCGCTCAATCGGGTTGATGGATACCTGAAGGTGACTGGAGCAGCACGTTACGCGGCTGAGTTTCCGGTAGCAAAAATGACTTATGGCGTGACAATTCAAAGTGCGATCGCCAAAGGTAAAATAGCCAAAATCGATACAAAGGCGGCGGAGCGAGTACCAGGTGTATTAGCAGTTATTACCCACCTCAATGCACCGAAGGCATCTGGAGAAAAGGGCGGTGGTCGCAAACTACAAGTCCTACAAGATAACGTTGTCTTGTATAGCGGTCAACACATAGGTGTTGTAGTTGCTGATACATTTGAACGAGCTATGTATGCTGCCTCACTCGTACAAGTTCGTTATGACGAAGAGAAACCAACCATCAATATGCGGGAAAACCTCGCTAAGGCATACTTGCCTAAAGGAAAAATCCCCAAAGAGGAGCCGCCCGATTCAACTCATGGCAATGTCAACCAGGGACTAGCGGCGGCGGCTGTCCGCGTCGAGCAAACCTATACGACACCAATCGAAAATCACAATCCGATGGAGCCTCATGCCACAACAGCAGTTTGGCAAGGCAATCAACTACTGCTGTATGACGCAACTCAGGGAATCTTTCAGGTTCAACAAAAAGTTGCGGGGGCATTGGGAATCGATCCAAAGAATGTCCGTATTATGTCTTACTTTGTGGGCGGTGGCTTCGGTTGTAAAGGATCGGCTTGGTCGCACGTGCCACTAGCGGCGATCGCAGCACGGCAAGTTAATCGCCCAGTAAAATTAGTTCTGGGACGGATACAGATGTATGGGCCTGTCGGCTTTCGACCGGAGACAATTCAACAAGTTTCTCTCGGTGCAACCCACGAAGGAAAATTGACTGCACTCCGACACGCCGGGACTTCACAGACTTCAACTTTCGATGAATTTATCGAGCCTGTTGGTAAAAGCGCCCGCATGATTTACACTTGCCCACATATCGAAACCAGTCACCGTCTGGTTCAGCTCGATCAAGGAACACCAACCTTTATGCGGGCCCCAGGCGAAGCTTCTGGGTCATTTGCCCTAGAATCGGCAATGGATGAACTAGCTTATGCGCTCAATATCGATCCCATCGAGCTGCGTTTGCGTAACTATGCTGAAGTTGATCCTACTAAAAAACTCCCTTGGTCGAGCAAATCATTGAGAGAGTGTTACAAATTAGGGGCAGACAAGTTTGGCTGGCAAAAGCGCAATCCCAAGCCCCGGTCAATGCGAGACGGTAATTATTTGATTGGTTGGGGTATGGCGACAGCAACTTATCCTACCAACCGTTCTCCGGCATCCGCGATCGCTCAGATTATGGCAGACGGTACAGCCGTTGTACTGAGCGGTTCGCAAGATATTGGCACAGGGACTTATACTGTAATGACTCAAGTTGCAGCTGAGGCACTCGGTCTACCAATTAGCAAAGTCCGCTTTGAATTAGGCGATACGAAGATGCCAGAAACCCCCGTTTCTGGTGGTTCGCAAACTGCCGCCAGTGTCAGTTCGGCGGTGCATTTAGCGGGGAATCAAGCCCGGAGTCAGCTTTTGCAACTAGCACTCGCCGATCAAAAATCACCGCTTTATAGTTCCAATGCTGAGGATGTGATTGCCCAAGATGGCAGCTTTTTCTTAAAAAATAAATCCTCTGCAACCGAAACATATCAGGCAATCTTGGCACGGCATGGAATGAAAATGATCGAAGCGCGTGCAGATGCCAAGCCTGGAGAAGAACAAAAAAAGTTCTCAATGCACGCATTTGGAGCGCAGTTTGCCGAAGTCCGCGTTGAACCTGATTTGGGTGAAGTGCGAGTATCGCGTTGGGTGGGAACTTTTGGGGTTGGACGCATCCTTAATGCTAAAACAGCCAACAGTCAACTGATTGGTGGGATTATTTATGGTATTGGTATGGCGTTAATGGAACATACGATAATAGACCCGAATCTAGGACGCGTTGTCAACCATGATTTAGCTGAATATCACGTACCAGTAAATGCAGACGTTCCCGATATTCAGGTGTTGTTTGTCGATGAACACGATCCACATATCAACCCGCTTGGTGTCAAGGGAGTTGGTGAAATTGGCATTACTGGCACTGCGGCAGCAATCGCTAATGCTGTATATCATGCCACAGGTAAGCGCGTCCGTGATTTGCCAATTACATTAGACAAGCTGCTGTAGTCATAGTCATTTGTGAAGTACTGTGTTCTGCCAGTGGTGCGGTTAGGAGATGGTGCGATTCGCTGGGGCATCTTTCATGATACATCTGAGCCGAATCGCTACTTAGAGAGATTTATCGTCGAGTCTTGGGTGGATCATTTACGTCAGTGTGAACGCTTTACAGTGGCAGATCGAGAGATTCGCGAAAAGGTTTTTGCCTTTCATCAAGGCGATGAACCTCCAGTTATTTCTCACATGATTTATGCTTACCAATCTTAAGAAGCGCGAACTGAGAAAAAACCATTGTTTTCATTGGGACTACTTGCTCAAACTGACAAACTGCTAGCAACAGAAAAATAAGCAATCAAATGAATGAATTACAAGCAATCTTAGAAGGCTTCGAGTCAAGTCAAAAAAATGGTGAAATCACTTTCCTGGCGACTGTAGTTAAAACTCAAGGTTCAACCTATCGCCGACCGGGTGCTAAAATGTTGATGACAAATACAGGTCGGATGATCGGAACAATCAGCGCTGGTTGCTTAGAAAACGACGTATTTGAGCATACTCAACAACGAATGTCAGACGGCGAACCAATTGTTGTTACTTACGATAACACCGCCTCGGAAGATATTCTGTGGGGCTTTGGTTTGGGGTGCAATGGGGTAGTGCAAGTTCTGATCGAACGTCTTGAGAGAGAAAGCACACCGAATGCGATCGCTTTTATACAGGAGTGTTTTCATCAAAAACATTTAGGTATTATTGCTACAGTCTTTGCCTTTGAAGGCGCAGTAAAGGTCAAACTTGGGTCGCGCTTACTGCTCTATCCTGATGGTAAATTTATCACTGACATCAAAGATGCCAATTTAATTCAATCTCTGATTGCAGATAGTCAAGCAGCCTTTGCTAATCAAAAGTCAAGGGTAAGCAACTATCAGTTACCTTTAGGCAATGTAGAAGTTTTCACCGAAGTTATTCAACCACCCACACATGCAGTAATATTTGGTGCAGGTTATGACGCTGTACCAGTAGCCCAGTTTGCTCAAGCATTAGGTTGGCAGGTTACTGTAGTCGATTGTCGAGCGAATGAGGCAACTAGAACGCGATTTCCTCTGCCTTGTGATGTCATTCTTAGTCGGCGAGAAATTGTCCAAAAACAGGTATTTATAAATGCCCACACAAATGCTGTGGTCATGACGCATAATTACCTTGACGACAGGGAAATTTTGAAAATGTTGCTACCATCTCCTGCACGTTACATAGGGATTTTAGGGCCAAAGGTGCGTACTGAGAGATTGCTTGAAGATTTGCGTTCGCAAGGAATAGTTTATAATACTGAACAATTAAGAAGATTGCATAGCCCGATTGGGATTGATATCGGAGCAGATACTCCTGAAGGAATAGCGATCGCCATTATTGCGGAAATTCAAGCAGTGCTAACAAACCGCAGTGGTAATTTTTTAAGAAATCGCAATCAACCAATTCACCAATGTAATGAAAGCAACTCAAACTTGCTACTTACCACATAGTTTTTATGACTGAGGAAATAAACAACGACAAATCAACTATAGCCATTATGATTCTTGCTGCTGGTGCATCGACTCGGATGGGTACACCGAAGCAACTATTGCTTTACCAAGGACTTAGCTTTTTGCAATACATTACAGAAATGGCAATCGCTTCAGTTTGTCAACCTGTGGTAGTAGTACTTGGAGCCAATGCAGAACAGATTCATCCCCAAATTAAACAACTTCCCGTTAAAGTAGTTAAAAACTCGGATTGGGCTTGTGGAATGAGTGCTTCAATCAAGAGCGGTATGGAATTGTTAAATAATCTTCCACAAAAATTAGAAGCAGTAGTTATTACACTTTGCGACCAGCCATTTGTTTCTCAACAAATTATTAATCAACTTGTTGATACATATTATTCCACAAAAAAACAGATCATTGCTTGTGAATATGCGGATACATTAGGTGTACCTGCTCTATTTAGTCAGAGATTTTTTTCAGAACTTGCCGCTTTGAAAAATGCTTCAGGAGCCAAAATAGTTATTAATAATAACCTGAATGAAGTGTTTTCCATTCCGTTTCCTCTAGGGGATATCGATATTGACACACCAAAAGATTATGAACAATTGCTGTCAATTACCAGAGCTACTGATTCTGCTCGTAGCGTAGCCACCGATTATTGTGCTTTTACCCAAAACTTGGACAAAAAGGACACGATATAGTTCACGTCCTGTGATTTAAAGGTACATATTGCCGAAAATTAAAGGATAAGCTTGCCGAACCCAGAACCTAACTAGCTTCTGTCTTTGTCATGGCGCGATAGCCGAAGGCTTAAGCTTCGCTTATCGCAAAGCCCAAAACTCTTATTCTGTCATGGACTCACGGCAAGTTTAAGTAGGTCGGTGTGAATATTTATCATCAGGATAAAGCAGGAGGCAGAAGGGAGGAGGGTTTGAGCCTACTTTACTTTTATTAACATAGTTTGGTTTTTCCCAGTCGTTCTACTTATTATTTAATGGAACTCGACAACTAATTCAGAAAGATCCGAAAGAATCGAGTTACAAGTGCGGCACTATAAGCCCTTTGCTTCCAGTTTTGCGGCATTCTTAAGTCGCGCTTACGATTTTGTGCGGATGGCTGCCATTTCTCGCGCCAATATTAAACTTGTTGGTTCTCATGCGGGGATTTCAATTGGTCAGGATGGGCCTTCACAAATGGCACTGGAAGACTTAGCTTGTTTGCAAGCCGTGTGCGGTAGCACTGTGCTTTACCCTAGTGATGCCAATCAAACCGCTAAACTTGTCGCACTAATGGTTGATTGTGATGGCATTGTCTATCTCCGCACTACCCGTGAAAGCACACCTATTCTCTATGAAGCTGAAGAAGATTTTTCAGTTGGTGGCAGCAAGGTTATATGTAGTTCCGATCACGATCAAGTAGCAGTGATTGCAGCAGGTATTACGGTACATGAAGCACTTAAGGCCTATCAACGCCTCAAGGACGAAGGGATTACGGTACGCGTTATCGATGCTTACTCAGTCAAACCAATTGATGCTATAACCCTGCATCAGGCTGCCAGTGATACCCAGGGCAAACTTGTTGTTGTAGAAGACCATTGGGCCGAGGGTGGACTGGGTGCCTCTGTCCTCGATGCTTTTGCCTCTGGTGGATTGCCACTAAATCTAATCAAACTGGCTGTGCGGGATCTGCCCGGTTCTGGTACTCCAGAAGAACTACTTCATGTAGCAAAAATTGACGCTTCTTCTATTGTCGAGGCTGTGCGTTCGCTCCTTAGACAACCTGCTTGGCTATCAACCAAAGGCGTTGCATAAATGCGGCATGAATCAGTTCATCACTGATATTTTTCTATACTTTAGATTCTCAAGCTTTCGATGACGAAGAAGCTTTGTCATCGAAAGCTTGGACTACAAAGCTTTTCTATTTAGAAGATGAACTAGGTGAGCAATTCTGGACAGATTATCAAATCCAGTCACTCTTTGATGATAAAAATCAGCAAACAATTGAATTAGAAGTATCACTTAAAGATAATTATGCAGCAACGTTAGAATTTTACCCATCGCTAAAAAGGTTTTCACCATCCATATTTACAAGAACGGATAATGACTTTTAAAATTTTCAAATCATATCAGAATTAACAGACTCCTTATGCTGTTTTCTGTTTGCCACTAGCCGTTTTTCATACAGTTTCAGCCGTTGATGATTTTGATCGTTCATATAATATAATCCAGGATCTTGCTGATATGTGTAGGAACCACAGTGGTCAACAGCAGCGCTGTGATCAGTATCAGGTGAGAGTGCCCTATCCGAAGCAAGCAAGGCATTTTCATATCCTTCATACCCAACCCCATAAGAGGTAGGAACATAGGGGGGGACAGGAGGGTCAGTTCCATATCCGGCATATCCAACCCCAGAAGAGGTAGGAGTATCAGTAGCGGCTGGAGGTTCAGTTCCATATCCGGCGTATCCAACCCCAGAAGAGGTAGGAGTATCAGTAGCGGCTGGAGGTTCAGTTCCATATCCGGCGTATCCAACCTCAGAAGAGTCAAAGACACTAAATGAAGATGAAGGACGGTAGACTTGTCTAACTCGATGTTCATAATCAAAATCAACAGTCACACCATCCGTAAACTCAGGTAGTGCTTCTACCTGGGCTTTAGTCCGGTTGACTGCATAGACCCGGTGGGTATCATAGTCTACCTGGGAACATCCAATTGGCAGCAGAACTTTTTTGCCAAAAATCCAAATGCCTGTGTTTATAACCAGATAAGCTGTTACACATATAACTTGCATCATTAGGGCGGGCAAGATGCCTACCCCACAAGAGTTATATAAATTTTAGATATGCAAACTAGATGTGGTTTAGCTTAACGTTGATCAGAAAAAGTTCTAAGGCTAAATTCTTGTTCTAAAGATAATTCAATGGGTTGGTTCATTGCTTTTATTGCCTACTCTTTTATTTGAGTTTGCTTATGTAAGCAAACATTGCTTTATATAAATAAATGTTACGATAACTTTACACAAATCGAAGGGGTGTAAACCGTACCGACGTAGGCTAGAAATGCCGTATTTGCTGCTGGAAACCTTAATATCACTCCATTGTGGCAACCCAAGTAAAAACCTAAGTTCTAAAGTTTCTTACTTTGAGCTTTTTAAAAGCATTTTTAGCCTCTGCTTGCGGCTGGCGATCGCAAACCGTAGGCAAAACAGCGCCATCGCTGTTGGAGAAGATGGACAATACTTTGGGCAAGAGTGGTGAGTGTCGCGGCGTGATGCTGGAGTTTGAGGATTGCTTACCCCAAAAAGTTTGCTCAACTGCTTGTCGATGCCCCGCAGTGGACTGAATAGATGGCGTGAGAAAGTTGGGTACAGAAAGCGATCGCTAAAAGGTCAGTTCCTCCCAAGTAAAAAGAACTAACTCTTATCCAGCATCCAGGGATTATTAACTATGGGGGCTATCTTTGAGCCTCACCAAAATTCTAGTCGCACACCAACGTCAGATAGGATATCCAGAACTCGTATCGGTACACAGTGTAAACATTCTATTCAGGCATTTTCTACCACGGTTCCTTGGTGATACACAATCTTCCAACCCTGCGGTGTCTGTCGCCAGATCGTTGAGCGTCGGGTAATGCGAGTACCCTGATTCAGGGTATAGGTTACAAGATAGTTTTCGGCGGCAATCTCAAGGCAATGAAAGTCGCAAGTCTGCCATGTGTCTTCCTCTGGGCTGGCATAACGCTTCTCCATCTCATCCAACACATACTGCCGACTATAACGCCGACCCGACGCACCCACTTCCCAAAATGTACTTTCCGTCATCTGCTCAAAGTCGGCACGTGTCGTCCTCAAGTCTGGACGATGAAAAATCGGTTCCCGTTGTATAAGTTCGTTCAAAACATTTAGTATCTTTGGATCTGTGACTAAATTTGGTTCCATATTCTTTGACACAACATCATAGTCAATACCCCCTAATATTAGATGGGGCGGCTCAAAGTCCTTTGAACTTTTTCTGGAGAAATCTCAATGACCATTTCAATGTACCAAGCTTTAATACCCGTGTCTATTCGCACACTGAATAACCTTACAAACATTATTGAAAAAGGTTCTGCCTATGCTGAAACTAAAAAAATAGATCCGAATGTCTTGATTAATAGTCGTCTATCCCCAGATATGTTTCCATTATCAAAACAAGTGCAAATTGCATCTGACATAGTAAATAGAGGTGCCGCACGGTTAGCAGGAATAGAACCACCTAAATTCGAGGACAATGAAACTACATTTGGTCAACTTATTGATCGCATTCAAAAAACTATCTCTCATTTAAATACTTTTAAACCTGAGCAAATTGACGGTTCAGAAGAGAGAGAAATTACCCTACAGATGCGTGACAATACTCTCTCTTTTCAAGGAATGCCATTTCTCCTATATTTTGTTTTACCAAATCTTTATTTCCATGTCACAACAGCGTATGACATTCTTAGGCACTGCGGTGTAGAACTTGGTAAAGGAGACTTTCTTGGTCAGCCTTAATCAGAGCAATATCTAAATATCTAACGCAATGAGCAAAAGTTTGTTGCGCCATCTGCTGTTGTGGAAGTTCCACCCGATGATGAGCGTGATTCGATTTTCGGGTAGTGGTTAAATCGGGATGAAGTATTTCAAAGTGAGTCTGTGTCAGTCACGAACAATATAGAATTACAAACACCAGGTATTGACACAGAATCTCTTGACAATTCCCCAAACATTTACCCAGGAATATCCTGAAGTCCTTGAATGGAAGGGGTTACGCCTGAAGCTGTGCCTTGGACTCGACAGTGTTGGACAGTTCTACCAACAGATGGTTTCCCAGCTTGGTGAGGCTGTTGGGATTATTGATGGTGAGCCTTATTGGAACGGATACCTGGGGCAGTGGCAGGTTTGGGTTAACTTTGCTTGGGGGTGTACGTCTGTGGTATGTGATTGGTTAGTAGTAGTGTAAACTCTGACAAAAGTCGAAATTTATCATCACATTCATCTGTTTTCAGGAGTGGTTAAAATAGCTTTTGGTTGATTAGCATTAAATAGAGAAGCGGACAATAAAATAATCGGTTTGTTTGTTTGGTTTTCTGCATAATGAAGCATTCCGGCAGATTCAACTAAAGAATCTCCCACTGTAAGCTGTATAGTTTTCCCTTTTTTAATAATCAATTCTGTACCGTTAGCTTTCGTTACTTTAGCTTCTCCTTCCACAACAGTATAAGTTAAAGTTCCCACCTCTACTCGTTCAATCTGCATCCCCGGATGAGTATGAGTAGGGAGTTTGGTTCTTGGTGCGATGGTATAGCGTACAAGCTCAAGAATCTGCAAATGATCTTTAGTCGGATAACCACTCGCTAAAACTTCACGGGTAACAGATTTAGTATAAGCATTGTGTGAAGAGGTTTCTTGGCTGTTAACAACTACACTGCCAAAAGCTAGCATAGCTAAGGGGAGAATTAAAGACAGTTTTCTCATCTTAAAAGTTTTTTGTTTAGACTAGTTAAATAAATATTACATCCAGGGCGACTACATCAGATCAATAAGACTATTTCATTCTCAATAAAACCTACATTATTATCATTATTTATTGCGAAAATATTAAGCGCTCATTTTTAGTCTTGGAAAGTAAATCAAACAGCAAATGCTGATTTTTTCTTCGATTTTCAACTTTGGTTGTGATCTTGAGTAATATCGTTCGATTGAACATCTATTCCAGTTTCAACTCCGACTGACTCTATCAGCTTTTCTGACGGCGTAAACTCATCAATAAGCGTAATTATCACTGCTGCCGCAGGCACTGCAAGCAGCACACCAATAAATCCAAATAGCTTACCCATTACCAAAAATGTTACAATCACCATCACTGGATGGATATTTACTTGCTGACCCATCACCAAAGGCTGAACAACATGGGCATCTATTTGATTCATTACAAAGAAAAGTATCAACACAAATACTAACTTTAGCGGTGAAATACTCAATGCTACTAATGCTGGTAAAAAAGCACCAATCACCGAACCAAAGTAAGGAATTATTTCAAATAAACCTGCAATAATCCCAAATGGTAGTGCTGACGGAATCCCCAAAATCAAAATTTCTTGAAAAATAAGTTTAGCATTTTGTGCATTTGCATAAAATTATCCTGTTTTCTTGAGTTGAGCTATTTAAAATAGTGTCGCAGCCATGACCACAGTTGATTTTTAAACTTAACAGGCTCTGGTGATGGTGAATAAGTTGATGGTTTTGTTTGAGCAATATTATTCATTGAAAGTACACAAATAGTTAGTTCGCCATCTGTATAATATCTGTCACCTCCTCCGTTACGACCAACCCATGTGGCCCCTATACCTGTGACTTGATATAATTGGGCAATCTGGTGTGTCAAATCAATACTTTTAATTACGTTATCTCTTTCTTCATCAATGTCTGCGTCAATATGGTGAGTAATCTGTCCTGTGCGGTGGCTAAGTTCCACGCTTTGGTCAAATGTTGCTGAACCTAGCCATAGGGGTCTACTATCAGCATTCAGGTTATTTGATTGCCACAAGCGAACGTGATGTCTAGTTTTGGCATTGTTTCCTATAGGTAGTTCAAAAGCTAAATCCTGTTTACGTCCCCACAGATATAAATTACTTACAGGTGCAGTTGGGTAAGAATCCTTGAGGAGAACACTTTTAGCAATTCCAACACTTGAGCGTAAGGTGATCGGGTCTGCCGGATACCAGCCTGCTGCCAGTAGCGCCTGCACCACTTCTGCTGTTGTACCGACAAATCCAATATTCAAAGGATCTCCAGAGATCCCTTCTGCCGTTTGCGTTGTTTTCGGAGAATGTTCCAGCTTGGGGTTATGTTCGTAATGACGCCACAGTGCTGGTAAAACGACATAACTCACCAGTCCATATAAGCCGAGTAAACCAACTGACGTTCCAAAAATATACCAAAACCAATGTCGATGTTTTGGGTGTCCATCACTATTTGAGTTAGAGGCTTGTTGCATTTGAATTCGCTGACCAAGCTATATTGACTTTTTTAATTAATCATCTCTAGCTAATGGGTTGTACCACTGATCCCTTGGCAAGAGCAGTTGATCTGACTCAGGTGGGCCCCATATATTTGGCTCATACTCATAAATGGGTGTGACGTTATCGAGAATTGGCTGGACAATCCGCCATTCCTCTTCTACGGCATCTTCTCGTACAAACAAGGTGGGATCGCCCCGCATAGCATCACCCAATAGACGTTCATAGGGTTCCATCTCGTCGCCACCTCCGTAAAAGGCTAGGAGTTCAACGGTAGAGCCGATCATATCTTCTCCGGGGATTTTAGTGCGAGCGCCCAATCCCACAATTACCTCTGGATCTAGTAAAAAACGAACATAATTACCGTTTTCTTGTCTTCCCTCCTGGAACACATTTAAAGGTGGACACTTGAACTTGACCATCACCTCAGTAGTTTTGACAGGCAATTTCTTCCCAGCCCGAATGTAGATGGGAACTCCTGACCACCGCCACGTATTAATAAATAACCGCACGGCAACAAAAGTTTCTACTTGGGAGTCAGGCGAAACACCTTCTTCGTTGCGGTAATCAGAAAATTGACCGCGAATAATATCATCGGGTTGCACTTCCCCTATAGCTTTGAGAATACGCTCTTTTTCATCCCGGATGGAATCAGCAGCCGTACTGGCGGGAGCATCCATACACACTGAAGCCAATATTTGCAGCATGTGGTTTTCCACCACATCCCGAATTGCGCCAGTTTCCTCATAGAAGCGCCCCCTTCCTTGAATGCCAAAGTCCTCTGCCATCACAATCTGGATGCTTTCAACATAGTTGCGATTCCAGATGGGTTCGAGAAAAGAGTTGGCAAACCGAAAATAGAGTAAATTCAGCAGTGGTTCTTTGCCCAGGTAATGGTCGATGCGATAGATGGATGATTCGGGAAAAACTGATGCCAGAATTTGATTTAACTCGCGTGCTGATTTCAAATCCCGTCCAAATGGTTTTTCAATTACCACCCGCGCATTTTTAGCACAGCCTGATTCGCCCAATCCTGACACTACTTGTGCAAACAAGCTCGGTGGAATTGCCAAATAGTAGAGGGGATGAGTAGCATCACCAAGGGCAAGACGTAATTTTTCGTAAGTTTCTGGTTTGTTGTAGTCACCAGCAACGTACTGGAGTAGACCAGAAAGTTTCTCAAATGCGTCTTGATCTATACCACCATTATGTTCTAAGCTATCACGTGCCCTTTCCCTAAGTTGATCCGTTGTCCAAGATCGTCCGGCAACCCCAATCACTGGGGCATTGAGATTCCCCCGTCGTACCATTGCCTGAAGGCTGGGGAAGATTTTCTTGTAGGCCAAGTCACCTGTTGCCCCAAAAAATACCAGTGCGTCTGAATCAGGAGTTCCCATGACTAACCTCTTTAAGAATTAGCTTTTTCATCATACCCGCCAAACTGATAGCGCATGGCTGACAAAAGTTTCTCGGCAAAGTTTGCTTCTCCACGCCAGCTAAAACGAGCAAAGAGCGCGTAACTTTTCACCGGAGTCGCTACAGATTCAATTGCTGCGTTCGCATTCTGGCGCCCTTTGCCAGAATCTGATACACGACCACCAAACTCTTCTAAATTGCGGCTTGTCAATAAGGCGATCGCTGTCAACCAAGTTGCATAGATTTTTCGCCTTCTGGTTTTGACCAATAATCTTTACCATAATTTATTGTGTCAATAAGCTTTAACTCCTATTTTTAAATGATTCTGGAAGTCCCTTAAGGGTTTGCAGTGGTGATTGCTTCTAACTATTGGAGTAATAATCTCTTGGGTATGGACACACATGTAGGTCTATTATTTGCCGAAAAATGTACATACAAATACCAAGCTTTGTATATTCTTTACATTCTTCTCCTTTCTAAGCAATATTTTTTATAAATCAGTAGTTGAACACAAAAAAAGTGATAAAGAATACATAATTTCCTTTTTGAATGTTGCGATCGCCTCGCCATTCTCACGCTTCTAGAGTAATCATCAAATGAGAAAATTACCACTGGGTAAATCGGTAAATCGTACTTTAGGCACGGGGAATTCTGCCGAATTTGTTAAAAACTTCATTTAAGTTCGTGGTGTATAATCCAAGATGTGTCTTTTTTCGCATCTCTAGGTAATGCGATAGTTATATTTTAAACTTTCAACTTACATACGTATTTCATGCCTCGAAAAACTAGAGTCCCATCGCAATCAATTAAAGTAACTCCGCTGGCTCTGTCTCAATTACATATCCGCTTAGAATTTTTAGAAAAAGAACATCAATCACTACTCAAACAGATTAAGAGAAAGCGCACAGAACTGAAGAACTTTGTTGAACAGATGCGTTCTTTTGGCACAGAATTTCTCAATAAAGCTACTCCCGGTTTCCGAAAAATGGCTGAGTTAGACCAGGAAATCCATGCTCTGTTTGAGGAGATTCTTACTACTAGAAAGTTCGGTAAACAAACCCTCAAAAATATACAAGCAGTTTACCGTAACCTACAGATAACTGGAGCCATCAGTCTAAAACCCAACAGCCAACAGTTAGATACATTAGACGAATCGTTTGACAATGAAGATTCCCAATCAGATTTTTCAAAGGAAACTAGTGAACAACAGCATCAATATTGGCAAGGACAACAGTCTGTAGACTCTGCCTCTTTTGTCAGAACAGATGACCAAAGAAAAATTCGTCAAACATTTCTGAAATTAGCTGAAATCTTTCACCCTGATAAAGCCAGAGACACTGAAACACAGAAGTCTCACACAGAAATCATGAAAGAAATTAATAAAGCCTACCAAGAGGGGGATTTAGCAAGACTTCTTGAAATTGAACAAAGTCAACAACCCTTAGAAATTATTGACAATAATAACGAGGATGATTTAACCCGTAGATGCCGAACTCTAGAACAGCACAATCAAATCCTCCTGGCTCAATATGAAAAACTGAAACAGGAACTGCGTTTGACAAAAAATACTCCAGAAGGAACAATGGTTTGCGATTCTCGAAAAGCTGCTAAAAAAGGCATTGATCCTATGGCTGCTATTGTAGAAACAATGGAATCTCAAATTAACGTCGTTTCTGAGATTCGGAATTTTGTTAAAGGCTTTAAAGAAAAGAAAATCACTATTCAAGAATTTCTTGATGGCCCAGTTTCTTTGCGCTCCACGGAGGAGTCAATTATGGAAGATATTCTTGAGCAAATGTTGTCAGAGTTAATGAGATAGTAATTTAATTATTATTGAATAATATTTGAAAATACTCACGTAACAGGATTATTCAAAAACTCCTGCTCTTTCAATAATAAACCATTCATGATATAAAACTGCTAAAAAAATTCCTCTCCCTTCAAGCGATCGCATACCGCCATAAATCCAGAGAAAAAAGGATCATCTTCATAGGTAGTATCAGACAGAAAAACAGTTACAGAGTTGTTATCCATACTCCAGATACACCGGATTATGGTGATATTAGGATGATGTGATTTATCTACAGGTAATAATATCGGGCATCCTTGAACTGACAAAAATTCTAGCTGTTCATATCTGAGAACTGATTCCCAATCCTCTGGCCCTTCATGTTTCTCAATAATCCTATCCCATCTAACTGCCTTAATTTTTTCTAGGCTTTCTGCTGATAAGTCTGATAATTTCATCGCTTGTATCTCATGAAGTCTGTTTTAATCGCTAATATACATAAATCAGATTATCATCTCTTTATTCTAGTGGATTGCAGAGATATTTAGTATATGCAATACTGAGCTTTAGTAAAAATCTTAACCTGAAAATAGAATGATTGTTATGAAAGTTAAAGATAAATATTATGATTGACCACGACCGCCTTTTCAAAGAATTATTATCTACGTTTTTTATTGATTTCCTTGATTTGTTTCTGCCTCAAGTAGCCAGCCAAATAGATCGTAATTCCATCCAGCTTTTACCGCAGGAAGTATTTAATGATGTCACTTCTGGCGAAAAGAAGGAAATTGATTTACTGGCGCAGGTGCGTTATAAACAACAAGATACTTGTTTTCTAATTCACGTTGAAAATCAATCTTATACTGAGACAGCATTTGCAAAGCGGATGTTTAAATATTTTGCGCGCCTACATGAAAAATACGATTTACCTATTTACCCAGTTGTGATTTTTTCTTTTGATGAACCCAAACGCGCCGAACCTCAAAATTATAGTGTCATCTTTGGGGATTTAAAAGTGCTGGAGTTTCAGTTTGTAGCAATCCAGTTGAATCGTTTAAGTTGGCGCGATTTTCTCACGCAGCCAAATCCGGTGGCGGCAGCATTAATGTCAAAGATGAATATTTCTAAGCAAGAACGTCCACAGGTGAAGGCGGAATGTTTGCGGCTGCTGGCGACCTTAAAATTAGACCCAGCAAGGATGCAACTAATTTCTGGGTTCGTTGATACGTATTTGAGGCTCGACGATACTGAGAAACAGGTCTTTCAAGCAGCAATCAGTACAATGGGATTAGATGAGCAGGAGGAAATTATGGAGATTGTAACTAGTTGGCAACAAGAAGGCGCTCAAAAAGCAAAAGAAGAGATTGCACTGAACTTACTGCGCGAAGGTCTAGCTATTGAAGTAATTACACGGGTAACAGGTTTAACAGTGGAGCAAGTGCAGCAGTTACAGGCAACACTGTCAAGAGAAAATTAATCATTAAAATAATTTTACAGAACCTATGCCAATTAAAAAACACATTAATCTTAATCTGGGAAGTTTTCTTAATCCCGTAGATAAAAAGATAGTTGTCAATTTAGCTACTGAAGATATTTTAACTTTAATCACGCAAGAATTAAAAACTCGTTACTCACCAGAAACTCAAAAACAATTACTTGAGGAGAGTTCCCAGTTGTTGCCTGATTTCGTGCTACAAGAATTATTAAAGCGCCAAGAGCAGGTAGTAAACGTTAACCCCGATACCTTAATAGTGGTTAACTGTCAAATAGCAGAGACAGAAGCCGATGATTTGGGATTTGATTTAAATGTCGAAGCATATTTTGTAATTGGAGATGCAACAGGTCAAAACCATTTTCGGGCTAATAAGATAGTCCTTTGGTCAAATATATGGGGTGATGAAGAAAAACTTTTTGATTTAGAAGATAAACTAGGTGAGCAATTTTGGACTAATTATCAAATTCAGTTGCTTTTTGATGAAAAAGAGCAGCAAACAATAGAACTGTCAGTGTCACAAACAGATGATTATGCCGCGAGGTTAGGATTTTACCCATCGCTGAAAAGGTTTTCACCATCTATAGTTCCCTTTACGGATAATGATTTTTAAAATTTATTCACTATACAGAACGTTGAAACACTACTGAAAGATTATTTGCTGGCATCAGGTAAATCTGTTTCAAAGTGAGATTTTCTGCGCTAGCTACTGCTACAACATCATCCAAGTTACGCACACCCCACTGTTGGTTTTCGGCGCGTAAATATTCGTCAAAAGCTGCATTAGTTGCTGCTGTATGTTCCCCACCTTGTTTGAAGGGGCCATACAAATACAGGATACCTCCTGGTTTTAGGATACGACCTGCTCCTGCCATTAACCCCACACAGGCAGACCAAGGTGAAATGTGAATCATATTGATGTTGACGATGGCGATAATTGGCTCTCTAAGGAACCAATCAAATGCACCATTTTCCACTGCCCAAACTGGTTCTCTGACATCAAGATATTGCGGTGCATAAACGTTATCACATTCATTGTGTTCAGTCCATGCAATAATACTCGCTCGTAATTGTGGATTGACATCTGTTGGTAGCCACACACAATCCCTGAGCCTGGACGCAAAAAAGACTGCGTGTTCACCAGTACCACTTGCTATTTCTAAAATAGTGCCTCTCTCGGGCAACACTTGTAAAAGTACTTCTAGAATTGGTTCACGGTTACGCTCGGTTGCTGGTGCATATTGTCGTGCGTCTTGTGCTGTCATCTGTATCCTTCTACTTTACGCTACCAAAAAATTACATCTCCACGGACAGAATCAGTAGCTAAGTCAGCCTTAGATAACTTAGTCAATAATATATAATTTCTTTTTTCATTATGTGTAGAGATCACGTGCTAAAGTATTGTTTATTTTAAGTTATTTCAGAGTATGTCAACCTACGACTTTAGAGTTTTGAAATAACTATCTATCTGAAGGCGAGGTATGACAACAAGCTTTAGTCGGCGTGAATTTATCTTGTTTGGTTCAGCAGCGTTTGCTACTAGCTTAGTGGTGCAAGCTTGCAGTAATAAGCCGACGACACCAACAGCGACAACAACGGGTGGTACTGAAGAGTTTAAAATAGCGATCGCTCTCCCTGGAATGATTACTGACAAAGGCTGGAATCAATCTGGTTATGAAGGAATTAATCTAGCAAAACAAAAGCTAGGTGCAGAAACCGCCTATGTAGAAAAATTAGCACAAGCAGATCAAACAGAAGTATTAACAGATTTTGCTCGTAAAGGCTACAATCTCATCTTCGCACATGGCGGACAATTTGATGCCGCAATTGAACAAGTTGCCTCACAGTTCCCCAACACATTTTTTGTGGGTGTGAATGGTAATCTTAAGGCTGAGAATATTGCTTCTTTACGAATAGATCACCTACAAGCTAGTTATTTATGTGGCATTATCGGTGCTTCTGTCACTAAATCTAATAAATTATCTTATATTGCTGGAGAGAAGTTCCCCGCTACCGAGGGAGAACTCCGGGGATTTGAATTAGGAGCAAAGTCTGTTAAACCAAATATCCAAATTACCTCTACTTTTACAGGTGATTGGAATGATGTTGCCAAAGCCAAGGAAGCGACGCTTGCATTAATTTCTTCTGGGGCTGATGTCATCTATGAATGGTTAGATAACGCCTCAGCAGCAGTCTTACAAACAGCAGGTGAAAAAGGAGTATATGCTTTTGGCAACACTAAGGATCAATTAGATGTTGCACCAAAAGCTGTTTTAACCAGCGCTGTAAAACGCTTAGATTTAGCGATAGTTTACATAGCGGAATTAGCTAAACAAAAACAACTCAAAGGACAAATATATACAATTGGTTTAGAAAGACCAGATATATTATTTTTAGGTAAGTTTGGGGCAATTGTGCCGGAAGTGGTTAAGCAAAAGGTATTGAATGCAAAGCAAGAGATTGTTAATAAAAAAATTGTTTTTGAAGATTGTAAAGAGGCTGGTAAGGATACGCGCTGCGTGAAGCAAGCAACAACATAGGTTTGGTAAACTAGATTAAAAAACAAGAATAATTGTCTTTGTAGAGACGGCGATTTATCGCGTCTGTCTAATGTGCAACGAGTTACCGCGTCTGTCTAATGGTTTTGTATTTTAGACGCGATGAATCGTGTCTCTACAATGGGGGCAAGGCGAGGGGTGTTAGGGATTTTTGCAAGAGGTTTACTAAAGTCCTCACTACGAGCTATCAGTTTTGTGAATATGAACTATTTACGCTTAAACAATATTACCAAACGCTTTGGGTCTTTTATTGCTAATGACAATATCAATCTCTCTGTTGCATCTGGAACTATTCACGCAATACTAGGCGAAAATGGCGCAGGTAAGAGTACTTTAATGAATATTATTAGTGGACTCTATCAACCTGATGCTGGGGAGATTTATCTTCAAGAAAAACCAATAAAAATTACTTCACCAAATGAGGCAATTAAATTAGGTATTGGTATGATTTACCAACACTTCATGCTTATACCTCAATTGACTGTCACAGAAAATATCATCTTAGGGATGGAGAAAACTTGGCGGCTAAATTTACAAGATAAACAGCAACAAATTGCCGCATTATCCCAAGTTTATGGATTAGAAATTGACCCCACTGCCAAAGTTGAAAATTTATCTGTTGGGGCACGACAACGGGTAGAAATTCTCAAAGTTCTCTACCGGAGAGCAAAGTTGTTGATTCTTGATGAACCTACAGCAGTTTTGACACGGCCAGAAGTAGAATCATTAATTGCTATCTTGCGACAATTGGCAGCCGCAGGTAACACAATCATTTTTATCAGTCATAAATTAGAAGAGGTAATGAATCTCTGTGATTCAGTAACAGTTTTGCGCCAGGGAAAGGTAGTAGCAACAATATTAACTTCAGCAGCAACACCTCAGCAGTTAGCAACATTAATGGTAGGACGTGAGGTAAGTTTACACTTAAATAAAAGTCCTACATTACCAGGAAAAATCATTCTATCGGTGCAAAATTTGCAAGTTGCTGATGAAAGAAATATTCCTGCTGTAAATAATGTATCTTTTGAACTGCGGGCGGGAGAAATTTTAGGAATTGCTGGTGTCGCTGGGAATGGACAGCGAGAATTAGCTGATGCCATTGCTTTTGTGCGGACTATTAAGCAGGGTAAAATTGAGTTTACGCCCAAGCATTCCTCAGTGGGCTACATTCCAGAAGATAGGCAGACAATGGGATTGGTGTTACAATTTAGCATCGCCCAAAATTTGATTTTAAAAGCTTTTAAATATCTGCCATTTTGTCGCCGTTTTCTGTTACAACCAGAAGCGATCGCTAATCGTGCCCAAGCTGCAATGCAAGAGTTTGACATTCGGGCGAATGGGAAAGATATCTTGGTAAGTCAGCTTTCGGGAGGAAATCAACAAAAAGTGGTGTTAGCGCGAGAACTGGCGCAAACACCAGCTTTAATTATCGCCATGCAACCCAGCAGGGGGTTAGATGTGGGGGCGACAATAGCTGTCCAGTCTCGAATCTTAACAGAACGCGATCGCGGTGCGGCAATTTTGTATATTTCTACTGAGTTAGAAGAAGTGATGGCAATGAGCGATCGCATTGCCGTAATCTACAGAGGTGAGTTTGTGGCTATTTTGGATGCAGCTACGGCGAAGGTGGAAGAAATTGGTTTGTTGATGGCTGGTGGGGTTAATCAATGATCCCAACTAATCGTATGAAATTACTGTCACCAATCCTATCACCCCTAATTGCGATCACCTCCGCCCTTATCGTCGGTGCTATCCTCATGCTAATTACTGGGGCAAATCCCATCACTGCATACAGCATTTTATTTCAAGAATCTATCTCTACCTACTTTGGATTTGGTAACACCCTCACCAAAATGACACCGCTATTGTTCGCTAGTTTGGGCGTGTTAGTAGCATTGCGGGCTGGGCAATTTAATATCGGTGGAGAAGGACAAATTTATCTGGGTGCGTTGGGAAGTACTTTAATTGGGCTATACGTGCAAGGATTACCTGCGGTGATTCATATCCCCCTAGCACTTTTGGCAGGATTTTTCTTTGGTGCAGTTTGGGGTTGGATTCCTGGTTATCTCAAAGCAATGCGCGGAGTAAATGAGGTAATTACTACATTGTTGCTCAACTATATTGCGGTGAATTTAGTTAGCTACCTCGTCCAAAATCCATTAATGGCAACAGGTGCGCCTAGTCCTTATTCGCCATTAATTGCTAAAACATCGCGTTTGCCGATTCTCTTACCCCAAAGCCTTGCCCATGCTGGGATTTTATTCGGTTTAATTGCCGCAGGTATTTTATGGGTATTGTTAGTGCGATCGCCGCTAGGTTATCAAATTACAGCAGTGGGATTTAACCCGATTGCTGCCCGTTATGCCCACATATCTGTTGAACGTACCATTATGCTGGTGATGGCTTTTTCAGGTGGTTTAGCTGGGTTGGCTGGGAGTTGTGAGGTGATGGGGTTGAAATATCGGCTATTTGAACAAGTTTCACCAGGTTACGGATTTGATGCCATTGCGATCGCTTTTTTAAGTCGTGGTAGTGTTGTCGGTGTAGTCTTAACTTCTTTGTTTTTTGCAGCGCTTCGCAGTGGTGCAAATGTGATGCAGCGTAGTGCAGGTGTGCCGGTAACAGTAGTTTACGCGATTCAGGGGTTTATGGTGTTATTTATTGCTATCAGTCTCGCAGTCGAAAGAGAAATAAGAGTAAAAACGCAGAGGGACGCGGAGGTTTAACGCAGAGGAACACAAAGAAAACTCTGTGATACTTTGCGCTTCCCTCTGCGTTTAAAAATAACTCCATGAATAATTTCAACTTCTTCTCCGATTACTTAATCGCTTCCTTACGCCTAGCCATCCCCCTAGCATTTGCAGCCCTTGGAGGATTGTACTCGGAACGAGCGGGCGTCTTAAATATCGCCTTAGAAGGAATGTTGCTTATAAGTGCTTTTACTGCTGCTGCTGCCACTTTCTACACAGGTAATCCCTGGCTTGGTATCCTCGCTTCCTTAATTGCAGGTGGATTAGTCGGACTACTCCATGCTGTTTTGTGTGTAACTTTGCGTGTCGATCAATTGGTATCTGGGCTAGCAATTAATCTCGTTGTAGCTGGATTAACATCGTTTTTAGCCCGGTTAGTGTTTAGTGGCAGTAGTACGCAGCAGTTACCTGGAATTGGGGCAATTACTATTCCTGGTTTAGCCAATATTCCCCTAATCGGGCCGCTACTATTTCAGTCAGATTTTTTAGTATATTTATTATTTCTCTTAGTCATTTTAACTACATACATTTTATTTAAAACTAGCTTTGGATTGACATTGCGGGCAGTGGGAGAATCTCCGAAAGCTGCTGACACAGCAGGTATTTCTGTAGCATTTGTTCGTTATATCGCTGTGGTGATTAGTGGCTGTCTTGCGAGTTTAGGAGGTGCTTATTTAACTCTCGTACAAGTAAGATTTTTTGCAGAGGGGATGAGTGCTGGTAAAGGATTTATTGCGATCGCAGCATTAATTTTTGGCAGATGGCATCCTATAGGTAGTGCTTTAGCTTGTTTGCTATTTGGCGCTACAGAAGCTTTACAACTGCGAATTCAGGCATTAGGGGCAAATATCCCTTACCAATTTTTAGTCATGCTACCTTATACGATCGCTTTATTGGCATTAGTGGGATTAGCGGGAAAATCTACACCTCCTAAAGCTTTAGGTACTCCCTACTTTGGAGAAAATCGCCAGTCAGACTAAAAAAACGTTCCTTCGACGAACTCAAAAACAGCACTAAATAAGATTGAATCCTTATTTGCCCAAACCTTTGATGCCATAAGGCGTTAATCACTGCGATCGCTGCTATACCTGGCATAATTTCCTCTGCTCCCACTAGCGAACCTGCACAAGCGCCGACATCCACAAGCGCAATTTTGGGGAAAGCGAACTACTAGTAAGAGAAACTCAAGCTTTCGTCAAAAACTCATCTAGGCAGTCAAAAGTCGAGTTCCACCCTTCGATCACGGCACTAATAAAAGCGTAAATCCCTAGTATTCCTTGATGAAAGGTGTAGAGAATTAAGAAGATGCTGTAGTATGTAATATATTCGCATTTTAGTGTCTTAAATACTACATTTAATACCCTACCTCCAACATCCTGCCCTCACTGTCTTTTACAAAACGATTTTGGTACGCACAATGCCAAAGTTATTGTTATTGTTGCCATAAATAAAGACATTGATAGCCATAGTAAATGACTACTATGGAAATACATTGCTGTAATTGCTGATGGAATAAAACCAATTACAGTGGCTTTCAGCATAGCTTGACGAAGTGTATGACCACCAAAAAATCGCCCCCCGGTTTGCTGGAAAATACTCCCCAATTTTGGGTACGATTTGCGATAACACTATTCAATTCCATATTGCTTTCTCTTCCCTTTTTTGTATTTGCAAATAATTCTTGAAGAAGAATTCAAAAGTCAGAAAGAAAATATTATTCTTAGTTAAGAATGAAGATGAATAGAGAACGGAGGCGGCAGATCATGAACGATTGGAATTTGCCCTGGTCAGGCGGATGTCGTTGTGGACAGATACGGCTTCAGGTGAGTGCCCCGCCTCTGCTGACGATGGCTTGCCACTGCACAGGTTGCCAGCGAATGACTGCCAGCGCTTTTTCTTTAAGCGTTGCGATTCCAAGCGTTGGGTTCTCAATACTGAAGGGTCAGCCGACCATCGGCGGTTTGCATGGCGCGACTCGCCATTACTTCTGCCCACACTGCATGAGTTGGATATTTACTCGCCCGGAAGGAATGGACGAGTTCGTTAACCTTCGTGCGACGATGCTGGACAATGCCTCATGGTTCACGCCTTTCATCGAAACTTGGACGAGGGAAAAGCTGCTATGGGCGACGACCTCTGCAGTTCATAGCTTCGAGACCCTACCCAAAGAAGAAGACTATGCTTCCCTGATAGAAGAATACGCCAAGCAAACCTCGAAACCTACACTATGACGAACTGTTTTGGAACGAATTTATACCAATTTGCACTCTTGCTAACGCCCCCCCTTTGTTAACGCAATGACGCTCTCTACGAGACGCTAAAAGCGTAGCTTGCAACTCTTACAGAGTAAGCGGACTCGCACTCCGCGTCGCTATCGTGGAGATCAAGAAAAATTTTCCTTGCTTGAAACCCCTGACTTGACTGCTGGGATATTTTGACTCCTGTTAGCGGATAGCTAATACCAATTTAATATGAAGCTGCATAGAAAAGAGCTTCTAGGATAAAGTTATAAGAAGAGACAGAAATTACTTGCTCAAATGTAAGTTGGTCAAATATTTCTTGGATGCGTTCGCGTAAAGCTTGTAAAGAAGAGAAAAGTTGATTTTTGAGAGGTTTCTTGAGAGCTTGCCAAAGCCTTTCAATGGGATTGAGTTCAGGGGCTGAAGCTGGTTGAAACAGAGGAATAATATTTTCTGGCCAACGAATTGCAGAACTTGTATGAGCAGGTGCTTGGTCAACCTGTAAAATAGCGTAATCACTACCTAATTGCACAGATAGCCAGTCCAAAAACTGTTGAAAACACTCACCATCCAGTTTTGGATATTCATAAAGAAAATGATCGCAAGTCTTTGGTTCAATTGCACCATAAATCCAAAAATTATCTCTTGGCCATATCACCTTAACAGTAGGCTTGACTCCCGAAGCTGTAATCACTTTTCCTGTAAGAGTTTTCAGTCCAACCCTAGCCCTGTTTTGTCACTCTCGGAAAACAATAATCTCAGCCCAACTCTGAGACTTTGATTTCATCAAGGTTTGAGGCTTTATTTTCTAATAGAAACTAAAATTTATAGACAAAACGTGGAAATTAAAGCCCTGTAAGCATTTGGGCGATTGGATTCTCCCACTCTGACAAAAGAGGGCTAGTTTCATCCTGACACAGGTAGCGAACATACTTGCCGGGTGCTAGATGTTCTTCTAGACAATTGAGTATGATACCAAGTTTTTTTTAAACTCAGATACCAACTTTTCATCCTGCTTATGGCTTTGAGGGCGAGGTACTTTCAATTTTGCACCCAATCGATATCGAACCAACGCATAAACAGTTGCATATTCAATATCTTGCCCATGTTCTTCTTTCAACCATTCAACTATTGCACCATAACTGGCAAACCCTTTCCCTGTTTTTAACTCCTCTTCGAGTGCTGCGATCGCAGCATCATCGATTTTCCGTTTTGCTCCTGGAGCTTTTTTCATTTCCAGTAATTCATATAGCCCACCTGCTTTATACTTTTGCAACCACCTTGTCACAGTTGAGGTATCTTTCGCCAAACGTTTTCCAATTTCTTGCTGCTCCTTAACCTGTCCGCTTTTTATCCACCACAGCATAATAAGTTTTTCTTTCTGGTTTCCCAAGTTAGCTGTTTGTAGACGTTTTTTAAGTTCTTCTTCACTCTCTGCGATTTCAATCTTAAAAGGGCGGCTCATGGCTATTTAAATTTAGGAGTTGGCTTCTCCCTATTATATGCAGCTTCATATTAAATTGGTATAAGGTTTAACCCATTCTGACTTTTGACTCCTTCTCATGTTGTCACTTTTTGCAATTCTTATCATTAGCTCTACTTTTTCTAACTGATTCCACAGACTTTCCACAGCTACCTCTACTGTTTTCCACAGTTGTTTGACAAGATAATCGGCTTCTATTCATCCACTGGGGATTTTGTCATGACTGTAGCTATCAGTCTATCTTACGGAGTTATTGTTAAGTTGCGTAAAGAAAATCTATCTCTAACCCTAGCTTTCACGTAATTATTTATTTTTTCTATATTTATGTTTAATATTTTGCAACATTGACAAACCGAGCCAGTCAGCACACAATAAATCGACTAGCCTTTGCCGTCTATTCCATCTTGAACATCAACTGTATAAAACTATTCAGTTGCTAGCACAGGTGGTTTGACAACTAAAGAATGGGGTGAAACAGGACAACTACTGCATCACCTCTGGCTTGTTGTCCCTATTAGATTTGCTTTTTCGGAAGCTTTGCTCCCATGAACTCAACCCAAAACATCTTGACTAATCTTCCTGAAACACTACATCAGTCTTTAAACAGCTATCTAGAACAGCATCCTGATTGGGATGAACATCGCCTTATTACCGCAGCTATCTCACTGTTTCTGTTGCAAAATGCTGATGGAGATCGCCGTGTTTCCCAGGTTTATCTAGAAGCTCTGTTTCGCCGCGGCTAATTTACAACATACCTGAATCTGCTACTCTCTAAAAGTCATACTAAACAGAAGCTCAATTAAACAATACACTCAGAAAGATTTCTTGAGTCAGGATTAATGGCAAGCGAATTCGAGATAAAACCTAAAACATCTACTACTGAATTACTGACACTTCCAGATGAGACACAAACTCAAGGGATCGCTGAGTCAGTGGAAAATGCCCTGGATAGTGACGAAATCTTAAATTAACTCAAAACCTTACTTAGCACTTTAGAAAAGCTACAAAAAGTCCGCCTTGAGGCTGGTGATATTAAACTTGTGATTGAGCAGATGCTTGATGGCGAAATCGTCAGAGGTGAAGAAATTGAAAAAGCCAAAACTGGTGCCAGCACGCTTAATCGCCTAGTTCGTGCTTATAGTGACCACCAAGCTGCACTATTTAAATCACAACCTGTTCGTACTTTACTTGATCTTGTACTCAGCTCTAATCCAGCTAATTAAAACTCGCTTTCATTTGTTTGTAAAAGATACAATCAAACCATCATTCGCTTTTTTAAACTCGAAAACTGAGTTTTCAATTTAAAAAGCCCTGTAAAAATCCAGGGATCTGTTTTATATTGCAGTTTATTAAATGCCAGCTTAAAATCTTTGCCAGCGCTTTTTATACACATAATTATCGCTCAATCGCTTGGGTAAAAATAGCGCAGAACTACCCCATTTCTACCCATCTTACCTGGGTATTCCCTTAATAATTTATTTAGACTTGCACACACCTTTACCGAGAAATCACTTATCAACAGATTTTGCAGCTGCCTTACAGCTTCAGCCGAACAAGCCCTTATAACCTGCTTTGAATATACCGTAACGCTCGCAGGCGTTTGTTTCCAAGCTTTTTGTCAAGAATTTACCGCGGTCGCACCCTGTAACATCTGCATAACATTCACATTTCATCCTTACCTGATTGGATTTGCCCACAGACCGCATCATTAAGCCCCTATTCTTCCGTCACACAGAACGAGAGAGTAGGGGTTTGTTATGCCCTAATGACGTAAACTAGATATTTCTACGACTTTTTATTAATAATTTTTCCAGTTCCACCACAAAAGCTACAAGTTTTATATTGTGGTACGGGAGATAAATTTATTGATTCGGGTTGTTCTATTTTACCTTTGCCAAAACAGTATGTACATTTAATCTCTTGTTTATCCGCCATTGGAAATAACCTCAACTACATAAATTGAGTATTCCCACTTTGAACGTGCGATCGCCCTTTTCTTCATTCCCCATTCCCTGAATACCTTCTTTTTTGTTTTGGCAGCTGCTCTAAATTAGTCGTCTCCATAGCGTTGTTCTCCTTTTCTACTGCTTAAAAAAGCTATTTTAAGATAAATCTATCTTTGTAAGTCTATTTGTTGTATTTGAGGTTTAGCTAATATTTTATCAATTTGAGTATTAGCATCCTCAAAAGTTTGCAATATCTGTGGAGTTAGTTTATTCGTCTGCACTCTCCCTGATTGCAAGTTTAAAATTACCTCTCCATTTTTCTGCGAAATAATTAAATCTCTCTGCTGGGTATTGAAAGCCAAGTCATAAATTTTCCCTTGGACTTGAGTACCGTTTTCATCCGACTTACCCCAGACCATGCCAATCCTTTGAGCAATTTGAGTCAACCGACTGATGGCTTCAAGCTCAAATGTATCTTGATTCATTACTGTCAACGCTTCGGCTGATAATTGCTCACCAGCTTTAAACCCATTAGCCACTTCTACAATGCGTTTTTTGTAATTTTCCGGCTTCCCTAACTTATCTGCGGCATTGTACCAATTTCTCAAGTCATCAATAGTAACTGTCGGGTATTTCTCTACACCTAAAGGTTCGGTTTTCACATGATTACTAATGTCTGGTGTAGAAGGAGTAGTGGGGAGTAATGGAGTTATAGATTGGTTAGGTGGGGATTGTGCTGTTTGTTCTGATGGTTTCAAAAACTGCGGTCGTGTAGCAAGGGAATTAACTCTTTGTTGATAGTCACTATCCGTTTCAATAATTGCCCCGAATTTCTTGGTCATGTTCTCCAAAGTTTTGGCAGGGATGGAACTATCAACCAAGTTAAATACCGCTAGACCTTTTTTAGTTTCCCTGATAACATCTTCTGTTGGTACTTGCTGCCATTCAACTTTTTGAGCAGTTAACCATTTAGTCACAGTCTCAGCTTTCTGGTTATCAACAGCCAGACCCATGACTCCAAGTTTTTTGTTTGATTCTGTAGAAAATAAGAAAGTAGGACGCTCTTTAATATAATGGAGAATTTTCGCACTACTCTCAATCATCTCTTGTTGTTCAGAATTAACTGATTGAGTCCCAAAAGCCTGAAATTCCTTCGTCCACTTCTGGGGATATTCAACGGTATTAGGGTCAATTTGAACGCAAATAACAGAAAAATTACTTTCAATGATTGCAGGCGCGAGTGTAAGCTGTCCGGTTTTGAGTAGCCCAAGTTGTCTGAGCGCGTCTTTGTCTTTTTTGAAGTGCAATACTCCCAGAGGTTCACTATTCAAAAATACAGCATCCCTAGTTTTAGAAGCTGAGGTTTCGATAGTCAGTTTTCGGTAATCTTGATCATTGAATGTCTGACCAGAAAAATCATAAAAGTTAATTTTATTAATTTTGAGGAGGTTTCCATTGGGAGACTCACCCAGGACAAAAGCTTGATCTCCAGTTTCGGAGATAGAAGTAAGTTTTAACTTTAGAGGATTACCATTTTTCAGGTAATCAATTTGTTTTAACTGTTGGACAGAATCACTGTCTAACTCCCCCAGAGTCAAAGCATCAATTTTTATTTTTACTGTTTTGTCAGTCACCGGCACAGTGCCAAATTCTAAGTTGACCGATTCGGCATTAAAAACAAGTCCTGCATAAGAGAAGTTCTTGAGTTCACGGATAGTAATTTCAACCGGCTCGTTTCCTGGTAGTCCAATAGTTGCTGATGCTGTGGCAGGTTCTACCCCAACCATACAAGAGAGCGCTTTCGTACCAATGGGAAGCTGTGCGGTTCTGGTTTCGAGCATGGCGAATTCCTTGTATTCGCTGTCAGTATCCTGGACAAACATTAGTCTGGAAACGTGGCGTTCATGTCCAACTGGGTGGTGAGAAGCTCTGATTTCTATAGAATGTTTTTCATGAGCGTTCCATTTTTTACCCAAAAAATGATTCGCTTCATTATTTAATGTGACTAACTTCGGTTCAGTAAATTGCAATTTATCTAAGCGAGAGATAATCTCATTGGGGAAAGCAGCGAAGGCAAAATTAGAAACTTTTTTAGCGATCGCTTGGGGATTTGCGTTTTCTTTTCTTGCAACTTCAAGTTCATCTTGGCGGGATGCACAGATGTTCCAAGCGGCGGCGGCGGATGCAAGTTTTTCTGACTCTGGTATTGAAGCGCAAAATGCTTCTGCTGCATCATTTGCCAAGGCAAAGAGCAGTTTAGTTTGGCTTCTAGTAAGTTCTGGTTTTAGTTCTAATAGTTTAGCTCCCTGCATGGCCATCCCCGCCTTGAGGTTGTGGTCAGTCACAGATTGTTGGCTAACTGTTCCAAGATGACGGTATGCGGGTTTCTTATCTTCCCCAATCTCACCATCTATCTGTGCAACTGCTAATAATCGGTGAGGGCGTTCAAAACTTCTGAATTGCTCTTTTATTTCATCTAAGCGAATGTTCAACGTCTGGGCTTTCCAGATTAGGGGATGTCCGTAGCGGGTGAGGTTGGTAATTTCGAGTTGGCAAGACTGTGGTGTTTGGATGATTGCTGATGGCCCCTTCTCGGTTTCCCGCCGCCGCTCCATACGTACCGCAGCGTTGAATTTCCGATCAAACTCGTACTTGGCGGCGATCGCTGCAAATTTTTGCTGTGGTGTAAATTCTACTCCTTTGAATAAGTCTTTAAACTGGACGATGGGACGCGATTCTAACTGTGATTCTTGGAAATATTTATTGGTTTGGCTAATTAATAATTCTACTGGTGAGTAACCTTTTGGTGTTATCCCTGTGCTTAAATAAACTGTTTTTAACTTCTTATCTTTAATATAATTAACATCACGATACAAGTAGCGGCTGTTTTCCCGGATTTTATCCATTTCAGGTTTTTTAGCACTTTTGAATAAATCAACCGCTATTTGGTTTTGATAACACCCCTCACCTATCATTTCTCGGTACATCAGGCGGTTAACATCCATTGCCTGCTGAATAATCTCTGGAGTTCTTTGACCCAAAGCAAGTTCAACAAACCCTTGCATATAAGATTTATATTCTTCTCGGATTAACTTTGGCTCTTTCTGGTGTTCTTGCTCAAATAGGACTTTATAATGACTAGAAACTTGGTCTAAATAAGTTGATTGTTGTTCTAAGGTACCGTAAGTTTTAAGTATTTCAATTTCCGATTCTAATGCCTCCAGTGCCGTCACTTGATTGTTGATTATGCCCACGCTGATGCTATCACTCATGTGAATAGCAATTTTTTCAAAAGGGGGCTGGGTTCCATCGCTGGGATCATAAAATGACTGTTTTTTGAGCTTAACCGTGGGCGAATAGGCGTTTTGGGGAAGATTTCTTCGCTCTGCCTCTGCTGTTAAATTAGGATATAAGCTAGCTCTTGCCACACCAATGCAGTCACCATCGTAGTCTCGTGCTTGGCGTTCTGATTCGGTTTCTGCTGGGTCGATAAAATCAACACTAATCCCTCGTATTTCTAACTCTGTAATTCTGGCTTGTATACGCTTGTGGTCTTCGTCATTGACTACAATTATGCCTTGCAAAGATTTACCATCTGGAGCAACACGGTCTTCAACGTGTTTATTAGTAGAGACACACAGACCATTAGAGTTGAGGAAAGGAGAGCGAAAGTTAAGAACCTTTTCCTCTTGCTTCAGCCAAGGGACACAAATTTCACCATTTTTGAGTTCCTTGGAGGGAATAATCATTCCTCGGTCAAAAGTAAGCGTTTTCCCAATAGCAATATCTCGCCACTCACTTTGTACAAACCGACTTAATTCCTGTTTTACCTTCTCAGTTTCTAAAAGCTGCTGATGCCCAAGTAAATCGGCTTTAATGAGTTTGTACATGAACAAATCATCTTTGGTACTCTCGTCATCAAATTCCTGATCTGCATCTAAGTCATCATTTGTCCTTAAGTTTTTAACATCTGCTTCTTGATTGTTGACTTCTCCTATTTTTAATTTATTTTGGCTCAATGATTCTTTACGTTTTTCGTATCTTTCACAATAGTAAGCAGCAACAATTCTTGGGTCATTTTGAATAGAGGCTAATCTTTGAGCTTGTACCTCTAGTTCCTCGGCAAAATCTTTCATTCCTTGGGGGAAAGATGCCAGCAGTTGGGAGATAGACATCTGACCTTGTTGAGATTGCCCTTTTTCAGCTAACCAAATATTTTGCTGATATAATCCTGGCTTAATCTGCGGTTTAGTAGATCCTTTGGGTCTATCCTTGTCTGTTCCCTTAAAACTGCTTACGGGGAGAATTATCTCTATTTTTGGTTTGTTATTTGGATCTGCATATTTTATTCTATCTAGTCTGTATGGTCGGAGCGTTCCTTTGCCAAAACGATATTTAGTAGTATCTTCTCCAACTCCATCCACCCAACCGAATCGATGCTGAATTACACGATAGCTTTTATCTACTTGGGATTCTCTTAAGGTTAGCTTGTCATAAAGCTGTGTTGAAATCTGCCCATAACAATCGCCAACTAATTTATATGCTAAATCATTTGATAATATTCCTCCATTTTCACCCCTATTATCAGTAGAATCATCTACTACCAGAATGTTTAGCTTTTCGTGGATCGCATTTTTACAAGCCCCAAGGAAGATGGAACCATAAGCGCCCCGGTCTTTACTATCTGGACAAATTTTTTGAATCGTTTCTAAACATTCCTTTTCTCCATAAAGTAAACGAGTTTTTGAAGATAATAGTAAAATCTGTCCATCTGGATGATTTTTAAAATCTTCGTCTGTACTGTATTCATCTGAATGTCCAAATGAGAATTTTTTGTCAGGAAAGTAAAATTCTAGTAAAGTATTACTGAGATTTTCAGTTAAAATTGATTGAGAGTTCGTTTTGTTATCGTCTATATAGATCCATTGATTTAAACGAGGGTCAAAATGCTTCAATTCCAGAGTCATAAAATTTGAAACTTGATAAACATTAATTAAATTTTTAAGAGGTTTTTATGTCAAGGATTAAGCGCTGGATAAATATGAATAAAAAAGAATTCAACCCAGATGGAAGTTTGAAAGATGAAGCCCGACAACAAATGTTGTCTACAGGAATGAGTAACGAAGCAATTACTGACTATGCTCTTTCGTTGAAAGAAGAATACGACGAGTGGAAGCACTTGGACGAGACTGATCCAGAGCCGTGGCCAATCTACACAGCTTACGATTTCTTCACTGAACAGGAAAAAAAGGAATTCAACCCAGATGGTTCTCTCAGACCTGAATATGTAGAATATGCTCGTCAAATTGGCATCAATGAAAGTGCGCTGGAACAGCTTGAGTGGCGTAAGAAAATAGAGGTTGATGATTATAATGAAATGTCTGCGGATCACGTAGAACAAGGCATCAACTTTGGTGAATGGTTGATGCAAGGGAGGATTGGAAACAGCAGAACATACGTCCAACGTCGTCAGCAGATGGAGCAAGACCTGCGTAACTTTGAGCCGGAAGACAGTTTGCCTTTCGACAAGGACACCTCTTATTAAAGTAGGTGAGTTACGCTGTCAAGAAAGTATTTATCCATCAAATACAGTGATTTTACCTGAATATGTGAAAGAAAGCGATCGCCTCACCTTGGGCATGAAAGTAAATATTCATAAACTGCCTTTTTACTCCGTTGACTTGAAAGATTTTAGAAATTACTGATGGAGTATCATAGTCAGTAATCGCAGTGCAGTAAATAAATATACTGCACTGTCACTGTGTTTATCTGTGATGTTTTTTACTGTGTGGTGGGGTGCTTTTTGATAATTGTTTGCTAAGAGATAATTCCGACGAAGAATTGCTAGATATTAATGATGAAGTAGCTATTTTATACATGACAAAACAGCAAGAAATAGCGACTAGGGAGATTAAAGTAGCCTGACCAATTATTTTCCACGAGTTGAAAGTCACTTGAGACTGAACTCGCCTAAAGAAAACAGACTCTAACTTTTGCTGAGTCGTGCGATTTTTCAAGTACTCTAAAACTTGCAGACATTCAGATATGTCCTCGCCTTTGTGGACTTTTTGGCACAGCAGAATTTCTAAGCGTTCAATGCGACGTTCTGGAGTAGATAAATTAATATCGTCCCAATCATCCCAAAGTTTAATTTCTTTTAGTTCGTTCATAACTTCATCCCTCTATCAAACTATTGATGCTGTTCCGAATGGCACGCTTGTTAAGCGTTTGTTAACCCTTGGTATTACTGGTTTTGGGGTGTAGGGAATTAGGAACAACTTGGTTTTGTCTAGCGCACTAAAATTCAATTTTTATTAACACTACACCCAACACCCTGCCCTGACGATATTTCACATGAGTCTTCATGCCATTCGATGCTGTTCCAAAGATAGGGAAAACCAAAACAGACAGTTTCTCTTTCCCCAAAACTTAATTACTTGCGCCGTTTAGATTTACTCTTATTGCGCTCATACTCAGCAATAATATCCTTGGTCTGTTGTGGAAGAATCACACTTTTATTGTTAAATCGCATTTGGTATACCAGATAACAGGGACTTTTGCGATCAGGACAGGAAAGATTTGTTGGCAGATTAATGATTGTTACTCCTGCAAAAATCGCAGAAGCTAACATGGCAGAGCCAAAAAAGAAAATCCCAGAGCGACCTGAGCCGAGCCAACCACCGAGCCAAAAAACAAGTCCTTTGAACTGTTCAAAGCGTTTTTGACGAAGTTTTTGACGTTCTAGTTGTGCTTCGTTCCATGCCTGTATTTTTTCCAGCTTGTGGGCAGCTAATTTATTGGCTTTAGCATCGGAGGCTTTTTCGACTTGAATATCAATAGTGCGTTCTTTGGCTGCAATTTCTTGTTTTAATCGGTATTCATTCCATTCTTGGATACGTTGGGCGACAGCATCGGCATTGGCGAAGAAGGCAATGAGGGTGTCGTCTCCCAATTCATTCCAGATAACTGTGCCCTCTGTTGCTTTTTTTGGGCAATTCGAGCCATGATTCTTTCTTCTAATTGAGCAAACAGATTGTTTTCCGAATCGCTCTGTTGCAATTTCAATGCGACATTTTTCAGGTAAAGTGATTGAACTAAGCCAGTTATTTCTTCAGCTTCGGCAGCAGTAATCCTATCAATAAGATTAGATAAATCATCTCTGGCAGCTACAGCTTTTTCACTAACATTCTCAATCACTGCATCTAATTTTAGTTGCTCAGAAATCCCAGACTCATTTAGAGCAGCTAACTCAGATGCAACTTCTTCAAAGGATTTGTTTTGCTCTTTTATTGATTTGTAGGTTTCAAGAAAGCATTCGCACTCATCTGGGCTATACTCATCTTGCTCAGATAGTCCGCAGACTTGGAGAATTAATAAAGCCTGAGAAAGTGCGATTTTATAGCCTCTTTCACGAGCAATTACTAGTAATTCAGTGATATCTAATGGTAATTGGCCTTTCTTCCCTTGTTTTTTCCCCCCATTCTTCGTTGACGACGAGGAATTGCCCTGAGTTTCTGACAGTGCATTGTCAACAACTGGAGATAATAGAGCCATTACTTCTTCATCATTTCCACCCTGCTCAATTAAGGTGCGACATTCACGAAACCTGTCTGCATCATTCTCGGTATATGACTCTTTTTCAGGTATCCCACTCAAGCGTAAAGTCCGGCTAATTTCTGATGGTGAAAGGTCGTTAAAAAGTTCTTGTGGTTGATACATAATCATGCACTCCTAGTTAAAAAGCTTGAAACGACATATTTGCGTTCACTGAAAAAGATGCTCAGAAAGGAGCAATGCGTCAAATCAATTCAAAAAATGGTCAGTCCTAAAAAGGATTTAACCAGTCAGTTCCCGACTCCGATTCTTCTGGTACGGGAGTTCTGGCTATTTGTAATGGTTCTTTGACTGAAGTCCTGGATATTGGTAATGGTGATGATTGTATTAGTTGTAGTGGCTGTGATTGATTAGAGGCTACTGCAATCATCGGCGTTCCTTGAGAGGGGATTTCTCCCAGCAGTCCCATCAGATATGAAGAGTGGAGTTGAAGGCGGTAAAGACAAGCACGAATGTGTTGCTCTAAATCCACAGATTGATCCATAGCTTGATAAGCTAAAGGAAGCCAATAGCTGCTGATAGCAATCATCGCCATATCTTTAGCAGGATAAAGAGTATTTCTGGAGTTTAGATACTTAATTACCACGGCTTCGGAACTATCAGCCTTAACTCTACTTCGTAAGCGAAACTCAACATCTGAAAACATTCTAATATTCCTCTCTTCACAAGCAAATTACTATTACGAATTACGTTAGCGTAGCGGTAGCGACGCAGGAGCGTCATTACGAATTACGAAATGTAGCGTGTTGGTAACGAAACAATCCATATACATCAGTGAAACGCAAGCACAAGGCATCTTTTTTAATGGGCAGGTTAAAAGCTAAACGCACATCCTCAGATAATTCTGCTGCCCATGAAATGTCGGTATGAGTAAACAAATTTTTCAACTCCGAACCTAAATATTCCGACGTTCCACCACCAATAATGACTTGCTCAATATGGGCAGGAATATTAATTTTGAGCCAAGTGGATACCTTTTCCCAGTATTCTTTACGAGATAAGTCAGCCACTTCAATAATTTGTGCTATCTCCTCAACCTGAAAATCAGACTTCTTGCTCCGAGCCAAAGGTTTGCAGTATCTCGGTTTCAATGTTGAACCTGATAGATGAACAGCCTTTAACAGATCGTGTAAGTTTTGCCCTGATGTTCGGCTTTTGATTCTCTCCAGCATCCACGCCAAGCCCAATCCTTCCGTTTTTCCAGTTGAGATACCACGCTCAAAGATTACGGCTGATATATCCCGAAAACCCAGCATCACCACAGCAATGTTCATTTTATTGAAATCTGTGCCAAGTTTTTTACTTCGCGTCAATATCAGTCCCCCACCTTCGGGCAAGCACTGAAAGTTAATCAGATTTATACAAAATTGTTTCCCTCGAAAGCTAAAGCTAGACAGTGCCTTAGTTAAACCCCTCTCTAATCTCTCTCTATCTTCCCACTCCCCATAAGGCAACAGCAGCCCCAATGATAAATCAAAGTTTGCCTTCAAAGAATCTCTAATCGCTATTGCCCCCACTGCTGCCAAAGTTTTTGGAATCGCGTTCTCATACTTGAGTTCCAAAAAATTGATTCGCGCTTCAAAATACTTTTGTGCCAAAAACCCAACCGCATAGTATTCTTCGTTGTACTCTATCCACGCTTCATTCTCTGGATTGGGCCGATTCATTTGCCCAGACTCATATAAATCCAGTGAGTCTTTGGAAATCTTAATTAACTCTGGTTCCATACACAGCAATTCTGACTTGTACGAAATCTCCGAGAGAACACGATAAACCATCTTCGTCATTGAAGTTCCCGGATCAAGACTCAACATTAAATCCACAAGAAAAATTCTCCCTGTTTTTGACCCTTTTTTTGTCTATCTAATTAATAATTACTCTCAACTTGAACCGCCCAAACCGTGATTTTTTCCACATTTACGAAGAAATCTTACAGTTTTAGCAATACTCTTTGGCTTTTCATAAATTCGTGCATCTGATAGAAAATCTCCACAAAATCTCTCAATTCCCAATTTTCACCAATTACATTCAACATCTCCCAATATCTAAACAATATCTCCCAAATCTCTAATTCATTTCTTACCTTTTCAACTATTCAACATCATCTAGTCACCAAATTCTCATTAGCTTAATATTTTCCAACAATTCCTAAGACTTCCCAAGACTTCCTAGCACTTCCTGATACTTCCCAATTTCCTCAAGGATTCTCCCAATTATCTAGTAATTAGCTTCAAGAACCACAACCCCTGTAATCCATCTTTTTCTGACGCACAGTACGCCATATTTGGCGGAAAGAATGCTCGATTTTTTGCTATATTAAATGACAGGAGAGTTTGGGAAATAAAATTTTGTTTTGGTCAAAGTCTCACGAAAAATTTTTCATTCGTCATCAAGCACTACGAAGTTTAATGACGGGGATTGATTTTGACTTCAATACTTATTGCCAGGGTGATTATCTTGCCAACAGAGAAAATAATCAGAATTTCTTGACGAGAGTTTGTTGCACCAACAGATGGAATAGAACAAAGATTAACTTTTGTAACCCCATTTTTCGAGGTGAGCCATGCTAACAGCGGCTAACGTGTCCTCAGAGATGGCGGTGAACTACTTCATCAAGAATTACTATCACCAAGGAAAGTCGCTTTGGAGTGGTCAAGGTGCTGAAAAATTGGGGTTGTCAGGGGCAGTCGATGATGAAGAAGCTTTTAAAAATATCATTGAGGGGCAAAAGCCTGATGGTCGTGAGGTATTGAATGCCAGAGTAGTCAAAGAAAAGGGGAAAGGAGAACGCAGAGCCGCATTAGACTGTACATTTTCAGCGCCCAAAAGTGTGAGCTTGATGGCATTGGTGGGTGGGGATACACGGTTAATCGATGCCCATCATCAGGCGCTAAAAGAAACCCTGGAGCTAATAGAGCAGCGTTACGCCTATACCAGAGTGACAGATGATAACAAGAGACATAGGGTTAAGACTGGTAACTTGGTCGTCGCGCAGTTCGATCACATCGAAAGTCGGGATTTAGACCCACATCTGCACACCCATTGTTTGCTGATGAACATGACCCAAACTCCAGATGGTAGGTGGTTGAGTTTGGGCAATAATGAAATATTCGCCAATAAGAAATTCTTGGGGATGGCATACCAAAGCTCTCTGGCGCGTGAGGTGCAGAAGCTTGGCTACGAGATCGAACTCCGCAAACATGGGCAATTTGATATAAAAGGGTTCAAGGAAGAGGATTTAGAGGCATTTTCTCAACGCCGACAGCAAATACTCGCTCTTGCTGGAGCTAACTCCACCTGGGCAGAACGTGAAAAAATTTGGGATAATACTCGCCAGCGTAAGGAAAAGTTACCAGAGTCAGAGTTAAAAGCTTACTGGGTTGAAGAAGCAGCGGCGCTAGGAATTACCTTTGTCAAACCTGGGGAAGCTTGGGAGAATGTACCAGCCAATGATTTGAATTTGAGTCACGTTTTGAATTTAGCGATCGCTCACTGCTCAGAAAGGAATGTAGCATTTACCCAGGAAGACTTAGAAAAATTCGTCCTAGAAGAACGTTTAGCCACTGATGTAACAGCCATTGAGCCATTGATAAAATCCCACCAGGAGTTAATCGGCTTGCCGGGTTTAACTCATCAATTTACAACGATGACAGCAGTCCGGCGGGAGTTGGCGACAATAGAGTTAATGCAGCAGACACAAGGCAACGTTAACCCAATTTCGCACCCGGAAGTAGTTGAAAGCCTTTTGGAGAATACGTTACTGAACAAAGGGCAACGGGAAGCGGTAGAATTAGCTGCAACAACATCTGACCAGTTCATTGCGTGGCAGGGGGTAGCTGGTGCTGGGAAAACTTTTGCTCTTAAAGAACTCAAAGCGATCGCAAGGGATGCCGGATACACTATTATTGGCTTTGCTCCTAGTTCCTCTGCTGCTAAGGTTTTGAGCGAAGAGTTAAAAATTCAGTCTGAGACTGTTGCTCGATTACTGGTTTCGGAACCACCATCAAAGATTGAACCAAATCAAATCTGGATTGTGGACGAAGCGGGTTTACTCAGTGCTAAAGATGCCCATGCACTCCTACAAAGAGCAACCTTACTTCAAGCTAGGGTGATTTTAGTAGGTGACACTCGGCAGTTATCAGCAGTGTCGGCAGGTAATCCCTTCAAATCCTTGCAGCAAGCAGGAATCAAAACCGCACACCTCAATGAATCGTTGCGCCAAAAAGACCCTCAATTAAAATTAGCAGTAGATTTAATCGCCGATGGCAGAATAGAAGCAGGATTTAAACGACTAGAAGCCAACGGTTCCATACTTTCTATAGAGAGTGAATCTAAAATAGAGCAGATCGCTAGTGATTATATAGTAGGAACACCAGAGCAGCGCCTCAAAACTCTTGTGTTAGCTGGAACAAATACAGAAAGACTTGCCCTTACCCAAGCAATTCGCTCTCAGTTAAAAGATGAGGGAACTTTAGGAGAAACTGCAACCATTACCCAATTGCAAACCAAAAATCTTTCAATTGTACAGATGCGGTTTGCCCATAACTTTGAAATTGGTGATGTGGTCATGCCGACACGGGACTATAAACGTCGGGGGCTGGAAAAAGGCAAACTGTATGAAGTGGTTGGTCGAACTACTGACAAGTTGACCCTAATTGGTGATAATGGTCAGTTAATGGATGTAGACACGGCTTTTGAGAAAGCGGTTTACCAGAGTCACCAGATTGAAATTGCCGTGGGCGATCGCTTGCAATGGAAGAAAAACGATCGGCAATTGGGACGACGCAACGGGCAAGAATTTACTGTGACAGGAATCGACCTGAACATAGTCCACATTAAATATGCTGATGAGCGTACTGAACGCATTAGTTTGGCACAGGCGCAAAACTTAGACTATGCCCTTGTGAGTACAACATATACTAGTCAGGGGAAAACTGCGGATCGGGTGTTAATTTCGGCAGATTTCACTATTGGACAGGAAAGTTTTTATGTTGCTGCCAGCCGTGCAAGGCATGAATTAAAAATTTACACCGAAGATCCAACGCGATTGGTAGAGTTAGCGCAACAGTCGAAAGCCAAAGATAATGCTTTGGAATTGCTACGAAAACAAATTCAGAAATCGACGATTGAGCAGCACCAAGCAATAACTATAAATATAAGTGCCCCTTTTGAGAAGCCAGTACTAAAACAAGAGACGACAGTATCTACTCCAAATGTCGGGCCAATTGTGAAATCAGTCGCATCTAGCCGGACAACAAGCCATGATTCATCAATAAAAGTACCGAAAGTCTTGCCCGTCTTAAAAGAGACACCAAACTATAATACTGTTGAATCGGTTTTCTCCAAGCCAGTACTGAAATCTGCTGCCCCAACAGAAGCATTTTGGACACCACATCAAAGTAAAGACATTCCCAATTTTCTTGAACCAAAGCACTGGCAAGAGTTTGAAGATAGCGCTATCCATCCTGATATTGCGGCAAAAAATTTTGAAAGTCTTCAATTCAACTATGCAGGTGGTGAGCATGAGTCTTGGGAAAGACTCATGGTTAGTGAAAAACTTAATCGTACAAATACCGGGAGGTTAACGGAGGGATTAATCAGAACATATTCTCATCTTGATGCTGGAGGATGGTGGTGTGATGCTGGAGTTGATGCGCGAACATTTGCTGATTTAACCCCAGGTGATAAACCAACTCTTAAACGATGGGGATGCTACAAGCCAAATCAACCAAGACCCAAAAAAGATGAGTCTGGGCAAATAATTGAAGGGAAATTCATCAAATATGAGCATCCTCCCAAGGTTGAATTAAGCATCTTCCTGCTTAATGTCCCTGACGATATTGCCGAACGCATTTACTCCAAACACAAGGTGAACCCCAGTGATAGCGATCGCCAGTCAGGATTTTGGTACTGTGTCTGGAAACATAATATCCCGTGTGCGATCGCAGAAGGAGCTAAAAAAGCAGCCAGTCTGTTGAGTCAGGGTCATGCTGCCATTGGGCTACCTGGGATTTCGGCGGGATACCGAACTCCCAAAGATGAGTTTGGCAA
>NZ_JBALFD010000050.1:0-85288 GCF_036916985.1 Nostoc sp.
AGGGAGGAGCAACGAAAAATTAAGCTTTTTGCTCCCCTCTCCGTGTCGGAGAGGGGCTGGGGGAGAGGTCAAATAAGACTTGTCGAACTCACGTTTTGTTAGCGCAGCGTAAAGCCTTCTCTACGAGAGGCTCCGCCAACGCTTAGAGCGAGTCTTCTCCCAAAGGGAGACGCTAAGAGCGATAGCGCCAGCGGCAAGCGAGTCATCGAGCGTCACGAGCGTCATTTTGAATTTTGAATTTTGAATTTTGAATTGTTAATTCGTCCTTGTCCACGATTTGCATCCTCAACAGTTCTGGCTGTATGTTGGTTGGGGCATTTTCCATAAAAGGCGGCAAGTTGCTGATCGCACTCTGCGTTACAAGTGCTTCTACGGGTTGATGAGTTGCCTCAGCAATACGAACCAATTGGCGAAAGATAGTTTCTGGAAGTTCGATTGTTACTTACTGTGTTGTCATCGTTGTATCTGGCAGTAAAATCAAAGTCTCCTCAATCATCTCTCGTAACTTGGGAGTAACATTACTAGCAGTGCTGAAGCAATATACTAGTAAACTGTTTGCCTCCCAGTATTGCTGAATTAACTGTAACTGTTCATCACTAAATTCCCAATTATAGCCTATCTGTCGGTTAATTGTGATCGCTTCATTTAATTGTGTAGTCCATGATTGCCCGTTAGATTGCCACCATGCTTTTAATATCTCTCTATCTTGTTGTGAACTAGGCAATTCATTTTTGAGGTATTGCAGAGATTCATATAAAGATGTATGATCTTGTAATAAATAATCAATATCAAGAGCTAATTTTATAGCAGAGATGCGCTTACAAAAAATCTCTGGAGTCAAAGCTAGGCTAACGGCAAGGATATGGATTAAAGCTAAGTCTAAAGCTAAATCATCAGCTAATTTTCCAGCAAGATGGTTATCTAAAGATATAGCTAGAGTTTGATTGCGCGATAAAAAATAATGAGGAGGTAGGACGAGGGTAAAGTAAAAAGCACGGATAGCAGATGGATGACAATCTGAGGTAACTGTTGAAGACTTTTGCAGCACCCAAGTAAGAAAACGCTTTAATGTTTCATCTCTAACAGCTAATTTCTCAATTTGTTGCTTCATTAACTGGAATAAATTATCAAACGATCTGAGCATTTCAGATGTAAGCAAAATAACTTCACGCCAGCGTTTATCAAACAAATGATTGACAACTTGTTCTAATGTTTTTTGATCGCCATTAGCAACAAAGTTCCTCGCAGTGAAGTATTCGTGAAATGTTAAATGAGAAAAAGAATAAATCCCTCTAGCTTGTTCAACTAATAATCCATGCTGTAACTCAATTGCTTGAAGTACAGCTTTACTATTTACTTGTAAATCTTCTATATCAGTCGGTGCATTGGGTAGCAAATAGAGATAGTCAGCTATTAATTGACAAATTTTACTTTCTTCAAAAAAGTAATCCCCTGTTTCAAAAGAAATAGCAGCTATATAACTAAGTAATTTAATTTTCTGAGTTAAAGTTAAATTACGGTAAACCTCATCTCTTTTTATACCTCTTGCTTCATCCCAACGTACCAGTAATAACTCTAATCCTTGTTGATAAATTTCGGAACGCTTAGTCGGAAAATCGCCTAAATATTGAAAAACTAAACAAGTGAGATTTAGTAAAAGAGGTGTAGATGCTAGGTTTTGAACCAGTCGATTTTCGGGAAGCGCTATTGTATCAATAAATTTAGAGGCTAATGTTTTTCTTAAACGGAGATTATTTTTAGCAAATGCTGCAAACCATTTGTTAGCAAAAGTTGAAATTTGTAATTTTGTAAACTCAGCAATTTCTACTTCAGCAAACCCTTTAAATTTCTGATGTCTAAATGCAATCCTACAAGTAATAATTACTATATTTTTATAAAAAATATCCAAAAAATTGCTAATTACTTTATTGATTCTATCACTATTTTTATCGGCGATTTCATCCAAACCATCTAGCAAAATTAAAGCTTTACCTTCATGAAGTAGATATTCTAATTCTTGTTGAGTTATTTTGCAAATGCTAAATTCTTGAATTAAATAGCTTAATAAATAATTTTTATCATCATAATCCATGTTTTCAGCAAAATCTTTCAGACTAATAAAAATAGGAACCCTTTGAGTCTGAAATTTACCTTGATTACAAAGGATAGCAATTGATTGTAAAAAAGTAGTTTTTCCTGCTCCTGGCTTTCCAAGTAAGATAAGCTTAGAAGATTTTTCAATAGCTTGTAAACCTGTAATTTTCTTAGTACTAACTTCCTCGGAGTCAAATTTATCTAAAGCTTTATTATCAAATTTTTGTAAATCTGAAATATCTAGCCATCTTTGACTGTTAATTTCTTCTACTACATTTACCTCAACAAATAATTCATCTAATTCTACAGTACGAGCAACATCTAGCAACCGCATCGTACCACATTGGTGTTGAATTTTTTCCGAGTGAGCAGCACGTACTTTAATCACTAAAGGGTCAATGATAGTAGAATTTTTACTTTCCATTATCTGCTGAGATGCTAAGTCTTCATCTGGTTCAAATTCCAGTTTTTGAACAATATCTTCTGGTTCTAGTGCTAGACTCAAGCAAATTTCATGGAATATTTGACGGGCAACAGGTTTGCCAGTAAAAAACTTCCAAATTGGTTGGCGGCTGTCTAAACCAACTTGACTTGCAAGATATTCTTGTGTCCAACCTTTATGATTAAAAGCCTGCTTGGCTTTTCTAATACCTTCATCTGAAGCTTGGAGAGATCGTTTGGCCATGCTGATATCAGAAATTTATTCAATTAAAGAATTAATTGACATCAATTGTATTCAATTTTTTAAATTAGCGACAAGTGAATTATTTATACTAGTGTATGGTGTTGCTCTTTGTCAATAAAAAACAGAAAAATATAGTTGAATTTTTTAAAAACTTAGTTCGATAAACTTATCTAGAGAGACAGAATTTCCAAATATGCCATTTAATTTTCATTAATTCAGATAATCTTAATTAAGATTAAATAAGCTTATAGTGAATTTTTGTTAAGTAATCAATTTATTTATCAATATTAAACAGATACAGAATCTACTTTCAATGGAAGTCTAACTACAAAACTTGTTCCTTTACATAGCGTACTATCTACGTGTATTGTGCCTTTGTGCAGATCCACACATTGCTTAACAATTGCTAGCCCTAATCCTGAACCTGGAATTGTAGCAACATTGGTAGCACGTTGAAAAGGTTCAAATAGTTTAGCTTGAGATTCTGCTGGAATCCCTATTCCTTGGTCTGTTACTTGAAAACACACACTATTCTCTTCGCAAGTTAGGGATAACGAGATTGTACTACCTTTTGAAGAGTACTTCACTGCGTTGGAAAGTAAGTTATTTAGTAAATGCCATAGTAGCTGTTCATCTAAACAGGCAATATAACTTTCGGCATTTGCTAAAAAGCTAACTTCATACTGATCTTTAAGTGTAAACCGCAAAGATTCAGCTATTTCTGTACAGAAATTTACCACATCTATTGGTGTGGGGTTAAATAGAAAACTGTTAGATTCGGATCTGCCTAGTGTGAGTATATTCTCTAAAAGATTTGTTAAGCTATGGGTGGCAGAATCAATGCCGTTGATATGATTTTGTTTTCTTTGCTCTGACATCTGATTTCCATAGGCTTTCAACATTTCAGTACTAAGCTGAATTGTGGTCAAACGGTTACGAAATTCATGTGCTGCCATGTAAAAGTGCTGAGATTTTATCTGATTTTTGGACTCAGCAATTTGCTGATTAGTTTTGGCAGCAACCAGCGCTTTCTTAACTTCAATCTCTGCTTGGTGTCGGGAAAGAGCCATCTCAATTGTGGTAGCTAGTATTCTTTCATCAAATGGTTTTAAAATATAACCAAAAGGTTGGGAAATCTTAGCTCGTTCTAGTGTCGCTCGATCGGCATTAGCAGTTAGGTAAACTACAGGTAAATTAAAGCGAGACTGGATTTCTAAAGAGGCTTCTATTCCATCCATTTCGCCCTCTAGCCTGATGTCCATTAGTACTAAATCTGGCTGCAAAGTTTCTGCTATTAAAATAGCCTCTTCTCCTGATGCAACTAAAGCAGAGACATTATATCCCAAGTGTTCTAGAGTTTCTCTCAGGTCATCAGCAACTAACTGCTCATCTTCAACTATCAAAATTTGGGTATGATTCATGATTTATTTGGATTTATTTCCTGTAATCTTTGGCTTAAACTATAAATTTCTTTGAGATTTTTTAATATTTCATCTTTATCTATTAATTCATAGTTATCTATCAGCTTCTTGGAAATAGACATAATCTCCTGAAGAGGATTACACAACTCGTTGCTAGTCGATTGAGTGATAGAGTTATAATATTTGTTTATTTTTCTTTGAGTTTGTCTATTAATTATTTCTTGCTTTTCAAATCTTGCTGTTATTGCACCCAGTAAATCTGCTCTTGTAAATGGCTTAACCAGATAATCATCTGCACCTAATTCTATGCCTTGACGGATATCACTCTGAGAAGCTTTAGCTGTAATAAATATGAAAGGAATTGCTTCAGTTTCTGGATTTTCACGACACCAACTAACGACTTCATATCCATCTAACTTAGGCATTGTAATGTCGCAGATAATCAAATCTGGAATTTCTGCTTGTAGTAATTTAATGCCGACTTGTCCGTTCTCTGCATCCATAACATAGAAATTTTCGGCAGTCAGCATTTCTACAATAACGCTACGGATATCTTCCTGGTCTTCAATTACTAAGATTTTTGTCATTACTTGAGATGTATTGTCTGTTTTAGTATTTGGACTTCGGACAAAAAATAGTTGTTTGCAAATAATATGACTTTGGTAGGAAATTACTGAAACTTTGATTATTTACTAGGTTGTGTAGAACGAAGTTAAATCCAAACCTAACATTTTTCAAAGAAACGGTTTTTTATTGGCAGTCCAATTGTTAAATTATATTTTGCTAACTTTTGCCAACAAAGTCATAATATTCACGAACAAAAATGATTAATCTTGTTTATATTTTTTGCCCTCTTCTATTAAATCGCCTGATCCTTGCAGTAAAGGATCTACAGATTGTTGCAGTCATTGAATCTTGGATCTCACAGCTACTTGCTAAACCGCCATGAGGTAAGCTTTACGACTAGCTTTTTCAAGATGCTTGTATTTAGTATACTTCCCTTTTGTTTCGGTCGGTAAAATAGCTTGAAATATTTGTAGTTTATATAGGACTCCTATTTAATTTTTGAACAAAACTTAGTACATCTTTCTTCCCTATTCCATATTCCCTATTCCATATTCCCTATTCCATATTCCCTATTCCATATTCCCTCTCCCTACGAGTGATTCACAAATCAAATAGGATTGCTATAGTATTAGTAAGTAAGTAGGTAGGCACAAATCAACCCAACTATGTAACCAAATACAAAATGCTTGAAACCCTTGTGACTGCAAGTCTTAGAGACGCTACGCGAACACTTCGCTTCACTGAGTTCGCAATTATATAGTTATAAATTTTCTCGCCTACCTATTTAAGTATTCTTTTTAGCTAAATAGTGCATTATCCAAAAAGCAGGTGGAGTAAGCAACTGATTTGCTTGAAAAACTTTAATTTTTGTTTCCAATCGTTCTGAGGCTTTGTAAAAAAAACGTACATATTTTCAACTATACTGAAAACTCGATATACAACTTTTTTTATAGAGAGTTGTGTCAGTATTAATACTTCAGGAATTTTATTTATTCTGTTTTCAATACCCTATTCATGGTTGACTCGATATCAGAAAACTTTTGAATCTGGCAAATAGAGAATTTCAATTTTTTGATGAAATACGATCGCGTTTATATGTGTGATTTATGAGTCATCGTTCCTACCTAACTATTCTAGTGATTGATGATTGTGCCGAAGATCGGGAGATATATCATCAGTATTTACAACAGGATGCATTGTATATATATAATATTTTAGAGTTTCAGACAGCAAAACAGGCGATGACATCGTGTCAGGAACAGATACCAGATGTAATTTTGCTGGATTATTTATTGCCCGATGACGATGGATTAGGATTTCTGCAAAACCTGAGAGAAAACCTGAATAATAGCCAATCTGCCGTCATTATGCTCACAGGACAAGGAGACGAGACGATCGCTGTCCGTGCCATGAAAAAAGGCGCTCAGGATTATTTGGTGAAAAATTATCTCACACCGGAAATCTTGCAAAGTGCCATTCATCATGCCGTGGAACTGAAGTTGCTGACTCAGCAGTTAGAACAAAGTCGGCAACAACAACAACTGATGGCGGCGATCGCTTTACGGATTCGTCAGTCCCTCGATCTAGAAGAAATTTTGACTGCTACAGCCGCAGAAGTGCGCCAGTTTCTTCAGACAGACAGGGTGGTGATTTATCAATTTCAGCCTGATATGAGCGGAACTGTGGTGGCGGAGTCTATACTTCCCGGTTGGACAGTGGCGATGGGAGCGGGAATTCAAGATGATTGCTTTAAAGATGGTGCTGGAGCCGATTATCACCAAGGAAAAAAACGGGCAATTGACGATATAAATCAGGCAGGCTTAACGCTTTGTCATTTGCAGCTATTAGAGCAATTTGAAGTCAAAGCCTGTCTGATAGTACCTATTTTGGTGACAAATAACTTATGGGGATTATTAATTGCCCACCAATGTACTGCACCCCGTCATTGGCAGTCATTTGAACTTGACTTGTTGGATCAGTTGGCCGTGCAAATAGCGATCGCCATTCAGCAAGCCAGTGCATATCAGCAAGTACAAACAGAACTGCAAGAACGAAAACGAGTAGAAGCAACTCTGCGAGAGAGCGAACAACGGTTTCGGCAGATGGCTGATACTGCTCCGGTACTGATTTGGATGGCTGGATTGGATAAAGCTTGTCAATACTTCAATAAAACCTGGCTAGAATTTACTGGTAAAACCTTAGAAGAAGAGGTAGGCGATGGTTGGGCGCAAAGAGTACATCCCGATGACTTACAAGATTGTTTAGATACTTATATCAATGCCTTTGATGCGCGCCAACATTTTCAAATGGAATATCGCCTCGAACGCTTTGATGGAAAATATCGTTGGATTTTGGACACTGGCACTCCTCGTTTCACCCGTGAAGGAGAGTTTCTTGGCTATATTGGCTCGTGTGTAGATATTAGCGATGTCTACGACGAGTTTTGCTTACGTAAGCAAGTAGAGCAAGCCCTGCGGCAAAATGAGGAGCGGTTGAGTCTGGCTCTAGAAGCTGCGCGTATGGGTAACTGGGACTGGAATATTACCACAGGAGAAATTCACTGGTCGGCGAACTTGGAAAAACTTTTTGGTATGGTTCCCGGAACCTTCGATGGTCAGTATGAAACATTTATGACGACGATCCACCCGGACGATCGCGAGTCAGTTGTACTAGCAATTAATCGTGCTGTCTATGAGCGAGAAGATTACAACATCGAATTTCGATTTATCAAATTAGATGGTACTCTACATTGGGCGCTAGGTAGAGGTCGTGTCTTTTATGACCAAAAGGGTAATCCTGTGCGGATGAGTGGTGTAGATAAGGACATCACTGAACGCAAACATGCAGAAGTCGCCCTTAAAGAAAGTGAAGCTCGCTTTCAGGCGTTCATGAATAATAGTCCCGCCGCTTCTTGGATTACCGATGAAAATGCTCGGATGCTCTATCTGAGCCAGACTTACCTCCGTACCTTTCAACTACCAAGTGGAAAGCTAGAGGATGTGATTGGCAAGACAGTTTTTGAGGTGTATCCGGCGGAAATAGCCCAGCAGTTTTTGGATAATATTCACCAGGTTGCACAAACTCAGCAAATCCTAGAAACCATTGAACAGGCTCCTAAACCAGATGGTACACTGGGCGATTTCTTAGTCTATAAATTCCCTTTACCAGCAACGACCGAGCAATTAATGGTTGGTGGCATTGCAGTTGATATTAGCGATAAAATTCGTGCAGAACAGGCATTGCAACAACTAAATCAAGAACTCGAAGCCAGAGTTGAAGAACGCACGGCGGCTTTACGCGAAAGTGAAGAACGTTGGCATTTGGCACTACGAGGCAGCAATGATGGTATCTGGGATTGGAACATCAAAACTAGTGAAGTTTTCTTCTCGGCTCGTTGGGAAGAAATGCTGGGCTTTGCTGAGAATGAACTTATCCACAATTTTGAAGCATGGTCAAGCCGAATTCATCTCGACGATCGCGATCGCATTATGAAGGCGCTGACTAACCATTTAGCCCATAAAACACCCTTTTTCCAAGAAGAATACCAGATAAAATGCAAAGATAGCTCTTATATTTGGATATTAGACCGGGGTCAGGCATTGTGGGATGAATTCGGCAATGCCATTCGCATGAGTGGCTCGGCAACGGATATTAGCAAACGCAAGCAAACGGAAGCAGCATTATTAACCGTTACCAGACTGAAACAAGCTATTTTAGCTAGCATCGATTATGCCATTATTTCTACCAATTCCGAGGGAATAATTCAAACTTTTAACCTGGCTGCTCAGAAGATGTTGGGTTATACAGCCGATGAGGTTATTGGTCAGTTAACAATAAACAGGTTTCACGATCCAGAGGAACTCAAGCAACTTTCAGATGCACTCTCGCGGGAGATGGGCAGGGAAATTCCCTTTGGAGATTTATCTATGCTGAAAACCCAGCAAGATAATTGCGAGGTAGAATTAACTTTCATTCGTAAAGACGGTTCGCGCTTTCCTGTTGCTCTATCGGTTAAACCCCTGTGTAATCTAGAAGGACAAATTATCGGGGGTGTGGGGATTGCCAAAGATATCACCCAGCAAAAACAAATTGAAGCTCAACTCCGCAAAAATGCGGCTAACCTCGAATCTGCACAACGGATTGCAAATCTGGGTAGTTGGGAGATGGATTTACACACGCAACAATTAATCTGGTCAGAAGAAGTATTTCGCATATTTGGTTGTAATCCTGAGTCTGGGACACCAAGCTACAACGAAATGCTCAATTACATTCATCCAGACGATCGCGATCGCCGTGATTTGGTTTTGCTAGAAGCAATGGAACAGGGACAGCCTTATGAAATAGAGTATCGTTTTTATCGAGCAGATGGAAGTTTGGGTTATTTACTATCACAAGGCGAATTCATCTTAGATATTAACGATCAACCATGTCAATTAATTGGCACTATCTTTGATATCACCAAACGTAAGCAAACTGAAGAACAACTACGCAACCTTTCAGATCGATTGGGCTTGGCGCTCAAGTCAGCCAATATTGGTATTTGGGACTGGGATATGATCCACGCTCTCGACTGGGATGATCGAATGTATGAACTGTATGATTTACAACGGTCTGACGTGATTTTAGCGTATCAAGACTGGGCAAATAGGCTCCATCCAGATGATCGAACTGTAGCAGAAACTACTTTTCAAAATGCTGTAGAGCGGGTAAAAGAACTTGATACGGAGTTTCGGATTATTCTTGCCGATGGCAGTATCCGCTTTATTAAAGCCTCTGCTCTAATTCAACACAATGAGCGGGGTGAACCACAGCGCATGGTTGGCATTAACTATGATATTACCGATCGCAAACAAGTAGAGTTAGCTCTGCGGGAGAGTGAACACCTTTATGCTACCTTGACAGAAGCAGCCCCAGTTGCTATTTTCCGCCTTGATGCTGCTAGTAATTGTATCTACGTCAACGAGCGCTGGGGTCTGATGATGGGTAAACCAACAGCAGCAGCGTTGGGAAAAGGGTGGTTAGAAAATATACATTTAGAAGAGTGCGATCGCCTGTTGATGGACTGCTCTGACCCCTTTGAAACAAGATGTAAGCTGCATGAAACCTGTCGGCAAGAGGTCAAATATTTGCGTCCAGATGGTTGCATCTCCTGGTTCTATATGCAGATAGTACTCGAAAACAACCCCAGTGGTACGCTTGTCGGCTATATAGGAACCCTGACAGATATCACCATTCGCAAAGAAATTGAATCAGAAGTTAATCACCACCGTGATTTGCGAGAAGCAATCTTTAACGAATCAACCGATGCTCTTTTCTTAGTAGACAGCGATACCTATTTGATTTTTGATTGCAATCGCCGTGCAGTTGAGTTATTTGAGGTTTCAGAAAAGGAAGAATTAATTAATATTCAGGGGAATACACTGCAACGTTACCAATTTACTCCCCAAGAATTGGCTGAGATTATACAAGAACTGAATCAAAAATCTTCTTGGAGTCGGGAAATTGAATATGTCACCCGCAAAGGGAATTTATTTTGGGGGAATTTAGCAACTAAACGAATTACTGTCGCAGGGAAGACGATTAATTTGGTGCGATTGTCTGATATTAGCGAGCGCAAAAAATCAGTAGAACAAATTCAGCGATCGCTAGAAGAAAAAGAAACATTACTTAAAGAAATTCACCATCGAGTAAAAAACAACCTGCAAATTATTTCCAGTCTGCTCAGGATGCAATCTAGACGTTCTGACGATGAAACAACTTTGTCGATGTTTAAAGAATCTCAAGATCGCGTACAGTCAATGGCTTTGATTCATGAGCAACTGTATCAGTCAGCAGATATTTATGAAATCAACTTTGACAACTATATCAAAAGTCTGATAGATAGCTTATTTCGCTCCTATGGAGTCAGTCAAAAAAATATTGTTCTCAATATAGAAACTAATGGGATTAAATTACCACTTGATACAGCTATTCCCTGCGGATTGATAATTAACGAATTGGTTTCTAATTGTCTAAAGTATGCATTTTCCGAACAAGAGAAAGGCAATATTACAATTTGTCTCGAACAATCCTCAGAAAAACAATTAAATTTAGTAGTTAAAGATAATGGTATTGGCATTTCCGAAACATTAAATTGGGAAAATAGCAACTCTTTAGGCTTAAGAATTGTGAAAAATCTAGTTAGACAGCTAAAAGGCAATATTATTTTAGAGCGTGAAGGTGTAAACTCTCACAGACATCGCGGTACTACCTTCTATATTCACTTCCCCCAATAGACTCCGAAAAAGAATGTAGAGACGTAGCATTGCCACGTCTTTACAAGGGTTCTGGGTAACGCATATTTAATTTCTGGAGATGTCTATTGGACATCTCTGGAAAAGATTTAGAAACCACAAATTTGCACGCAGACCTAACCCCCCTTCCCTTGTAGGGAAGGGGGTTTTAAAGCCTCTCCCCGAAACGGAGAGAGGTTTGGAGAGGGATCTTTTTTCTTTTCTGGAGATGTCCAATAGTCACACCGATCGCCTAACCGCCCAATTGCGTGCTTTAGGCATTGAACCAGAATTATTAAGACATAAACTTACTATTAACGTAACGTAAGTTCGAGGAATCATATAGTGTCCGTCTAATTAGCCGTAACAAAGACCTCTAAGAAGGTTTTACTATGCAAAACCGTCCCTCTCCGAGTCGGAGAGGGACAGACTTGAACTTTAGTTCAAGGCAGGGAGAGGTTTATCGAACTCACGTTAACATAGGAGCAATTCATAAATTGCCCCTACGTTAATAAATCGCTAAAAACCTATGTTTTGATCTCAGAAAAAGCTAATCTGGGCGCTGTTGAGTTAGAACCTGATAAGCATAATTGAAATCATCAGTAGTAATCCTGATTTCAGTTGGCTCTGTCAACCCTTGGGAGCGGAAACGCCGAATTGCTTCTACCGCCGCTTGATTGCACAGTAAAGTTAAATCTGCACCATTCCAGTCTTTGCTCATCTCTGCCCAATAGTTTAAATCTACATCTTCTAGGGGTCGTCCTTGACTATGGACTTGCAGAATTGCCAAGCGACTAGCTAAATCTGGTAAATCTACCTTCATCTGTAAATCCAATCGTCCAGCTCGTAACAAAGCTGGATCAAGGGCATCAGGTCGATTTGTCGCCCCAATTACCAAGATAGTACTTCCCACTTCTATACCATCTAACTCAGTGAGTAATTGACCGACTACGCGATCGCTCACTCCCGAATCACCATTGTAACTGCCGCGTGCCGGGGCTAAAGTATCAATTTCATCAATAAATACTACACAAGGCTCCGCCTGACGCGCCTTAGCAAATAACTCGCGCACAGCTTGTTCACTCGCACCTACCCAACGGGTGAGTAATTCTGGGCCGTTGACACTAATAAAATTAGCTTTGGCTTGGGAAGCGACAGCTTTAGCCAATAAAGTTTTACCCGTCCCCGGTGGCCCCCACAATAAGATTCCCTTGGGTGCTAGTGCTTTAGTTTGCAGGTAAAGTTCTGGATACAGTAGCGCTCCTTCTACTGATTCCCGTAGAGTTTCCTTAATCTTATCCAAACCGCCAATATCTTCCCAAGCGATATGGGGAACTTCCACTTCCACACTCCGCAATACAGCCGGTTTAATTTCTTTGAGTCCTTGCAAAAAGTCAGTTTGGTTAACCGTCATGTTTTCAGGGATTTGTCCCTCAATCGAAGGAATTTGCCGACGCAAGGCTATGTAAGCAGCTTTTTGACAAACAGCTTTCAAGTCTGCTCCCACAAATCCTACAGCCCCTTCAGCAATGACATCTAGGTTAACCGTCTCATCCAAAGGCATCGCACGGGTGAGAATTTCCAGAATATCTCTGCGTCCTTTAGCATCTGGAATCCGAAACTGCACTTCGCGGTCAAATCGTCCAGGACGACGCAAAGCTGGGTCAAGATGGTCGGGGCGGTTCGTTGCAGCCAGAACAATCACACCTGGACTGTGAGAAAAACCATCCATCAGACCCAATAGTTGAGCCACAACGCGTTTTTCCACCTCACCTTCTACAGAATTGCGGTCTGGAGCTAGGCTATCGATTTCATCAATGAAGATAATACAAGGAGCATTCTTAGCAGCTTTCTCAAAGATACCGCGCAGTCTTTGCTCGGCTTCACCGTAGTATTTACCGATGATTTCCGGCCCCACAATAGCAATGTAATTAACGCCGAGTTCTTCAGCTAAAGCACGCGCAGTCAGAGTTTTACCAGTACCAGGAGGGCCAACTAAAAGTACGCCCCTGGTTGGTTCTAGCCCCAGTTTAGCTAGCAAATCGGGGCGTTTTAAGGGAATAGCAATTAGTTCTTTGAGTTCTCTGAGAATCTCATTAAGCCCACCGATATCTTTCAAAGCATTACCAGAAGGAGAATCAGGTGGTGGAACAATGTCAGGTGCAGCTCCATTCCCTGCATCAGAATTAGGAGAGGGTTGGGTGCGGATACGACTTGTGCCAATATCGTTAGCCATATTATTAGGACGCGGCATATTCCCAGACCGAGGAATATTGCTCATAGAACGGGAGCTAATCTGGAAATCCGTCTTAATTTCTCCCTTTTCTACTTTTTCTTCTAAAGTCTTAACTAATTCAATTAACTGCTCAAATCCCTTGAATAAATCACTCATACAATAACTCCAAAAATCTACTTTAATTTTGTCGTATTCATCTTTTTTTGTTAGTTAATTCCTCAACTTCAAATAAAAGATTTGCAGCTCCTTTAATCCGGGCTATAGGCTCCACAGAACGGGGTAAACCAGGTAGCCGAATCATAGTTTGCTCTGGAAATAGACTGCCATCAATTTCTACCTCTCGACTGTAACGATTCTGAACTATATAACGCTGGTTAACACCCATATTTTTGAGAGACTCTGTTAAACGTATATGTTCAGATATGATTGCCACTTCCGACTGAATTACACCAATAAATTGAGTATGTTGGGGATTTTTCAAATTCTTTTGCGCTTGTACAACTTGTTGGCGTAAATGTCGTAAGCGTCCAATTAAATCAACTTTACCCAAAACATCTTGATATTTTATCCACAATTTAAATATCCAAGATAACCAATCACCTAAAGCCGATGGCATTTCTAAAAATTGGAGAAGATGACCAGTTGGTGCTGTATCTAAAATAACTAAATCTTGCTGCTTACTGTCTAATAAATCCATCACAGTAATTAGGGCTAGCATCTCATCAATACCTGGTAAAGCTTGAGACATAATCTGCCGCCATGCCTCTGGAACATAAGCAACATTATATGTTGTATCTGTTTGCGAACCTTCACCACTAATCATATCCGCTAATTCCCAAAGATAATCTACGCGGAACTTTTCTAAAACTTTATGAGCATCAATTTCTTGGCCAGTCAAATTAGATGCTAAAGATATAGGCTCATGTCCTAATTTTGTCCCAAAAGCATCTCCTAAAGAATGCGCTGGGTCTATAGAAATGACCCGAATTTTTTTATCTGGATGTTGTTGGGAAGAAGCCCAAGCGATAGCGGCTGCTACTGTCGTTTTACCTACACCTCCTTTACCACCAACAATAATTAATTTGCATCCTTCATTGAGAAAATCATGGAAGCTAGGTAAAACTTTAGCAGGCCATTGAATCAGTGGTGGTGGAGCAAGTTCAACACTTTCTATTTGTTTAATTTGGGCTGCTAGAGAATCTAAAGCCACGTCGCCCAAAGGTTCTACCCTCTGTTCCGGTAAGATAAAAACAGGGTGATTAGGGCTAAGTTCTAAGTATTTTTTCAGGAGATTTTGCTGTTCGGCATAACGATCTGGCTCTAGCTCCGAATTTAGCAAAATTCGATTGATGAATAATCCGGCATAAGGAACTTCTAAAGTTTTTAAACTATTTAAAAACCGCTCAGTTTCTAAAAAACACATAGGTTCAGAAATACCTACGACCAAACAACCTGTAAATTTTTCGTCTTGCAGTAAGCGTCTGCCTTCTGCTAATTCGGTTTTCATGTCTACTAAAAATTTATCGACTTCATCAGGCGTATAACTGCCTTTAAAAGTTTTGGTGATAACTCGATATTTCTCTTGAAACAATTCTAAGGAATTTAAAATAACATCTAAAAAATCTTTTAAGCCTAATAAATTTAAGGTATGTCCAGAAGGAGCCATGTCCACAACTACACGATCTACCTTTTTTTCATACAGTAAACGTTCAATTTCTAGCAATCCCATTAATTCATTTAAGCCAGGCCAGTTTAAATCCCATACCGGTGCTAAATCGGCTCCATCAGCTAAACTACCACGTTCTACCAGCATTTCTAAAAAGTGGCTATATTTGGCTTTAAATGCCAACAACAATTTTTGAGCATCCAGCGCTTGAACACTCAAGTTAGGTAAATCTGTTAATGGTAGGGCAATATCATTAACTTCTGATTGCAATACATCACCTAAAGAATGTGCCGGATCTGTAGAGATTAACAGAATTTTTTCTTGAGGGAACTTTCGCGCCCAATAACGTGCAAAACTGCAAGAAATGGTAGTTTTACCAACCCCACCTTTGCCGCTAAACATAACTAGATGTAATGAATCATAGTAGTTCATAATTGAAAAGTCCCTGAAAAACTTGTAATTAAATAAAATGATAAGGAGGAAGAGGTTCTCCCAAGATTAAATTCCAATGAGGACATTTTTTTTGCAAGCTTAATACTTGTTCTAAAAGTAAAGCTTGATCATAGCGATTGACTAAAAGATGAAGCCGTACTTCTTCTGCATGATCTTGAACGATCGCAGATGATTGATAAGTTTCCGTAATTACATTAATTAGATGAAATTTTTCTTCATTTTGGGCAGCAAAAAAGCTTTTTTGCTGCTCATAATATTGTTTTTTAGCCAAAAAATAATCTCTGCCATTTGCCCCAGATGGCTTGGCAAGTTCTTCAACTTTCTGGGGAATGACCTTTAAAGTATATTCGTTTTTTCCCTGAATGTTATTTAGCTTATCTTGATATTCCTGAGCATGGAATTCTATATGATTTAGTAATGTATCTTCAGAAAGAAAATAAGTGCCAAAACGTAAAGGTAAAACTGTCATCTGACGAGATAGCTCACAGATAACACGGTCATGAGCTAAAACCATTTTGATGACTTGCTCATCGTTATTTTGGCTTGATTCTAAAGATATTCCCGATTCTACAACAGCTGAAATATTCTTACCATTAATCAAGAGTAATTCACCAAGATTGCCAGATGGCAAATTGACAGGGAAATCAGGAGTATTGAAAAATGCATAGGTGTATAAATTCTGCGATCGCATGATTTTAACCAGATAACAAACTAGGCAATCTAATCCACAGTAACTAAAACAATCATATTGGCATAAAAATAAAAAAAATGCTGGGATTTAGGAAAATATTTATATTCTTAAAATTTTAGTTATAATACTATCAAATATCCAGGTTAACCCCATGAAAAGAATACATAACCAAGGAATAACCAGACCTAAAATTAGCACAATGCCTCGTAATCAATCTGAGGCATCCAATCAATTAGAGCTTTATAAGCTAATCACAGAAAAACAAAGGATTAAGCAAGAGTTAGTTTTTATTGATCAGCGAAAAGTGATACTTACAAAACGGTTATCTACACTCCAAGGCCAGATAGATGCGACAGACAATAATATTAAGCATTTCCGTAATTCTGAGTCTCCAGTAGCGCGTCCAAAAATCTTCTTTGAAACTAATAACTACAAGGCTTTTGATATTGAATACTAAGCTCTAAAGCCTTAAAAGTTAGTTGAAAGTAAGAACAAAAAGTAAACAACTAACCCGCAAAAGCGGGTTATTAATTGTTTAATTTTCTAGATTAACTAGCTAGAGATAAATTAACTTTTGTAGCTATAAGCTTAGTATCCACTGCTGAACAAAAAACTAATTTATTACCTTTGTCCTCTAGTTTTTTCATCCGTTATAAGTATATACGGGACTCCTATTTAATTTTTGAACAAGACTCAGTACACATCTCTCCTTTCTTCCTTGTTCCTTCCCTATGCCAGTAAGTATGGCTACGCCACGCTCCGCGAATAGTAATCAAATCGAATTGCTATACAGATCGTGATGACTAGTTATTATGGTGATAAAACTAAATTTTTATTATCTTCATATTCTTTTATAAATACGTCTTTCTCTTGGCAAACTTCATTCTCTTTAGATACATCTATAAACTCAGATTGTACTGAATAATCTTCAGATTCATCATCTTCAGCTTCTAGAGCTAGGCGAGACTCTTCCTCCAATTCCAAAGCTTGAATTTTTAAGAGAAGTTCTTCTTCTTGAGTATCAAATTCTTCTTCAGAAAAATCGCCCATATCAAATTTTAGTTGCAGACTTAATAATTGTTTATGGAGATTTTCTTGAGCATCAAACTCAGTATTAGTACGTTCTTGAATTTGTTCTCCAATCCACACAAGTCCACTAATTGGGCCCATGAGTGGTAATAGTAAGATTTTCCCTAGCATAATCTTGACTCCTATGAAGCAATTTGAGCAAAAGTATAAGGTGCAGTAAAGTTGTTGTAGCGAATGCGTAAACGTTCACCAAATTTTTGATCAATCGCTTCGACTTGTTCGCTAAATATAGATTCTTGTTCCCAAGGAATCAAAAACGCAGCGTTATAAATCATGTCTTCTGTCATTGGAGCATTTTCGATCATTTCATCTGCCAATGGTTTTAACTCATCAAAAAACACTTGAATTATTGATTCCTTGCGAATTGCTAAATTATTTTCAATTAATTGTCCAATGTGAATTACCTCCTCCATACTTAATGTCTTTCCTTCCATTTGGTCTCGTTTGTTTTTCAAGTCTTTATGAGACTCCATCAAGGCCTGTAATTCATACTTACTGTCCCAAAAAATCTTAACACTGACCTCTCGGCGCCCAGCTAATTTTTGGAATAGCTCTTGTAACTGCTCTTTATATGGTTGAAGTAGTTGTGTAGATACTGTTTCCCAATTTTTCACAACTAATCCAAAACGTAAAGGCAGTAAGGTTCTAAATCCAGCTTGCATAGCTTGTTCTAGAACTTTTTCGTGGTTGATTAAATTGCGTCGAGAAGCTAAATACTTTTCTTGTTGTGCCTCTGAATATAAAAAAGTAAATCCATCGATTACTTGACTATAGACAGGTTGAGAATCCAATCCTTTAAGAGCAACTGTTTCTGGAATTGGCTCAGGAAAAATCCCGTATACGTAAAGACCAAATGTCATAAAACTAAAGAATACCCAAACTAAAGGAATTATCAGAATTTACGCAAGTATTAGAGATTTATTGATGAGAATATCAAGAGTCAATAGTCCAACTTGACTTAACTTTTGATTGTGGACTATTGACCACCTCTCTTCTTGTACTAGTGTGCCAATTGTGTAAGTCTTTTTTGTAATTACAACGGTCTTGAGGTTAAAACTAACCGCAACTTAAGATGAATGAGATTGAGTTGAGCTATACCTAAATCTACTTCACCGTCCACAACAATTCCGGTATTTAAAAGACGGTCTAGTAGTTCCAGTATAGAAGGCTGATTCCCAATCTCACCTGGATAATAAGATCCAGGTGATGGCAAAAGAGTACCAACATCTCCTAAATTTATATTCAAGTCTGCTGGCTCAATCTCAAAAATCTCACACAAGTTTAAAACTTGTTCTTCTAGCTTTTGCAAACTTTCGCCTGCTCGTTCTAAATCAGATTCGCTGAGAGAGTTTTGTTCCATACGCCGAATTACTTGTGCTTCCATCAGCTGGCGTACTAGTTCCACTACAGTCAAAAGTAAAGGAGCTAAACCTGCTTTGCTGTTAGCTTTAGAAGTGGTAGGTAGCAAATCAGGAGACTGTTCAGAGGGAGTACAAACCATTGCCATGATGCTATCTACCTTTTCTAAAAGTATTGAATTCGACTTAATCTTGGTATAAATTGGACATGGATTACTTTGACATTTCCAAAAATTTATTACGCCCCAACTTGGGAATCCTTTTCCAATTGGTCATTTACTTCGTATGTCGGCTGGAAATCGTCTTGATTATTCGCTGCGAATGTAGCTTCATCTTTCACATTTGCAGATGTGAGTAAACGTAGCTGTGATTCTAGACTTTCTAGCCGTTGTTGAAGTTGTTGGTTTTCTTCAACTAAACGTTGAGCTTTGGTACTGAGATATGGGTCACTTTCCCACCAGTTTATACCCATCTCACGAGCTTTATCAACTGAAGAAATTAACAGACGAATCCGAATATTTATCAGTTCAGTTGAGGCAATAGATATAGAAATGTCACCAGCAATCACAATTCCTTTATCTAAAACTCTTTCGAGAATATCTGCCAAGGTGGAGCCTTGCGTAGATGTAGGAACTACTCTATTTGAGTTAATTTGAGGACGTGTTGGGTGTAGTGGGGTGGTAGTCACAATTAATTCGGCTCTTCAATGGTATATAAACGGTTGTTCTTACTCACTAATCTTTTTTGCTCTAAAGCATTAAGAGCATTAGTTGCTGAGATCCGGTTGAGGTTGAATTCTTTTTGAATCACAACTAATGCTGCACTTTTGCACTGTTGTAAGTACTGATAAATTTCCTTCTCGAAAGGAACAGAATTATCTACAACTGGATGTTCTGGGTCTTCTGGATGAAGATCACTAAAATGAGAATCGATGATGGTAGGGAATCCGCCTTCAGCGATCGCTTCGCTATCTTCAAGACGCTCATCTGTATCCTCTGCTGTGATACCATTGTGCGATTCCTCTACTGCCAGTACTCTTGGATGGTTCAGTAATTCTAGGAAAATCGTTGTAGCTTCGCTAGTAGACAACTTAGTGCGGTTGAACAGCACATCTGCACAAATTTCCCGAAAATCAGAATTTTCTGGTGATACCAAAATATTGTGTTCCGCACATACCTTAGCAATGACCAAACAAGACCGCAATCCTGATGTCTTCTCGCCACCTGTACGTGAGCGAAATGCTTTAACCAACTGCACAATTAAGTGAGCATCTGGTCTATTGATGCCTGTTTTATTAGCTAATATCTCAGTTTGAGTTAGCTCATCCGGTTCTGGCATATTAATAGTGACCAACCGATCGATTAAAGCATCCTGAGTCGCATGGACTCCGTAGTACTCTTCTGGGTTGGAGGTGAAAATAGCCCGAAATTGGGGATGAACGTGCAGGTATTCTGGCTGATTACTACTGGGAGGAAGAGTCAGAATTTTTTCTTCTAAAGCAGAGAGCAAGACGTTATTCACTTCTGGTCGTGAACGGTTAAATTCGTCATAGACCAAGGTTAAGCCTTCTCGACAAGCTAGAGTTAGTCTAGAATCAACCCAATTTTGTTTAAATTCGTCTTCGACTTTGAGAACGCTGTGAATGTAGTTATCCAGTAACTTTTTATGGGTGTAACCCGATTCACTACCAATCAAATCAGAACTTTTAAATTCATCATCTCCGAAAATTAACATGATTGGTCTATCCAGACAGTTAGCCAGGTGCATGGCTAAGGTTGTTTTCCCTGTCCCTGCTGGACCACGTAAGTGAATCGCAAAACCTGATGCGAGATAGCGCAATGCCCGAATTACTACCTGCTCAATCGCTGGTGTGATGACAAATTGCCCTGGACGGACACGAAGAACAGCTCTTTTGTTGTTATTTGCAGTGATAGTCATAGATTACGATGATGAAAAATAGCTTTTCGAGACAAAAAACTCAGAATGTTGCAATTTGTAACTTGATATGATATTCTAATTAAACAGATTAACAAGCCAAAAAGTTAATGCTTCTTAGTTCCAAAAACTAAGCTCAAGCAAAACTTTAAGACTTGATAACTCAGTAACACTAAATTAATAGATAGAATATCTAAACTTTTACACTAAAACTCATTGTTGAATTTGCCCCCTTTTCTGACCAGTTATTTAACTGCAAGATTAGGGGGTTTTACTATTTAATCTAGTCCGCCAACAGATTACCAATTCTCTAAAATAAATCTACGCATGTACAGCGAGGAGCAAAGGAGAATTAACTGTAATTTAGAGAACGGGTATTAACTCCCTTGGTCAGAGCGTTTACTAACGACTAAATGTGCGTGCCAAAAATGCTCACAAACAAATCCTGACGAAATTGATGCAGAGATTGCTTTTGTGCTTTGGCTTGCTCAGTTCTGTTCTTTGCTGTTTCTGTGAGAAATTCGTGGGTTGTTTGCTCAAGTTCTTGGTAGAACTCCTGCAAAAACTTTGCTTGAGCTTGAGCTTGAGCAAACCTTTCTTTAGTAGCTTCTGTGAGAAACTCGCGGTTTGTTTGCTCAAGTTCTTGGTGGAGAGCTTGAGCTTGAGCAAGCCTTTCTTTATTAGTTTCTGTGAGAAATTCGTGGGTTGTTTGCTTAAGTTCTTGGAAGAACTCCTGCAAAGACTTGGCTTGAGCTTGAGCTTGAGCAAACCTTTCTCTAGTAGCTTCTGTGAGAAACTCGCGGTTTGTTTGCTCAAGTTCTTGGTGGAGAGCTTGAGCTTGAGCAAGCCTTTCTTTAGTAGTTTCTGTGAGAAACTCGTGGGTTGTTTGCTGTAGGTTTTGGTGGAACTGATGCAGATATTGGGCTTGCTTTTTGGCTTGCTCTTCTCTATTTGCTGTTGTAGCGGACAAGAATTCATGAGTCTCTTTAAATAGTTGAGATACTTCCTCAGCTATCGACTTATGCTCTTGCCGGATTTTTTCCATTAAAGCTGTCATGAGATTCTCCACAATATTATTAAAATCTTGAATAAACTACATTAACTGGACAATTAATATCCAGATAATGTAGCTCAAACAATATCTGCTCTTGGCATTTTATCCTTTGATAAATCTTGATTGAGAAGTATCAAGATAATCGACGAAAAACAGAAGACCAATCAGAATCACTTCTACCAAGTCTCTATGAAGATAGGCTGATGTGCAATGGATTAAAACGAACTGCAAAGAGAAAAACACAAGGAGATGAGTTATCCAGAAAGTCTGCCACGGCTGACTTCACAAAGAAATGGTTTGAGCAATTCTAATTTGATTGTATCTACTTAATAATTAAGCAGGTACAGCAGCTGACTGTGTTAAGCCTACAGCTTCTGCATATTTCAAGTAGGTTTCAACAGATGCAATAACGATCCGAGCTTCGATTGCAAGTAATTCAATACCAACTAGAGAAACACGTACCCAAGCATCTATAACGATACCTTTATCCAAGATACGGTCAATAACTTCTGCCAAGCTTGAAGAAGAATTGGTTTTTTCGACTGCCATGATTTTAGACCCTTAACTCATTGTTGATTTTTAGTATTAGCGAGGCATTTGCCTTTGCTTTCTACTGAATCAAATTAAACATACGTTTTCATAAATGTAAAGAGTTCATCTGTATAAAAAATGCAAAAAGATAGCCAATCAACAACAATTGAGAGCTTTGATGTTTAATTTATGTTGATTTAATATCAAATTTAAATTGGAATGTAATTTTTAATATGTAATTTTGTTTGTTTTGTAATCTTTAACGTATTTTTTTTTAATTTGTAATTTTTCAAAATTATTTTTACTCAATATGTTGATTTACATTGGACAAGTAATTTAGTAAGTAAATACACTGTAATTTTTCCACATTGTTTCTAAAGGTACGTGATATTACAGTTACTTAAATCTTGAAAAATTAAGTTAGGATGTTTTGAAGAATTATCTTGCGACAAAAATCAGTATCTGCTCGTTGAAGATAGAGACAAGGGGAGAAATCAGATGAGGATTCAAACCCCGCCTGATTTGGGGACTTTTAACTAAAAAAATAATCAGTCGCTTTGGGGAGCAGGGGAAGAAGAAATTTGATATTCGTATTGGATGCAGGAATTGAGTAGTTTAATTTTTGAAAGTCTCTAAGCATTCTTTCTTTTTACTTTTGCGTTCTTGTACTAGCTTCTCTAGAAGCAGGATATGACAGAGAGTTCAATTCAGTAAAAGGCTTCGTTATGAGCTTTTACTACAGAGGCAATGTCACTCAAAGCAAGCTATTAGAGTTTTTAGAGAATATTGGTATTTCGATAAAAGCAGAATATTTATCGAATCTACTCACGAAAAGAATATTTTAAGCCTGAATTGAACTAAGTATACATACAAGATTTAGCAAGTAGTATTTAGCAGCATTTTAACGTGTAAAGATAACGGCAATTTATAGACAGTGTAAACAAAAAACCTACCATAAATGCTTTTTTTTAACTTCTTATATGTACAAACTATCTAAATAACTATTTAATCTGTAAGTTTTGTTGTAACTAAGCCAGACTATAGTATGTTTGCTTAAAATTTTAATAAATCTGGAAAATATCGAATCATTGGTAGAGAAAATAACTTTATATTTAAATAAATTTTATTGTTCGTAATGTCCGGATAAAAAGATATGAATTACGAAATATTAATGTATATTAAGACAAACAAAAATGAATAATGCCCATTACACTGATCCTACTTTTGATCGACTTTTCGCTCAGATTAATCCACAAATTGCAAGTACCTTCACAGATAAGCAAATAGAAGCCCTAAAAAAGGCTTTTAGCTATAATAAGTCTTCTCCTCATTTTTTAGACATAAGAGTTTCAATACCAATTCCCAGACTAGAATTTTATCTAGTTTTATTAGCAGGATCAGAACGTCGCTCTCAAAACCGTTTACGCTCTGAAAAAGGTTTATATCCTTTTTGGACTCTTAGCAATAGCTTGTTCATCATAGGATTTTCAATCATTCTATTGATTTGTAGTTTCACAATACTTTCCTTTATATTGTCTTCACTGAATCTCACATCTACTCTGTATTACCCTACATCAATTCCTTGGATTTATGATAAATCAGAATGTGAATATACTAACAGAGTTTGGCGTGATGATAAGTGCTGGGATTATAAACACAGCCCTAATTTTTAAACTTTACTTTCAGTCAGGTAAAAAGCAAGATGTCTCAAAATAGTTCAAATAAAAATTCTTCCAAAAATGACCTTTTCGTGCAACAGTTTTTTGCTCGTATTCCTCCTGAAATAGTAGCTACTTTTACCAATACACAGTTAACTGAGATAAAAAAAGCATTTAATGACCGTATTTATAAACGTCATCTTGTTGATATTAGAGTTTCTATACCATTTTTTGTGAAGCGGTTTTATGTGGTTTTTCTATTAGGTAAAGAAAAGCGTTTAAAAAAGCGTGAATAAATTTGATTGACTAACAAAAACCTAAGTTTAAGAAAAATACTTGTGTATACACTGCAGCATGCATTGGGGGAAACAAGAAAATCTAGTTTCCTCCTCAATACATACGGGGAGGGCTAGGGTGGGGTAAAACTGACGCGAAAAACCAGGTGAGTAAACTATTTCAGACTTGTGTATACACCATAGCTTTTTAAGGGGGGTTAGGGGTAGGCTGTTGTGATTATAGTTTGCACATTGAGGCGGCAGGGGAGTAGGGTGCAAGGGAGAGGAGTTACAGGTTTTGCCTAATCATGCTAATGATGCATGCAATTTGTAGACGCAACAGCTTACCTTCTGCCGACGCTCTCTACGTTCGCGCAGCGTGTCGCAGACAGACGCTAAAAGCGTAGCTTGCTTCCCTGTAAGGGTACGCAGACTCGCTACCGCTGCGCTATCCTGCCTTATCCTGATGATAAATATTCACACCGACCTACTTACATCCAAACGAGAAGTGTTATAATTTTGGGGATAGTTGATTTTTTTCTTTATCAAATCATCAAGTCTTGTGATTATCTAGATAGTTTTGAGATGCCCGTTAGTTTTCATTAGGAAATAAGGTGCATTTCCCCTAGCCTCAAGTCCTTAAATACCAATTAGATAGCTCTGACTTTTCACGTTATGTGGAAAAGTTAACGAATTAAACTAACCCCCTTCCCGCACTTCGCGCCGCTACGCGAACTTAGGGAAGTGGGAAAATTTAAAGTCTCTCTCCTTTTAGGAGAGAGATTTAGAGAGAGATTTTACAGATACCGTGAAATACCAATTAGATAGCTTGGTATTATAACCTTTTTTTATCTTCTATTTTGTCTAAATCCTGTCAATTGTCTATATTGCTGTAGAGTTACTATTGCTGAATAGTAATTTTACATATAGATGAATCTCATATCTAGGTAAATAATTGTACAAAGGAATATCATTGATGCGTGAAACACAAAAAATTATTAATGGTAGTGATAGTTATGAAATGATTAGTATTAACTCAGCTTGCTGGAACTCAGGGAAAATCCTGTTAACTTTTCTGCTAATGTTGACTGATATTTCTATCCAATCGGCAGTTGCTGCGGATAGGGTTATTTCTGAAAATCTAGAGACTCAATTGAGACTATCTAGACTTAATACACAATCGAATATTAGCTTAAGACAAAGATTGCTGGTATCTCAAAAAAATAATACTGTTGCTGAATTAGAGACTGTAAGTATTAGTGATGGTTTTAGTGCTAACGTTAAACCTAAACTATTCAATGAGGAACAACAGGCTGCTTCTTTAAGAACTAACATTTTTTTTAAAAAACAACAGAATGCATCTTTAACTGAATCAACCAACACTCAAACCCGAAAAGCGATTTTTTCCCCTCAAGTAAACTCTTCAAATCTGAGTCCAGCACAACTGCTGATGCCACTCAACCAAGGCGATCGCCAGATTCTATCCCAAACTCAAACTCCCTCTACTGTCTCTGAAACTGAACTAAATGATGGTGAATTACGTCAAAGGCTAAAAATTAAGCCTTTGTTGGGAGGTACCAGTGGTAAACAAACCTATCCTCCTAGCCTCAGCTTTGGGATTCCTAGTGCTTTCGGCGCTAATTCGGGAGACTTTTTCTTAGCAGCATCGGGAGCAACTCGCAGGGAAGCAAATGGCAATGCAGGTTTCGATGGCAGTACAAGTGTAGGTTTTGGTTTGGGAAATAGCCAGAAATTAATTGGTTTAGAAGTCTCCTTTAACAACGGTAGTATCAAAAACTTTGGTGCTAATGGAACTTTCGATCTCAAAGCCCACCGTATTCTCTATGCTGGTAGTAAGAATCAAGTTGCAGCCGCAGTTGGCTGGAATACTTTTGCTCAGTATGGCAGTGAAGGAGTAGCTGATTCTACTGTCTATGGTGCAGTCACAAATGTCTCCGTGTTGCAACCGAATAGCTCTAATAATAAAATGCCATTGGCGCTCACAGTGGGAGTGGGAGGTGGTAACTTCCGCCCAGGAAATGACAGTGTTGGGGTATTTGGAGGATTCGGTTTACAAGTTCATCCTCAAGTTGGTATCGGTGCATCTTGGAGTGGAGTAGGCCTAAACGCTGGAGTTTCTTTTGTTCCCGTTCCAACTATTCCTCTGACAATTGTGCTTCAAGGTTCAGACCTCACAGATAGGACACCTGGCGGTACTGCTGTCATTCTCAGCATCAGCTATGGTTTCAATTTCCTGCCTAAGTGACATGACTCCGATCACTAGGCATCGGAGCCTCTAAGAATCACTTCTTAGATTTCCTAGTTGTTCCCAAAAGGGTTTTCGACTTTGACCTAGACTGAGATATCTCAACCCCTGGCAAAGCATCTGCATAGGCGTTTTGGATTCCGACATGTCCCGCCGTACTAATCAGTTCTATTCCTCTATTTCTAATTACTTGACCACTAGCAACATCCCTATCGGTTGTATAGTTGCAACTAGAACAATGATGCACTCTCACACTCAAGTCTTTTCTAACTTCTGCACCGCATTCTGGACACTCAATCGATGTCCCCCTTGCACTAACCTCAGAGAAGAATTTACCACGCTTCCAACACACATACTTGGTAATATTTCGGAACTGTCCAAACCCCGCGTCAAGCATCTGTTTACCCAGCATCCCTTTTGCCAAAGTCCGGTAATCCAAATCTTCCATGAAGACCATATCACCAGCCCCGCAAAGGGCGTGAGCTTGCTTAAAGTGAAAATCCTTGCGGGTGTTATCAATAGTGTGGTGAAGTCTGGCAACTTTGATCCGTTGTTTTTCGTAATTCAAAGAGCGCTTCTTTTTTCTAGAAAGTCTGCTTTGCAGCAATTTCAGCTTGCTTTGCATTACTTTCAGAAACTTGGGCGACTTCACAAGAACACCATCACTAGTTGCCAAAAACTTTTCAAGTCCCACATCCACCCCAATGGGATGACCGTGTGGCATAGGAGGACTTTCACCCCCATGAACATCAAGTTGTCATGATTTCCCATGCGGCTAATCCTCTACTCGTTTCAGAGTTAGTTTCTAGCCAACGATTCACACATATTGCTAATTCATGGTTAACATTCCAGTATTTTAAAACATTTAGTGGTGAATGTGCCTCTGGTAAATATAAAGCCGTCCTACAAGGACGGGATTTTAAACCCATTTTTCTGATAAATACCTTATCTCTAGAGAATCACCATGAGAAAAATCAAGTCTTTGATCCTTGCTTTTAGTTTGAGTCCTCTGCTGTTGAGTGCTTGGCAGTTACCAAGCGAAGCCCAACTTAGCCAAAATAGTCCCAGTAAAGGAACAGCGGGTTCAGTCAGTGGTAATAACGGAGGTGCTGCTAGTATTAGCGTTTTTTCAGTCCCCATCACTGTTCAAAGTGGTGGCGTAACCACATCAGGCAACATTACAGTCACAACTAATGCTAGTGGAACATTTATAATTACCGTTTCGCCTGCGATTCAAACAGCTGTGAATACGGCTGGACAAAATGCTATTGTAGCGTTACAAACTGGCGGTTCGATACAACAACAAATCGCATCGTTGCTTGCATCGGGGGCTGCTCTGACGGTGAGTAGCACTGAAGCGCCAGTTCTTAATCAAGTATCTGTAATAACTACAGTAAGTGGTTCGACACAAACACAGGGGTTTCCCACCATAGGGGATGCCATTGCATTTGTCAGAACCTCAATTGCTGCACTACCTGCCAATGGCTCCGTTTCTTTGCAAATTGGTGGTAACACAATAGTTATATCTAATCCATAAAGATGATTATGAACCAATTCAAGTCTTTACTGATTTCTCTGAGTCTTAGTCCCCTACTTTTAGGATTGGGGAATTTTCCAAGTCAAGCACAAACCCCTAATAGTTTATCTGAAGAAACTATAACAAGGGTTGTTACAATTAAGAAAACAAATGGAGAAAATCTTAGTTTTAAAATTGTTGGGCCACGCGATAAGGCAAACAATGCAGCCGTTGTTTTTGCAACTTTGTTGGGAGTAGGAGTTGATACTAATGTTGCCAAAACTGTTATTCCCATAGTCTTAGCCGGGGCTGATACTCTATTGACAACAGATTTAATTCTCAATCTCAACGGCTTGGTGACACAGCAAACGGGAGTAAATGTAACTAAGCTTAATCAGGCAATTAATACCTACAATACCATTGTTGACAAAGCTGATACAAATTCCTTGAAAGCTTTAAATAACACTCCCGAATTTACTGCTATTGGAGGGTTGTTGCGAAATCTCAGAGAGCCTTTAGGGTAAATATTTTGGTGTTGCACAATCAAAGGATGACTCTTGTCGGATGGTATATTGTCCGCCCAAAAAAGCAGGTACGGGCAATATGCCCATCCCACAATATTTTTAAAATCATCCCGCGATCGCTATGAGTTAAGTAAGCTTTGAATGAAACGCAAACAGAGATTGATGTGGTTGGTTTTAGCGATCGCAACCATAGTTTTGGGTAGTCTAGGGGATTCTGGTTACACCTGTGGCTGTAGCGTCTCAAAATCAACCATCAGAATCATTGGTAAGAGTATTGCGAGATTGTGGGCGATCGTTTTTGAGGATTTTCGTTGGCAGAACCGGATCTAGTTTGAACCTACGTTTGAAATAATTACTTCTTGGTAAGCATCATCTTGAAATAAAATCTGTTGATATTCCTCTAAAGCACGCTGAAATGTATATCTGCTTTTATAAAGTTGACGCGCCTTTTCACCCATTACCTTAACTCTTTGGTTATCATTGGCTAATTCACTAATTAACTTAGCAAGGTGTTCAGGATTATTAGGAGGTATATTAATACCACAACCAGAAGTTGTTAAAAGTTGGTCAATATATGAGTTTGGTGCAGAGATAGAAATGATTCCCCTACCTGCGGCTAGCATTCCGTAGAGTTTAGAAGGAGCAACTATTGATTCTGCCCCAGGTATAAGGCTGACTAGTGAAAGATCGCAAGCGGTAAGAGATAAGGGCAGTAGTTCTCTAGGTTGGTAAGGTAATAAAAGTATATTTTTTAGTTCCTGAGTGTGGATTGCTTGTTCAACTAATTTAGTTTTCGCTCCAGCACCAATAAAGACAAATTGAATAGGAGTGTCTTTCAGTATTTTAGCTGCTTCAGTGATAGTTTCAATATCATGCAGTCTACCCAAATTGCCGGAGTATAAAACTGTGAAAACTTTGTCAATATTATAATGTTGAGCAAAATTATTTGCTTGTTTATTAGAAATAATAATATCTTCTACTGCCCAATTCTCAATTACTTTGATTTTTGGTTTTAACTCAGGATATTTATTCTCCAAAAAACACTGCATAGAAGTGCTGAGGACTATAATATTGTCAGCATATTTGTAAGTTAAATAAATTAATTTACTAAAAAAAATAAATAAAAAGCTATTTTGCGGAATAATGCCAGACATTACAGCAGATTCGGGAAATATGTCTTGGAGTAAAAAATGATATTTTCCACCACGAGTAATTTTAAATATAGTGCCTATAAGGCCGGAATATGGTGGATTAGAAGCAATTAATAGAGGAGTTGTATGAGATAGGGAAAATATTACATATTTCAAAGCACCTAAAATAAAAAATACTGAGCTAATTACTTTACTCAAAATGCTAGTGCTGGCTGTGATGGGAGAGAAAGCACGGTAGATTGTAATTTGATTTGATAATTCAGGTGTAGTATTGTTTGCCTGAGTACCTGTGAATATATTTACCTGATAACCTTTTTGGGAAAGCCCTTTGGCTAAATCAGTCATGAGTTGGGCAGTAGCAGCATAGTTAGGGTAAAAGTATTGAGTGATTATTGTAATTTTTCCCATGTATTTATTGTGGAATTATCAAAGAGGTAATCCAGATTTTTTACGTCTCAGTTCTATGATTTTGACTACTATCATAAATTCATATATGGCATAGAGTAGACAGAAAATAAGAGCCGTTATTCCTTCTAAAAAACCTAATCTGAGAAAATACATTTGGATAAATCTGACAATGGGACGCAAAAACCAAAGTTTAGCTGCCAATAATCTAAGTTTTAGTTTGCGTTCAGTTCCTAGAGCAGATGCTTTGCCTGTTTCCAGAAATTCTACTACATTTTGGGCATCCCAAGAAGAATAGCGATCGTGCCGTTCTAACCAATCTCCAAATCCTTTAGAATTGGCATAATGATCGTAAGGAATATTAATTCTGCCAACTTTAGCATCTGAAGCAAAGTGTTCCCAAACACCACCTGTAAAAGTGACTTCTCCTAGCTTTAGTAAACGGGAATGCCAATTAGGATATCCTTGTGTAAGCTTGAGCCATTTACCCCAAAATAGATAACGTGCAGGCAGTTCATAAGCATTGTATTGTTGATTATTGGCAGAACATATACACTGAACTTCTGTTGCTAAATTGGATGGAACAACTTCATCAGCATCTATAAATAATACCCATTCACTCTTTAAATTGCAATTCTGTAAAGCCCAGTTACGTTGTTCAGAAAATTTGAATGGTGGAAGTTGAATATGGGTAAAAACTTTGGTTCCTAGTGATTCTGCCAATTGTATTGTTCCATCAGTACTGCCTGAGTCTAAAACAATAACTTCTTGACACCATTGTAAAGAGTCTATACACCGATTAAGATTGCAAACTTCATTTCTAGTAAGAATAACTGCACTAATATCTGAATTCATAGGTAGCTATTCCCTTATACAATAAAAGTAGCCAAGGTTTTTGTGATCTGCTCGCTTCACTATAAAGCCCTGTAATTGTAAAATCTTCTCTAATTTATCTACATCACCTTTGTTTGGATGATATTCTAATGCCATACTTTTAACAGCTTTAGTCCAAGATAAATCTCCTTGAAACAGGGGGAATTCACCACCTTCAACATCACATTTTAAAAAGTCACAAGTCCCCACACCTTCTATGTATTCATAAATATTAAATTCTTGTATTTGAGGATTTAATTTCAGTAATGATTGTGTCCATTCATCATAGAATCCACCAACGACAGCACATTTAACTTCTACACGATTTTCAGAGAAATTTTGTTTAACATTATGCTTAATGATATTGACAAATTCTGATTGTGCTTCTACTGCATAAACTTGTGCTTGAGGTGCTTCGGTAAGTGCAAATATTGTAAATGCTCCGCCATTTGCCCCTAAATCAAGTATGTGTTTTGCATCTTTTAATTCACCTAATTGAGCGTAACATAAGTGACCATATATTTCACGTATAACTCCAAAATCAAGATTATTGAAATAAAGTTTTTTCCCGTTAAAGTTTATACTAAATGATTCATTTAAGCTCTTATCTAATAGTCCTAAACTTTTAGTTGTTATTAAAGCGTTGAAATATTTTTTTATTCCTGATATCCAACGTATATATAAAGGTAAAGGCAGAAGTTTTTGAACTAACAATAATTCATTGTAAAAACGATATAAATTACTAAGCATAATTTTTCTCTCTAATCTGAATATAATAATTTGCTGTGTGTAGAGAAGTTTTATCAATGGAGAAAATATTTTCTATCCATGCTCTAGATTTAAATTTTATAGTTTGCATTTTGCTAGGAAATTGAATCAATTCCCTAATAGCCTCAGTCCACTCTGATGGAACTCTAGAACGCACCCACCCCACGCCACCTTCAGCTACCTCATCATGTAGCCCTACTTTGTCGGAAATTAAAACCGGACATCCACAAGCTAAAGACTCGACAACAACATTGCCAAAATTTTCATGGCGGCTGGGCAAGACAAACAAATTAGCAGCAGAGTATATTGCTGGCAGTTTCTTAGGTTCGCATCTTTCAAGAAAAGTAACTTTGTCTGAGAGGTTTGCTGCTTGAAACTGCTGCTGTAGTTTTGCTTTAGTACCATCGTCATCGCCACCGACAAAAACCATCTGCCAGTTGAGATGTTGTAAGGGTGCTAAAGCTTGAGGTAATAAATCTAACCCTTTTTTGTGGTGGAGACGACCTACATTCAAAAGTATAAAGTCATCTTCACTAAGGTTTTGAGATTTACGCCATATTTTTGCTTCTTCTAAAGCAGGTTGCCAAAACTCTGTGTTTAAGCCGTTGGGAATGATAAAAGATTTTCCCGGTAGTTTTAGCCAAAGACACTCTTGTAATTCTTGCTTGCTAGTGTAGTGTATACCAGCTGCATTTGTCATATTAAAGCGTTCTTGCCATAAATAATACAGTATTTTTTTAGCTGTTTTTTGCTGCCAGGAGTAAGGCCCAAGTGCGCCTCTAGGCGAAACAATATAGGGAACGCCTTGATGTTTGGCTGCTTTGCAAGCCGCTCCACTGGTACGCTGCCAAACACCTGTGATATGGATAATGTCAAATTCCCTGGCTCTTGCTGTTACTGCTTGCTCCATACCTGGGCAATAAATACCCATTCCTGGTTCTTGCTGAAAATATGTGACTTTGACTCCATTACGGATGACTGGCTGGTTGAGGGGCAATTCTGGTTGATTATTTAACCCAGCATTAGAAGTAAACACTTCTACTTCATGACTAAGGGCGGTTAATCCTTCACAAAGCTGGCTAACACTAAGAACAGGCCCCCCAAATTGCCAAGCAGGGGCGTAAACCGGGATGTAGTGTAGAATCTTGAGTTGGTTTTGCATTATTACCTAGCTATGCTTTTGCAGATAAAACCCAAGGCTCGTCAGTGCCCAGTAACGACGAACTTGTTTTGCCGGATCGCCAATTTTTAAATCATGTTCTACTTGGTCGGCATTCAGATGAAAGCCGTGAGCTTGATTAAGGTGAGTAAAAGCTGCGTGTAAACAGTCTCGCAGAGGGCCGCTTAAATACATTGCATAATCTAAATCGAAGCCTGTTTTCTGACGGCGCAGAGCGTGCTGTAAGCTTGGCGGAATCTGACTAGATAAAAGGGGCTTTTTCTTTTTTTTAGTTGTTCGTTTATCACGCCAAGGAATTTGAATTACTTTTTCCATATAGCGCCTACCTAAATAGGGTACGCGTAGTTCTTGCTGATTCGCCATTGTCGCCCAGTCGCTATCTCTTAGTAAGGTATTTCTTAGGTAGCCTTGAATTTCACCAAGAGAAATTAAAGTTTCTACATCAAGATTGAGTTTGCTGTCTGTTTCATCATCACAATTTGCCACTGGATTGTAAAAATCTGGCGCTACGGGCAAAAAGGCAGATATTTGATTAGGGGTAAAGAAACGTCGTGTTTCTCTTAGCATTCTGGAAGGCGAATCTATTTGCTGAAATAAAAGATTTAATCTTTCTTTATAAATAGAATGCTTACCCCAGCCCTTGATATTTTCTATCCAAGGCAGAAGTAGAGACTTCATATCACCCAAACACTTTCCTAATTGATATAACTTTGCTATGGAAGCAAAATGAGGATAGCCACCATGTAACTCATCTGCACCACAACCACTAAGAACAACGGTTATGCCGTGTTGTAATGAAGCTCTAGAAATAAGATAAGTATTTGTACCATCTGATGAGGGTTGATCCATTGCTGTAAAGCTATCAACTAACCAAGTATTTAGTGTTTTCTGAGATAGGTAGGCTACATAATGTTTTAGCTGGAGTTTTTGTGCAGTCATAGCTGCCAAATTACTCTCATCTTTAGTAGAGTCTTGTAAATCGAAGGTAAAAGTAGAGAGACGACCTTGCATAACTGGAGCTAACATACTAGCAAGCGCTGTACTGTCTATTCCGCCTGACAAAAATAAACCCACAGGAACATCAGCAATAATCTGCTCTTTGAGAGTATGTAACAAAACTTCGGTATGACTTGTGTGAGAAGTCGGTTCCTGTGTGTGATTGCGTGCGTGTTGAGCTAAATTCCAATAACGAATAGGGGTAGATATAGTGGCTAAGTCTGTCCGCAAATCAATATAAGCATAATGAGCAGGGGGAAAAGCTTTAATCGCTTGTCTGATAGTACGCGGCTCTTGGATACTGCCATATATTAAATACTCATCGATACTCTGCTTGTCCCAGTCTGTTGCTACTAATCCAGACTTCATTAATGCTCGTACTTCCGATGCTAAAGCGATGCCTCCGCCGCGAGTTTGAGCATAGTATAGTGGTTTAATTCCAATGTGATCTCGTGCTACTAACAGGCGTTGTTGAATAGAGTCAAACAATAAAAAAGCAAACATACCGTCTAGGCGTTCCACTATTTGCTCACCCCAGACACGATAACCTAATAACAAAACTTCTGTATCACTATGAGAGGTAAACTCTACACTCTGTGCTTTCAATTCTTGGCGTAGTTCTGAGAAGTTATAAATTTCCCCGTTAAAAATAATCACATTACCCGTTTTTGCATCTACCATAGGCTGATGCCCAGCAGGACTAAGGTCAATAATTGCCAGACGAGTATGCAGTAGATGAATGTGGTTTGTTGCTCCTACAGTTCTTTGCCACGTACCTTGGGAATCAGGGCCTCGATGATGCAGAGCAGCTAAGACATTTGATAAATTAAAATCTTCTCTGCCTATGTAAGCATATATACCACACATACGTTTAAGAGATTTGATTGGTAGATTGAGCAAGATAACTGTGATTTTGAGCAGAGTTGTTTAGTTATTCTCGAATGGCAATTCATAAAATTGTTCACACGCTAGATTCTTGCAATATTTGGTCGCAAATCTGGTGACACCTCCGCTCAAAATTTTCATAAGAAAAATAGTCTAATCCTTGCGGTATCATTCCTTTAGGACGCTTCAACGCCTCTAAAATTCCCGCTTTTACTTCTTCTAGGTCATCAGGATTAACAACAATACCTAATAAACCATTTCGTACTGCCTCACGACTGCCATCAACTTTACTTGCAACTACGGGAATACCGCAAGCCATTGCCTCTAAAAAAACAAAGCCAAATCCTTCTCCCTTACTCGGCATCACATAAACATCTGCTAGGCGATAGTGGTCGGCTTTTTCGGTTTCAGAAATAAATCCTGTGAAGATTACTTTTGTCTGAAGATTAAGCGATCGCACTTTCTCTTCTAATCTCTCTCTATCAGATCCTTCTCCCACTATTAAGTAGGCTAAATTAGGAATTATTTCGCTCAATTTAGGTAGCAGCTCGATTATGACATCAAACCCCTTATATCGTTCATAAGAGTCCAAACGTCCCAATGTCATCAGAACTATCTTGTCCTTCAGTCCATATCGGGAAAGAAGTTCAGAATTTTTATCATCATGCCCATACTGTTCGAGGGCGATCGCATTTGGCAGTAAAAATTGTTGTGCCTTGGGTATCTTTGCCCAAGATTGAAAGCGATCCAATGTAATTTGGCTGATAGAGACAATATAATCTACTGCTGGAAGACAATAGTTGACTAGCTTGCTATAAGGCTTCCAGGCTTCGATGCCATAGATTTCTAGGAGTATAGGTGCTTTTGTCCACAGTTTAACTAGCCAGGCAAGCGGCAGCATGTAAAGATGGCCGCAGACAATTAGATCGAATTTGGGGTTGGCTCTGATGGTATGGGAAATGGTATAAATGTAAGCCAGCTTACCTTTTATTCCTGAGGTAATATATGTAAGTTTTTGGGGCAAAACCTCAATAGGATCGACAACGCATCTTGGAATAGCAACTACTTCATCACAAGTCTTGGTACTACAGAGAGAGTTAATGAAGTCTCGGTTGTACTGTGAGATACCCCCTCGTCCTCCAAAGGCATCTGTTAACAGAAAAAATATTCTCATTTTTTCAAAAAATAATAAATTTTGTTAATTAAAGTCTTTATTAAAAGTGTTGGGACTACTTTTATATAATTCATTTTTAGGTTTTTTCATGTACATTTTTAACTTTTTTTGTTGTTGCTTCTAGCAAAAATATAAAACCCCATATCAACAAGGCATCTCTAATAAAATTGTAAGTTATAATACTGATGCATCCCAGAATACTTGGAGCATAAAGTATGGAGCAAGTGTAAGCAAAAGATATCCTTAAAGTTATTCTTAGTAATTGGTTTTTTAACCTGCCAATATATTCACTCAGTTTTGTTAAATAGAAAGATATAATTAGTGAAAACATAAAAACCGCTCCATAACCTCCTCTCTCAAAAGCATCAGCCATAGAAGTTATAGGTGCGTTAGTAAATTGAGTTATATCTACACCATATTCATCTCTTAATCTTTCCCCTCCATCATCCATAGGCTTTTTGTCGCTTATAATTTTGGGTATAAATACTGTTGCAAGACGTTCAAAGTTGCGTAACCCAATATAAGATCCGGTCTCAGCAACATGATCGATTACTATTTGTCCTGTAGGCTCTGCAATTCTCGTGAAAGTACTATAAAGAGGATCATCATAATCAGATCCCGTTGCTTCTAAATTTCCAGTGGCAGCTTTACCTATGAGTTCTGCACGAGTAACTAGATTTATAGAGTCACTAAAATCTAAATTTCCTCTAACATTACCAATTGTAATAGTAAAAAACAAAACAAATGGAATTGAAATTACAATGAATTTAATTATATCTTTAGACTTAAGATTGGAATAAAAGCTTCCTAAAATAGTATAAATAAGCATACGAATACTAAAGCCACGTCCACCAGTTAGACTAGCTACCAGCATAGAAAAAATCAAAATTATTAGACTAACAATATTTGATGGATTGAGGATTGGGCGACTTAAGCGAACTCCTAAGAATAAAAAGAACAAGTACTGTAATGTACTAAAAGCAGTTAAAAAGTATAATGGGCTTCCAGTCTCCACTGCGTTCCCGATCTGTTGCCTAGCGAAAAAACCACCACTTAAATAATTGACAACCATAAAAAATACAAAAATAGCACCAGTTATTTGAAATCCTTTATAAGTTAATTCACTTGTGATTTTTTCATTATGATTTAAGCATTTAGATGGATTTTTTTTAAAAGGTTTAGCAATTGAAGTACCTACTAAACTTCCCCAAATTACTAGGTTAATCAAAACCATTGTAACTATGGTATGTTTACCAATGCTGAAGCCTGATGGAGATAAAAAATATACACAACCTAAGAACCCGATAACCCAACAAATGAATTGACTGATTGAATAGCTTATTGATAACATCCGAATTTCCAAACTTCCATCCAATAATGACAAATACATCATCATAATTAAAGGGATAGTAGCGAAAATTCCCAAAGATAATTCAAAAAGACTAAAAAGACTTGTAATAGCTGAAGATATTAGTAGAAATACTAATATTGTGCCTATATAAGAAAGCTTATTCATTGGGGTAAATGTAGTATTTTTTTATTTACAATCCTATATCAATGTAGCTGAAAACGAGATATAAATTATCAATTTGTAATTTAGATTTGATGTTAACATTGACTTAAGAAATCCATTTAATTATTGAAAATCCAAGCTAACTTAAATGTTACTGGAGAGGATAAAACTTAGTTTTTAGCATACTTAGCAAGACTCAAGTCCGATGCCTATAGCTTAAAGATGTTAATTTATGAAATAGTTTAATTAGTCTATAACGCACATCCATAGATAAATATTGCCATTGCCATAAGTATAGTCCTATTAAAATTATTCCTCCAACTATTGATGCAATTAACGGACTCAACCAATATAGTCCTACAGATACATAAGTTAACCCCACTATAACAACAGAAGAAAAAGCTAAAGTAATTTTAGTAAAGTTTAGATTACCGCCCAGACTTTGAACTTCTATAATGGTGTAAGTTGTTGCCATTATCACTGAACCAATTATTTCACTACAAACTATTGCTATCCCCACAGCAACCAACCCATCTTTAGCCAAGAAAAGGCTAGTTATGCCTAAAATAATTGTCGTTTGCACAACCGCAATTGTTGTTTGTGCTTTTATATGATTAATACCTATTAGATAAACGCTTTGAGGATTACCAAAGTTTTTTAGTGAAATTGACCAAGCTAATATTAAGTAAAGCACCCAATTAAAGCTGATTTGACCTCTTGTCCAATGTAAATATATTGGCTCGATACATGGTAGTGTAATCACTAAGCCAAGATTAATTAATAGACCCCCTGACCACCAAGCCGTAGAAATCATATCTGCTAACTTTTTATGTTCACCCTGAGTATGATAACGCGTCATCTCAGGTACTAATGACATGGTAATAATTGCAGTCCCCGCTAAAAAAGTATTAGTAAGAGTTCGCATAGTGCTAAGTGCAGGAATAAATGCTGCTCCAACTATGGCAGACACAAATAAAATTAACCCATTATTTTGTAATTGGGATAAAAATCCTACACCTGTAAGAATCAATGATTTAGAAATATTAGTAAATGCAGTTTTTAAATTTCCACCTATCCAGAAAGGATAAAGCTTATAAAATATTTTATAAATATCCCAAAAAAATAGTATATAAATCAAACACACAACTATACTGCTAATAATACAAGCTACAAGTATTCCGCCACCTAATATAGCAGTCAGTAAAATGCTTGCAACATTAAACAAACGTGCAATAATTCCCCAAAGAGTAAATCTGACGAATAATCCAGCTGGTAGATATAGACGAGATAGAATTCCACCTACAGAACCAGTTATAACCCATGTAATTGTTAAAACAAGTAATCCTAATCCAATTTCTTGATTCTCTCCTACAGGTGAAGTATATCCTATTAGTTTTCCTGTTACCCCAAAAACTACAATTCCAACTGATATTATTATTTGTAATAAACCTAGTAAGCCAGCCGTCCAAATACTTGATGCTAAGGTTGTCTTTAGTTTTTTGGTATCAGTTGTGTAAAACTTAGTTAACTCGTTACCTACGTAGCTTTGATGCCCAGTATCAATAGTTTGTAATAAGCTGCTCAATGCAGATAAACCTAACCACAATCCATAGTTGTTAACACCCCAGAATTTCATAAGAATAGGAACAATTAGAATAGTTTGCCCTATTGTAATTACAAATGAAAAAATACCAATAAGAGTACCATTAAATGCACGTTTTTCTACGGTCATAGTATAGCCTCTGATTTTCTAATCACAGCACCTACTGCTACGTGAGAAGGATTATTCATACTCCTTCCATAAGTATTGAATAGTTTGTGAATTAGCCGAGATTTGATTATCTTTAATTTATTTTGAGAAGGTTTTGGAAGATTATATTTGCTTCCTTCTCCTAAATTTATTTCTACCTTGGAAACACCTATATACTCAAAATACTCATCTACAAGTGTTAATCCTTTCCTCCGGCAGTATTCTTCATAAAATGCAGGATTAATTCGCCAACAATCAATTGGATAGTCATGAATTGGCCAGACTGTGGGAGTGATGATAACACAAGTTCCGTTGGGTTTCAAAATAGAAAATACGTTATCTAATACCCTGATTGGATCAAAAGTATGCTCTAGAACGTTAAGAACTAAAATAGAAGAAATTTTCTGATTATCAAATGCTTTATTAATTTCAACTTCTGAATCTTCAAAATTAGCGACAATATCAACTCCTTCTCCTGGATAAATATCAGTTCCAATATATTTTAATCCAGCATTTTGGAGTAAACTTTTACAGTTATGCCCCTCGCCGCCACCGCTTGCACCAAGGTCTAAGCATGGAGAAGAAATCAAACCAGCATTGAGTAATTTTTTAATATATTCAAAATCTGCTCCTATCATCTTATTAATCTCCTGCGTTAGTTTTAAGTTAGCAAATGATAAAACACTAAGATTTTCTAATTTACTAGATTTATTTCAATCTAATTAAATTAATTTGCTGTAAAGCGAGTTGCTATTAATTAGTTTGTTCATAGACACAATTTTTATATTAATTTGGTGGTAAAATAAAGCTTTTATGTCTACGAGCAGTCCATCTCTGGGGTAACGTTTTCAACATAACCCAGAATGTTTTACCAAAGCCCGTAACTTGATTTACAGCCCTAACAATAGTTAGAGCCTCTGATAAATATCCTCTAAGAGCAAGTTTGAAGGCAAACCACAGATGAAACTGCATAATATGCAATGCCCAATTTGGTGCTGACTTAAGATTTCTGACATAGGGATTGGCCAAGAGCATCTTTACCATTTCAGCTCCTTCTTTGGAAGTACTGAGATTCTTTCCATTGGCAACTGAGAGTTGTTCTTCGTGAACTCTAATAGCTGCTACATTGACTCTAGAAATCAGAATTGGGCTACAACAAGCAACTCGATATATCCATTCCCAGTCTGCTGCATGTCGCCAGTCTGCTCTAAAATCACCAACTCGTTTATAAAGGCTCTTTCTAAAAAACATTGCAGTAATATTGCCATTAATACTCCCAAATTTAAGTAATAATGGAACACTTTGATTGGGTTGCAATATTTGAGTTTCTTTCGCTATGTAATCATAATAAAACTTTTTAGCATCAGGCAATATTTCTCCATTCGCATTAACTGAATATGTAGAAGATAATATAAGATTAGCCTCTGAGTATTGTTGAATTGCATTGATATTAGTCTCTAGGCAATGGGGTAAGAAAAAATCATCAGTGCAAATAATTGTTATGTATTCACCATTGCAGTGATTAATAGCTTGATTAAGATTAGCAAAAAGACCTATATTCTGAGAGTTATAATAAACGTTTACTTTCGGTAGCGCGGCATATTTTTGTAATAAATCTTTTGTATCTTCTGAAGAATGATCATCTGCTATAATTAATTCCCAGTTTTGATAGGTTTGCTGTAAAACACTATCAATGGCTTGAGCCAAGTATTTTTTACGATTGTATACAGGCAGAATAATTGATACTAAAGGTTCTGTCATTTAGACCTCAATTTTTGTCTTAGCAGATTTTGGTTCATGCAGGGATTTATAAGATGCAATAGCACGTTGAGCGTAAAAACTCCAATCCAAACCTATAGCTCGGAATGATAATGCTGCTTCTCGTTTAGATAAAAGTAAATTTCTATCCTGGGCTAGTATTTGTAAGCAAGTGGCTATAGCTTGGCTATTCCGTGCAGGCACTAAATATCCTGCTGGATATTCTTCGATGTCGCCGTATAATTTCATAGGTTCTACACCTGACATTCGTAGTAAGTCTTCACCGCCTGAATTAGTTGTACAAATCAATGGCAAACCACAAGCAAGCGCTTGTAACTGAACCATTGCCATACCCTCTGCAATACTTGCCATCACAAAGATACTGCTATTGTGGTAGTAGTCTGTTAACTCAATCTGCGGTACATGACCAATCAATTTAACCCGCTCATCTGCCCCTGCCAACAAAACGGGACTTTCCGCCGTAGCTCCACCAACTAAACACAATTCGCTATTGGGTATATCTGCTTTCATAAAGGCTCGTACTAAATAATGAATGCCTTTACGCACGCTCAAAGAACCAGCATAGATAACCCTAAAAATATCATCCTGCTTTGCACCTGGCAAAAAGCTTTTAAGATTCGTTCCAAAAGGGTTATGAACTAGGTGTTGTTCAGGAAATCCCTGAGCCAAAAAACCACGTTTCACAAACAAGCTAGGTACTGCTACCTTTTCTGCTAGTTCGTATTCTCGTAGTTCTTGAGCAACAATCTCTGGGTGGGTTTCTGCCCAACACAGACCTAACTGCTGATATTCTTCCCTCAATATTTGACATTGCACCTTCATGTGAGCAGAACTACCTTCTAACAAAAAGGGTATGTTATTCCGTTTTGCCCAGTGCATAGCAGGTTCAGAAAAACTTGACCAGCCGTGTACTAGCGTGCTGCCTTCTAGGTATCTACTTGCTGCTTCAGCAAATAAATTATGAACTAAGGCTTGACATTTCCTCATCCATTTTTCTTTACCTATTTGGTATATGATTTTCCCTAATAAAAGAGTTAGAGGCAAGCTAATTACTTTATCATCTGGTATTCCCCATTTGCGGGTTTTATATTTAGGATAGTTAGTGATTAAACGATGTAAAATCCCTGCTGAGTGCAGTTCTTTTGCTAGGTCAAATGCGTGCCATCTTCCACCAACAACAATAGATATTTTCATTTTTACACAGATACTTTTCTACCAATTACGATAAGTGTATGTATTCACTCAATGTTCCTTTAATCTTTAGTAAATACTAGATGGTTTAATCAAGCGGACTAGATTAGCACTAATTAAAAAATCATCCTCAGATTTATTAGTGTTTTTATTGCATAATTCTCTGAATTTTTCGGAGAATTCATTCTTAAAGACTAAAGATTTAGGGTCTAATTGAAGAATTAAATCTTTTATTTGGAAACCTATTTCGTAAAAAAATTCACAATATTCTTGAGTACTTAGACGTGAAAACAAATCAATTTCAACATAACGACCTCCACTTTGAAAATCTTCATTAGTTTGTAAAAAGGAGAGAAAATATTTCATATATTCTTCAGAATCTAGCAACAAATGGTTAAAAGAATTTTGTAACCCACCCCTTCCTGAAAAATGATCGCCACCAGCACAAAACCACAGAGGCCCATAGCTAGCATATAAAATTCCCCCTGGCTTCAAAATCCGAAACGATTCTTTGAGAACTGATTTTAAATCTTGGCAGTGTTCAAAAACTGCATCTGAAGCACACAAATCAATTGATTCATTTTTGAGAAATGAATGAGCTTCCAAAGGAGATTGATAGAACTCAATTTCAACATTTAATATCTTTTTACAATAATGCGTAATTTCACTCCAAGATTCTTTGAATTCAAATAAGTCAGTTGCAATAATTTTTTTAGGCTTTAATCTTGCCCAAGAAATAACATCCCAGCCAGTTCCAGTTCCTTGAACAAGGATAGTAGCTTCTCTAATTTTGCATAACTCTGACCCCCAAAGACGACGAGTTTCTAAAGGCATTCCACGTCCTGGAAGTACGAGAGATGGTTGAAGAACTTTTAAAGTCTGTGTTGATAAAAATTGGCTAGCATATATAGAAAGTAAAGGGCGACTAAAAAAGTACAATAAACGCTTAACTATGCTTGTCTTATGTAATTTATCTTGCTCTAACCAAGAGATATTATAGTAATTTTCCATAATGGCTATTCACAACACATCTCTAATATAGTTTTTAATCGACTTGTATATGTATTTGTATCTTTGATGATAATTTTCATGCCAATCTTTCGCATTTCTTCTCTTTCAACAGGATTTTCCAATAACCATTTACACTTATTAGCTAAATCTTCTGGTGAATTAAAAAAACCGTACTCAGGATACCCAGCTAAAATTTTTCTGTGTTCTTGAGTATCTTCATAAATTCCGCATCCGCCACAGGCAGCTATTTCAAATGTTCTCATAGTAGATTCATCTTTATTGCGTTTTCTGACAATACCTAGTGATAACTTAGAAAAATAAATAGCTAGCCGTAATTCATGCTCAAAAACTGCTGGTAGCTTTTGCCATTTTTTTAGATTTAGTCTATCCCAAGCTGCACCATAAATTTTTAAGTTTAATCCATTCAATGAAGATAGAGCATCCAAAAAAGGAATACGTTCACTATCACCTGTACCTATAAAGGAAATATCTGCTTTAAATAAATCTTGCTCAACTTGAGAAACGTTTATCGGCTGGTGGCAAATAAACGGAGCATAGGCAAATGGCAAATAATGAACTTTTTTAACTTCGTGTTTAATTAGCTCTGACAATATTTTTGTTTTTGTACTTATAACTAAATCATACCTTTTAAGATTGGATATAAAAAATTCGCTCCGATGGTTTGGATTCCACGGATAATCAGTTAAATAATTAACAATCTTTGTACCTATTCTAGAGCAAATATCGAATACTTCATTTGTTAAAGGAAAAATTCCTGTTACTAAAACAACTTGTGGGCTAAATTCATTTATACAGCTAACTATTTTTTTATTAAAAGACCACCATTCTAAAGGACGTTTTCCTGATATTTTAAAAAATATTTTGCCCCATAAGTGTTTCATAGATGGAGCGTAGGAATTCCAGCTTGTATCACTGGCATAAAATAAAAGGTTTAATTCTTGAGATCCTCTGGCAAATATGGAACCTAATTGATAACTTTCCGAAATATTGCCAACAATTAGTATTTTATCATTCATAATGAACAATTATTAGGTGTTGCCAGCCATTCATCGCACTTTAATCCATATAAATCTTTATTTATTAGTGCCATAGAATAGTTGTATTTATGCAAAATAACTTGACAATCATTAACTTGATTTTCTCCATGTGTAGCTAGTAAGATAATTGGTCTATGTTCTTGAAAAAATTTCTCTCCACCCTTCAATACATTTGCTTCAGCGCCCTCAACATCTATTTTCACTAAGCTAACTGGATCATTTAAATTATTTAACGAATCTAAAGAAATAATAGAAACTTCTAAATTTCCCTTGTCTGTCAAATATCCTTGTGCGTGTAAATGAGAAGTAACAAACTTCATTTTCCCTATTTTGTCACTGACTGCTGCTGAAATAATCTCAATATTATTTATTTTATTCAACTGTATATGCTGACGAATAAACTCAATATTTCTAGGTAATGGTTCAAAAGATATTACTTTACCTGTTGCTCCAACTAGACGGCTCAACAAGATACTAAAAAAACCTACATTCGCACCAATATCTAAAACAGTAGTGCCTTCCAGCGATAGCTCAGTCAATAGCTTCTGCTTATCTGCTTCATAAGAGCCTAGCCACATTCCATGTACTCCACTTCCCACAATCCACTTCATTCCTTTTGCTGGGCCTTGCAGGATAGGAAATATAGATTTTGTAGGTAATAGAGATAAAGGAAGACGAAGAAACTTCCCAATTAGATTGTTTGAGCGAATATTACTAAACTTAAATGCAACCATAATATTACCTACGCAATTAATTGAACGTAAACATTTGTAGCTAGGTTACTTGGATTAGGTAATGATTTTAATTCTCTATATCGTAATTTAGACTGTACAATTGCCTGCGAAATTATCCTCGTTAATTGTAGAGTATCACTACATGAAAAAATCCAACCATGCTTAATATTTGTTATCAAATCCTTTGCACAACCAACCTTATCACTTACAATAACTCTCAAACCAAACTGAAGAGCTTCATTAACAACTAATCCCCAGGTTTCTCCATTCTGAGAGGGGAGAATTAATGTATCTGCCATTGTATAATATTCACCTAATTCCGACTGATTTTTAAAGCCAACAAAAATAGCTCTTTCACTTAGCTGTAATTTTACTCTTTCTTCAAACTCTTCTCTTAATTCCCCATCTCCCACAGCAAAAAACCAAGTTTTTTCTTTTTCTACTGATGATAGTTTTTCTAAAGCATCAGGAATTATTAAAGGATTCTTTACTGAAAACATCTTGCCGCAATAGATTAGAACATGATCTTCTTCTCTAATACCTACCTTAGCTCGTAAAGTTTCTCTCTGTGGTAGCCAAAAGTCTACCTGTTGTTGAAAAAACTCTGTATCAATGGCGTAGTGAGCTAAAGTCATACGACTCTTATCTACTCCCATTCGCAAATAATGATTGATAGAATTTGTTCCAATCGGGAAAAAATGAGTAAATTGACGATAGTAAAAAGATAAGAATAGTTTACGTATTTTGTCCTTGATATAAAAACGTGATAATGCCTCATCTGTTGTTTCAGCCCTAAGCATTAACTTGTGTCTAGCTAAAGTTAAGAGCAAAGTGCTAACAGTAATGAAAGTAGGTGAATAAGCAAAAATCAGTACAGCATCAGGTTTATAGCGATTAATTGCAGCAACAGCTTTAGTAGCTAATTTGATACCTTGTATTCCTCTTAAATCTTTCAGCGAACTTGTAGAGATGAATTCGTGTTCAAAACCTGCTGTTGGTTGACAATCCCATTTAAATACTACACCAAAGTTAGGATCTTCTCTGGGTATTACACCATGATTACAGCCAAAAAACACTTTTATTTGTAAATTTGGTTGCTGTGCTAACTCACGAAATACAGGTGCAAAATACTGAACTGGATGAGTAAGCAGAATTGCAAGTTTTATTAACATTTTAATTACTTTATCCAGTATATTTTGGTGATTCTAAATTACTTGTACAAAACTTTAAGTAGTTTAGAAGTTAAAATATGGTGTTCAACATACACCATTCGGATATTTCAAAAATTAAACAAAAATCCTCTATGAATTTTCAAACTTATGATTGAATTCCTAAATCAATCACCGAAGAAGCGGAGGGGCACTTTGCTGGGAGCAGGGGGAGCAAGAGAAGAGTCCCGGAGCCGTGGAGCGGAGCGTAACATGGGTATGTTCGCGGAGCAGAAGCCCCGCCATAAAGGGCGCTCTTACTGGGGCGGAGTACAAGCTCCGTCTCAGTTTCCCCCTTGCTCCCTGCCCCCTGCTCCCCTGCCTCTTTTGACATTAACTTCATATCTCACCTGTAATCCTACTAACCTAAATATTGAATTACCTCAGAGAAAACACTGGCTTATCAAAATTACTAACCAGTTAAAGCAGTTTTAATCCAGTGATTCTACTTAAGTTCGACTTAATCCTATCTTTTTTCCAGAATTATTCTCTCCAGTTTGTGTATGTGAGTAATAATACGCATAATTATTGTTGCCAGTATTTACAAAATTCACTACTATTCCCAACACAGGTACACGTGAATGCTCAATAAGTGCCTTTGTAGTCTTAGCCGCAGCAGAATTAACTACACCAGGACGTACAATTAGCAACATTCCATCTGCCATTTTGCCTACTATCGAGGCATCAGCTAGAACACTTAAAGGCGGAGTGTCAATAATTACGCAGTCATAATCTTGGGAAGCTTGTTTCAATAACCCATTCATCCGCTGTGAGTCCAATAGTGCAGCAGGGTTAGGCGGTATGGTGCCAGCAGTGAGCAATTCTAGATTGCTCACCACTTCTTTAGCTACTCCTGCTAACGTAGCCTGCCCCACTAAAACATTACTTAATCCCATCAAGTTAGGTTGTTGCCATATTTCGTGTTGATGGGGGCGGCGCATATCTGCATCAATCAATAGCACTCGCTTTCCCATTTGGGCAGTTGCTACCGCCAAATTAGCTGCCACAAAAGATTTACCCTCATTCATCACAGAACTGCTAACCACAATTACCTTCAGTTCCTTATCAGAAAAAGTGAACCCCAGGTTAATCTGGAGCATTTCAAAGGCTGCATTGATTGATGAATAAGGATTATTGAGTACCGGTAATTCGGTTATACTTTCACCACGAGCCAGTTTATCTTTTTGATCAAAAACCGGGATTGTACCCAACAAAGGATAGTCCAACAACTGTTGAGCTTCTTCTGTCGTCTTCACAGATGTGTCTCCAGCTTCTAGTAATAAAGCTGCTGCGATCGCTAAGAAAAATCCTAAAAATCCCCCTAATGCCAAATTCAAGAGAATACGAGGAGAAATTGGTTTTTTCGGAAGTAAAGCTTCGGAAACAATCCTGGCATTACCTACATTCTGATTTTCCAGCACTTGAACTTCTTGCAATCGTTTGAGCATTTCTTCGTAGGTTATTTGAGCAACCTGTAGCTGTCGTTGCCGTTGTCGTTGCAGTTGTTCTAATTTGGGTAAGGTTCTCAGACGTGCTTGATAAAGTACAAATGGCTTCATCAACACACCAACTTGATTCTCCAATCCCAACCGTTCTACTTCCACTTGCACCAAATTAGCGGTTAGGGTCTGCTTGAGTTCTCCTATTTGTAAATCTTGGTCTGGGATAGGCTGCACACTACCCAGAGTTTGGGTCACTCTTCGTTCTAGCTGCTCTTTGAGAGCTTGTTCTTTACTTAACAAACTAGTAATGACTGGGTGTCCATCGGTAAATCGTGACCTCTCCACAGCTAACTGATCTTGAACCTTTTGATATTCTGATAGCACTTCTTGTACTGCTCTTGATTGACTTAAGCTGCTAAGTGCTATAGCTTGCTTTGTGTTCAATGCCAATTGATTTTGCAAAGCACCAGAACGGCTCCTAGCATCTACCAACCGCGCCCGAAGTTGGGTTATTTGATTGGATAATTCATTGAGACTTCTAATGCCTTCTTGAGCTTCTACTTCTAAAGAAACAACCTCGTATTTTTCTTTAAACTGACGCAGTGCTGCTTCTCCTTCTGCAACTTTTACCTCAACTAGAGGTAGTTGCTTGTTTAAAAATTCCCGTGCTGCTCTGGCTTCAGAACGGTTAATCCGAACATTATTTTCCAGATAAACACTCATCAATTTATTGATGATAACAGTGGCTTGTTGAGGATTACTACTACGGTAAGAAAGTTGTAAAATATCCGTCCCTCGGATAGTTTTTATTTTCAAGTTACTTAGAAAAGTATCTATTTCTAAAGGTTGTCCCAGTTTATTTTTCAGATGCAACTCAGCAATAGTTTTTTGAGTCAGGGGGTAGGAGCGAAGAATTTCCGCTTCAGTTTCCAAAGGGTTAGAGAGATTTGTCACCCCGCTAAGTTGTCCCAGTTGTTCACTTACACCTGTAAGGGAAGAAATGCCACTTTGCTTATTAAAAAGAAGTTTACCCTCGGCTTCATAAATGGGTTTTTTACTAGAAGTAACTAACCCTGTGACTCCAAAAACCGACCCCATAATGATTGCCATCAGGAACCAACGTCTTTTTAGAATCCGCCAATACTGTTGAAAATTAATCAGGTCTTGATCGTCTTGATGAGAAGGCATAGTTTAGTTAATACTCCAGATGTTGACACAGATGTTGACACTCCTAAGATTTAGTTGACTCATTATTTACTGATACTACAGTGAGGAAGTGGAAGAGGATAAAGTTCACTTTGTCCAAATATTCTCTGAAATTGTTCCTCATTGATTGCAACTGGATCTGGATAAACCATAAAGCTTTAGTCAAACACTATCAAGCTTCCGCGATAAAGACCTACGTATTTTTACTTGATTTTTGTAATTACTTATTTTTGACGTATAACTTGCCATAAATATTACTAGATTTTGGACTTAATTAAAAAATATCTTATTGTAGGCGTAGCCCAATCCAGGCATCATTTTACTACAGCCAAAGTGAATCAATAAATATACAAAGTATACAAAACATACAAAGTATACAAAACATACAAGGTATACATTAATGAATGAAAAAATATTAAAACCTTTTAAAATTATAGGGTTAAATAATTTAGTTATCATCTCAAAATAAATACGTTAATTGTAATAGTTACGTAATTTCCACATAGCTGATAGCTAAGATCAGGGTTAATAATAAAGAGAAAGGAAAGAGTTCATAAATACTTAATCAAACAAATCAAGACGATTTTTTTGAGTAATCTCACATCATTTTGTTTTTTTAGGTGTTGAAACCAGGATTTTGTTTTCGATTACTGGTCTTGTAGTTTGCTGATGAGTTTGAAATTATTTTGAACTATTGAAATCTGATACTAAAAGTTTCAGGACAATTATTGCTTACATCCAATTTTTTATGTCTCTACTATAATCTTTCTAATTTTTATTAATGTACGTAAATGACTACTAATCTTGCTATTGCTATTGGCAAAAAAAACAAGAAGTTATATCAGGCACACAATATCCTCTCTCTATTACTGTTATTAGGTGATATTGTGGGTTTATTATTGGGTTTGTCTCTCTGTTTATGGTTGCGATCGCGTCAATATCTGAATGGTTTTGATCCTTTTATTTATTTATTTATTTTCCTCGTTCTCGCTGGGCTGTATTTAGCAGATACTTATCATCCAGATACTCAAATAGCAGGATTGCGCGCTCCATCTCGCATTTTGATTAGTAATGTTGTTGTTGGTCTCATTATTGCGTCTCTCATTTACCTTACTGGTGTTTGGGGCAAAGAATCGGTCTTGAAACGAGGAATTTTGCTCCCCTGCTTAGGCATATTTACCACCTGGGCTATGGGATCAAGAATATGGGCAGCAAACTGGGCGCGATCGCAAGCTCAACACAGCCGTTGGCTGATTTTGGGTGCAGGTAAAAAAGCCATTCTATTTGGCAAAACTTTTCTAGAACGCAGTTCATTAGGGCGCTTAGTTGTTCTAGTAACAGCAGAGCAGAACATTAATGAGTTAGCAAAAAGCAATCGAGTTTCTGCGGGGAGCCTCAATGACTTATCCCAATGGAGCCAACAACCTTGGTCAGGGGTAGTAGTAACAACCCCGATGGAATTATCTGATGCACATATACAGCAGTTGATGCAGTTACGTTTATCTGGTATCTCCATCTACGGGATTCCCGATATTTGTGAAATCTTGTGGTATAAACTTCCCTCATTCCTGCTTCAGGATAACTGGCTGGCTTTTGGTGCTGGTTTTAATTTAGCGGCTGACAGCATTAGTCAAAAGCTGAAGCGGTTATTAGACATTATTCTGGCATGGTCATTATTTCTGTTTCTATCTCCACTGATGTTGCTAACAGTACTGGCAATTAAGTTGGATAGTCCAGGCCCAGTGGTGTACACACAGATGCGGACTGGTTTGGAAGGAAAGCCCTTTAAAGTTTATAAATTCCGTTCCATGTATCAAGATGCCGAAAAACGGGGAGCGCAGTGGGCGTATGAAGGAGACCCTCGGATTACCAGATTAGGACGCTGGTTACGCCTAACTAGAATCGATGAACTACCACAGATTTTAAACGTCCTCTGGGGAGAAATGAGCCTCATTGGTCCTCGTCCAGAACGGCCAGAATTTGATATCAAGCTACGACAAGAAATTCCCTACTATGACTTACGTTATGTCGTCAAACCTGGAATCACAGGCTGGGCACAGGTTATGTACCCCTACGGTGCATCAGTAGAAGATGCTTACGAGAAATTAGCTTACGACCTCTACTACATCAAAAACTATTCCCTAGCTTTGGATTTAGCGATCGTCTTTAAAACCATTCGAGTAGTATTACTAGGTAAAGGCAGATGAATAAAAAAGTCTTAGTCACTGGTGGAGCAGGATACATTGGCTCCCATGTCGTTCGTCAATTGGGCGAAGCTGGTTACGATGTTGTGGTGTATGACAACTGTTCTACAGGTTCACCCCAAGCAGTATTAGATGGTGAGTTAATTATTGGTGATTTAAAAGATTCAGAATCTCTTTACCAGGTATTTTGTCAGCATCAATTTACGGCAGTGTTACACTTTGCTGCCAGTTTGAATGTACCCGAATCTGTTTCTCATCCCTTAGACTATTACGCTAACAATACTCGCAACACCCTGAATTTACTCCGTTGTTGCAACAACATGGGTGTGAAGCAAATGATCTTTTCCAGTACAGCAGCGGTCTATGGACAACCAGAAACGAGTCCTGTCACTGAATCTACACCAACTGAACCGATTAACCCCTATGGGCGATCAAAACTTTTTTGTGAATGGCTAATTCGTGACTATGCAAAGGCTTCTGATTTGCGTTACGTAATTCTACGATACTTTAATGTTGCCGGAGCAGAACCTAGTGGGCGATTGGGGCAGATATCAAAAAAGGTATCTCATTTGATTGGAGTTACCTGTGATGCTGCACTCAAACGCAGAATAGGAGTACAAATTTTTGGTACGGATTTTCCAACACCCGATGGAACGGCAATTAGAGACTATATTCATGTTGAAGACCTAGCAACAGCACATCTGGATGCTTTGGCTTATCTGGAGCAAGGTAACGAAAGCCAAATTCTCAATTGTGGTTATGGGCAAGGTTACAGTGTCCGTCAAGTTATCGAACGGGTTAAGGCTATTTCTGGGGTAGATTTTCCGGTCATTGAAACAGAACGTCGCCCTGGCGATCCTGCTTGTGTGATAGCTAGTGCTGATAAAATCCGTAAATTACTGGGCTGGCAACCAAAATATAATGACTTAGATCAAACTGTCTACACTACCCTAGCCTGGGAAATGCAGAAGAAAGATTTGATCTTAAAATCACTAGCCGAGGTTGCGTAAACCAGCAATTCTCATGATGAGAATGGTTATCAGTCCGACAAAGAACGTCTATGATAAGCGCTCTCCTGTTTCCATTGGTTAGATCCAGCGTGACGCACCCTTCGTATGTTTTCATCGCGTGGATGAGGCAGTTCTTTATAGCCCTGTTTTGTCGCTCTCGTAAAACAATAATCGAAGCAAGATTCTGAAACTTTGATTGAATCAAGCTTTGAGCCTTTATTTTCTAACAGGAACTTAAATGTATAGGCAAAACCTCGATATTAAAGCTCTGAAAGGCTTTCAGCGATTGGGTTATCCTAAAGTGATAAAAGAGGGATAGTTAGCATGTTGCTGAATCTAGGCGCTACTGCGAGGTGGAATCACTGCTTTGGCAAAGCGCTCAGTGATTGTTTTGTAACAGTAGAATGTGTCATAACCGCTATCAGCCGACACTTGTTGAATCTATATGATCAATCTGTTCCAATAAATCGGGCAGTACCTCGCAATCAGCTACATCACTGTTACAGTTACTAACGCCGCCAAAATTTCCCCACTTCCCTCATCACAGGCTAAATGCAACTTGCGCTATGTCCGAATGGCACGCTTGTAAGGCTCTAAGCGATGCAGAGATGATGTACAGTAGTCATCACAGCCGCAAAACAAGTTCTATCAAAACTTAATTCTATTAAGCAAAAATTTTACTAGGCAAGAGTTTCAGTAGCTTTTCCAGTTACAGCACTATCCAAGGCGTGTGCAAATACTTGCTGCCACTTAGATGTCATGTGACACCAGTGAAAGCGAATTTGTATATCTGCTAAATCTTGCTTTTAATCGCTAGGCTTCTAGCGGCCAGTCATCAGACAAGGAAGTACCAAAGTTTGATGGTACTAACTCCCAAGCTTGAGCTAAAAGAACTTGCATAGTGTGATACCCCTTTGAGCCACCTTTTATTTCATAATCTGGTAAACAATATTGGGGAAAACTTGTATATGGTTGTCAAGGGTCTTGAGGAGACAAACGCAGGTGAAGGATTTTCTAGTTAAATAAATGGATGTCGCAAATGCCAGCACATTTGACTTTTGATTTTGACTTGTAACTAAAATTTCAGTAAATGAACAACCTTTGAGCTAACGAATGAGATTCACAACGAAAATAGAGAGCTACGAGGTTGGGCTAGGATTCATTAGTTATTCGCAATTAAACAAGAAGCAGCTTTTTTGCTGTTATTTGTAGCGATAGTCATAGATTACGATGATGAAAAATAGCTTTTCGAGACAAAAAACTCAGAAAGTTGCAATTGGTAAACCGATATGCTATTCTAGCTAGATAGATTACCAAACCAAAAGTTAATGCTTGTTAACTCCAAAAAGCAATCTCAAAGAAAAACTTTAAAACTTGATAACTCAGTAACACTAAATCAATAGAGAGAATAGAATATCTAAACTTTTATACTAAAATTCATTGTTGAATTTGCCCCCTTTTCTGACCAGTCATTTAACTGTAAGATTAGGGGGTTTTACTATTTAATCTAGTTCGCCAACAGATTACCAATTCTCTAAAATAAATCTACAAATCTACAGCGGAGAATGAACTGTAATTTAGAGAAAGTGTATTAACTCCCTTGATCAGAGCGTTAACTAACGACTAAATATGCGTGCCAAAAATGCTTGCAAACAAATCCTGACGAAATTAATGCAGATATAGCCTTTGTGCTTTGGCTTGCTCAGTTCTGTTCTTTGCTGTTTCTACTAAAAACTCGTGGGTTGTTTGCTCAAGTTCCTGGTGGAACTGATGCAGATATTCGGCTTACTTTGCTCTGTTTGCTGTTGTAGCAGACGAGAATTCATGAGTCTCTCTAAATAGTTGAGATACTTCCTCAGTTATCGACTTATGCTCTTGCCGGATTTTTTCCGTTAAAGCCGTCATGAGATTCTCCGCAATATTATTAAAATCGTGAATAAACTACATTAACTGGACAATTAATATCCAGATAATGTAGCTCAAACAATATCTACTTTTGGCATTTTATCCTTTGATTAATCTTGATTGAGAAGTATCAAGATAATCGACGAAAAACAGAAGACCAATCAGAATCACTTCTACCAAGTCTCCATGAAGACATACTGAGGTGCAAGTCCCTAAAAAACTACAAAAAACTGCAAAGACCGCAAAGAACAACACAGGGAGATGAGTTATCCAGAAATTTGCCACAGAGAACTTCACAAAGAAATGGTTTGAGTAATTCTAATTTGATTGTATCTACTTAATAATTAAGCAGGTACAGAAGCTGACTGTGTTAAGCCTATAGCTTCTGCATATTTCAAGTAGGTTTCAACAGAAGCAATAACGATCCGAGCTTCGATTGCAAGTAATTCAATACCAACTAGGGAAACACGTACCCAAGCATCTATAACGATACCTTTATCCAAGATGCGGTCAATAACTTCTGCCAAGCTTGAAGAAGAATTGGTTTTTTCGACTGCCATGATTTTATACCTTAACTCATTGTTGATTTTTAGTATTTAGCTAGGCATTTGCCTTTGCTCTCTACTGAATCAAATTAAACATACGTTTTCAGGAATGTAAAGAGTTTACTTGTACAAAAAATCTAATAAAGATGACTATTCAACAGCAATTGAGAGCTTTAATGTTGAATTTATGTTGATTTTATATAGAACTGAAATTAAACTGTAAGCTTTAATATTAAGCTCTGTTTATTTTGTAATTTTTAATGTATATTTTTTTGATTCCTGTCAGATTTAAAATTATTTAATAAATATATTTTTTTAATGTGTGACTATACTTTGAAATCATATTTTAAGTAAATACACCGCTATTTTTATCCATATTTTTCAAATTAAGTGAGATTACAGTTACTAAAACCTTGGGTAAATAATATAGGATATTTTCAACAATTATCTTGGAACAAAAATCATGTCTATAGAAGCTACTTCTGATCTAATACGGCAGGAAGCATTAGCAGGCTTAACTGCTAGTTTAGTAAATCAAGGTCATCCACTTCAATATGCTCAAGTGATGGCAACTTCAATTATTTTTCAGACAGACCTAGATTTAAGAAATGCTCAGATGGCTCGTCTTTTAAATTGGTTGAAACACGAACATGAAGATATCTATGCTTCTTCTCTGGTTATAGTTGAAGGAACCCGTGAGGAGTTTGAACACCGAGTTCAAAAGGGTTGAGTCGAATGGCACACTTGTAAGGCTCTAAGCTATGCACAATAAGTACTAAGTCAAAGCACGCTTATAAGGCACTTACCAGCAATAAAATGCCCTCTACGCCACCTCATTGATAAGGCAATACGGTTCACTTAAGGGTTGTTGATGTAGATAATTGGTCTTTTAAGACGCTAGAAATCGCGTCTCTACATCAGCGTTTTGTTGCTCATTCTGAACTGTATTGATTGATAGGGACTTGCAAAAAATAGAATCCAATTAGTTCGTTATTGTAGAAGGTGGGGAGTTAGAATAGCTTTATGCTACCCTAACTCCCCTTTTTGTAATAAGTTCAATTATGTAAAGCACAATGGGATGAATGTCGGATTCGTTCTCTGTACAGCCCAAAGAATTTTAAAGGGAGAAACATCTTTACAGCTATTTTCAGGTAAATAGACCACGCGGTAGGGGTGCAAAGCCTTACGCTTCTAGGATAAGAGTAGTTCAAATACATGAAAACTGCTGTAAGTCTTTCTCTAAAAAATAATGAAATTAGCTACTTACGCCAATTGTTAATTGATATAGATGGGTATCCATTACCTGAGATACACCAACTGTTCAAAAATCTTTAACTCAGCTTTAGTACTTACACACTGTACAAATTGGCCATTCTTGTAGATAAGAATCTTTTGTCATTTTTTGACGGTGTTAGTATATCAGGATGCGTTAGAAATAAATTATGACGCACCCTGATGTACTCTACTTATCATCTCGCATAGGCAACGGCATATCCAAAATCTCCATCAGCAAATCTAGACGAGAGGGGCGCGTCAGGAGTGGGACGATGTTCGGCAAACTGTAGTAGTCACCTGCGAAAGTGAACGTATCTACAGGTGCTTGCTGTTGCTTTAGCTGACTCTCTACCCAGTTGTAATGAGTACCCACACGGACAATCACCACATTGGGCATTATCGCCAACTCCCGGCAGTAGTTTTTGTAGACTTCACCGAAGTAAGGAGCCGCATTTTCACCCTCATCCGTCACCAAGATGATTTGGTCAACCACCTGCTTTTTCCGCCGCATTGCTTCCAATGCACAACCGATACTAGTACCACCGCCTGCATTGATATGCTGGAAGGCACGCTCCCAGTCGGTCAACTCCTTGCCCTTTGCTGTAACAGGATAGGGAATTGTGTCAAAGGCGTAGACAAACAGTTCTGCCTGAGTGATACCAGAGATTAGGGCCGCGAGTTGCAAACCCGTCGCGATCGCATTTTCCATTGAACCAGACTTGTCTACTAATAAAGCAGTTGGACGTGCGATCGCACCGCGCCGCTTCACCTGTTCATTTGTCACCTTTTCCAGTTGGGCAACGGTGTCTGCGTCAAAATCTCCTGCGTCTGTGGCAATCTGGGCTTTAAATGCTGAGACACGCGTACTTTTAGACGCTAACTCCAACTTGGAATCAATCAGCTTCTTGACTTGTGGGTGATCCATTGCCCCTCTAGTCTGAAGCGATTTGAGGTTATTGATCGCTTCTTGAGGAGACATGCTATTGATCAACGCCACTAATACAACTGGTGTAAGTTGCTTGATTGCACCAATTGCGATCGTGTAAGGAATGTTGAACTCCACAATTAGCCGTGCTTGTTCTGCCGCACTTTCAGCCTTAGCAAGCTGCTTCAGCACATTGGCTAAGGAACCCTCTGGAGGAGTATCGCCAAACAGAATCGCATTTGCCCGCTCATTTGGCTTGATGTGCAGTGAAGCATACAGGTGCTTCATTGCCTTACGACCTCGTAGCGCAGCGCGATCAAATAGAGCTAGATTGCTCTCCCGCACCTTTAAATAACGCCGCACCGCAGTGCGAGCCGAACGAGGCAATTTATTCTGCTGTTGCTTCATGAAGTCAACTACACGAGCCACCTGATAGGGTGGAAACTCTTGCAGCATCATAAATCCAGCATCTCGGTGTTCAATCAAATTGCTGGTTAACAAATGAGCAACAAACACTTCCTTGTGGTCACGGACATCACCATAACGCTGATACCAAACTGCCAGATGTCCGTAGAAAATAGGATCGAGTTCAATAATTAACTGATGAATTTCTGCGACTTGCTCAAGTTTACGGTGAGGAGTTGTCAGCAAACTGTTGAGCATTTCCAAACGCAGGTCACGTTCTGCGGTATTCATTATGAACCTCCTCTAAGAATTTTAGATTTTAGATTTTGGATTTTGGATTGCAACCTAAAATCCAAAATTGCAGGAGGCAGATGTTGCACGCGGGGCGATAAAGTCACCGCGCAAGTTGTGGAAGCATTGGATATAACTTATGCAGAGTTATGTAAGCTTCCGCGATCGGGGCGCGGCAACAACTGCCAAGTAAAAGGGACTGGGGACTGGGGACTGGGTAATGAGCTGATTAGTAAGTGAAATTCTCTGTCTTTTCTCTTCACCTTCGCGTCCTTCGCGTCCTTTGCGGTTCGTTTAAAAAAACTAGTTTTCGCAACTCAAAGACACTAGATCCTACGCAAAAAGCACTGAAAGCAAAGAGAAATTATCATCAAATAAAATCACCTCATGCAAGTCGAAAAAGCTGTTGATTCACACACGGGATTTGAACCCGTAGTTGCTTGAGCCTTATTCAAGTGCCTTACCATTCGGCTAGTATGTAAGCTTTTTCAGTTAGGGCACGAAGTGAAAATTTTAGGTTTTAGAAAGTTGATTTAAAATAAATCGAATTTCTTTCTTATTACATTGCTGTTTCTTAACAGCGTAAATCATTCGACCTGTATATGCCACAGAACGATGAATCATACCTTTGACAGCATCTGTCACATAATGAATGGGTGGCGATGGCAAATCTTCAAAGGTAATGAAATACCAAATATCATTTAACTTCTGGTATTGATGATAATTATCAATGATGACAATATCAGTTTGTTCCGGCTTTTGCTTCTGCTTTCGAGGTACTTTCTCGGCTGCACAAAGAATTCCGGTTTCAGGATGGATATAGAAGCGATCGCGATGGTTTGTATCTAGCTGACTTCGATATCCTCGATAAGGCTTGCTATAAAAACCACCATCAATTATTTCTACATACCGTTCCACATAGTCCCACACATGATCGATAACATGCCGTCCGGCCATAGTGTTGGGGTCTAATCGTTTACACAGTTGGCTGTAAACGTCATTCCAAGGCTGTCCGACTTGCGATGCCTGCGGCGGGCTACGCCTACGCAAAAACCGACGCAGAGGGCCAAGATGGTCTGAAAGATACTTAGATTTATTTATTGGTTTAATCAGGTAGGGATTCAATAATCCATCCTGAATTGCGTCCTGAGTGATTTTGTATAATTGCTTCTTAAAGCCAGTCACTTTTTTGAGACTTATTCTCCTTCCACCGCGAGGACGCTCAATCACAATCTCGCTCAAACGATGTTCGCTCATATCTCACGTTGTTTAAATGCAGTTGTACTAATTGAGTTGTGATTAAACATGAGTTAGCTAACATCATTGAACTCACCTCTGTATTGAGTAAGGGTTATAGATTAATACAATTTAAATAATTTAAATTCCGCACAAGTTAGCAAAGCAGTTTTCACAATTGCCTATACCAATTTGGCTACGCTCCCATCAAAGGGAGCGGCAGGATTTGAACCTGCGATCCGTTGCCGGATAGTGTGTGTAGGCTTTACAAGTTAGGGCGCGGAATTAAGTCTTAAATCATTCCGTACAAGTTCAAGAAGCTTTTTACAGCTACGGCCGCTCTTACCAACTATTGGCAGTGGGCACGCACGCTAAATCTGCGAGAGACTTAGAAATCATGCTTCGCTTATTCGATCGCTCGAACTTTACTACCTTAGGGCCGTTATCAATGTGTATGTATGCTTCTTCTGTTGGGGTACGGAAGACTAAATACTTTAACCATAAACAGCTTCAGGGCGGATAATCAAATCACCACTGGGGCGACGATCGATTATGTAAGCAGAAAGGCGATCGCTATTCACATCTAAATGGCGAGCAACCCGCTCTTTCACTGCCACATCATTCATCCCTGCTGCAATTCCTAGTTGTGTCTCTGGGAGATCAACAGAACGTCCTTCAAATCGAATATGAACCATTGCAATCACCTCTTTTTAATCACGAATTCGTATTAGTGGATCTGATCGGGATTGAACCGATACCCTCCCTGTGAGAGTTACACTCACACCTCGCGCAAGTCGAAAAAGCTGTGGTGACACACGCAGGAATCGCACCTGCAACTTATCGTTTTAGAGACGATAGCTCTACTATTGAGCTAGTATGTAAGCTTTTTCTGTCAGGGCACAAGTGACATCCGGGATCTCTACCATTAGAGCTACAGACCCAAGTTTGAATCACACCGATGTACTCAACTTCAATTGAAGTAGTGTCTAGTGGAGCCGTCGGGAATTGTAGGCTTTGCCTTCCCGTAGGGTACCCGAATCCTGCAACCGTCCGTTTGTTGGTTTCGGAGCAGTCGAACCCCAATCGCGACGCCAAAAGTAGGCACTACCGAAAGAAGTTGCGAAACTAATCCCCAAAAAGTAGCATCTATGCAATTGTCACAGTTCCAAGAGGTTTTAGTTTTGCCTTTGAGGAGGCTTTGATGTTCATATTACATTTGTAATATAAAACTTACATAATGTCAAGAGGATTACAAATTTTTTAGTAGGACTTACACACAAGGAGCAGTTAAAAATTAATAGAATTGCACTTTTGTCAAGAGAGTACAGGAATTTATTTTCGTTTTACATCTACAGCTGATACGAAGCTGTCAAAGCCACCGCCAACGCATCCGCAGCATCATCCGGCTTAGGAATCTCATCTAAATCCAATTCCCGCGCCACCGCTTCTTGCACTTCCGACTTATCGGCATTGCCATAGCCTGTTAAAGCTTGTTTAATTTGAGCAGGAGTAAACTCTACGTAGGGAAGACGACGCTGCCCCAACACTAAAATAACTATACCCCGCGCTTGTGCAACCAGGATTGTACTTGACATTCGATAGAAGAATAGTTTCTCGATCGCAACCAAGTCTGGTTGAAATTCCTCCATTACGGTGTGTAAGTCATCGAATAAGGTACATAGGCGCTGTCCCATTTCTACATCTGCTGACGTTTTAATTACTCCAAAATCCAGCATATTTACTGTAGTCTCTGGTATTTTGTTGGGATTTTGTGTGCAGCTAATTGCCCCAAATCCTAAAATTGCCAATCCTGGATCTAATCCTAAAATTCGTTTTTCCATTAAATTCACTTTTACCAAGCCAGGATATTTTTTACAGTAGTTTTCAAGTAATTAAACTACACCACTTCTTGCTTAGTCTCTCAGATGTGGTCTAAATACCCGAAAAATTCTGTCACTAGGAATACTGGCAATCTTGACCACTTATTCTTAGTCTAATGGGATTGACAAATATAATAGTTTCACGCCTATGGTTTTAAACCAAGTGGTGTACGTTTTCTGTTAATTATTGTTTGTAGCACTGCTCCGAATCAGGTATGTCAATTGGTTTTCTGAGACAAGCCCTCAACGCCCTGCAAAAGCAGTCGCGCTCTCGTACTTCCTATCGGGTTAACCAGTGGTTCAAATGGTTATCCCCTGGACTATCGGTAAAACGTTGGTTGTTGATTAGTGTTGGGGGTGTACTGCTGGCAAGTTTGGGGTTAGCTATCTGGATTAAGCTGACCCCAATTTTTTTGATGATTGAGTTGATTAGGAATTTCCTGGGAGTAATCACCAACATCTTACCCAACTATATCAGCGGCCCTTTGGTGTTGCTCGGCGGTTTGCTGTTAGTGCTTTGGGGGCAAACTCGGACTGTCGGCTCAATTACTAAGGTACTGAGAGCAGAAGGGGGAGAAGAACTCATTGATGTTTTGCTGGCTCATCGTCGATTGTACCGAGGCCCAAAAATAGTGGTAATTGGTGGTGGTACGGGACTTTCTACGTTGTTGAGAGGGTTGAAAACCTACAGCGCTAATATTACTGCAATTGTCACTGTCGCCGATGATGGTGGATCTTCTGGGCGGTTACGCCAAGAATTTGGTGTGCTACCACCGGGGGATATTCGCAATTGTTTGGCTGCACTAGCCGATGAAGAAAAGTTATTAACAGAATTGTTTCAATACCGTTTTCGGGCTGGAGATGGGTTAACGGGTCACAGTTTTGGCAATTTGTTTTTAACGGCTATGAGTGATATTACTGGAGATTTAGAACAAGCAGTTGCAGCTAGTTCTAAGGTGCTAGCGGTGCGGGGACAAGTACTACCAGCAACTCTCAGTGATGTTCGCCTCTGGGCAGAATTAGCCGATGGTCGCCGTATTGATGGGGAGTCTAGCATTCCCAAAGCTGGGGGTAAAATTGTCAAAATTGGCTGTATTCCAGCTAATCCTCCAGCAGTGCCAGCAGCAATTAAGGCACTTAAAGAAGCTGATTACATTATTATTGGTCCAGGTAGCCTTTATACAAGTTTGATTCCTAATTTATTAGTACCAGAAATTGCCGATGCGATCGCTCAAACAGATGCACCCCGTATTTATATCTGCAATATAATGACTCAACCAGGAGAAACTGAAGGCTACACTGTTGCTGATCACATCAGAGCAATTGATGCTGCTTGTGGCGAAAGACGGCTATTCGATGCTGTCCTAATACACAAAAAATCCCCCTCAGAGCAATCACTCATTCGTTACGCCCAACAAAACTCCCATCCCGTTTTTCTGGATAGAGAAGCCGTAACTCAACTAGGGCGAAGAATTGTTCCAGCTAATGTTTTATATGAAGATGAAACAGGTTTTGTACGTCACAATCCGCAGAAACTAGCACGAGTGTTATTGCGGTGGTACGGTAGAGGTCAGCCCCGTTAAAAAGAAGGCTTATAAGACGTAGTTAAGAGCAAGAGGTTTAAGCCTACAAAGCTTATATAAAGAAGCTTCTAGCGTTTCCTCGTTGAAGAATGATAACTGTATTTCTCGGCTATCAACTATCATTCTTTCTGCGAGGTTTTACTGTGTCTGGGGTATCTAAAAATACGGTTGGCATCGAGAACTTTAGAGGTTACTTCCGGTTACGACTACCTGCGTCTGTAGCTAAAGGTACGTCTAGGTATTTCAGTACAGGATTAAGCTCAACAGAAGAAAACAAGAAAAAAGCCCAAATTCTTGCTTGGACTATAGAAGAGGATATATCTAAAGATGCCTTTGACTGGACTCTAACTAAATACAAACCTCAGAGTGCAATATCGATTCAAGCACAGGAATGGGTTTGGAATTTAGAGAAGCTTTGGGAAAAATATTCTGATTTCATGCGATCGCAGTTGGCGGCGACAACTTACGAGAAGGATTACAAGCGGAAACTAAAAAATCACATCAAAGAATTCCCAACTAAAGACGCTCGGAAGGCAATTCAGATAAGAGATTGGCTCTTGGCTAACTTATCACTAGAGTCAGCAAAGCGTATTTTAAGGTATATGTCAGCTTGTTGCCACTGGGCGGTACGCTCCAAACTACTGCCTGTCAACCCGTTCGATGGTTTAGCGGCTGACATTAGAGCAATTAGAGGAAAGGCTACCACCATTGATCCGTTTTCCATTCAAGAGAGAGACGCGATAATTGGGGCGTTTGAAGCTCACAAGCTGCATAAGTACTATGTTCCATTCGTAAAATTCCTTTTTTATACTGGTGCGCGACCTGGTGAGGTTATAGCTTTGCAGTGGAAGCATATTAATACAGACTGTACCGAGATACTTTTCGCAGAAAGTTATAACGCAAATTTAAAAATTCGCAAAACTACCAAGACAGGTAAAAGTAGACGATTTCCCTGCAATGCGCGATTGAGGCAGTTGCTACTAGAGATTAAGCCAGATGATGTAAACCCGACTGCCGTCGTATTCCCAGCGCCTCGCGGTGGTTTTATCTATATGAATCGGTTTACCAACCAGGTTTGGAGAGGGTATAAGTCTGGGAAGAAAACATACAAAGGCATCGTTACTCAACTTCTCGAAACTGGTAAGGTTTCTCGCTACCGTCCTCCCTACAATTGTCGTCACACGTTTATTACAGAAATGCTACAGCGTAATGTGCCAGTTCAACAAGTGGCACAGTGGTGCGGTAATTCTGCGCCGATTATCTTCAAACACTACGCCGGAATCGTTGGTAATGCTGAGGTTCCAGAGTTTTAGGACACTTATTAAGCCTGCCTCAGTATTACGCCGTCAAGCAAAAGTCTTTATTTATACTAAGTGTGTTATAGTTTATTTATGAATGGAGTGTAAGACAATGCGAACACCAACAATTAAGCCTCAAGAAAAGAAATTGAAAGTTGATTTAACAGCCCAAGGTCACGCCACATTAAAAAGAAAAGCGGCGGCGGCGGGTAAACCTGTATCCACTTACGTGAGAGAAATTTTAGGCGTTGAATCACCTCACGATCTGACCTATAAACGGAGAACGCCTATCCCAGAGACTTTACAACTCTCGGATCAAGCCCAAATTCCAGGTCAAGTCCAAGCCTGACAAATTAAAAAGCCCCCTTGCCGTTATACAAGAGAGCTTTTAATTTTTCACTTATTCACCCTTGCCCTAAGTTTCGCGACAGCAAGCAAGGATCTAACAAATCGGCTCAGGAGAGCCAAGGGGGTTGTTCTAATGAACGATTTATCGAATCACCAAGAAATCATTCAGTTAAATAAACAATCGGCTCAGGGGGAGCGTCATGTAATGAAAAATAATAGTTTACCGAACGAACAAAATTCAACCGAGTTATTACTTAAATATTCTAACATAAATGACGGTGTAATTGCAACTCAGTACAATGCTGGTAAGGAAGATGGGGTAATCGCTCCAACCCCTATTACTGGCAGAGAAGCGGCGAGAATCCAACTTGAGCGATTGGGTTTTGAGCCAGGTAAAACGTTTCACGCCAAACTCAATAACAATATAATTTTTGAGGCAACCGTAACTAAAAACGGTTTCTCGATCCGCGAACAGGAAAAACTACTTGATGCAGACGGTAATCCAGTTTGTAAACAAGGTTCTACAGCGCCGTTTTGGACAGATAAAGGCAACTCAATCTATAGCGACGGCTGGAAATATTTAGAAGAACGAGCAGAGGTAGGTACGGGCTTATTCATTATCCCCAACCATACACAAGGCGGGATTGGTGCTGACTATGCTACAGATTTTAGTAATCTGTTTGTGGAAATTGACGATCGCCCAATCCCCGAACAGTGGGAAAAAATTAATGAAATTCAATCACAGTACGGGCTAACACCTTCTCTAATAGTCGGTAGTGGCGGCAAAAGCCTCCACGTTTACTACAAATTAGCCACAAGCCCAGACGCAGAAACTTGGAAGTTTTTACAGAAAAAACTAATTCTTCTATTTCAGAGCGACCCAGCAATCATTAACCTAAACCGCGAGATGCGCTTCGCTGGGTTTACTCGTAAGGCTAAAGGAACCCAACAGAGTGTAGAGTTCGATTCTGAAACAACTTACACGGTAGAAGACTTTGAAGCGCGTTTAAGTAGTGCTTACCCACACGGTCTATCAGAGGGTCGCTGGGATGAAGCACGAAAAGCGCTTAAATTTGACGGCGATCGCAATGCTGAAATTAAGAGAATCCTTAGCTTACCCGAAGAATCCTTAGCTAAGAACATTAAAAAAGCGCGGAAGTCTCAAACAACAACGGGCTTAAATTATGTTGGTGAAGGCTCTTTAGTTGATGCCGTCAAGTACAACGGTGGGAAAGTTGAAGGCTCTTTATCTCATGCCGTCAATACCTGGAAGGTTCAGGGCGGTAAGGATTTATTCAACTGGCCGGGGCACAACTGGGATGGCTCAGGTAAGCGGGGTTGTTGCCCGTGGCATGAATCTACAACGGGTACTAGCTTCTGGCTGTCAGAACTTGAAAACGGTACATTTTTGGCGCATTGCCCAACCTGTACCGACAACAAAGGCATTGACGCTCTGAGATACCAGTACAAGCTACAGCACGGAGTAGATGCAGAGCCGACAGGTAAGGACTGGATAGAGTTTGCTAAGGAAATGACGGGCTGGGTTGATGCTCCAGTTGTTGCGATCGCTGGTGGTGGTTCTAAAACTAAAGTCAAAACTAAGTCTAAACCTACGCCAGAAGAAGACGCGCTACAGCTTGAACTTGAGCGTAATCTCTACCATGAGTTGTCCAGAATTGACTATAAAAAATGTAAGGAACTAGGAATCAAGGTAACTTTCATTGATAAATCACACACGGAGTTTACGCCCGAAGATTTGAATATTGAAAAGGGCAAAATCTCGATCATCTCTTCTGGTATGGGCACGGGTAAAACAATTAATGCAGGTAAAGCGCTTGCTAACTATTCCTGCCTTTACTCTTGGTTTAGTCGCCGAGTGCTTGCTCAATCAGCAGCCGCACCACTGAGCCTAACTTATATTGACGATCTCAACGAATATACGAGAAACAGAGATCGCGTAAGCTTCTGTTCACAGCGTTCTTACCAACGAAGCCTTACGCCGCTAGGAGTTAATGGGGCTTTAGTCATTGATGAGTGCGACGATGTTTTCGACTACAACTTTGGGAAATTATGCAACAGCGAAAACATCAGACCGATGATCCTCAAAACTTTAGAGGCACAATTACAATCCGCGCTGTATAACGGGACTGCGGTTTTTATGAGTGCTGACGTTAGCCAAAAAGAGATTGACTACATCTTTGCGATCGCTCCACAAGGAACTCCGATTGAACTAGTTGTCAATACCTACCAGATGCCTAAAGGCAAATGTTACTTCTCTACCGATGCAAGTCCAGAAGGTTTGATAGAGAAAATACTGGAGCTAGTGAAAGCAGGGGAGGCGGTTTATGTAATAGACGACTTCAAGAATGGTTATAGAGGCTGCAAAACCCTCTCTGAATACATTCAACAACAAATGCCGAAGTGTGAGGTTGTAACAATCCACGGCGACAACTCTGGCAGCCACGAGAATAGAGATTATGTTGAGGATATTAACGAATCTTCGTTAACCACCTCGTTAATATGCGTCTCACCGTCCGTAACTCAGGGCGTTAGCCTTACTAACGGGCATTTTAAGCACGTTTTTGCAATTATTAACGGAATTTTAACCGACAAGAAAGTGACTCAAGGTATTAGTAGAGTACGCGACATAGAAAATACCTACATCTGGGTTGCAGAAAAGGGCGTAAACATTAATAATGGTGGCGGTATAACGGCTGGAGACGTAAACAACTACTATCAACGTAATTACGATGCTAGGAATATTCATTTGCACTCTTACGGTGTTAACTACAACGTAATTAAGGATGAATGGAACTCACCACACTGGGAGTTACGCTGCAAGAACGTAGCTTACGACAATTTAGTAATGCGGCGATTACGCTACTGGGTAGAACAAAGGATCGTGGGCTTAGGATACGAGCTAATCCCTACCGAGTTTGGATCTAACAAAGATTTGGATCTATATCTTAAAGACTTATGGAAAGGCATCGGAGTATTAGAAGCTCTAAGAATCGGCGACGCTAACGTTTTAGACAAGGTAGATGAGGATAAGCTAATCGCTAAAATTAAGCGCGGTGAGTCGTTAGCACCTAGCGAAAAAGACGATCTAACAAAAACACACATACATAAGGTATTCGGCGAGGAATTAACCAAAAAAACTCGTGCAGAGGCTTCTCTGAACGCTAAGACAGTTCCTTTAACCGGATATGCGGCTGTAGCATACAAAAACAGAAATAACCGCAGTTTCGAGCGTAATCTAATGCGAAACTATCATCTATTCCACGGTGGATCTGTCGCAGCAGCAAAGCGAGATATCGATAAAGAGAAAGCGCAAGAAAACTTACGCGTAGGCGAAAAATTTGTAGGAGATATCAAATGGAGTACAAGAGAGTTCAAGATGTGGGAATTGTTTGATGTAAAACAATTCTTCGTGCCAGAGAAGAGATTTACACCACTTGATTTTTACCAGACTTACACCAAAATGCTAGAGGTGTCCGACCATATTAAAGACGCGGGTTGGATCGATATTTCAGAAACAAATTGCGGCACGGTCTTCGGTGAACTGTTACGAGATTTTGGGTATGAGACAAAGAACAAAAAAATCACATTATCAAACGGAAAGCGGGGGCGTGAATATTGGATCACTCAAGAGTCCTTCGATTATGTGACAGAGTTTATCAATTATCAATTGGCTAAAAAAGAAGATACCGAACTCGTGACAGTGGACTCTGGAAGCTACTGTCCACCCCCCCAAAAATATATAGTAAATGGTCTTTCTCTGGGTGGGGGTGGACAGTTAACTCAAAACCTTACACCACAAGGCTTACAACCTGTTTTTGAAACACCAATTGTAACCCACTTAAGCAGTTGTCATAATAGAGGGTGGACAGTAGTAAAAAGTGGGGTGGACAGTAGCGCAGTAGATGATAATATCTATCAACAAGCTAATGAAAAACTAAGCCCAACCGACGCGATGATGGCAAGAGTATCTAAGGAGTCTAAGCGATTTTTAGACAAGGATGGCTTACCACCACTGCATAAGCCAGCTAAGAGTTCTAAGTCAGCGATCGCAAATCCAACTCAACAACCTACCAACACTGGATTAAAACGTTTTCAAGAGAGAGTAGCGGCAATAAAAGCCAGATTCCAACCGGAATACGACCCCAACATACCAATAGCACTCTAACTCCGCTTATTTAGAGCCTCCCCACGTAGCCCACGGCTACGGCTCTAAACGTCCAAGCCTACAGCCAGGTTTTTTTCTGGCTGTAGGCTCTTACAAGCTCACCACAACGCAAAGTTAAACAGGAGTTTGAACCTATGTCACAGAGACACAGGAATTAAGAACGCAAAGTTAAGGCAGACTGCTTTTTTAACGGGAGAACTCAACCACTACACCCAGCCTTCCTGCCTCTTCTTATCCCCGTCTGCGTAAGCCCGTAACCCACATCTACGAGCTACGCAGACCAATCCCGCAGCCAAGTGCTTTAAACCCCTCTCTTGCCTCTTGTAGAGTCTCTATCGCTAAGGCAAGACGTAGGAGTGTATTAAAAAGTACGCTATACTTGTCAGTATCCGGCACTAAGTCGGTGTCTTAAATTACTATTTTTAAACTCTTATTTCTCCAGCCGTTAACCGTCGCACCTTTCCTCTTGCGGCGGTTAATTTTTTGTATTTATTCTACAGACGGAAGAAAATCTTAGCTCTTATCAACTTTTCTTGATAAGACAAATTCCTTAGCTCTTAGCTTAAATTCCTTAGCTCTTATCAACTTTTTTTGATAAGACAAATTCCTTATTCCTTAGCTCTTATCAACTTTTCTTGATAAGACAGATTCCTTAGTTTAAATTCCTTAGCTCTAAGAGGAGTGATTTAAAATTATCTGCTTTTGTATAAAGTTTTTTCTATATTTTCGCTGAGTTGTTGTTAGTATTAACCGCGCTCACTGGCAGTTTTCATACAACATCAGTACAATAATAATACAAGTATAGTTATTAACATGAATAAGTAGGTAAGTATGGTAAATAATCTTAGTCGTTCAGCGTGGTCTTTTTCTGATGAACTTGACACTTCTCAGTCTTTTGAAACATTTTGTGTCTACCGTGATATGGGTGCTAACCGTGAATTAGCTAAAGCAGCAAAAGCCACAAACCGCAACATAACCTTAGTTCAGAAGTGGAGTAGTAAGGGGAATTGGCAAGAGCGAGTTAATGCGTTTGATGCTTATGTTGATGAAACGATGGTTGACATGAGATTGAAACGAGATATAAAAGAACACGTTAGCAAGATAAAACGCTATAGAGAGATGCACGAAAACCTTGGCTGGCAGAATCTAGACGTAGCTGAAAAGTGTTTAGAAATAGCTAGAAATGCACTTTCTCACTGGGTTGAGAATCCGCATATAGAGTTAAAACCAATGGATGTAAAATTAATTGCTTCAACAGGCGTTTCAGCCACAGAAATTGGTAGCCGTTTACTATCAGATGCTTTGGCTGTAGGCAAGCTTTTAGAATCACTCCCGGTAGATATTGAAGCCGAAACAGTCGATTAATAAATATTTTTATTTAGCGGGAGAATTATTGTTATGGAATTAAATCTTGGTCAGTTAATTATCGAATTAGTAGGCGATTATTCGCAGCTAACAAAAGATATAGAAGCCGCTAAAGTTCTGGCTTTGAAACAGGCAAAAGAACTAGAAAAAAGTTTCTCTTTAACGCCAACTTTCGAGGCTAAAAGTTTACTTGCTAGCGCCGATTTAGCTGGTGTCAGCGCGGGTAAATCACTAGCCCGTGGCATTGAGAAAGGACTTAACTCTTATAAATTCAGTAACACTTCATTTAAAGCCGCCGGCGAGGCGATCGCTCAGGGATTAGCTCAGGGGATAAAGAATGGCGACAGCCAGGTAAAAGCCTCTGCTTCGAGAATGGCTGGGCTTGTGATTGATGAAACCAGGACTAAGCTCAAGATCCATTCGCCTAGTAAAGTTTTTGAGGAGATAGGTAGCGAAATAGTAGCGGGTCTGAGCGCAGGACTGGGCGCGGGTTCTGTATTAAGCATAAGTGGTTTTATCCAAGGCATTATCAACGATGCAAAAAATGCAGTTGGCGCTGGACTAGCCTTTGCTGGTGATTCAGTCAATAAAGCCAGTGACTTTAAGGCTACCACTACGCAACTTACGGCTTTGGTTGGATCTACTGCGGCTGCAACCGAGTCTCTAAGATTTCTGCGTAGTGAAGCAGATAAACTGGCTCTACCTTTTCTTGAAAGTGCCAAAGCCTATACCCAACTCACGGCAGCCACTAACGGCACTAAACTTTCTAGCAGTACTAAAGATATTTTTGATGGTTTCTCTACTGCGGTCCGTGCAGCACAGTTAAGCACGGCTGACTTTTCAGGGGCGATGCTTGGACTCATCCAGATGATAAGTGCCGGGAAGATTTTCCTTTCTGACTTACGACAGGTCACGAGCCGTATCCCAGGCTCCATGCAGCTAGCTGCCCGATCCGTGGGTCTGACTGCGGCAGAGTTCCAAAAACTAGCTCAGAGTGGAGAGCTTACAACTAACGTTTTCCTGCCAAGGTTCGCCAAAGCATTAAAAGAAGCTAATGTTGGAACTATTGCTGAGGCTACAGATACTTCTACTGCTTCATTGACCCGCTTAAACAATCGTTTAGATCAAATTAAGGTGAGTTTGGGGCAAGCAATAACCCCCGTAGTAGTCGCGGGGTTAAACTTCGCTCAAGATGCCTTGTCTGAGTTGGGTAAAGCAGGTTTATTTGACGATCTGAATGCTGGAGCCAAAGAGTTTGCAGCATACCTTTCTTCAAATCCCCAGCTAGCCCGTCAACTGGCGCAAGAGTTTAGATCCACGGTTCAAACTGCGCTAAAAAATGTAGTTGGCGCGGCGAAAGACTTAGGCGATTATTTACAGAAAAATCCTGACGCTATCCATCGGTCGGTAGAAGCCGTAGGTGGCTTTGTTAATAGCTTAAAAGAAGCTGTAAACGTTGCTGGACAATTGATTCAACCGTTTGCAGATATTGCTAATTTTGCGCTACAGACAGAACAACGACTGGCTAATGCTGTAAAGTCTGTGGCTAAAAATCTAAACTCAAGTCCAGCGAAAGATATAGAAGATGTTTCGCCACTGCTACGACCCGTAGTCAAGCTATCGCAGTGGTTAGGGTTTAACAAAGAAATTGGCGATCGCAATAGTAAGAGTATGGGCGTTATGCGTCCAGTAGACGGGCCGATAACTTCTGGATTTGGAGCAAGAAAAGCACCTACGGCTGGCGCTAGTACCTTCCATCCAGCGATTGACTTTGGTGTACCAGTGGGAACCGTGGTTAAAGCGCCTACGGCTGGAGTAGTGACCGGAGCTAGCGGGAATACGTTAACGCTAGAAAGTATCGATCAGTCTGGCGATAAAATTGTGCAGAAGTTCTTACACTTAAGCTCTTTCTTAAAGAAGGTTGGCGACGTTGTTAGTCAAGGGGACGCGATCGCAAAAAGCGGGAATAAAGGCATTAGTACTGGCCCGCACTTAGACTGGAGAATTAAAGTCAACGGACAAGTCGTAAACCCGTTGGTTTTTGAGAAACAATTCTCTAAATTAGATATCAGTGCTGGCACGAGTGGCGGGGCAACCCCAGCCCAAACTATAAAACAAGCTATTCAAGCTTACGGGCCACCTACTCCAAAACTCACTCGCACCATAAACGCTAGTGAAGGCTGGATGCGTACTATTGCCAGTACCTACGGCGCGGGAGATGGTTTTGATGGCAAACCCACTGCATCGGGCAGAACGTTCCACGCTAATGAGCTAACGGCTGCAATTAATGAGAATCTAAAAAAAAACTTAGGCGTGAAGTGGGGCGATCGCGTTGAAGCAATTAACCCCACCAATGGGAAATCTGTAATTGTTCAAATTACGGACGCTGGCCCATATCAGCGCGGCAAGAACGGCGGCTGGGTTCCTCACTCATCAAGAGGCTTTGACTTAAGCACGGCAGCCGCTAACCAAATCGGCATTAGCTTGGGCGAAATTGCTTTTAGAGTCTTAGGCAAGAACGGGCAAGCCCAAGCTCAGGCTATTGCCTCTGCCCAAACCACCACAGCTACGACTTCTACAACTCAACCGCCAGAGATACGGGCGATATTGGAGGGGCAGAAGCTAAAGGATGCAGCCGAGCGCCGCCAGAAACTTCGAGCAGCAGCACAAGCTACGATGCAGTCTACGCGAAGCTTAGAAGATTTAGACTACAGCATAATCCGTAACCCAAGCCTTAGCGATCGCCAAGCCGAGGAAGCGCGTAAGCAACAGCAACGATTTGACGACTCTATCCGCGAAGCAACCCAACGACGCGAAGATGCTCAATCTAGAATTGGCATTAACACCAATCGCCTAAACAGTGGGAGTGTATCAGTAGATGAAGGTAAGGATCTTCAACTACAAATTTCACTAGATAAACGCTCTTTAACCGAGCTAGATGCAGTAATCACCCGGCTGAGTGCTTCTAGAGCTAAGGCAACCGCGCAATTAGCCCAATACCAAGCCGAACAGCGAAATATTAGAACTAGAAGCTTAAACTTTGACTCACGTTCGGCTGACATCTCAATACTTGGTGGGCAAGTAGCAGGATTGAAAGGCTTAGAATCGCTAAATCCTACCGATACTCGGTTAAATTCGTTACCTGGGCTAGAACGTGAATTAGCTTTAAAACAGTTGCAGTTAGATTTAGATCGGAAATTAGCCCAGGTAACGGACGCGAAAAACAAGAATGATATTACCAGCGCTGAGGCTACAGCAAGAATCGCCCAGTTAAAGCAAGAGAACGACCAACTTTTACTAAATATCAACACCCAATACCAGGCAGCAACCGCATCACGAACACTCGCCAAGGCTAAGTTAGAGCTAAATTCTCTAGTCAGAGATAATTCAAGTAAAGCTGAGTTCTTGCGCCAAGACGCACAATTAAGCGAGTATGGTTTTGGTGGTAATAAACTTGTTTTAGACAGGGACGCTAACAATTTAGAATTACAAAGCAAGTACGCTCAAGACAAAGTTTCATTGTTAGAACGGGAAGGACTAACACCAGAGCAAACAAATGGTGAAAAGCTACGTTTAGCTCTTAGATTTAACCAATCTAAGTTGTTAAACAACGCTCAATTCAAACGTGCTACAGATGATGAAGTTTTTAGCAATTCTCAGAACTTAGGCAGGTCTAACATAGACTTATTAACGGCTCAAAGTGAGCAATTGCAAGGCTTAGGCTTAAATTCAAGCGACAAATCAATTCAAAAGCAAATTTCTGTAATACAACAAGAGTTAAGTTTTAAAGATGCGCTACAGCAACTACAAAAGCTCAGGGAGACTACGAATTTAAGTACTGCTGATTTTGTTAGGATGAAAACTAATTTAGAGCAAATTAATAATATTAAATTAGACACTATAAATCAACAATTCTCTGACTTAAGTGATGTTGTCAAAGGCGTACAGTCTGATTTTACGGCAATTACTAAAGACTTTATTCTAAATACGAGTAGTATAGGCGATAGCTTAAAAAAGCTCTTAAGTTCTATTCTTTCTCAATTCGCCAACCTTGCTAGTCAAAAGCTCTCTAGTCAACTATTCGGCTCAATCCTGGGCGGTAACAGAACATCTACAAGTAAAAATCTCGGAGGTGGCTTTGGCTCTATCCTTAGTTCTGTTGGTGTTTTGTTTGGCGGGAGCAGTGGCTTAGACTATTCCTCTTTTCTTGGTGGTGGTAGTAGTGGTGATAGCTTCTCATTCCTTGGTGGTTTCATGTCGGGCGGCATGGTTGGGGATATCGCTAAGTCGATGGAGCGTGAACGGTTATTAAGCGGCAATAAAGCTCATTTAATCGTGGCTAATGAAGGCGAACGCGTTCTAAATAAAGAGCAAACACAGATTTATAACCGCTTGATAGCGTCTCGCAGGATTCCCAACTATGCCCAAGGCGGTTATGTTGGCGGAACCCCAACCTTAGCCACGGCACTATCGACTACTAACAGAGGCGTAAGTGTGGGCGATATCAATATTGATATGAGCGGCAGCATTGGCGGCGATGTAAATGCACCACAGCTTAAGCGAGTATTGCAAGCACAGATTTACAAAACACTCCAAACCGAACGTAGACCTGGGGGGTCGCTCAGTCCTAGCCGTTCTGGTGGACTTTACGATCGCTAAAGCGAGTCTACGTAGTTGAGCGTCAGTCAAATTCGCGTCAGTCAAACGCAATAATTTCTATCTTATATAGGAATTTGACTGACGTTTCAAAGGTAGAAAACGCTGAAACACTTATTCTTACGTTCGCAATAAAAAACCACGCTCAAATTAGAGTTGTGGTTTTTTTGCTTTGCCAAACACCAAAATAGATATCTGTATGTTATTATTTATACATGAAGTATTCACAAACACACGGATGAGTAAGAATTTAATTCCAAGCTATCCGCTCAGGCTCTCTCCAGAGCTTAAAGCAGAAATGGTAACGCAGGCAAAGTCAGAATCACTCAATCTCAATAAGGCGATCGCAAAAGCAATCCGCTTTTATCTCAATTCCAAAAAAGAAACTCCCAGCGCGTCTAACACCAGAAGTTCAAACAAAATTAAGGATTCTAATAATGACTAATTTAACAATCTTTGCCTTTGAGGGGCAAGAAGTACGCTTTGTCGGAACGCCAGAGAAACCGGAATGGGTTGCTCAAGATGTTGCCAACGTGCTTGGGATAAAGAATGTTCACCAAAATCTGTCCAGCCTTGAAGACTACGAAAAGGGTATCCGTAAAATGGACACCCCTGGCGGTGAACGTAACGTCCATCAAATCATTATTAGCTGAGTCAGAGCCGCGACTAGCGCAAATCTTAGTTGATTACGCTATGAATGACGTTTTAGAAGGGATGCCCACTACTAAAACGCTTCCTGAACATAAACAGCCAGAGCTAAGAGGAGTCGCTGAGATTGCAGCAGATATGGGTTATACGATTACTCATTCCAATCGTTCTTCACTGGGCAAGTTCGTTAAGAAACAACTCGAACACTTGGGAAAACAAGAACGCAGGTTATGTAGTGGAACAATGAGATCGGTTTGGTGTTATCCCGATATCCCAGAGGTTAGAAAAACGATTGAGGAATATTTTTCTTAGTTAGAGCTTCCTACCCTGCCCCCGGCATTGTCCGGGGATTGTTGTATTCAACGTCAGTCAAACGCAATAATTTTCTATATCTATGGGATTTTGAGTGACGTTAATCGCCCCAAACCTGATTCTTACGTCAAATCTGTTTTAACTGGCGTACCAGGCGGGTAAGCTATTTTATAATTATCTTTCAATAAAAATCATGCAAGAGTTTTATAGAATTATCGAATCTGCTACGGAAGAACAGCGACAGAACTTTGCACAATTAACAGGGTCAGGTTTCGGCAGTTCTCCTGAAGTTCTTTGCAATCATATACGATATCTCAGAGCAGGGAGTATTGGGCAACTTTTTTGGAATGATTCTTGGAAGCAGGTTGTGACAGATGTCGCCGATACGATCGGTATTGATTGGTCAGCAACATTAAACGGTCGTAGCTGGCATGATTTGGAAACTCAAGAAATAGAAGCTACTGTAGTCTCCAAGCTGTTTCAAAATATGCTAGAACAACTTTCACCAGAGCAACGGCAACAAATTGTTATGGAGATGGCAAGAGACGCTAATGATCCAAACATTGCCAACTTACTGGTAGGTGGTAGTGCAATGGCTGTTGCAAAAATGAGTGGGTTCGGCGTGTATTTGTTGGCAAGTACCGTACTAGGCGGACTTACTAATACTTTAGGGATTACCCTGCCATTTGCTGTTTATATGGGTATGAGTCAAACCATTGCATTTATACTTGGCCCTATCGGGTGGGCAGCGCTAGCTGGAGGTATTCTTTTTACAATTAATCAACCCAACTGGAATCGCCTAGCTAATGCTGTCGTGTATATCTCGATACTGCGACACTCAGCGTAAAAAGGCTGTAGCGGTGCGATCGCTTAATCCCTTTGCGGGGTAACAGTTTGTGGCAACTTACACCAGCGCATTCGGTAAAGCACTATGGGAAATATTTCAATCCCCTTGCGGGGTAATAGGCTGTAGAAACCATCAATTACAGGACTAAAAACGATCGCTCATGAACTGTTTCAATCCCCTTACGGGGTAATAGTTTGTAGCAACTATTCATTGCTAAAAAGCAAGGGTACAAGTTAGCTGTTTCAATCCCCTTGCGGGGGTAATAGTTTGTAGCAACCCCAGCAGGTTCTAATCCATCATTTAGAAGACTAGAGTTTCAATCCCCTTGCGGGGTAATAGTTTGTAGCAACTAACAAATCCAGCGATCAAACTTCTAAACCAATTCCATGTTTCAATCCCCTTGCGGGGTAATAGTTTGTAGCAACTTAGAAAGATTGTACAAGACAACATAAAGGAAAAAGTTTCAATCCCCTTGCGGGGTAATAGTTTGTAGCAACTAACAGGGTTTATTGCCATTATTGAAGGCGGTGTATTGTTTCAATCCCCTTGCGGGGTAATAGTTTGTAGCAACAAAATGGCAGGTTCAAAAAAATATTTTGTCTAGTTTCAATCCCCTTGCGGGGTAATAGTTTGTAGCAACCAGCAACCGCAGCCGATCAATTTATTGAGGTTTTCATGTTTCAATCCCCTTGCGGGGTAATAGTTTGTAGCAACTGCCCCATATTGAAACTGTTATAGAGCAAGCTTTCTGGGAAGCATTCTGACGGATCGATTTTTTTAGTCAATTCTAGCCGTTTCTATTGCAAATTACTTGCAACTCCCCTTAGCACTGAAACGCTGTAATTATTATGTTGTCAAGGTTCTGGCGTTTTTGGCGAGTCTCCAGGGTTTTAGCCCTCGCTTCGACTTGCCATTCATCAAGCTGATATAGCAATAGTAATATTGTTTCTGTCCTTTGTCGATGCTAAGTTACAAAAATATGCCCTTCCAGAATCGGCTAGAAAGGCATCAAGTTTAATTGGTAGCGTGTTTGTACCTTCACACAGACGCTTTAATTGCTGTAAATCTAGAATGAAGCGCTGATTTACTCCATCTACTACCTCGGCTTGTTTTAAATCCTTCACTATTTAAAACCTCGCATACTTTATCTAAGCTCAATCCTGCGTCTCGCAATTCAAAAGCACGGGCGATCGCGTCTTTAGTAGCGTCTTGCGCTTTAGCTGAATGTGCTTGTCTACCGGCCTTTCCCAGTTCTGCACCCTGCGCTTTTTTTACTGCCAAGGCCGCTTTAGTGCGATCGCTAATTAGTCTGCGTTCTTCTTGTGCAAGGCTGGCCCGTAGATTAATTTCAAACTCAGAGGCGTTAGGATTTTCAGCAATGATTAGCTTAGGGCAGTTCTTAACCATAAACCCATTTGTGAATTGAGATATATAAAAAACATCTCTACTTAGTCTATCGAGTTTGGCTATTAATAGCCTTGCACCCTGCTGGATAGCTGTTTCAATGGCTGCTTTAAATCCCTCGCGCTGCATTGGATCTGATTTGCCGCTAACTACATCCTGGAAGCTTGCAAAAACTTCTAAGCCTTCATACCCTGCTAGTTTCTGACACGCTTCCAGTTGTGCCTCTAACCCCAACCCGGATTTACCTTGCTCATCGGTCGATACCCTGGTGTAGATTACAACTTTTGTTAGTGACGGTTTGATATATACCATTTTTTCTGCCTTCTCTTCTTGTTTATGCTCTAATTGTACAGTTCTAACGTTAGTATTGTCAAGTTCTAACGAGCGTTAGAAATAAACAAAGCAAAAACAAACTGGCACATATCTATAAATATCTATGCAATTCGCTAAATAACACCGAACTTATCTATGAATAAAAATACATAAGCCAAAACTAGCGATCGCCCACTCAATCTATAAGCTGCACTTAACCAACCTTCTAAATTATGCAAAGTACAGAATTAATAACTTTGGCTTATGCCTATGCTCACACACACAAAAACCTGCGGAGAGGCTACCGCAGGTTGATGGTTTAGTTTGAGTTTTTAATTAGACGCGAACGGCTGAATATTCCTGTGCTGCTTGTTGTGCAAAGCGTAACCCCATGCTGAACATCTTACACGGCACACGGATCATGAAGACCGTTTCAAAGCGCGGCATCTCGCTTAAGGTAATTACTACCTGTTCACATTCATCTAGGTTGCAGAATCCAGTTGTAAAACTGATTGCAAACTTTTCTCCCCAACCTGGCAGATACGTTGATATATGCCCATCTGAGCTAATACCGTTTTCGATACCGTTTTCTATTAGTAATTCTATTAATTCTTTCATAGTGTTTAAGTAATTTTGTTTAAGTTATTCACTTACTACTCTTACATATAATATACCATTGTCCGCCAAAGTCCTAAATCGTTTTTATATAAGACTTTTCACAATTTTAAACTTAGATTAAACTATTACTATTTATGTTGCTTATTTAAGGTAAAAAGATATTGCTATCCTTGTCCGACAATGGTACTCTATAAATATAGAGAAACAAAAAACAAGGAGAAAATAAATGACCTACTACTACGACGCTTTGAATTTTGATAAGTATTCTAAAGACGAACAAAAACAAATATTGAAAGATGCCTTTAACGGAATTGCTAAACCACAGAAAACAATCAAATTCTCAAACGAATTACGCGGACTTCTAGCGACAGAAAGAACGGCTCCACCCTACCGTACCAGCCGCTATATGAAGCCCAAAACACCCACAAAGAAGATTACATTATTCATCCCAGCGTAAGATACGCCAAGCCTCACACAAAGAGGCTTACTCTTACACAGTTCAGTTTATTATTCTGTTGGATAAAAATCGAAATGGTAAAAAGAAAACAGGATGATTCTACAGGAAAGTTTATTAAATCTGAGAACGATTTAAGTTCAAGGATTTATCTTCGTTGCGATCGCAAACTTAAGGAATGGATCGAAGCTAAGGGCAGCGACTATCACCGTAATTTACTTTTAGAAGCAATGAATAACGAGGTTGAGCAAAATGATTAATGCTAGCAATATAGATATTGATTCTTTACCGTCTGTGTATCTCACGCAGACTAGCCGATTACCTCAGATATCAGGCGTTTACCTTGCAATTGATTCTCAAGGCATCGTCCAATACATCGGGCAAAGTACCAACCTACTATCGCGCTGGAGAGCGCACCACAGACACAAAGATTTGCAAAAATTAGATGGTGTGAGAATTTGTTATCTAGCAATTAGCGATATCTCAATGCTAGAAGAGATCGAACGGGCATTAATCGAGTATTTCAACCCATATCTAAATGGGTTGTCAATGAGTTTGGAGCCACTAAGGGCGGCGAGTCGTAATCATGACAAAGGTACTGGTAAGTTTATAAAGAAAGAAGATACTAACGATTATGTAATAGCTATTAGAGTGAACGCTGATTTAAAGGCATGGGTACAAGAACGCGGTGGAAGCATTTTTGTGCGATCGGTAATATTGAAAGCCAAGCTTAGGCATGAGCGAGAAGTTAGGTTGAAAGCAAAATACCCTGGGTTACGGCAATCACTTGAGTCTGGGTTAGTGCGTAGGGGGTAGGGGGGGGTCGAGAGGGTGGCGGGGTGTTTAAAAAGGCGTGGTGTACTTCTGGATCACTCCCCTGAGCAAAATCTATATCCAAAACAAAGCCCGTCTTCTATCGATTCGTAGTTAAAAAGACGGGGGGGTTGTTTAGTTTTGAAGTGCTTGCTTGCTTACACTTATTATAACATTTTTATGCAAGTTTCATCCGAGAAAGGCGGGGTCTTTATATAGGCAGTTGCTCCCAGAAAATTTTTTTAAAAAATCACCTGAAAACTAAAACTTGACGGCGTAAGGTTGGGTATTCCGATTGGCGCAAACTCCATAAACTCTCGTAATCTTTTCTTGTCTTCTATCTTCGCGTGAAGCTCCAATAAGCCTTGATTATCCTCTTTGCTGGAATCTAGTATGCTCATGTGCCAGGTGAATGTATCGCATTGGTTTAGGCGTGGTGTACGCTCGTTCCAGCGATCTAAATTAGACAGACCGTGACTATCAAAGAAGGCTTTTTCTTCTCTCAAGACTTTATTTAGAAACCAATCTTTTTGCTTCTGCGTTGGTTGTCCGTCTTTGGTAAGATACGCTAAGGTCTGATAGCAAGGACTATTCAGAGTGTAATCATCAAATAAGTACTTTTGAGATTTAGATTTTTTCATGATATGATTGATAAACGAGAAGAAACTTAATACTTAATACTTATTATAATACACCCGTACTGCTAATAGTAATACGGGTGTATTTTTGCTATTTAAGCCAACTTCAGCTAACAGAATGCTTGAGCTTATTTATTCCGAAATCAGGCGTTTATATTCTGTATGCGCTGCTTTCCATGCGTCACTACCTCCCTTTTTTACGCTCCATAGATGCTCTATTATTTGTGTCTGATTCATTGTCTGGGATAGAACGCGGTTCAGGTTCATGAACTGCTCTTTTGATAGGTTTAGAGGCGTGAACCGCTTTGAACTGTCCGGTTCTGAACCGTGAACCGCGTCATGAGTTGAACCGCTAAAAGCCTTGTCAGATGGTTGGTTCAACGGTTCAGGCTCCTCAGTTCGTGACGGTTCAGATAGTTCAGACAGTTCGGGGCGTGAACTGGACGGAAGCTTGAGAATGTCTTCTAATTTTTGGCGATCGCTTGAGATTTCCTCACCGAAATTTGTAATCTTTTCACCAACCTTCGGAGTAGTAATTTTTGTCCATTGTTCTGAACCATCTAACTTTATTAAAGCTTCACCACTAGCTACTGGTTGGCTGGTTATAGGGTCAGTTTTTGGTAATAGCTGTATCTGCTGCATCCGCGAAATTAAATTAGCTAATCCTTTGATTTCACCCAAGCAACTCTGAGTATTATTGTGAGTAATAAAAACGCAAGGAAGCTCTTGCTTCCGCGATAAGGTAGCAGCGACTTTAACGAATTTAGTTAATAGTTCTTTGTCGCTGATAAAATCGGCGTATGTTGTCATCTCCTCACAAATTACAGTTATTGCTTGCCCGTTATCCCACAACTGTTTACGCCACTCAGCTTCAGATATTTCAGATTTACCAAAACGACGATATCGGCTCTCTACCTCATCTACATACCATTGCATTTTTGCTTCGATATCTTCGTAAGTGTTGTACAATTCAACGCCTTTCCATTCACTCTTGTTTGAGTTAGGGTCAAATACTATAACTCTGTATCCTGCTGCTTTCTTCCGCAGTGCTAGGAGTCTTACAAACCAAGATTTACCAGAGCCTTGATTACCCCATACGAGACAGGTAGAACTAAGAAAACCCTTAATCCAGTTATCTTCATGCAATGAAATGGGTGTAGGAGTTTGCAATACCGTTGGATCACTTTGTAATAGCTTCGTTGGCGTAGAATCCTGCAACTTAGTCGGTGCGTCTTGTAATTGAGCTTGTGCGGCTCTTTCTAATAGCACAGTCCTACTTATTCCTAGTCTCTCAGCGCAAAAGTCTACGGACGTAGCCAGTCCGTTACGCCCATCGTTCCTAACAAGCTTGCCTTGGTGATTTATACTTCCTTTGCTAGCACTAACTAAACTTTCCAGAAATAGCTCTGTTCCAGCTAGATGCCAGAGCGTAGCCCAATCTTTGCTAGAGCTAGAGCCAAGAGCTAATGAGTAGCGTTTGAGTTTTGGTATTTGCTGAGATAACTTCTGATTGTGGAGGCAAGATCCAGCGATAACGGCGGCTGCACTACTTACACCCGTAAAGCCTACAGCTACCGCTAAAAGTGGATTTAACAGGCTCATGCCAGCAAGGGTAAGACAACCAGAGAAACCACTAAAGATTGAAACGGCGTAGAGTTGCGTTATTTGGTTCTCGGAATTGCACTCTAATTCTTCTAACTCATGCTGAAAACGTTGCATTAAACCTGTTTTGGTTGCCAAACTTTCGCAGTCTTCATCTTGGATATGTGCAAAAAATAAGACTTTTAGCGGGTCAGACGGGAGACTTTTAGATATAGAAATATTTGATAACATGGTACTAACTCCTATAGTTCAAAAACCCACGCAAGCGTCAATCTAGCGTGGGTTAATTTTTGTTTTTAGCTAAAGCTTACGTGGTCTTTCTCTGGCTCGGCATCATCTATTGTCTGCGACACCTCACCGAGTACTGAAATCATGCTTGAAACAAGCTTTAAGCAGTACTCTGGCAGAATTAAGCTAATTCCGGCTGTTGCGATCGCAAAGAAATCTAGCCCAGTTCCAAAAACAGCGTAGCTCAACACCAAAGCCGTTTCTACAGCAAAGGAGACTAATCGAATCTTCTTTAGATTGCTGTGCTTTATGCTGTTCCAGTTTTCATCCAACGCTCTAGGCGTAGAGTCATGTTCAAAATCATCAACTTCTATCCCCATTTTTGAATAGGCGATCGCCCACGAGCGCTTAATTTTGTAGAGTTCTGGGGTTAATTGAAACACATTGATCGAAATTCCCAGAAGTAAGCCGCAAGTGCCAGAGCCTACGCCCCATAACCCTTTCAATCCCAGGAAATGCCCTAGCCAGATGCCGATTTGCACCCATTGAGCAGCAGCGATCGCAGACACTAAGAGGAACAGGCAGAGGCTAACAATAATCCCAGTGTTGGGATGCGTTAACTGATCGGTGATTATTCTAAAAGCCTCAATCACCAATCGCATAGATTCTTGGATTAGGTGTGAAATGTGCCGCAGAATTTCTCTAAAGATAGAGAAAACTTTTTTAATAAACTTCGTAACGGCTTGCCCTTGCTGGGGTTTAGCGCTTCTTTCAGTTCTAGCTCTATACCTAGCTCTCATTAGTTATTCTCCTGTTTTTGTTGCTTTAAGATTGAAATTTGATTTTTTACTTCGCGCCGCGAGAAGACCTGGCTTACTACCAATTCACCATCCTTGTAAGCGAGAAAGAGGAATTGGTTGGTGCGTGGGCTATAGATGCAGGATGTGGGCGATTTCCCGTCTTCTGAACCGTCTAGAACTATGGAATCACCTAGTTTGAATGGGGTTGTTTTGGTGCTTTTCCAGCAAGTATCGGCTAAAACGTGTTTGGCGAGGACGTTTAAGCTATTGGCTCTATCTGCGATCGCATTACTACTTTTTAAACGGGCGTTAACAGATGCAGACGTTACGACACTTAAGGAAAGGATATTAACGCCTAGTGCTACCCAAATCACGGGCGAGATACTGATTTTCATCTTTGTCTCGGTGGCTGGTGCTTGAGTTGGTTAATAATTGCTTCCGCCAAGTCCAGTTGATCGCTAATTGACAATTGTTGGTGGAAGTCTATTTTTGAAATGTTCGGAATAGGTTCGTTCGGTGGATAGGAGCAAATTAAGCTAACAACTAGTGCATTGAGTAAGTGCAGTTTCTCTAGACCGCTTAATCCTTCCAATTGACTGCCATAGCTCTGTTCTAGCCAGTCTAAGTAACTGCCGTCTCCCGCCCTTAAATTGCAATAGTATCCGATAGGTTTTGTCATGGTCGTAATTATTGATAAATGCTAAATTTCTTTGTTGTCTAACCCATTGTTTGAGGGTAAGACCCTTAGCTATTAATTCATCCCGTACCCACTGCCGATAATCTTCAACAGAACCGAAGTAATAGCTAGCGCCTAGATAATCACTAATCCAGTAATCGTGTTGACCCTCTGAATATTCCAAGTAATCTTCGAGCGTTTTAAATTCTTCACCAAAGTTCGGGCACACAAAGACATAGCTATCTAAATCTGAAACCATTTGATTTACTCCTACTCAATAAAAATGCGTGGGTAACGTGGTTCTTGCAATGCCCAGTCCAACTCTTGAACTGCTAGAATTGCATCGCCTATCATTACGTCTGGGGAATACTCAAGTGCTTTAAATTCAGGATGTTGGCGAATTTCTTCTAAAAGCGCCAGTGCTTGTTCTATTAGTTCTTGCAGTGTTTTGGTATTAGTCATAACGGTAGAGCTAACTGAATGTATTGCGTAGAAACTACAGAAGCCTTGGTACTCATACCTTCTACTACATAGACGCGCCTAGTTAATGCTCTGTGATTTAATTGCAAGTTGGCTACTTTTCGCTGCCCTGGCAAGGGTTTAAAGACGTATTGCGGAGCGCGGATCGAGTCTGTTTCGTACAGAAATTTGTAGAGGGTGCGGTCAATCTGGTAAACTTTCGACCGCGATAAAAGCGTAGAGTCGTTGACTAGAGTAAGATTGCTTAAGTTCATTTTTCTTTGTTGCTCACCGCATAGGGCAAACTATACGGTGAGTGTTTTTTAGTAAGCAGTTGTAGTATCTTGCACGGGGGCAGGCGTGGTCTTGGTTGTTGCTTGTCCTAGTTGAAACGTGAAAAACAACGCGCTGGAAGTGAAAAGAAGGAACAGAATTTTTGCTCCCGTGATTCGGGTGTTCATAGTTTTCATAGTGTCTTACTAGCCATTGCTGCTAGTTTGCTAAAGTTTGGCTTGAGAGTTGGCGTAGTAACTTCTGGTATCTCTGGCGCTGGCACTTGTGTAGGAGTTGGCGCAGGAGTTTGAGAGCTAGTGCCAGAGCCAAATTCAAAAATCATTCGTTCAACATATCCGGCTAAGGTTTGTGGCGGAACATCATCAGGTAAGCTGTAAATCTGCTTTAAGCGTTCAATCGCTGGATAGCTAAGGCTCAATCTCTGAGATTTATACATTTGTTGCCTCCCCTACCGATACTTGAGTGAGTAATTTCAATCCATTGGCGTTGATGAACTGTGGGTTAGGCAGTAGTAAAACGTTAAATTCTGCTAATGCCTCAGCCATTCCGGGTAGTTGCGCGGCTCCACCCCAGGCTACAAAACACTTTGCTCTATCCGTGTAGCCTTGCCCAGAAGCGAAATTAGCTATTTGCTCAATCTTTAAGTCGAACCATTGTGAAAAACACTGTTGATATTCTTCCTCAAACGGTTTACTGGCTAATGCCGACACGCCGTAGATGAACTTGCCACGGTCTTGGAAGTTCTCAACCCCTTTACGAATAAGGCTTATATCATGCTGGGTATCGCGCATCATTCGGTTTGAGGCAAGATTGCTTTTATCCAATTCATCGGCAATATTCTGATACAGTTGACCGCTACCGCCTTCGATTACGCTGCGTTCGATAATTGAGCCAGTGCCATCAAAAACCGTTGCGATAACTGTTGATGTTCCGAAATCCAAGCCAATTGCAATCTCGCTTTCATCTAATTCGATAGAGGCTTTTTCATCTCCAGCGAATAGGCAGTAAGCGATACTGCCGTAACCTTCGGGCTTAACGTCGTTGAGTGTGATTTTGTAAGTCTTCTGAACTCTTGAACGACTGGCATCGGCTCTCAAATGCTCAATTGTGTGAGCGCCGGAAATATTGCGGCGAATGTCTTGCGCCCATTTTTCGGGATTGTGCGAAGAAGTTGTAACAATCACCTCCGTGTTGTCGGGGATATCAAGTACAGCTAAGTCTGCAAGAATACTTTCTAACGCATATACCGCCTTGGCTTTAGTGTCTTCGTGCAGCTTTAGATAGTTCTTTGGATCTTTGTTGATAGCCGCAGTCCCCCAGTAGTACTGACTATCAGCTAAATCTTGGCGGGAACCCTCTACATAAGCTATTCCACATTTAACTTGCAATAGTAATATTGCCCTTATTCTTAACTTTTCTTCCCCATTTAATAATTAACTCTCCTTGATTTAACAGC
>NZ_JBALFD010000051.1:0-8474 GCF_036916985.1 Nostoc sp.
GGAGTTCTGAGGTAGATGAACGGAGTTCTGAGGTAGATGAACGGAGTTCTGAGGTAGATGAACGGAGTTCTGAGGTAGATGAACGGAGTTCTGAGATAGATGAACGGAGTTCTGAGATAGATGAACGGAGTTCTGAGATAGATGAACGGAGTTCTGAGATAGATGAACGAGTATCTGAGGTGAATGAACTAGTATCTGAGATAGATGAATGGAGTTCTAACCCCAATCCCCAGTCCCCAATCCCCTCACCCCCGCTTATGCTTTTCCAAAATCTTCTCAACTCTGGGCTTATAAATGAGATGAAATAAGGTTTCCATGTACCGATCTCTGGCTTCGTTGTTTTCAGGAGCAACAAAGTTCCAAAAACTAAACATTTTAGTCAGCAGTAGTAATTGATTGCTATGTAAATGCCAATTATATTTATGGTGAATTCGCTGACTCATCCATTCTGAAACTTCTTGCCAGTGTTCAGCATGAGTATCACATTTTTCAAGGAAGTCTAAAATTGTCTTTGCTGTTACTTCTAAGTCTGTGGGATTAATATAAAATACGTTTTCTTGGTAATCGATAATTTCTGAAGAACCGCCAAACTGAGTAGTGAAAGTTGGTAAGCCGGAAATCATCGCTTCCAGAATACTCCGTCCGAAGGATTCAAAGCGCGCAAAATGGACATAGATACCTTGAGAATCTGCAACTACTCGGTAGGCTTCACCGAGTTCAATGCTAGGAATACGCATCCCCACCCAGCGAATCTTGCCATAGAGATGATATTCATTAATAACGTCGTGGAGTTTTTGAATTTCTCCTGCTTCTTGTGAGTTTTTAGCTTCATCTGGACGCAGTTTACTAGTTAAGATAATCAGGTTGCAATGCTCTTGCAACGCCTGATTCTTACCAAAGCATTCAACTAAACCAGTGAGATTATTGATTGAGGTGACGGTATCAACGGCAAAAATTGGTCGCTTGTTGGGGCGATCTAAATGACCTAAGATTTGGGAGTCTTCGCGGCTAAAGAGTAAGTCGTGGACTTGTTTACGAAGCTTAGAATCTCGCTTTTCTTTTTGGCTATAGGGAAAGAAAATATTTTCATTTACTCCCGGCGGCACTAAGTTGAATTTAGGACTAAACAAATCAATGCCATCAACTACATGATACAACTGCGGCATCGTAAACCATTTATACGATTCGTATTGACCGATGGTGTCAGGTGTGCCGACAATTTCTTGATAGGACGATGTGATGATGAAGTCGGCTGCATTCATGCTAATCAAATCGGCGGTAAATTGTACTGAAAAATGATATTGTTCTTCTAAATCTTGCCAGTATAAATTACTAAATAGATATTTAGGTTTTGCCAAGGAATGGGCAATGTTGCACTGGGTAACTTTCATCCTGCGAGAGAGAAGAAAGGCTACTAAGTTACCGTCGCTGTAGTTACCAACAATCAGATTAGGTTTGGCTTTAAATTGAGCTAGTAATTCTTTTTCTGCATCGATGGCAAATTGTTCTAAATAAGGCCAAATCTCAAATTTAGAAATCCAATTATTGGTAATTTCGGAATTAAATTCACCAAAAGGAACGCGCAATATCCAAGCATTCTCAGTCTCTTGAACTTTTTCTAAGTGCAGGTTACAAAATGTTCCTTCACAGTTAGGAATTAGCCGGGTGAGAATAATAATATGGGGTTTAATGCCTAGCTGGTCGAGTCCAGCGAGTTTGATTTGTTCACTTAGTTCGTTTTCTAAGCTGCGTGCTTGTTCGAGGACATAGATAACTTGACCGAGTGTTTCATCTCTTCCTAAAACATCTTCTTGTCCCACCCAGCCGTGGACAGAAACGAGAACAACGCGAAAGACGGCGGGGACACGGGCCACAAAGGCTTCTAATATGCCGGGTTCTGGGGAGTAAATGAGTCGGTCGAGGAGTTCTAAGGTTTCGGAGACTCGCGCCGCAGTGTTACCCCAACCTGGCTCAAAACCGAGTTCTTGGAGGTCAATGCTAAATTTTTCATAAGGTTCATGAGGCGATCGCTCACTCAGCAATTTGAGTGCTGGCTTAATTTGTTTGGCTAACTCAATACCAGAGTCAATGCGATCGCTCAACAACAGGCGAATGCCATTGCATTGCAGCCCATGTAATGCTTTAAATAACATTTCTACCCAATATTCAGGGTCAGTCAACAATTGATTGCACAGATAACGGTTTAGGAAAGCTAAACCTTGACCGATATTTCTGGCGTCATCGATTCTTAGGGAATTCTCATAAAAGGGGTGGAGGTCGATTTCGAGGATGTCGGGTTGGTAGCGGTTGACTAGGCGATCTCTCACATCTAACAGCGCTTGAGGCGTCATCTGCTCGAAGCTGCTAAAATCGGCTGTCAGTTTCCAAACTTCTTGGGTAGCAATCCTGGGTCGAATTACAAACCAAGTACTTTCCTCTTCAAGAATTATTTCGTGGGTATATTGTATCAGTTTGCCAAGAGAAGAAGAGTAATAAAAATAGGCTGGCTTTTGAGATTGATCGCAGTAATCAGCAAAAGCTTGCAAAATCTCATTTCTCAGAAAGTAACGCTTACCTGAAGCACTCAACGCATAAATAAACTGATTTGCATCAGTTTTTTCATCACCGTTGATGACAGCTTGAACTAGTTCATACATGATGACGAATTCCAGAAATTTAGTTAGGTTACGACCTCATTTTTCTCTCTAGTTTTCGGTTCTCTGAGGTACATTTCCCTCGTTATTTTAAAGAACTATAAAAATCTTCGCGTCTAGCTTTGGGGTGAAACGCGGCGAGTCGATAGGATTAGGGATTGGATTGGGGACTGGGGATTGGGGATTGGGGATTAGGGATTGGGGAATAACTAATATCCCATAACCAATAGACATTTGGTGAAAAAGAATTGTTTTGACGTAGCACTGCTATGTCAAAACAATGGTTATAGATAACACATATTTAATTTCTGGATATGTTTAATTAATTTAGGTAAAAATGTCCACTAGTTTATGATCTAAAATCATCAGTGGATAGCTATATCAAGCCTATATTAATAACTTTTTGCAGGGCTTTTTCAAATGCCATACCTTGTTTGAGGGCGATATACAACAATGCGATCGCGGCTGAACGAATTGAATTATCACAATGTATCAGTATTGGTTTGGGTAATTCCGTGATGGTCTGATATATCTGAAGCGTACTTTGATGATTAATGTCTTCAGGTCTAGTTGGGAAGTTAACGTAGTACAATCCCAAAAGCTCAGTCTTCTCTTGTTCATTAGCCACCAAGCCTGTTTCGTCGGGCAAACGGAGGTTGACTACAGACCTATAGCCCTCATCACCTATTTCTTGTAGCTGATCTAGTGTAATTTGACCTGCGATCGCTAACTCATCATTAATTTTTCTAACAATATTCATTAGCCTGATTAACCTAATTTTGCTAACTTTACCCACACTCTAAATTTAGTAAAAAAATCTGAGGATCTTGTGAGGGATTGGGCAGGAGGCAGGGGGCAGGGGGCAAAATAGTTCCGTTAGCGGTAACGGGGCGTTGAGGTAGTTCTCAGTCGTGAGTAAAGAAGCGAGATTCCCCACTCAGTACTTATTACTCAGCACTCAGCACTCAGCACTCATTACTCAGCACTCATTACTCCTGAACAGGTGATGTAAACTGTTCAATAATTCTCTAGCGGTGTAGGGTTTTAATAAAACTTCTTGCACATTAACATCAGCAGATTGAGCAAATACCTCCATTGAGTTCAGACCGCTACAGGCAATAATTTGAACCTGCTGGTTCATTTTTTGCAAGGTGCGAATGGCGGTAATTCCATCCATTTCTGGCATCATTATATCCATCAATACGGCATTAATTTGATGCTTGTGTTGAGCGAAAAGTGCGATCGCCTCGATGCCGTTACTAGCAGTGAGTATTTTATAGTTATGGTTTTCTAGGATGATTGTGGCAATCTCCCGAATTTGGGTTTCATCATCTACCACTAAAATCAATTCTCCCTGCCCTGGAATCAAATCCAGGTCTTCTATCCTGAATGCTTGGGTTGCTTCCACTGCTGGTAAAAATAGGTCAAATTTGCTACCTCTACCAACATTGCTAGACACTTTGATAAAACCGTCGTGGCTTCTAATGATTCCCAGCACTGTTGAAAGTCCAAGTCCAGTACCTATGTTGACCTCTTTGGTGGTGAAAAATGGCTCAAAAATTCTATCTAATACTTCTGGCGGTATCCCAATTCCATTATCGGCAACGGTAATTACAATATAGTGCCCAACTTTGGCATCAAGATTCATTCTGGTATAAGCTTCATCTATAAACTTATTTTCCGCAGAAATTTTGATATTGCCGCCATGAGGCAAAGCATCGCGAGCATTTACTACCAAATTCATCAACACTTGATGTAGCTGTGTGGTGTCTCCAGAGATCGCCCAAATATCTTCTGGGATAACCGTGGAAAATTCAATAGATTTGGGAAATGTATGTTTAGCAATTTGGATAATTTCTGAAATCAGGTACTTGACTTGGATAATTGTCGGCTCTCCTTTAAATCCCCGCGCAAAGGACAAGACTTGCTTCACTAAAGCTGCTCCCCGTCTGGCGTTGGCTTCTACAAGTGCCATTAATTGCCCAGAACGCTCCTCGTCTTGAGAAAATTTTCCCTGTAACAATTGAGCCGCTGCCAAAATTGGTGTCAATATATTGTTCAAGTCGTGAGCAATGCCACCTGCAAGCGTACCAAGGCTTTCCAATCGCTGGGTGCGAAAAAACTGCTCTTGGAGTTGTTTCTTTTCGGTGATGTCAGTATCAACAGTCAAAATGGATTTGGGTTTTCCCTCAGAATCGCACATCAATGTCCAGCGGCTTTCCACAACAATTTTCTCACCGGATTTTGTCACTTTATGTAACTCACCTTGCCATGAGCCACTCTCAATTACGCTTTTTAGTGGTTTTTCTAGTTGGTGCTGAGTTCCTGCTGGGTACAAAATCTCGTGGATTTCTTTTCCCATAACCTCTGTAGAAAGCCAACCGTACATCCGCTCTGCACCTTGATTCCAGAATAAGATTTGAGACTGGAAATCTCGAACTAATATGGCGTCGGTGGCAATATCAAGTAGAGCAGCTTGTTCAGAGATTTTTTGTTCTGCCAGCTTGCGCTCGGTAATATCTTCGGCAATGCCACCATAGTAGTTCACTTTTCCTTGGTCATCATAGATAGCAAAGCCCCGATTCCAAATCCACCGCACCGATCCATCAGGTCGCAAAATCCGATATTCTGCTGAAATGGATTGACTACCACCAAGCAGTTGCTCGATTGATTGGGCGGCGCGATCGCGATCGTCTGGATGAACGGTGTCTAGCCAAGATGTTGGCTGTTCAAATAAACCCTGAGAAGATCGACCCCAAATCTTCTCATAAGCAGGACTAATATACAAAGGATGGAATGAATCTGCGCTACCAATCCAGATCATGGCGTGGGTGTTTTCGGAAAAAGTACGAAATTTCTCCTCGCTTTCAGACAATGCTGCTTCGGCAAGTTGGCGTTCGTGTAGTGCAGCTTTCTGTTCGGTAATATCTCTGGCTACTCCTTGTATTTCAATAACCTGTCCTTTGTCATCATGAATTGCGATCGCATTCCATTGAAACCAGCGTATACCGTTAACTGTCAATGAACGTCGCTCACAATTAGTCAAGAGATGGGATGAAGATTCTAAAACTGTCATACTTTCCACTACTAGAGGCAAGTCATCTGAGTGAAAAAACTGGAGAAATGACTGACCAAGAAACTCATTTTGTTTCCAGCCGAAGGTTTGACAAGCAGCCATATTGGCAAAGGTAATCTGTCCTTGCAAATCAATGCGGATAATTATGTCACTTTGGCTTTCAACGAGTTGGCGATAGAGGTTTTCGCTTTGCCGTAATGCAACTTCTGCACGTTGACGTTCAATAATTTCTTGTTGCAATAGAACGTTAGATATCACAAGTTCTGCTGTTCGTTCTACCACTCGTTGTTCTAACTTTTCGTAAGCTTGGGGTAGTTCTTCTTTCAGGACTTGCTCTATCTCAATTAGCTGATTAACCCGCCTGAATTCATCTGTGGGGTTTTGTAAAAATTTCTGTAAGCCTTCAAAGATCCCCAGCCTTTTTATCAAGTCAAAGGCTTGTAGCAAGCTAGTTTCAGTGATGACTCCTAGTAATTGCCCGCGATCATCTACAACGGGCAGATGGCAAATACGATACTGATTCAATAACGACAAGGCTATAAAAATATCCTGAGAATCTGATTTTCTAAGGGTAAATACTGGCTGTACCATTACCTCAGCCATTGTCACCGTCGATAAATCTATTTCAGAAGCTATCAACCTCAAGACATCTTTTTCTGTAAAAATACCTAATATATCTGCTCCCTCTATAACCAAGATACAACTAGTTAATGGTTGATTTGCAGGGTTTAAATCCAATGAAACATTTAAGCTACTAGGTGCATAATTACTACATCTTTCCTGACTCATTAAGACAATAGCTTCGACTACAAAACTATTAGGACTGATCGTTAATGGAGAACGATTAATAACATGATTTAAGCTAAGTAAGTTAAGCAGTTTATCGTTGAATTGCATGGCTAATTTGTCAATTCTAATGATCTTTTTTATATGAAGATGAACTAGTAGAAGCTAGCGCCAGCTAAAAGAAGTAAATTTTTGAAAATTAGGAATTATTTGTCTCCAATAAATAGTCAATCAAATACATTGATCAAGGCATTCTATAAATCTTACAAGACCAAATACGAAAGATGTAGTGCGAGTTAGTAACTAAGCCAGGAAGTAGATAGAATTTTAGAGTCGTTAAACTCATTCTATTGTCAAATTAGAAATAGATGGTCTGTTATATTTAGGACTTACGCAAAATTATGCGCTGTAGGGGTAATTCATGTAGAGCTATGCGGAGCATCTGTCTGTCGACATGCTGCGCGAACGTAGAGAAACAGCTTACCGCAGGATATTACCCCTACACAAAATCAGGGTTTCGGTTATTGTTTGCGTAAGTCCCGATCTTCGAGATCGCCTTATATAGATGGTCTTGGTAATCTTGTTAGTGTTAAATATTTGAAATCAATTAATCGATGAGTGGAGATACTAAGGGAACTCCAATAATTGAAGAAGAATTCAGAAGTCAGAATTCAGAATAAATTAGTGGGGGATACCCTGCGGGGATCTTGCTATAGACCTGCCACCTGCTACTTTCTTGTTGACCACTAAGGGAACTCCAAGAAATATCTCGTTTCCAGCCGGAGGCTGGAAATGCAACTCAAAAGCGGCTCTGCCGCGAGTCTTGAGACGGAGCCTCAACGACGGGCATTCCCAGTCGAAGACTGGGAACGAGGCAACCTAAAAGCTTGTACTAGGATAGTTTTCACGTTAAGTTGACACCAATGAATTTATCTATCAATTATTTATTGACAGACTAGTAGCGGGGCATTTAGCCAGTGCGGTTATTACTTTTTTTACTCTAAGCCGAGTTACTCAGCACTGTTTCGGTCACACAGAATTTTTACGCTCATTCTGCCTCATAAGTCCTAAATTATTCTTAATAAATGTTTTTATTTTGAGTATAAATAAATTTAGTTGCTCTGTATCCCTATCCCATCTAGGGGAATCTCAATTATTACTCTAGACCTCTACACAAGGACTTATTGGGTCAACTTACTCTTAAGTTCCACATTTATAGCTAAATAAGTATGATAGTCTTACTTAAGAAATATGTATAAGTTTTGCGAGACTATTAAGTATTCTAACTTTACTCACAAGTTCCTCATATTTAAAGACTATAGTCAAAATATAGACAGACTTGTTTTAAATATTTACGGGCTTCTCAACTAGCTGCCCTGATTTGCAATAACACTTTTATTAATAGGATTTGAGAAAAATATGAATTACTGTCCTTGCTGCTCAAGTTTACTTTTAGAACATATACGCGGTGCAGAGACTTACTGGTTCTGTCGCCACTGCTGGCAAGAAATGCCTATTTATAATTGGAACGAATCCACTTTATTCGCCGATGCCGTCATGGTAAAACTATCTAAAAAACCTCAAAAACAAAAACGTAGGAGTACTACTGTTTACGCAAGTCAATGGCAATCCATTACTGAATGGATTGGGCTAGAGGAATTGTCTACGTAACACTAATGGACTGTGTGAGAACTCTCGAAGACTTGTATATATACCGTAGTGGCGTGGCAAGCTTAAAATAAGCTGTTGTGATTATATGCACATTGAGGCGGCAGGGGAGCAGGGTGCAAGGGAGAGGATTTACAGGTTTTGCCTAATCATGCTTGTGATGCAATTTGCAGGCGCAACAGTTAGTGCATTAGTCGTAGCGACTGTCTTGAATGTCAAGTGCGAGCGTTAAGAAAAAACCGCGACTGTGAACATTGACGCAACTGGGGAACGCTGCGCTAGATTCGGTG
>NZ_JBALFD010000052.1:0-158684 GCF_036916985.1 Nostoc sp.
AGTTCAGAGGTCGAAGTTTCGAGTTCAGAGGTCGAAGTTCCGAGTTCAGAGGTCGAAGTTCCGAGTTCAGAGGTCGAAGTTCCGAGTTCAGAGGTCGAAGTTCCGAGTTCAGAGGTCGAAGTTTCGAGTTCAGAGGTCGAAGTTCCGAGTTCAGAGGTCGAAGTTCCGAGTTCAGAGGTCGAAGTTCCGAGTTCAGAGGTTGAAGTTCCGAGTTCAGAGGTTGAAGTTTCGAGTTCTAACTCTCCCTCATCTCTCCGATTTCCCAAAACCCTCCCCAACTCTTCCACCCAGTTGGTGTAAACACGCATTACCACCGGTAAATAATCCTGAATACCGATCGCTTTATTCTTTAAAGCTGGCACTAGTCCCGCATTCACCAGGGAACTTTTGCCTACACCCGATTGCCCATGAATTACTATTAACTTATAATCAGACCGACCCATGCGTTCAATTAAACGTTCTACATCCAAGAGGCGACCAGATGCAGCAATTTCTGGGGCAATGTTTCCTTGGGGAGAGTTTGAGCGCAATGTCTCGACAAATGCCTGTTTTGTAGCTTCTAACCTACCCGCACCAATAAAAGCCCGCAAGCCAAATTGCTGTTCAATGGAACGCCGTTGCTGTTTAATGTTGTATGCTTTGAGATATTCTTTCTGCTCAAAATAAAGCTGCTGCAAAAATCTGAGTATATCCAAATAAAGCCTGACATCTTCTAGGGGATTACCCACATCTCTAGCAGTTTCTAAGCTGAGAGTTGCCTGTTGAGTTTGACCTAAATGGTATTGAGAATGACCTAAAATAAATCGATATAAACTCAAATCTTTTGATTCTAAAACCCTTTCGGGAATATCAGATAAAACCTGACTTTTTACCTCATCCGCGAAACCTAACCCCCCAGCCCCCTTCCCTACGTTCGCGCAGCGTCTCGAAGAGAGGGAAGGGGGATAATTCAAAGGCTCTCTCCTTGCAGGAGAGAGGTTTTTCAGATCCCGTGAAAAGTCAGCAGATAAAACCCCTGACATATTAGCTGATTCTAGATTGGGAATCTCATCAAAAACTTTTAAGGCTTCCTTAACTAACTGATTTGCTTTCAGCCAGTTATTTTGAGCCAAAGCCACCGCAGCTAAAAAGCCGTAATCTTTCGCTAATTCCCTTGGCTGGTTGTTAGTTTGATGGATTACTAAAGCTTGCTCTGAAAGACTCTGCAACATTTCCCACTTTTGCAAGTCTCGTAAGATATCACCAAATTTAACTAATGAATTGGCGATTAAATCTGGATTTTGGAACTGGTTAATAAAATCAATATACGCTTGAACATAATGCCAAGTCGCTTGCCAATCTGGATGATTGATATCTTGATGCTTAAAAGCTTTGAGATAATAGCAAAACCCAATATCACCGAGGATTTTTGCCTGTCGTTCTAAATTATGATTTTGCTGCCAGAGCTTCTCAGCTTTGTGATAATGCTCTAACGCCGAATCTTTTTGATTATTTATTTGTTTAATAAAACCTAACAAAGATTCTAAATTAGCTTGAATTTCTAAATTATAAACATCTGGCTTATTGAGTAAATATCTTTGCGCTGCTTCTAACTCATTTTCTAATTTAATATATACATCTACGCTAAATTTTAAGTTATTGCTAAACCATTGATTAGCCGTTTCGATGACAAAATCTACTAATTCCTGTGTTGATATGGGAAAGTCTCTCGTAGTTGCCCAACTTTCCAAATCTGGCGCAAACTCTATTAGTTGCTTGTAGATTTCATCGTCAATCCACAACACTAAGGGAAAAGCAAAATTCTTGCGAAACTCCTCCCGCACCTGATTCGCAGAAGTTAATATCACAGACAAATTCTGCACTGATTCCAAACCGACAACCATCACACAGGCTGGTATTTCTTCGCCGACTTCTTCCCGAATTGCAGTATAAAGAGTCCTGTTAGATTGCTGCACCACCAAGACACGAATTTCAACTTGACAAATTTCCTGCAATCTGGAGATTAAGCGATCGCGCAAGCTACCATAATTACACCGTGCCAAAATCAGCTTAAACTTTCCCGCAGAGGATTCTATTGCCCAAGCTAATTGTTGCAGAGTGCGTTCGCTGTTTACATGGTTATCTTCTGATGGTTGCGAGTCTGTCATAAGAGTCTGTCATAAGTTAAAAGGGCGGTTAGAAACCGCGTCTACACAGGCAAAACCCACCTCCGTGGGTTATAAAATCTTGATTTTCTCTTAGCCCACGGAGGTGGGCTTTGTTTGTGTAGCCGCGAATTCCATTCGCCCTGGCTATAAGTTGATTCTTGGATTGTTTTCACTGCAACTCTCTGGCTTCTGCCAATATGGGGTTGACATCAAACCAAGATTCACCACCATCGCGGTATTCAAAGACAAACCGACTGCGAATCAGTTTTTGATATCCCTGGTCATCACTTACCTTTTTCCTTTCCTTGACGTGACGTAACAATTGCCACTCATCATCAGAAATCGGTAACATGATTTCATTACGCCGAGAACGAATAACTTGCTCTAAAGTTTCACGAGTTAGGGGAAGACTCATTTCTTCCATAATCCAGGTATTCAGCAGCCTCAGCACGTCCCGCACATGACCACCGCTCATTTTACATAACCGTTCAAGGCTAGCAGCACTATCAAAAATCTCGGTAATTTTATTTAAACGCTCCTCTTCTGGCAAGTCAGGAAAAGCTCTCGCTAGTACCATTTGCTGCATAAGTGCCATTCCCTGTGTATGAACACTGCCATCAGTTTTTTGTACAGGTACCATTGGTAACACTTTGGGATCTTCTGGGAAACGCTGAGTCAGCATTCCGTAATCGTTGGAAAACTTTAAAGCCAAGGGCATAGTGTAGAGTAGATGACAATTCAGCCTTGTTAAAAACTCACCTTGATCGACAAATAAATATTCCTGCTGCGGACGACCCCAAGGTTTGGCACGATTATCTATGCGGTCAAGATTATCGACAATTACAACTAGACCTTTTTTACCCTGCTGTTTGAGTTTAGCGATCGCAGGTTCTAATAATTCTTGATTAATCGCTTCCAGCAGTTTAGTTTTTTGCGGTGCTAAATACTGATTGAGTTTTTCTCGCAGCGTTGGGTCATTTTTCATCTTCGCGGTGATTTCACCAATACCCACAGACAGAGAAAACTTTTCTTTATCTGCGGATAAACCGACATCACCAAGCACTGGAACCTTAACTTTTCCCGCCGTCACCTCGGAGTTTAAGACTTTCCAAGCACCTTGCAGCAACTCATTAAATTTGTTAGGTGTCTCCAGAGTAATTTTATCCAGACTTTGACTCACCCGCCGAGCGATCGCTAGCAGCACATCAGCAATATCGACATCAGTCATTTCTAAGTCATCACTGGACTCAAAATAGACAACGTGGAAATCTAACTTTTCCAGTTCTGCCTGTAACCGTAATAGTTCTGTCGATTTACCACAACCAATATGCCCAGTAAATAAAGTACAAGTGGGTTCATTCGGCTTAAAAAAAGTAATTTTCTGCTTCAGCTTGCCAAGAATATCACCACCTCGTACCGAGGAAAAATCTATATAATACTTGCCATCAGAGCTATTTTTGACAAACAGAGTTCTGCTGGGATCGCTAGCCTGATAAAATTCCCGTAAATCTATGGGCATAACCTGGTAGTGCAATTATCTCGTCTTGTCTTAACACATCTTGTGCAAAAGGATAAAGTTACTTACATCATGGATCTCACTATTTCGGAGAATTTTCGCATTTACTACCTCAAAAGCCATCGAATGACATCGCTAATTCTCTGCGTACCTCTGTGCCCCTCTGCGTTTAAAAATATTTAAGTTATCTGCAAAAACCGAGACTCTTTTTTGATACTATTTAAGACCGGACTCTTTAAATACTGATTGACGTATGAGCAAAGGTACCCTGTTTGACAAAGTTTGGGACTTACACACCGTTGGTACACTTCCCTCAGGGCTAACGCAACTATTTATCGGGCTTCATCTAGTTCATGAAGTCACCAGTCCCCAGGCCTTTGCTATGTTACGCGAGAAGGGTCTAAAAGTACTGTTTCCAGAACGAACTGTGGCCACGGTCGATCATATTGTGCCCACAGATAATCAAACGCGTCCCTTTGCCGATAGCTTGGCAGAGGAAATGATTCAAGCCCTGGAAAATAATTGTCAAGAAAATAACATAACTTTTTACAATATTGGTTCTGGTAGTCAGGGTATAGTTCACGTCATCGCCCCAGAACTGGGAATCACCCAGCCAGGAATGACGATCGCTTGTGGAGATAGTCACACTTCCAGTCATGGGGCATTTGGTGCGATCGCATTTGGCATTGGTACTAGTCAAGTTAGGGATGTTCTTGCTTCCCAAACCCTTGCCCTTTCCAAACTGAAAGTCCGCAAAATAGAAGTTAACGGCACTCTCAACCCAGGAGTTTACGCCAAAGATGTCATCCTGCATATCATCCGCACCCTTGGGGTAAAAGGTGGTGTGGGTTATGGCTACGAATTTGCAGGGACGACCTTTGCACAAATGAATATGGAAGAAAGGATGACTGTCTGCAATATGGCGATCGAAGGCGGTGCTAGATGCGGCTACGTCAATCCCGATCGTGTCACCTATGATTACCTCAAAGGCAGAGATTTTGCTCCCAAAGATGCAGATTGGGATCAAGCAGTAGTTTGGTGGGAATCCATCAAGAGTGATGCTGATGCCCAGTACGATGATGTAGTAGTATTTGACGCGGCGGAAATTCCTCCTACCGTCACCTGGGGGATTACTCCCGGTCAAGGTATCGGTGTCAATCAGTCAGTGCCTCAACCAGAAGAACTGCTGGAAGAAGACCGATTTATTGCCGAAGAAGCTTACCGCTACATGGATTTATATCCTGGTCAACCCATCAAGGGCACTAAAATAGATGTCTGCTTTATTGGTAGTTGCACCAACGGCAGAATTAGTGATTTACGAGAAGCGGCAAAAATCGCCAAAGGTCGCCACGTTGCAGAAGGAATCAAAGCCTTCGTTGTCCCTGGTTCTGAAAGGGTGAAGGAAGAGGCGGAAGCTGAAGGACTGGATAAAATCTTTCAGGAAGCCGGATTTGAGTGGCGGGAACCGGGATGTTCCATGTGCCTGGCTATGAACCCCGATAAGTTAGAAGGAAGACAAATCAGCGCCTCCTCCTCCAACCGCAACTTTAAAGGAAGACAGGGTTCCTCTTCCGGTCGGACATTGTTAATGAGTCCGGCGATGGTCGCCACTGCTGCCATTAAAGGCGAAGTCTCTGATGTGCGCGAGTTGCTGTAACCCCATCTTGTGACAGAGAAAACTCTCTTAAACTTTCTTTCTTTCCTTTGCGTTCTTTGCGGTTCGTTTCTTATAAAAATTATGGTGAGTGAAGTTAAAACGGTTTCAGGACGCGGTATACCCTTAGTGGGCAATGATATAGATACCGATCGCATCATTCCCGCACGATATTTGAAAGCCATTACCTTTGATGGCTTAGGCGAAGGCGCGTTTATTGATGATCGGAAAGCGCTTAAAGGTGAACACGCCTTTGACCAACCCCAGTATCAAGGCGCGAAGATTTTAATAGTCAACCGTAACTTTGGCTGTGGTTCATCACGGGAACATGCACCCCAAGCGATCGCCAAATGGGGAATCCAAGCTTTAATCGGTGAAAGCTTTGCCGAAATCTTTTTTGGTAACTGTGTGGCAATGGGCATACCTTGTCTGACAGCCGATGCTGTGACTGTTAAACAACTACAAGATTTAGTTGCTGCTAATCCCCAAGCCGCCGTGACAGTAAATCTGGAAACCTTGCAAGTGCAAATTGATGATTACACCGCCCCAGTTGCGATCGGTGAAGGGACAAGAAGCACATTTATTTCTGGAACTTGGGACGCTTGCGGTCAGTTGGTGGCTAACGCTGATCAAGTTCGGTCAACGGCTGCAAAATTACCTTATGTGGGTTGGGGCAATTTAGCCGCAAGTTAACGATGTGTAAAAAATTAATTGCCTTTGCAATCCCCATCTTCGGAGTAACTTGTTCGTCTTAGCATCTCGTATAGAAGATGGGGAATTTCGCAACCTGTTAAAAGCCACTTTTAGGAGTTTCTATAGTATTAGGACTCTCTGTAGTGGTAGGTTTCTTAGTATCGGGAACTTTCTGTTCGGTACTCTTTTGATTACCTTGATTCCCTAGTCTAGTTAGTGCTTCTTTTGCCAGATTTGCGGCTGCTTGTTTAAATAATGGTTCTATTTTATTTCGCCAATATTGAGTATTCGGCAACTTTTCTGGATGGTTTCTATAATCTAAAACTTTATCCCATTTCCCATCATCTATTGCTTTATTGATCTCATTAGACAAAGCCTCAGCCTTCGCCCAATCTTGTTGCCACTGGGCAATCATTTTGCCCGTCTCTTGGATACCAGAAGCAGCATTTGCCGGAATTGTTCTCAAAAGTGCGATCGCTCCTGTTATATCCCCTGAATCATACTTCTGTCTTGCTTGTTCTATAATATTGGCACTGTTATCACTAGGCTGCGATCGTTCTGATTTCCCAGCATCGTCAGCTGACCCCTTCGACTTTTCTGGTAATGAAGTTGCGACATCCCGCGATTTTGATTTTGTTTTGGTAGTCGGTCGATTCGCAATCGAGCTACTATCATCTACAATCTTTGTTGCAATGCCTTTTTCGCGTAAGCAAGAACTCCATTCTTGATTATTGGTTATCTCATCCGAGTCGACCCAAGCCAAACGACCAGGTTTAAGTTTAATTTCTACCCAACCTCCTTTTGTCCGCTTGCCAGTCACCTCGAAATTGGTGTTATCAGCAACAGTTTGCAAAACATTATTAGAATTTATCGAACTAGGTTTAGAACGGATATTAGAATTTCCCGCGACAATAGCCAAGCATTTGTCTGTTAAGGCAGTATTATTACCTGTAATATTTAAAGCGAAATTTTTCATATTTGGATATACATTTGCTACCAAAGCAGCCGCACCACCCGCCAATAATATGCCAATTAATATCGGCCATGGGTCGGATTTCTGAGAATCTTGACGCCCAGGTTTCGCGCGGACAGGATTTGCCGGTGCAACTGCAACAGTTTGCAGGCGAGATACTTGAGGCTGGGATTTAGCTGTTTGGTAGCTGGAATTATTGGCGGCTTCTTGAGATGTGGAAAGTGCTGGTACAGGATTAATTGCCTCTTTACACGCTTGCAATGCCTCCGTGGCGCTTTGGTAGCGGTCTTTGAAGTGATAACGTACCATCTTAGACAACACTGCCGCCAGTCGATGGTTCACGGTTACTGAATGACGCCAGATGATTTCGCCCGTTTCTGGGTCTTCTTGCAATTCTGTTGGCTGTAATCCTGTTAATGCTTGAATGGCAATCACACCAAGGGAATAGATATCGCTGTTGGGGCGGGGTTTACCTTGCCCTTGTTCTGTGGGCATATAGCCAGGAGTGCCAATAACTACTGTCGCCGAGGCTTGTCCGCCCACTGCTACCATTTGTGTACGCAGTTGCTTCACTGCCCCAAAATCTACTAAAACTAACTTATTATCGGAAGCGCGACGAATGATATTATCCGGTTTGATATCGCGGTGAATCACGCCTTGGCGATGGACAAATTCGAGAATTTCTAAAACTTCCTGCAACAGTTGAATTACCTGGCTTTCATTCCAGCGCTTACCAGGGATAAGTTCTTCAGCTAAGGTATGTCCTTCAATATATTCTTGTACTAGATAGAATTCTTGATTGTCGTCAAAATACGCTAGTAGCCTGGGTATTTGGTCATGATTGCCCAGTCTTTCTAAGGTTTCGGCTTCACTGTTGAATAGGCGTTTCGCAGTATCAAAAACTCTGGGGTCAGTTCCGGGTTTAAGGTGCTTAACAACGCAGATGGGATTGCCAGGCCGTCTAGTATCTTGAGCAATATAGGTTTGACCAAATCCTCCCATCGCGAGGACTCGAATTACTTGGTAACGATGATCTAGTAGCTTGCCTATCATATTCCCTCCCCAGAGTTCTTACCTAATTTTCCAGCTAGTAATAAATATCTCCAAATTTTCTTCAATGAAATCCGCTATCTTGAGAAAAGATTTAGATTAAAAACGCAGCTTTTTAATAAACATAGACTGTTTATTTTTCTTTATAGTGCCCCTGTTTACTACCAATGCCACCTAAAATAACAAACTCAGTTGCATGGCAACAGGCTGAAATCCTCATGCAGCCTGCTTTCATTCGGGTTATCGACAATCTCCGCAAGCTGCTTGATGAATCTTCCTGGACGGGAACTTACCATGATGTCCTGATTTGGCCGCCTAGCACCACTGATGAAATCAAAGCATTGGTGACTGAACTGTTGCAAGCAATGGAAACTGCAACGCCCCAAGAGGCAGATGAAATCAGAGAGACTCTGGCTCGTCTGCCGATGCCCCATCCAGGATATCATCTACGTTTAGAGCGTCAACAGCAGCAAGCAAGTATCGATTTGTGGGAACTCTGTTATCAAGTGTGTTTTCTTAAATACAGCCCAGTTGAGGAATCTGCTGATGTTGATACTAGTTTAATTGATGAACTCGGTGAAGTGGATTGGCTGCGTTTGGATGCGAAGGCAAAGGAGTTAGTTGAACAGGCATTTGCTAAATTACCAGAGAGTTGAACAAGAGGCAAGGGGGCAGGGTGCAGGGAGCAGGGGAGATAGAATAGAAAAGGGATTCGACCCCTTCCTGTTCGAGAACCACTTAACAAAAGTGGAGGACGTAAGAACATGTTCCCCCCTTCATTCCACCACAGGAGTCAGAGGTCATTTTTCTCCGCTCCCTGCCCCCTACCTCTTCGTTAAAGGCTGTATGGTAGTTTTGCACCCACTTTCAGATTTCATCGACTGCGATTTTGCCATCAGCGACTTATCTTGTAGCTATTGGTACGAAGGCCGCTGTCTGGAAAGTGGCCTTCGCCTAAAATTACCCCGCACCTCAATGTCTGAAGCGATCGCCCACGGACTAATGCAAGAGTTAGCTAATAATGACTGTTATTCTCGTGAAGGCAAGATGTATGGCATCCTATTGGTTGAACTGCCTAATGGCGAACAATGGGTACTAAAAGCCTTCTCAGGTCTTTTAAATGGTTGTAGTGTTGTTGAGGGCTGGGTGCCACCAATTCCAGGTAGAGACAAAGTTGCTTTCGAGGAAGCCCGTACTTTGGCACAGTTGGACGCGATTAAGCAAGAACTTCTGACCTTGAAGCAACTGACCGAACGCCAGCAATATGAAACTCTATTAAATGATTTTGAACAACAATTGCAAGCAATGAGCGATCGCCATCGCGATTGCAAACATCAACGACAGGAAAAGCGTCAGCAAATCTGCAAGACACTCAGCCCAGAAGCACTGACTATTGCTCTTGAACAACTCGATGAAGAAAGTCGCCAGCAGGGAATTGAGCGACGACAACTTAAACGCCAACAAAATGACCGATTACAACCCCTGCAACAGTTAATTGCAGCAACAGATGCGCGAATTAGTGAACTGAAACAACAGCGTAAAGCACTGTCTCGTCAATTACAAGCTCAAATGCAGGCTAGCTATAGCTTGACTAATTTTTCTGGGCGATCGCAATCATTGCAAGAATTGATGCCAGGAGGTTCCCCCACTGGTACAGGAGACTGTTGTGCCCCAAAGCTGCTTCATTATGCGGCAACACATAATCTCAAACCGTTGGCAATGGCAGAATTTTGGTGGGGTGCGTCTTCCATGAAAAGTGCTGAGTTTCGAGTGCTGAGTGCTGAGTTGAAAGACCGCTCACAAGAGGCGGAGTATGAACCTTCTCCGAGTATGGTAAATCAAGATAAAATTCAGGGAGAATTTTATGGAGCATGTGCGGAGCGATGTCAGCCATTGATGGGGTTTTTGCTCTCAGGGTTAAGACCTAACCCCCCAACTCCCTTGCCTTGCAGGGAAGGGGGAGAGGTCACTTTACCCATTATTTATGAAGACGAATGGCTGATTGCGGTAAATAAACCTGCTGGGTTACTTTCGGTACCTGGTCGTTATCGCGATCGCCAAGATAGTGTCTTGAGTCGCTTCGCTCATCTGTTACCGGATGGTATGTCACTTACATCTGTGCATCGCCTAGATCAAGAAACTTCCGGGATTTTGTTGTTAGCACGCGATCGCCAAACCCATCGACAACTCAGCCAGCAGTTTCAGCAACGCCAGGTTCACAAGGTTTATGAAGCCATACTTGCCGGTGCTGTAACAGTTGACCAAGGTGTAATTGACTTGCCATTGTGGGGAGATCCTGAAAATCGCCCCTATCAAAAAGTTGATTGGCAGCATGGCAAACCCAGCTTGACACAATTCCGGGTAATGGCAAGAGAAGGAGACTACACCCGCGTAGAATTTACGCCACTAACAGGACGCACCCATCAATTGAGAGTTCATGCGGCTGATGCGCGAGGACTGGGGATTGCTATTTTAGGCGAGCGTCTTTATGGATGCTGTGCAGTTACTAGTCGGTTACATCTGCACGCCAGAGAACTTCGCTTCAAGCATCCGCAGTTAGAAAAAACCCTGCATCTACAAGCAATTATGCCCTTCTGATGCGTTCTCTAATTTCCACTTGAAGACTACAACGGGGAATAGGGTTGAAAATCTCTTGATATATGACCTCACTTATCTGAAATCTGCTGTATTAAGCTGTTGCGCCTTTAATTTGCACTAATATTTTTCCAATATGATTGTGGGGTGGGCATATAGCCTGGGCGGGCAAGATGGCCACCCTACATAAGTTAATTGGATATTTTTTTATTTGTCAGTCCCTAAATAGACCACACGGTAGAGGCACAGCAATGCTGTGCCCTGACGATAGATATGGTTCAAATACATGAAAACTGCTGTAAATCCCAATAACCCCAAATAGCTAAAGCTATGCTTTGTCTCTCCTCACAGCTAGCCTATTGCTTTTTAACTTTGTATGTGATAATTTCTGCTTGTAGTTAATTCAACGGTTATCCGACCGACTTGCCGTATTTACGGGAACTAGTATCACAATTAAGAGACTTCCCAATCAAAATATCCAACTATAAATGATTGTGAGATACCCCACAAAATTTGGATAGTTTGTTACTTGGAAATCCCTAAATGAGCATTAACTATGAGAGTGCTGGAGTTGATATCTAAACTCTCATTCTTATCTTTTTTTTTAATAAAAGGAGTAATAAAAAAGTTGTTAAATCAATTCAAAAAGTTCTTATTTTTATTGCCGCAACGCTCAAGCAAATCCTTGAGTGCCTTATTGATTGCTAGTTCCTGGCTAGGTTTGGGGATTTCTAGCTGCGCTCCAAGTAACTCTGCAAATACTAATACCACTGCCCAAAATGTCAGTAATCAAACTCAAGAAAAAACTAGTTTGATTCGCTTGGGATATCAAAAGGGAGGTGTAGTACCAATTGCACGTCAACGAGGAGAGTTAGAAAAGAAGCTTGTAGCTCAGAATATCAAAGTTGAATGGGCTGGCCCCTTTGACCGATGTGCTACCTTACTCCAAGCAATTAGCGCGAATCAAGCCGATATTGGTGGGTGCGGAGACATTCCTGGGTTATCAGCTATTGCTGCCGGTCAAGAGCTTTGTATTGGGGCTGTCCAGCGTCCCAGACCAGAATCATTGGGCAGTGCGATCGTCGTTCGGGGCGATTCTCCTATCCGTAAACCTGCTGACCTTGTAGGTAAAAAAGTTGCAGTAAATCAGGCTGGTGCAGGTGAGTATTTGTTATTAAAAGTATTGGAAAAAGAGAAAATTTCTAAAGATAAAGTTCAGCGTGTATTTTTAGCGCCAACTGATGCTGCACCCGCCCTCTATCAAGGAACTGTGGACGCTTGGGCAGTTTGGGAACCATACGTTTCAGTTGCCGAATTAGAGCATGGTGCTAGGAGAATCACCACAACCCATCCAGCTCCTACCTACAGTGTAATGCTTGTGCGTAATGAGGCGGCGGCTAAATCTCCAGAAGCCGTGAAAGCTGCTTTTAGCGGTTTAACCGAGGAATACGATTGGTTGAATGCAAATACGGCAAAATCAGCCGAATATCTGGTCAAAGATATCAAAATCTCTCCAGCCGTAGCCAAGCGGGTAACTGAAAATCAAGGGCCGCAACTACTTGCCACACCAAATGCTGATGATGTTGCAAAAATTCAGAAAACTGCTGACTGGATGCTAGAGCAAAAGATTTTACCCAAAAGAGTAGATGTTGCTGCTACTATCTGCCCCACCGCTAAGTAGGAGGTGGGGGGCAGGGAGCAGGGAGCAAGGGAGAAGAGTTTTCATGCGCTGCGCCCCGCCCCTCTGCCTCTTTCCAATGCCCCATTCCCAAATTAAGATTTGTAATTTTTGAGGTGATGCACTATGCCAATTGAATTTATTGGGATGATTGGAACGCGACAAATATCTGAGTTAGATGGGCCGACAGTTTCAATCACAGGTGGTTCTATAGATGCCGCTTATGTCCGCAAGTTTGCTCAGGCACATGAGGAGGGTGGTTTTGATCGGGTATTGGTTGGTTATGGCTCAACTGGCCCCGATGGCTTAACTGTGGCTTCCTTCGCGGCGGCGGCAACAGAACGGTTGAAATTTTTAATCGCCCACCGCCCTGGTTTTGTGGCTCCGACACTCTTCGCCCGGAAGACGGCAACTTTAGATCATTTTACTAATGGTCGCATTGCTGTACACATTATTACAGGTGGCAGTGATGCCGAACAGCAACGCGATGGTGATTGGCTTGACCACGATACGCGTTATCGCCGTACAGATGAGTACCTCGATATTGTGCGGCGGGTGTGGACGAGTAATACTCCCTTCGATTATGAGGGCGAATTCTATCGTGTGAAAGATGCTTACTCAGATGTGAAGCCTTTACAACAACCCCATATACCTCTATATTTTGGTGGTGCTTCTGGTGCAGCAATACCTGTGGGTGCAAAGCATAGTGATGTCTATGCCATGTGGGGAGAACCCATTGCGGCGGTTAAGGAACGGATACGCGAAGTAAAAGCCGTAACACCGCCAGGGCGATCGCCACGCTTCAGTGTCTCGTTGCGGCCGATTCTGGGTGCTACTGAAAAGAAAGCTTGGGAAAAAGCGCACTCGATTTTATCGCGGGTTAAGGAAATTCGGGCTGCAAAAACAGAAAATCAACTGCCGATCACTCCCGACTTTAATTCAGCACGTCCGCAAGCAGTGGGTTCCAATCGGTTATTACAGTTTGCTCAAGAAAGCGAAATTTTCGACAAACGCTTATGGACGCCCATTGCCGCCGCTACTGGTGCTTATGGTAATACTACTGCCCTCGTTGGTACACCGGAGCAAGTCGCAGAGTCCTTGGTGGATTACTATGATGCAGGGGTAACTACTCTATTGATTCGGGGATTCGATCCCTTAGGAGATGCGATCGCCTATGGTCGTGATGTGATTCCCCTAGTCCGCGCAGAAGTGCAACGGCGGGAGCGACAAGCCGCTGTTGTTGCTTAGTGCAGCGTTGCGTAAAATCGTAGTGTTTTTCAACGCAGAGGTATGCAGAGTGTATTGAAGTACTACAGCACTCGCTATTTTACCTGAAAACTGCTGTAAATAATTTGATTATTTCAAAATAGCATGACCAAAGTATTCATTCTCGATGCCAACCAAGAACCGTTATATCCAGTACGCATCAGCCATGCTAGGCTGCTATTGTCACAAGGGAAAGCTACGGTATTTCAGCGATATCCTTTTACGATCATTCTGAAAGAGTCCCTTTCTCATCTAAAACTTGAGCAACTTGGCTTTAAGATTCACCCTGGTGTTAAAACTACTAGTACTATTGTCAATAAAGATAACAAAATTGGTATTAATATTAGTCGCCTCCCAAACAGAGGAGTATAGATGACAAACCACACAATTTTGGAACCATTACCGGAAGACCAATGGTTTATTGAGAGTCAGGAACTACGATCCTTTGTCGCAAAGGTGCGGGAAATTAGCGCCAGTACTGTTGACGATCGCCCACAAACTCTCGCTAGACTAGAACCCTATTTTCAAGAACTCCTTGCCCAACAGGGATGGCTACCGGAAAAGTTTGCCCAAGTCAATCCTGAAAGCCGGATGGGTGGCGGTATTGGTCAGTGGCTACTTTATCGCGCCAAAGACCGCTCACTGTCAGTATTCAGTTTGGTGATTCCCCCAGGTTCCACAACTCCCGTCCACGACCATTTAGCTTGGGGATTGATTGGTTTATATCAAGGCAATCAAGAAGAAACAGTCTATCGCCGTGTAGATAGCGGTGATGCCGAAGGACACGCACAATTACAAGTAACTGAAGTGCGATCGCTTCAACCAGGAGATATCTACCGCCTGTTACCGCCAGATGGTGATATCCACGCCGTCAAAACCACATCCCAGAGCGCATCTGTATCTATCCATATTCTAGGTAATGATACTGGTTGCATTTTGCGTCACCAGTTCATCCCAGAATCTCACAGCGTCAAATCCTTTCGCTCTGGATATTCCAACGCTCCCTGTAAAGAGGAAGAGGAAAAAGAACATGCCCAAGTACGATAGACCACAACCCCCAGTATTTGATCGAGTTGAAGACGAACGCCTGTACCGTAAGCAACGCCTCGCTGCTGCCTTTCGCCTGTTTGGCAAATTTGGATTCAGTGAGGGAATCGCCGGACATATTACAGCTCGCGATCCAGAGTTTACAGACCATTTCTGGGTCAATCCATTAGGGACATACTTCGGTCATATCCGAGTTTCTGACCTGATCTTAGTTAACAGAGAAGGTGAGGTGGTTAAAGGTGATGCTCAGGTAAATCAAGCTGCTTTCGCCATCCATTCTCAGATTCATGAAGCTCGACCTGATGTCATCGCGGCGGCTCACGCCCATTCCCTTTATGGTAAAGCCTGGTCTAGTTTGGGGCGTCTCCTTGACCCCTTGACTCAAGATTCTTGTGCTTTTTACGAAGACCATGCCCTGTTTGACGATTTTACAGGTGTTGTTTTAGAAACTTCTGAAGGTCTGCGATTGGCCCAAGCTTTGGAGTCAAAGAAAGCTATTATCTTACGTAACCACAGCATTTTAACTGTGGGACATACAGTAGATGAAGCTGCTTTCTGGTACATTAGCTTAGAGCGATCATGCCAAGCCCAATTGCTAGCAGAAGCAGCGGGTAGACCAACTACTATTAAACACGAAACAGCTCGTTTAACTCAAACTCAAGTAGGGTCACATACAAGTGGGTGGTTCGGCTTTCAGCCCCTTTACGACAGGATTGTGCGCGAAGAGCCTGACTTACTGAATTAGTGGTATGTTTTTTGTCACTGCGACAATAGGCGAGAAAGTATTAATTACCCCACTTATCTCTATTTTTATCTCGACTTTCCCTGACTTTCTTAGTATACTGCAATACCGTTGAGTTAAGTATTTCTTCCTTCTTTTCTTTTGCATTATTCTCTACAAGACGCTATGGGTTCGCGTAGCATTTCGTAGAGAAGGCCGTTTGTTAAAAAAAACTGACTACTTGAGGATGTGCATTATCCATAACCCTTGTAGAGACGTAGAGTACTACGTCTCTATATTCATATTCGGAGATATGCCTTGAAGATTCGCGGGGGCGATCGCACTTTCCCCCTTGCAAGCACTGCACTATGCATTTCCCAGTAGGACAGACTTGTTATTCGTGACAAGTTAAGATGAAATTCTTTTTGTCAATAGTACTTGGCTAAAAATAAATGCTGGTGTGCGGGTATTCAATTAACTTGTGTAAATGCTTTTTTGGAATATTTTCACAACCACTTCAAACAAATATGAAGTGTGGCTATTTAATTAACTTGTGTAAATGCTTTTTCCGGTCAGGATAAATGGCGCTTGTTTTAATGACGCTTAGGCGTAGGCATCGTCAGCCCTAAAATTGTGTTTCCTACGTCTGTTTTTCGCAAAATTTTCAGCACTATTACTTATTGACAAATTGTTTATGACCTCAAACTGTCAATTGACAGAATTGCTTAGTTCAAACTGCGATCGCCTCCATTAGAATCTCATTCGTTGCACCTGAGTTTTTACTCTCTACCAATGCCTATCAAATCGCGAATGTCTTGAGAAATCGAACATATCGCTCAAATCGCCGATGGCTGGGCCATTAATCGGTACATAGGGATTTTTACGGCGGGTTTCAGGATTGGGTAGATTGTCACGACTACGACTGGTGAGTGGTGACAGTCTCCAATTCTTCTCGATAAACTTCAGAATTGAAACATGGTCATAATACGTATGAACAACGCGACCACCACGAGAATATGGCGACACCACAATTAAAGGAATCCGTGTTCCGTCGCCGAAGAAGTCGAGGGGCTGAATGTAGCCAGAATCGTAATATCCACCACCTTCATCAACTGTAATCAGGATTGCTGTGTCTTTCCAGAGTTCGGGCTTGCTTTGAACCTCTTTGATAATCTTCTTAGTAAAAGCTTCAAACAGATCAAATTTTGATGATGCTGGATGACCGTCAAGTAAGCCACCAGGCTTCACAAAGGAAACGGCGGGTAGATAATTGTTGTGAATATCATTATCCAGATCCGTGGTGTCCTTCAAATGCTCCGTTCGTACCTTCTCGTTCGCCATAATTGACGTCACGTACTGGAAGGGGTTGCAAATGTTGCAATAGACGTTGGTGTTACTGGTGGGATTTTGAACGTATTTATTCCAACCTTCACCGTAGTATCGCCACGAAATCCTCTTTTCCAACAACGCATCACCAATGGTGCGAATGGGTGACGGCGGGATCACAAAACCATTGTTAGTGACCCCGTTGTTAACTGTTCCGTTACCAAAATAGCCAGGATCGTAGTTGTTCAGCAGATAGTAGGTATTCGCTGCACAGTTAGACTTTGGTTTGTAGGGGAGGGAATTCAGATAATTCAAAACAGGTCTTACCCCTGGCTGACTGGAGTCAGAACAATTGGTATAAGTACCACCAGAATAGCCATCCTGGGTGTAGAAGTTGTTGGTTCCAGGCTGCGGATTGGGATTCTCGATCTCATTTGGCGGCGGTGTCGCTGGATTGCCTTTACCATTGCTGTACCAAATGGCATCACCGATACCAATCATTACTGAGTTTGCGCCAGTACCACCCATAACAGGTTGGTGGTAGTTATCGCTGATTGCATAGTTATCAGCCAGAGACTTGAAGTATGGCACATCTCCGTCATTGACGTTGTAGAAGCCCATAGAGGTAGCCCCCTCCTTATCGGTGAAGGTCGAAAATGGCTTCCCATTACTACCTGCGCTAACACTTACCTCAACCCAAGGGAAAAGATCCTTAAGACAGCCACTAGGATTCTCTGCACTGGCATGGCTAATGCTGCAATCCACCTGCTGCCACATCTGATAGAAGCGGTGTACAGGGCTAGCTGCGTAAGCGTCATAAGGCAGGCTAGGCGTTAGTTGGAAAGGGCCACTCCGTAAGTTATTGACGTTCTGGATTCGGGTATCAACAGTACCACTCGGCAATCCAGTTGCACCTGTCAGTAGCAGCTTGACATCCTCCGGTAGCAGCGCAGGTTCGGCAGCTTGGGCAGCAGCCAAGGTCTTAAAGGGAGGTGGACTTGTGTCACTTGCAACTTTTCCACCACCAGCTTTCGGTGGTGGTAGCGTTGTATAGGGTTCTTTGTTAGCAGGACTTATCGAGAAGGTGTTGGTGACGGAAGCTTTATATTGAGTTGCTGCTTGGAAGTTCGGCCCAGGTCTTCCATTAGCATTGATAATGCCCTTGGATAACAGATTAGAAACTGTCTGCCCTGATCGCGGTTGGTAAGTACCAAAGAGATGATCGAAGGTTCGGTTCTCGCCAACAATGACAATGACGTGTTTGATCGGAGTCAGGGTTCTAATCTCCTCAGCCTGGGCAAGAGTGGAGAATATCGGCCCTCCAGTCAGCCCCATAATCACTGCACCGATAGATGCATAGTTTAAACATTTTTGTCTATCAGGTTTGGTCAACATGACATCACTAGAATGAACTACCGAGAATTAAGACTAGTGATAGAGCATTAAACTGTGATTATGTTTTTAGTAAATATTCTTTAACAAAACCTTAACCCAAAATAGAGGTAGTCTAGCTTTGGAACTTCCAAAAATTAAATTACTCAATTTTTGCATCCAATAGCCTGGATTTCTCACCAGATTTATCAAACTGAAGTGCAGAGGTCGTAGGGGCGGGTTAAGCGAGACATTCATCAATGATGGATCATATCTGTTAACCCGCCCCTACTGAAGAGTGAGAAATGCGGGAATAGGAGCAGGGGGACAAGGTAGACAAGGTAGCCTCCCCCCTCTTCCTTGTCTCCCCAAAGCGAATACTCGTAAATTGGCGAAGGTGTTGCTTGATTGAACCCTATTGTCGTATACTCCGGTAAACCTATAAGTTTATAGTATTCATATAGTTCGGAGAAATCATATTGATGATTAACTTAATCTTGCGTCGTTTCATTGCCAAGTGGATATCATTCATAAAATTCAGGAATATCCCCTTTAGCAACCAGTATTATAAGTTATTCTTTTCTTCTCCTTTGCCAATAGTGGGGGCTTTTGTTACAGGTCTTTGTCTGAGCTTGCTATTTGCTGCCTGTTCATCGACACCTACAGTTAATGCCCCCAATCCCAGCGCCACATCTGTTAGTAATTCTACTTCCAATGCAAAAGTAGTCAGATTTGGCTATCAAAAATCGACCATTTTGTTGAGAGCTAAGGGTGTTTTAGAAAAGCGTTTAGCACCTGAAGGTATCACTGTACAGTGGACTGAATTTCAAGCGGGGCCACAACTACTAGAAGCGATGAATGTCGGTAGCATTGACATCGGCCCAGTAGGAGAATCACCGCCAATATTTGCCCAAGCTGCGGGAGCATCACTAACTTATGTTGTTGGTACTGCTGCTAGTCCGGCTGGTTCAGCAATTCTTGTTCCCCAAAATTCACAAATTAAAAAAGTTACTGACCTAAAAGGTAAAAAAGTTGCCTTTCAAAAAGGATCTAGTGCCCACTTATTGTTAGTCCAAGCTTTAGAAAAAGCTGGATTGAAATATACAGACATTGAACCTAAATATTTGGCTCCAGCAGATGCCCGCGCGGCATTTGTCAAGGGTAGTGTGGATGCCTGGGTAATTTGGGACCCATTCTATGCAGCGGCTCAAGAGGCAACTAAAGCCAGAGTCCTGATTGATGGCACGGGAATTAATAAACAGGGAGGATATTATTTGATGACCCGCAAGTTTGTTACAGAAAATCCGCAAACTGTCAAGGCAATACTGGAGGAAATTCAAAATCTAGAAGAATGGTCTAAAACCCATCGAGAAGAAGTAGCAAAAACTCTTGCACCTGTGTTAGGAATTGATCTAGAAACGATGAGGAAGGCAACTAACAGACGAACTTTTGGGCTTGTACCAGTTGATGACAATTTGATAAATCTCCAACAAGGTGTTGCAGATACATATTACAAATTGAAGTTAATTCCCAAAGAGGTAAAAGTGAAGGATGCAGTGTTGACAAAAGAAGAATACGCTGCTTTTTCACCAAAAACTTAAACTAGTACAATGAATCAGTTGTAAGGGCATAGAAATGTATGCCCCTACAGATTAAATTGGTATTAGTAGCAAAACAATTGACAACTTTTGAAATGTAAATCTTGGAATTAATTATGACTAATGCTACAGAACTACTGCGATCGCGCTACGGTGAAACTCCTTTCAATTCGGAAATTGAATGGAATGATTCGCTGACATCACTGCTATCTCACCGTTCGATCCGGTCTTATGTATCAGATCCTCTACCACCAGGAACTCTAGAGTTGCTAATTGCAGCCGCCCAATCTGCATCTACTTCCTCTAATTTACAAACCTGGAGTGTAGTTGCAATCGAAGACCAAGAACGCAAAGAAGAATTATCTAAACTAGCGTCAAATCAAGCACACATTAAGCAAGTGCCTTTATTCTTGGTTTGGTTAGCAGACTTGGCGCGTCTAAGTTACGTTGCTGACAGTCGCGGACTATCTCATGATGCTTTAGAATATTTGGAATCCTTTGTGACAGCTACAATCGATGCCGCATTGGCAGCGCAAAATGCAACTGTAGCTGCTGAGTCCCTTGGTTTGGGAACAGTGTATATCGGCGCACTACGGAACCATCCTCAAGAAGTAGCAGCACTACTGAATTTACCGCCTTCTGTGTTCCCTGTATTTGGGTTGTGTGTGGGTTATCCGAATCCTGATGTGCCAGCGGCGATTAAACCACGCTTACCCCAGACAGCTGTGCTGCACCGTGAAACCTATAAATTAGCAGAACAAGAAGAAGCGATCGCTCACTACAATGACATCATCAAAGACTTTTACACTGAACAAAAGATGAATGTAGCCGGCGATTGGTCAGAACACTCAGCCCAGCGAATTGCAACAGTGGAGGCTTTGAGAGGACGCGATCGCTTGCGTGAAATTCTTAATAACCTCGGCTTCAAGTTATTGTAAACAAGAAGAATCAAGATTAGGGATTTGCAACTCTGTGGTAAAGTAGCCAGTCTTTGTGACTAAAACTTAGTCCTCGCGTACTGCTTTTCCCAATCCCCAATCCCTAGTCCCCAATCCCCAGTCCCTAGTTCCAACTCCAAGCATTAGCGGTGATGAAATTCGATTTCTTTCTCCAGAATCTTGATGTCATAGTTGCCAAAAAAATCGTGGCCCAGTAAGCCGATACTTGCTTTTGGTGCGATCGCTACCTGAAGATTATTACCTGTAACCCCACCTACTGCAATGGATTTTACTTTACCAGTTGGGAATTCTACTTCGCTACCATCAGCAATTTGGGCTTGCATTGTACCCGTAGCCTGAAGTTTAAGTGTATTCGCCATATTTAGAGTGATAATCGTTCCACTAGCACCTGTATCTACAATCATTTCAAAGGTTTTTTTGTCATTGAAAGTGACATCAATCACAGGAGTTCCACCAAAACGGCGTTTGATGGGAACTCGAAAAACTTCGTTGTCTGGAGGTGCAATTATATTAGCATTGCCACAAAGCCTTCCTAATCCAACAGTTTTACCAGAGGAAGTTACCATGTAACATGCTCCTGGATCGTCTGCTGTTGCTTGATGAGAGAATGCTAAAAATATCAGCGTCGGCATTATTGCGATTGCAGCTAGGTTAACTGTCGTAATCCAACGCTTCCAAGCATTCTTCATATTATATTGCTCTCCAATTTCTCTGATATTTTTTGATAACTAAATTACTCATAACTACTGCAAAATTTGTGTCAAAATCCCAGATTATTAATCCAAAAACACCATATTTATATATAGCGGTTATGTTTATATGCAATATGCTATGACCTCTCTAATCAAAGGAGATATATATACAATATTACTCACTTTCCCTTATATATAAGGGGTTAATGGTTAGGTATATATTAGATTCAACGGAAAAGCGCTATAGTGATTTTTTACTTATGTGCCTTTAGAAAATAAAATTGCATTTTACTCAATACATCTTAACTAGGATTACTGATTGATAAATTAAAGATTAGGTAAAGACATGATAATAACACTTAGAGCAGATTAAGTGTGACATACTAATTACAAGAACCAGCTTTGAGATTGCCTCGTTCCCAGTCGGAGGCTGTAAACGAGAGTTGAAAAGGGTTCGGTCTTAAGTTGACACCAATGAGCAATGCTGTGCCCCTACCGCGTGGTCTATTTACCTGAAAATAGCTGTAAGATAAATTTTTTAGCTTACTCCAGTTTTTCTGCTGCATTTACAGCAATTGCGATCGCATTTTTCACAGCAATGTCTCTTTGTTCTAGAATGATATTTTCACTAACAGTACGCCTAGCTACTACACCGCAAATAGCCGCTGCTGCAAAATTATACACTCCTGCCATTTTGAATAGTGTGCCGCATTCCATCTCGTAATTCAAGATATTCAAGCGTCGATATTCTTCTGTAATGCCATGCAGCGATCGCATTAAATATGGATTTGCTGAGTCGGTGCGTTCTTGTCCTTCATAAAAAGTATCAACTGATGCCGTAATCCCGATGTAATGTTCAACCTCTAATTCTCGTGCGGCTTTAACTAAAGCGACTGTCAGAAAAGGATCGGCTGCGGCTGGATACTCCACAGGTGCAATGTCATTAGCTGCACCTTGGCGACACAATGCTGCACTGCTAATGACAATACTACCAACGGTTATGTGGGGTTGAATAGAACCACAAGTTCCAATACGAATGATTTGCCGGATTCCTACTTGCACCAACTCATTGACTACAATACTTAATGAAGGCGCACCCATACCACTTGTAGCTGATAAGATACGGCGACCATTAGGTAAGTATCCCACATAGCTATTGAGTCCGCGATTTTCTGACAACACGCGTATATCTTGTAAATAAGTTTGGGCAATTAGACGCGATCGCTCTGGATCGCCAGATAATAGGGCAATCCTGGGAGACGATGAACCCAAATCATCTTGCCCAAAGCCAATGTGATAAAAGCGTTTACTAGTCATAGAGTTGAGAGTAGCGATCGCCCTAACACAATACCAAAGCTAGGAGCAGGGGGACAAGGTAGCAATATCTCTCCCAAGTCTCCCCAAAGCGATTGATTATTTTTTTATTTGGAAGTCTCTTAACTAAAAAGGCGATCGCATTATCGCCTACGCCGATCACTTATAACCAAGGGTTTATAGCCCAAAACACTTGTAGGGACGGCGATTTATCGCGTATCGAAAACCCAAAATTGTTGCTAGTAGCCCTTAACCCAAGCATATTGGTTTGATCCATTCTGTGACTTCTGGGACATTTTCTTGGTTTAATGCCCAAGTTCACCTGCAACATGCACCAGAAGAATTTGAGCGTACTACTGAGTCTACAATTAATACTGAAGACTGGTAAGTAATTATTAATACTATATTTAGCAATAACAAATCTAAAAATCTTTCCAAGTATATACGAGCCTGCTTTCAAATCTCAGCTAGGGTAGAACCCTTAATTGACCAATTTGGTTCTTCTGGGCAAAGTAAATGCTTGTATAAGACAATTTCTTAACAAACATACTTAAGTAAAAGCTGCGTTTATTACATAGATATATTGAAGCTAAAGTAAAAAAAATAACGGTAAATTAGCTGGTTACAATTTAGCGTTAGTCTCAATACAATATAACAAAATACACTTACAACCCTGATGTAGAGATTTATCGCACTTAAAAGACCAATTATTTACAAACCCTTAACTAAAGCATATTGCAATATAACAAATTAGACATTATCTGCTACTTAAATAGTGGATTTTGAACTAATTACTATCAAAAAACTTTGGGTATTTAAAAACCAAAACTGGGGCAGATTATACTTTCTACAACCAAGCCGGGAAGCTACTTTTGCTTGAATATTAAAAATTGAAAATTGGTATCACTAAAAATGCAAGAAGTACTAGTATTGATTGAAAAAAATAAACAAGAATATGCTCAACTGCCCTTGTTTAATTTTATGCAAAACAAAAGTATAAATCCCAGACAAAGGTTAGCTTGGGCACCATGCGCCGCTCATTTTATTATGAATTTTGGAGAACTAAATAAGTATTTTTTGCGAACAGAACCAACAAACGATCCAATTCAGGCACTAATTAACAAGCATACTTATGAAGACGATCATCATTGGCTGTGGTTTTTGGAAGATTTGAAGAATCTAGAACTTGATAAATTATTGAATTTTAGTGAGGCATTAAAATTTCTTTGGAGTGAAGAAACTAAGAATGCTCGCTGGCTAAACTATCAGCTATATCGCTATACTTCAAACGCTACTCCCATTCAGAAGATCATAATTATTGAAGTTCTCGAAGCGACCGGAAACATTATGTTTTCAAATGCGGCAGAGGTGGGTACAGAAATTAAAGCCATTACCCAAAAACCATGCCGATATTTTGCTGATTTTCATCTGAATGTTGAAACTGGTCACATCACGGGTACATCTGGAATAGAGCAACTTTTACAAGACATTGAAATATCAGAAGCAAATCGCCAAGAAGCTTTGGAATTAGTTGAGAACTTATTTACAGTTTTCACGCAATTTACAAATGGGCTTTTGGTATATGCCCAAACCCATAAAATCGAGCAAGAATTGAAAGCTGTCTAAATTCTTGAACAAGCTTTTTGTAATTTACTTCCCTACTTAATTTTAGACTTAAAGAGGAGCTTTTGCTATGTCGCAGAATGTACAGGATGTACGAAATATTGTAATTGTTGGTGGTGGTTCATCCGGTTGGATGACGGCAGCTTATTTGAGTAAAGCACTAGACAAAAATATCAATATTACTCTGGTGGAATCATCTAATATCACCAAAATTGGTGTTGGGGAAGCAACTTTTAGTACCATCAAAGTATTCTTTGATTTTCTAGGGCTACAAGAATATGAATGGATGCCAAAATGTAATGCAACGTATAAGATGGCAATTAAGTTTGTCAACTGGAATGCAAAAGGGCAACATTTCTACCATCCTTTTCAGAGATATGAGGTAATTGATGGCTTTGATATCTCGGAATGGTGGCTGAAAATGAAGAAAGACCAAGAAGCATTTGATTATGCTTGCTTTCTAACTCCTTGGCTGTGCGACCATAAACTGTCACCGAGATATTTAGATGGTAAAGTCTTTGATAACAAAGTTCAAAATGAATTTTCTCAAGAGCATATCGTCAAGAAAAATATCCTGGATAAGTTAAAGATTCAGTACCCCTATGCTTATCATTTTGATGCGAATCTACTGGCAAGATTCATGAAAGATTATGCAATGGAAAGGGGAGTGAAGCAAATTGTTGATGATGTGGTGGATATTAAGTTAACTGAGGATGGGAGCATAGATAGTCTCACAACCAACAAGCATGGTATTCTCAGCGGCGATCTTTTCATTGATTGTACTGGTTTCCGTGGTCTTTTGATTAATAAAGCCCTTGGTGAGCCATTCATTTCTTACTCAGATTCACTGTTGTGCGATCGCGCGATCGCCATGCAAATACCAACCGATATCCAAAAAGATGGTATCAACCCTTACACCACCTCAACTGCGCTTTCGTCTGGTTGGGTCTGGAACATACCTTTGTATGGCAGAAATGGTACTGGGTATGTTTATTCCAGTGCATTCATTTCTGCCGAAGACGCAGAACAGGAATTTCGCCAGCATTTGGGAGCCGCTGCTGAGAATCGTCAAGCCTCTCATATCCAGATGCGGATTGGACGTAACAGAAACTCATGGGTGAAAAACTGTGTAGCAATTGGTCTTTCCAGTGGATTTGTGGAACCACTAGAATCTACTGGCATCTTCTTTATTCAACATGGAATTGAAGAGTTAGTTAACCACTTTCCCAGCAAATCTTTCAATCAAGAGCTAATTCATAGCTATAACAAAGTTATTGCTGACTGCATAGATGGTGTGCGAGAATTTTTGACACTTCATTACTATGCTAGCAATCGCACCGACACAGAATTCTGGAAAGCAACTAAGAACAATATCAAAGTTCCAGAAGAACTACAGGAAAAATTAAGGTTATGGAAAAATAGACTACCCAGCAATAAGACTATCAACCCAAAATACCACGGCTTCGAGTCTTACTCTTATTCGGTAATGTTGTTGGGGCTAAATTACATACCTGAAAGCAGTCTTCCCATTTTAGAACATATCGGAAATCACAATGCTGAAGCTGCATTTTTGGAAATTAGGGAAAGAGCCAATTACCTAACTTCAACCTTGCCGTCTCAGTATGAATACTTAACTCATGTAATGAAGTCACAAGAACAGTCAGAGTATCTTAATGCGGTTAGCGATCGCTCACATCAGATTCCTACGCTAATTTCATAATTTTAGGAGAATCCAAGATGATAGTGAAACAAGTATGCGTGATTGGGGCTGGAGTCAGCGGATTAGTCTCAGCAAAGACATTTATTGAAGAAGGTTACGAAGTGACACTGTTTGAGAAACGACAGGGACTTGGTGGTGTGTGGGAAAGGTCGAGGGCTTACCCAGGACTGTCAATTCAAAATCCCAGAGACACCTATGCTTTCTCAGACTATCCTATGCCTGCCTCTTATCCCGAATGGCCTTCAGGAGAGCAAATATGCGCTTACCTTGAATCCTATGCCCAACACTTTGGCGTCACAGAAAAAATTCAGTTCGGTGCAAACGTCACTAAAGTGGAGCGCAAATCAGGAAATACTCCTGGATGGATGGTTAGTGTTAGCTTTCAAGAAGATGGTAAGGAGATCGGAAAACAAAATTACGAGTTTGATTTTGTGATTGTGTGCAATGGCACTTATGATATTCCCTACATTCCTAACTTGCCAGGGATGGAAGAGTTCATTGCCGCCGGAGGTCAGGTAATACATACTAACAACTTTAATGACGGCTCTGTAATTGAGGGCAAGCGAGTGGTTGTTGTCGGTTTTGGCAAGTCAGCCACCGATTTGGCGAATCTCGCAGCAAGCAAAGCCAAGGAATGTACCCTTGTGTTCCGTCAAGCGCTGTGGAAAGTTCCCAACTTCTTTCTCGGTCTGTTGAACATCAAGTATATTTTCCTAAGTCGGTTTGCAGAAATTTGGATGCCCTATCATAAACTTCAAGGATGGGAAAAGTGGCTGCATAGTTTTGGCAAGCCTCTGGTGTGGGCATTCTGGCGGCTGAATGAAACTATCCTACGCTTACAGCTTCCCCTTGATGCTTGTGGGATGGTGCCCAAACAACCGATGAACAAATTGATTGGCTGTAGTATCGCCTTAGTACCTAAAGGCTTTTTTGAGCATGTACGTGCGGGTAAAATTCGTGCTATCAAGACCAAGATCAACAAATTTTTTGCTAGTGGCGTCGAATTGGATAACGGCGAACAAATACAGGCAGATGTTGTTATTTTTGGCACAGGTTTTCTTCAGGATATCCCCTTTTTAGAAGATAAGTATCGCAGACATGTATTTGATCAGGAAGGCACTATCCATCTTTATCGCCATCTGATTCATCCTCATGTTCCACAGATGGGTTTTGTTGGTTATAACTATACTTTCTGTGCCCAGTTATCAGCAGAAATTGGTGCTAGGTGGTTATCAGAGTATGTCAAAGAAGGTATACCTTTACCATCCCCCCAACAGATGCTACAGGATGTAACAGCAGAGTTGGAATGGAGAAAGAAAGATAGGCCTTATGCTTTCGTCAGCGGAGCATGTGTAACTCCTTTTACATTCCATTATATTGATGAATTGCTTCAAGATATGGGTTTGAATAGCCGCCGTCAAGCAGGGAACTTGATTGGGGAATTTCTGATGCCAATAGATCCATCTGCTTACAAGCATCTGGGTGAGGAATTACAAGCAAAACAAAAACAACATCCATCTCTCAATGATTTGGCGATCGCGGCAAGTCAAGTATAGAAGTGAGAAGCAAGGTATAAAGTGTTTTTTATTCCTGAATTCTGTTAGCACCGCTGGGCGTAGCCCATTCTGAATTTTGCTGTAAATGCGTAATATCATGTCTGGTTAAACACTTGTCATTGCATTCGCCCTTGGCGTTCCCGCAGGGTACGAAGCGTTAGCGTAGTGAACGCGAGTGCGTCTCTAAGAGTTGCAATCCCAAAACCTTTGCGATTGCTTCGCTTTACTTCGTTGCGATCCCAATGACATATCGTAAGTGATTTAGCGGACATGATATAACAGCTTGTCTCACTGTTGCAGTGGAATCTCAATCACAAACTCAGTTCCCTCTCCCAGAGTTGATTCACAGCTTAACTGACCCTTGTGTTTGTCTACTACCACTTGATAGCTAATTGATAACCCCAACCCCGTACCACTTCCTACGGACTTAGTGGTAAAAAATGGATCAAATATTTTCTGCTGCACCTGTGCAGTCATGCCATAACCGTTATCAGCAATCCGAATCTTTAACGTGTTTACTTCTCCTAATTCAGTACGAATACGAATCTGAGGATTTCTCCTTGGAGAATCTTCGCCATTGTTGTAGTCCTCTAAAGCATCGATCGCATTACTTAAAATATTCATAAGCACTTGGTTGAGTTGACCAGCATAGCAAATAACATCCGGCAGTTGTGCGTATTCTTTAAAGACTTCAATTTCCGGTCGGTCGCTCTTTTCCTTGAGTCGGTGCTGCAAAATCATAAGGGTACTGTCGATGCCTTCATGGATATTGACAGGCTTCATTTCCGATTCATCTAGCCGAGAGAAGTTACGTAAGCTCAGAATAATATTTCGGATACGGGAACTTCCTACCTTCATCGAGTCGAGAACCTTTGGGAGGTCTTCTGTCAGGAATTCTAGATCCATTTCCTCAATTTTTTGCTCCACTATTGCTGAGGGATGGGGATATTGTTGCTGATAAAGATTAATTAAATCTAGCAATTGTTGAACATAGTCACTTGCGTGAGTAATATTACCATGAATAAAATTGATAGGGTTATTAATTTCATGGGCAATTCCCGCCACCATTTGCCCTAATGAAGACATTTTTTCGCTTTGGATTAATTTACTTTGGGTACTTTGTAATTCTTCTAGAGCTTCTTGCAAATGCTGATTTTTTTCGTTAAGTTCTGCTGTTCTTACTACCACCCTTTCCTCTAATATATGACTGTACTTCTCCAATTGCTCATTCGCTTCAGCCAAATTATTGTAGAGAATGGCATTTTCTAAAGAGATTGCAGCTTGGATAGTTAACAGCTTGAGAACTTCTAGGCGATCGCGTGTAAATGCTCCTGTAGTTAAATTATTTTCTAGATAAATCAGTCCCAGAAATTTACCCTGGTTAAGCATCGGAATACATAATATACTCTTTGGCTCCTCACGGTTAATATAACTATCTACTGCAAAAGAAGCTTTCGCTTTAATGTCATCAATTACTAATATTTCTTGGGTTCGTTTGACATAATTAATCAAAGAGATAGGAACACAATCGCTGGATTCTAAAGGAATAGATAAAAACTCGTGAGTATCTCTAAAAGTAGAACCAGGACTAATTGCGGCAACAGTTAAGTCTAAGCTATTAGCTTCACTCAATATCAGCACACATTTAGAAGCTCCTGCATTCTCCATGACAACTTCCATTAAAGTAGAAAGGAGTGCCTCCAGTTCAATCTCTCCAGACACGGCTTGAGAAGCTTTAATCACAGTCCCCAAATCTAACATATCTGAAATACTAGTGTTGGAGCCAATCACAGTTTCATTCGTGATCAGAGTAGATTTATTGCTAAGTGTAGATAGGTATAGACTCAGTTCAGGTAGATTTTTTTCACTGTAAGAATAGCTAGGTTCTTCTTGCTGAATCATCGGGAGAAGCAATTCAGAATAGCGTTTTTGTAAGTCATAAACTTTAGCTAATGCTCCCCAGCGAACATAGCAATAGTAGGCATCAGTGAGGTAGAATTGGGCAATTCTTTGTTTACCCCATTTGAGATAAAATATAGCCGCTAATTCGCAAGCAAGAGCTTCTTCGTTAATGTAATCATTTTCTTTGGCAAGAGAAATAGCTTTCTCATAATTATCTATCGCTTCAAGATATTGACCAAGAACTCGATGCCGTTCTGCCTCTACTAAATAAAATTTATGCAAGTGGTTCATGGGAGCCTGATCTCCCCAATTTTGCATTTTTTTCTGATTTTCTGTCACTCTATGCAGGATTTCTTTTTGTTCAAATTCATCGAAATCAGAATAGACTGCTAGATGCGTCAATGAATCATAGAAATAAAATTGAGCAGTAACAAACATGCCGACACCAGCATATAAGTACTTTTCTGCTATGACAGTATTTTTCAGAGCTTGAGAGTAATCAGCCAGCAGATAACATACCTGAAGTTTGCAGAAATATAGGAAAAATAGTGCGACTCCATCTTTAGCTTTTAGATGAAGTGGTAGCATTTTCTCTTCATCATAAGCTGTACCAGTTAAACTCTGCGGATTTTGAACATTTCCTAGCAGATTCAAGATTGTTTGCCGAAATATTTCATTCCAATAAAATACTCTTTCTTGCTTTATTTGCTTAATGGTCTTGCTATATACTTCTATATCTTGTTCAAGTTTTATTAGTTCATGACCTGTGAAGTATGCATGTTGGGAGTAACCATAAAGAGCATAAGCTGCAAATTCCATATCTCCTACTTCGAGATTAGTTGTATAAGACTCAAGTAAGGGTTTCAATGTTTGCTTTAGATGCTCTTTCCAATGTCTGACAAGGTGATTAAATGTTTCCATCACCTTGCCAGTTACTTCTTTTGTTTGGAAATTAGGTAACAAACTATCAGCTAGTTTCCCAAATTTATATCCAGAATCAATATCTCCTATTACCCCACACAACATTACTCCATACATCACATACGCAAAAGCAGACAAAGGAGAATTACCAAATTTGATTGATAAATTGATCTGTTTCAGAATAATAAACAGTAATAATTCTGGCGCAACTGTATAAGCAAGACCAATTGAACTAGATAGAATACGCATGATTATCAGTGGTTGCGCTTCTGTAATTTCTGGCAGTTCAATTAAGTCTTGAATGGATCTATTAGCCAATTTTGCAGATGTTGTCTCTATCGCTAACTGAATATCTGATTGGCTAGGATTTGTAGGGAACTCTACTCCCAAAGTTTTCAAAAAGGTTTTTGCAATATGGACAGCTTCTAGTTCTTTTCCTTGTGCGCCATAAGACTGTATTTTAACTTCATAAGCTTTCACTTGATCTAGTGAAGTTTTCGCTTTTAGCAACACAACCTGGACAAATTTTTCTGTATATTCAAAGTCACCACTGAGATAGGCCGCCTCTGTTGCTGTATTATACAAAGCTAAGGTGAGATCGTATTTAGTATCCCAACTATCATCTGCTAGTAGCTCAATTCCAATAGTTAAATACTTCAGTGCCGATGAATAAGCTGTTGATACCAAAGCTTTACGTCCAGCCATCAGACTCATTTCAGCTAACTCATTACGTTTAGCTTGATGGGTAATAAATTCGGCTGCAATATTGAAATGATTGACAAGCTCAAAAATATTTTCTTCCCGTTCGGCAACTGGAGTATTCTTAAAGAGAAGCAGCCCGATTTTTAAGTGTATTTGCTTGATTTGGTCTTTAGCAATTAGAGAATAGGCTGCTTGCTGAACTCTGTCATGTACGAATTTATATTTTGGTATTTGGGCGTTAGTAAGTGATAAATTTTCCGATTCTCTAGTTGAAAAGCTTAATAATTGTCTATCATTTTCTGGTGTAAAATTATAACCATCTTTCTGAGGTATAATCAGTCCTTCAAGTAATGCTTGCCATAAGTCAGATGCAGTATCTATTAAAGATTTTTCATTAACAAGTGACAATGTTTTTAAGTCAAATTCATTACCTATACAAGCAGATATTTTTAATACATTTTGTACATTCTGGGGCAATTTTCCTATTTGTATCCCCATAAACTCTACGACATCATCTGTAAGAGATAAGGTTTTAATTTTGGTAATATCGTACTTCCAATGACCTGCATCAAAATCTAATTCAATTAGTCCGTCATCATATAATAGTTTAATAAATTGAGACGCAAAAAATGGGTTCCCTTTAGTTTTGAAAAACACCATTTGAGTCAGAGGTACAGCAATGTTTTCTGGACAACGTAGTGTATCGGCAATCATTTGATTTAAATCAATCTGACTTAAAGGTGAGAGTTTAATTGTATTAATTACTGCTCCTGCTTTGGCAATTTCTTGTAGTGTCAAATGTAGCGGATGTAGATTTGACACTTCATTATCCCTATAGGCACTAATTAGTAGCAGACTACCTTTACTTTCATATATATTCTCTTTATCTTTAGGAAGGGAAGAAGAATTTCCATCCATTAATAATTGAATAAACTTCAAGGAAGCCGTATCTGCCCATTGCAAATCATCTAGAAAAATTACCAGAGGATGCTCTTTAGTAGTGAAGACCTGGATAAATCTCTGGAACAATAAATTGAAGCGATTTTGAGCAGCGCTACCAGCAAGTTCAGCAGATGGAGGTTGTTTGCCAATAATTATTTCAAGTTCAGGAATTACATTAATGATTACCTGAGATTGTGTATTCAATGCCGATAAAATTTTGGTTTTCCACTGTTGAATTTGGGTGTCTGTTTCGGAAAGTATTTGACTAATTAAATCTCGTAAAGCTTGCACCAATCCTGACAACGGGATGTCACGTTGGAATTGGTCAAATTTTCCTTTGATGAAGTAACTACGCTGTCTAGCAATGGGTTTGTGGACTTCATTCACCACAGCAGTTTTGCCAATCCCTGAGTAACCAGAGACTAAAATCATTTCCGTGCTTCCCTTTGTCACTCGGTCAAAAGTAGTGAGGAGAATTTCAATCTCTCTTTGACGACCATAAAGTTTTTCAGGAATGGCAAAATGATTCGAGATATCCCGAATCCCTAATTCAAAGGCTGTAATATTTCCTTTCTCTTGCCATTGGTTTTGACATCTCTCTAAGTCATACCTGAGTCCATGAGCGCTCTGATATCGGTCTTCGGCATTTTTTGCCATCAGCTTACTGATAATATCAGATAAAATTGTGGGAATATTGGAGTTAATATGACTGGCCTTTGGCGGTTCTTTGGCAATGTGAGAATAGACTAACTCCATCGGTTCAGTAGTACTAAATGGTAACTGCCCTGTCAAGAGTTCAAAGAAGGTGATACCCAAGGAATAAAAATCGGTACGGTAGTCTATACCTCGATTCATGCGTCCTGTTTGTTCAGGGGAAATATAAGCTAGAGTACCTTCTAGGACGTTGGGATTTGTGAGAAATTTAATTTCTTTTGGTAATAGAGTAGCAATACTAAAATCGATGATTCTGGTCTTACCTGTTATCGGATGAATCAAAATGTTAGCAGGCTTGATATCTTTGTGAATGATGCGATGGTGATGTAGCCGTTCTAAAGTTGCGCTAATTTCAATGGCAATATCGAAAAACTCACTCAATGAAACAGAATGATTTCCTTTTTTATGCTCTTCTAACTGCCACAGATTAAGAGCAATACCACCAAAATCTTCCATTACTATAATATATCTATTGTGGTATTTTTCTAAGCTTATTGGTTTGACTATCCCTGAAATTTCAAGATTATGGGTAATGGTATATTGATTATGAAATTGATTAATCTCAGTGAAATTAGGATCTTCATTACGCATCAGTTTTAAAATAACTGATTGCTGATCTTTTTGTCTAATAGCTCGATAAACTAAAGTTTTTTTACCTGAATATAATTGCTGAATAATGCGATAGCCAAGTATAGGAAATAATCTATCTGATTCTACTAACATTGCATCTAGTTAATGATAATTTTCTTTCTATAGGTTTAGTATACCCAGAGCATAGTTGTTACTATCAGTGAACAGTACGATTTTGCAAAGTGCTAAACATTAGGGTTATTAACCATAGTTTTGAAAGCAAGATATATTTTATAACCTATGCTATACAGCAATCTGATTTGATTTCTGAATCACTCGTAGAGGTAAGGGACTGGGGATAAGGGGTAATGGGGACTGGGGACTGGGAAGAAGGAATAAAGGTGTACTGAGTTTTGTTCAAAAATCAAATATGAGTCCTATATGTCCTATATATAGCAAGATGAGAATTTACGTAAGTTATCACCAAATTACAAATGCGATCGCACCCACATACCATTACCCATTAAGTTTTTCAGACTTTACTACTACCCATTGCGTCACAGGCGCCATTGCTCGCCAGCCCAGAAATTTACCAATAGGTTCCGCCCGTTGAATGGCAATACGAGTTAAATCGCCACCGACTTGCTCATGCCATTGAAATAAAGTTTGCTCACCCTCTACCGTAACCACATTTGCTACCAAACGCCCACCTGGACGCAATGCTTCCCAGCAAACATCAAAAAGTCCCGTTGCTGTCACCCCACCACCAATAAAAATAGCATCTGGTATTGGCAAGTCTTTCAGGGCGTGGGGCGCTTTCCCTTCAATGATTTGCAGATTTGGAGTACCGAGAGTGCTGGCATTATCGGCAATGTAAAGTAGTCTAGATGAGTTTTGTTCGATCGCGATCGCCCGACACCGAGCATTACCCCGCATCCATTCAATAGAAATTGAGCCGCAACCTGCGCCAACATCCCACAATAATTCTCCGGGTGTGGGTGCTAAAGCTGCAAGGGTAATTGCCCTAACTTCACGTTTAGTTAACTGTCCATCGTGGTGATAGGCGTTATCTGGTAATCCTGGTAACTTTGGTAAAGGAATAACCCCAGCATCAGCAATACAATCAACTGCGATCGCATTCAAAGCCGCAACTTCAGTTTCACCCCAAGATGCAGCCGTACCTTTAATAATTTTTTCATGAACGCCGCCCATACGCTCCAGTACAGTGATTTTGCTGCCACCATAGCCGCGATTTGTCAAAATTTGAGCAACAATGGCGGGTGTGTCTTTACCCTCACTCAAAATTAATAGCCGTGCTTTTGGGTAAATGTAAGACTGGAGTAAGGAGGATGGACGACCATTCAAACTCAAGGTTTCCACCTCAGTTAAAGACCATCCAACCCTAGCACAGGCGAGACTGAAGGCTGAAGGTGCGGGGATAATCGTCATTTCAGAGACAGGAATTCGCCGCATCAAGGTGACACCAATGCCGTAACACATGGGATCGCCGCTTGCGAGTACGCAGATTGACTGACCCCGACGCTGGATAATTTCGTCAATTGAAGTGCTAATGGGAGATGTCCAGACTAGTTTCTCGCGTTGGTCATCTGTAGGGAGCATTGCTAAATGGCGATCGCCTCCCACAATTACTTTAGCTTGAGTGATTAGGGAAAGAGCGATCGCACTTAACCCCTGTAACCCATCTTCCCCAATGCCGACGATAGAAAGCCATTTCTCTGTCATATCAAATTCATGATTAATGATCGGAGTTAGCTTCAGCAGCTTGATACGCTTGTAGCAGCCTAGCATGATCGAGAGTAAATCCTACCTGCATGCCTATCTGAGCAAATAAATCAATCTCAGGTTGTAGCCAATCACGGGATTCAGAACACTGATGTGCAATTAACAAGCCAAATAGCTGCTCATCTTTGATAATTGGTGCGACTAAATTTGCTTTCACACTAAAGGATTCGAGCAATTTAATATGACAATCAGCCAAACCAGACTCATAAATGTTGTTGATGGCGACAACGCGACCAGACTGGTACTTTTCTACATAGCCTTGAGTGAAGCAGGGGTCATGGATTTTAGACCGCAAAACTTTGGGATAACCTGGAACCACTGATTCGGCAATTATAATTCCGAACCAATTAGCGTAAAAGCTATAAACCAGTACTCGGTCAGTACTCAGTGCTTTACGAACCTCTTCCACAGTAGTTTTAATGACATCTTCTTCTTTGAGCGATTGGCGAATGCTACGGATAATATCTACTAGTAACTGACTTCGCATCCTTTCAGCTTCGACTCTTTGTAGGAGCCTAGCATGGTCGAGAGCAAATCCCACTTGCATTGCTATCTGGCCAAATAAATCAATTTCAGATTGTTGCCAATCACGGGGTCTGGAACACTGATGTGCAATTAACAAGCCAAATAGCTGTTCATCTTTAATAATGGGAGCGACTAAATTTGCTTTCACACCAAAGGATTCGAGCAGGTTAATGTGACAATTAGCCAAACCTGCTTCATAAATGTTGTTTATTGCAAGAACGCGACCAGACTGATACTCTTCTACATAGCCTTGACCAAAACATGGGTCTTGGATTTCAGCTCGCAAAACTTTTGGGTAGGTGAGAACAACTGATTCGGCAATTACAGTTCCAGACCAATTAGAATCAAAGCTATAAACCATCACTCGGTCAGTACTTAGAGCTTTACGAACCTCTTCTACTGTGATTTTGAGAACATCCTCTTCGTTGAGCGATTGGCGAATGCTGCCGATAGTATCCGCTAGCAATTGACTTTGCACACCTTCTGCCTCAATGCGTTGCAGGAGTCTGGCATGGTCGAGAGCAAATCCAACTTGCATCGCTATTTGGGCAAATAAATCAATCTCAGATTGTTGCCAATCACGGGGTCTAGAACATTGATGTGCAATTAATAAGCCAAATAGTTGTTCATCTTTGAGGATGGGTGCGACCAAATTTGCTTTCACAGCAAAAGATTCGAGCAGACTAATATGACAATCAGCCAAACCAGCTTCATAAATGTTGTTTGTGGCGACAACGCGACCAGACTGATACTTTTCTACATAACCTTGACCGAAACATAAGTCTTGAATTTCAGACCGCAAAACTTTGGGATAACCTGGAACTACTGATTCAGCAATTATAATTCCAGACCAATTAGGGTTAAAGCTATAAACTAGCACTCGGTCAGTACTCAGTTCTTTACGAACCTCTTCTACTGTCGTTTTGAGGACATCTTCTTCGTTGAGTGATTGGCGAATGCTGCGGGTAATTTCTATAAATACCTGAGCTTTATCGGCTTTAGTATCTACCTGTTGTAGAAGCTTGGCATAGTCAAGGGCAAATCCGACCTGCATGGCTATCTGAGCAAACAAATCAATCTCAGATTGTTGCCAAAATCGCAGTCGAGAACACTGATGTGCAATCAATAAACCGAATAGCCGTTTGCCTTTGAGAATAGGTGCGACTAAAGTAGATTTGACAGCAAATTGCTCGAGTAATTCAAGATCACCATCGCTAAGATCGGCTTGATAGATATCATCAATAGAACGGATACAAGCATTCTGGTATTTTTCGATATACCCTACCTCGAATCCAGGGTCAGAGACTTTAACCCCTAATATTTTCGGTAAACCAGGTATCACAGATTCGGCGATAAAGGTTCCATTACAGTTGGAGTTGAAGCAAAAGATGGTTACGCGATCAATGCTTAAAGCTTTACGAATTTCTTCCGAGGTAGTTTTGAGAACATCTTCCTTATTGAATGATTCTCGCACCCAGCGGGTAATTTTGATTAATAATTGGGAGTAATCTGCTTCAGCTTCTTTCTCTTGCACCAAAACTGAAAGCAGGTCTGTGAATAAGGTGATGTTTCTCTCTAACATCACTAATTCATCTTGGCTAGCGATAAAAACTTGAGTAAACTCACTGTCTGGACGTAGCCGATTTTTGATATTGTTAGAAATTGCAGCAGCGTTGCTAACTCGACTAATAACTCGATTTGTCACAAAAACAGCGATCGCACCAGCTAAAATTGCTGTAACCCCCATACCAGTTAATAAGAGTGATAGTTGTCTTTGTAGGGCAAGTTCAATTTCTGTTGAACTTTTGACACTTTCTTGTCTAACTGGCGGAATTTGTTTGCTAATTAAATTAATGCCGTAGTAGTAAGTAGTTGTTCCAATTGCAACCACAGGCAGGACACTAATACTGAGTGCCCACGCTATTGCTTTAGTCTTTAAACTCCATTTTTGCTGCCATAGCCTTTGTTGACGATTTTGCCTTGCTTGCTTTTGAGAAAAAGACTGACTCATAAATCAAACCTGGAGTGCTGCAATTGAGAATTAAGTAAATAACCTCACCACCAAATTTTACACAAAATTAAACAACGACTGGCTTTGAGGAGTATTTTAAAGCAGTAATCTTCTACATCATGTCCCTGTCCCATACAGCTTTTATCGTAAAATCAAGGGTTTAAATCCCCAACTCCAACTGTCTTTAATTTTGAATTTTGAATTGTTAATGCCTTTGATCTGAAAAAATTAGGTCTGGTTAACAATCAAATTGCGATCGCCAATCGAATGAGAAGGAGTCAACCCCTTCGGGGAATTCAAAATGACGCTCTCTACGAGACGCTAAAAGCGTAGCTTGCTTCTCTGAAAGAGTACGCAGACTCGCTCTAAGCGTTCGCGCAGCGTCTCGTAGAGAAGCCATGCCGTTGGCGGAGCCTCTCGTAGAGAAGGCTTTACGCTGCGCTAACAAAATTCAAAATTAATGATCCCCATGCCCCAAAATAGTCTAGCTTATTGCTCCAGTGGGAAATAATCCCCTGATGTCCCGCCACTCTTACTTATTAAACGAATGGATTCAATTTGAATCGACTTTTCTAAGGCCTTTGCCATATCGTATAAAGTCAGGGCAGCTACAGAAACGGCGGTTAAGGCTTCCATCTCTACACCGGTTTCAGCTTTAGTTTTGACTGTGGCTTGAATTTGATAACCAGGTAGTTGGGGATCGGGTGTAATTTCGACTGCGATTTTTTGCAAAGGCAAGGGATGACACAGAGGAATTAAAGTTGCTGTTTGTTTGGCTGCCATAATTCCAGCCAATCTTGCAGTTGCTAACACATCCCCTTTGGGAACATTTCCGGCTTGAATGGCAGCGAAGGTGGCTGGCAACATCCGCACATTGGCCGCGGCTACGGCTTGGCGAATGGTGGGTGCTTTATCAGACACATCCACCATCTGTGCCTGTCCTTGACGATCTAGATGGGTGAGGTTCGCAAAATTAGATGGAAAATTATCTTGCGTCATTTGGTTAGAACGTGTTAATATAGATTGTCGGTGAGGGCGTGTAGCTCAGTGGACTAGAGCACGTGGCTACGGACCACGGTGTCGGGGGTTCGAATCCCTCCTCGCCCGTTTTTAAAAGTTAAGAGTTGAAGGTTAGGAGTGATGAGTTAAATTTCATCACTCCTAAGTTTTAAGTCGTTTAAGGCGTAAGCATCTGGAGCTAGACCTAGTGCGAAGCGTAGGGAGTTGGATAAGTCTTTGCTCGATCGGGTGAGAAAGACCACAAGTGCTAAAAAAGTGATTGCAGCACCGTAGCCAAACATATTTCGGTAGCCTACAAGTTCTGCGATGATACCCAAAAGAGGAGCAGCGATCGCAATCCCCATATCAAGTCCAGCTATGCATATAGCAAAAACTTTCCCCCGCTCTTGAGGTAGGGAGCGGTCTGCCATCATGGTGATCATCATCGAGATCAGTGTACCACCACCCGCACCTTCAGCGATCGCAGCCAGTAAGAAAACGATCGCACTGTTAGCCTGCCACAGCAGTAGTAACGCTAAAACGTAGCAAAAAATACCAAAGGTAATAAATAAACCACGACCGAAGCGATCGCTTGCCTTACCAGAAAATATTCTGATACTAAAACTAGAAATTGCCGCAGCTGTAAAAAACAGTCCGCCATTGAAGTCCAGATTAGTGGATTTGAGGAACAGCGACACAAAGGTATGTATAGCACCAAGGGATAAACCAACCAGCAACATCACTATAGTTGGAACTTTCACCCGTGGACTGAGCAAAATTTGCCAAAAGTTGCGATTCCCTTCTTCAGTTTGCTCCTGTATTTGCGCTGGCGGATTAGTGACTTGTACAATCCCCAAGAAGGCGACAAAACCCAATTCAGCGGATAACAAAAATAACGGGCCGTAACCACTTGTAGCTTCTAAATACCCTCCCAAGGCAGGGCCAATTGCTAAACCAATGGGAGTTGTCAGGCTCATGTAACCAATGATTTCACCACGAGTTTGGGCGGGAGCTAAATCTGCGACTAAGGCGCTGTAGCCAGTGGTAAAAGCAGCAACGCTAATGCCGTGAAAAATTCGCACCAGAATTAACAGTCCAATTGATTGGGTTGCTAAGTAACCAAAGGGTGCGACCATAGCAACTATTGTCCCAATCAGCAAGACAATTTTGCGGCTACGTTCATCGGCTAGTTTTCCCAACGTCGGGCGAGATAGTAATAACCCAATGGCGAAACTGCCCATAACAAGCCCAATCTCTTGCTTACTTGCGCCCACTTCATCGATGTAAAGCGGTAGGGTTGGTAAGAGCGAAGACATACTCGACCAGAATAATAAACCTGCTGTAAATAAAACAAGCAGGCTGCGCCGTAGTTCGGTGTCAAAGGTATTAAATGATTTCAAGGTAGATGCGATTTGATGAGTTTTTTGTCAATCGTTAGGGACTGGGGACTAGGGACTGGGGATTGGGATGAGAGGGAGCAGGGAAGAAGCAAGGGAGCAGGGAGAAGAATTTTCCCCTCCGCCCCCCGCACCCTGCGCCTCTGCCTCTTTCCAATGCCCAATGACTATTGTTACCTTACTTAACATTTTTTGCTACTACTTCTCGCACGCGATATATGGGCCGTCCTTGGGATTCATGGTATGTACGCATAAGTAATTCTGCTAAAAGACCGAAACAAAACAACTGTACTCCCGTTACCAGCAGGAGAACTGCTAAAATCAGTAAAGGGCGATTGCCAATCATCTCACCTAGAGCCAATTTGACGAAAGTCAAGTAAATGCCGATCGCAGTGCCCGAAAACATTGAAATCAAGCCCAACAGCCCAAAAACGTGCATCGGACGGGTGAGGAATTTTTTCATAAACAGAATGGTTAACAAATCCATCAACACCCGGAATGTCCGCCAAATTCCATATTTACTACGACCAAAACGACGGGCATGATGACGTACAGGTACTTCGGTAATTCTAGCTCCTTCGATGTACGCCAAAGCAGGTAAAAATCGGTGTAATTCCCCGTAGAGGTTCATATCTGCTAACAGTTCGGGACGATAGGCTTTCAATGAACAACCATAATCATGAATATTCACGCTAGTAGTACGTCGAATTAGCCAATTGGCAATTTTGGAAGGAAGTAACCGATTTACAGCACCATCTTGACGTTTTTGCCGCCAACCACTCACTAAATCGTAACCTTCATCCAGCTTTGCTAATAACATGGGGATATCAGCTGGATCGTTCTGGAGATCGGCATCTAAAGTGACGATCGCTTTACCGACTGCATAATAAAATCCCGCAGCCATCGCCGCCGTTTGTCCGTAATTGCGACGCAAAATCACCGCCTTTAAATCAGTGCGGATTTGCGCCTCTTTTTTGAGAAAATCCCCAGAACCATCTGTAGAACCATCATCCACACAAATGATTTCATAACTTATCTGACTAGAGGCTAAAGTAGATGCGATCGCTTCTAGTAAAAGCGGCAAACTTTCTACCTCGTCATGTATCGGCACCACCACTGAAACATCTGGGACAATTGCTGAAATCCCCCCATTTTCCCCCATCACCCCTTGATCAACTAACCCACTCCTCATAAGCCTCAGCACCCTCAGCGTCTCTGTGGTTCGTAACTCTTAAAAACTCTACCAGCACCCCGCACCTGCTGATAATATGACAGACTAACCCGATCTCCCTGTTCCGAAAGAACATCAATCCCAATCCCATCCCGTCCCTGATCTTTCCCAGAACTATGAATATAATAACCATCGGCCAAATAAAGTCCGACATGGGTGGCTTTTTGGCTACTTCCAAAAAATACTAGATCCCCAGCTGCCAATTCGGCAATCGTAATTGGTTGAGTGAATCCTTCCTGTTGATAGGCATCTCTAGGTAGCCAAATCCCTACCGAAGCAAACGCCGCCTGCATCAACCCAGAACAGTCATAATTTGGCCCAACCGTACCACCCCAAAGATAATAATTTGATTGTTGCATCGCTTTTTGGGTAAAGGCGATAATCTCTGTGAGGAATTTTTTAATTTCAGATTCAGAAAATGTTGCCGCCTGATAAGGTACAGTAGCAGGTTGTAATGAATCCAAATCTGAAAGAGATACCCATCCCGGATAATCATCTTCACATAAATAAACTTCGACTGCTAAATTTTGATAATTTGATGTTACCCATAAATGTCGCCCAGATGCGGCTTGAGTTGCTAAACGCGTACATTCAGGAGAATCATATAAATTCAAGTCAGCTAAACACTGATACTCTCCTGATTTTGGATTTTGGATTTGTGATTTTAGATTAAAGGACATTATTAGAGAAAGAGAATGATTTTTTTTAATAAAGACGATCAACTAGAAAATCTGGGTAATGGTATTTTAGATGCAGCTTGGGCAGAATTTCCAACCTTAGCGCGTAATCAAATTGCCCTGACTTGGGTTGTTTACGATCCACCAGTGCGAGTAAATACTGGTGGTGCGCTGACTCCCAACGCTTTTTGGGATCACCCAGTTCGTGGTTTTACTTATCGTGGTGTTGAACGGATTTATCCTGCCAGTGTAGTCAAGCTATTTTACCTGGTGGCGGTAAACGAATGGCTAGAAAAAGGCATGACTCAAACTTCCAAGGAGTTGGAGCGAGCCTTGCGCGATATGATTGTGGATTCTAGTAATGATGCTACTAGCTTGGTTGTGGATATTTTGACTGGCACTACCTCAGGGCCGGAATTACCAACTGGGCCCTTTGAAACCTGGCAATATCAGCGTAATATTGTGAACCGCTATTACCAATCGTTGGGTTGGGAAGAGATGGAGACGATTAACGTCTGTCAAAAAACTTGGGGTGATGGCCCTTATGGACGGGAACGGACGTTTGTGGGAGAGTTGCTGGAAAATCGCAATATGTTAACCACAAATGCGATCGCGCGCTTACTGCATAGTATTGTTGGTGGGGTAGCGGTTTCAAGTGGGCGATCGCAAGCCATGATGGCTTTACTGAAACGTCCTCTCAATGATTTGTCTCCTGATGCTGAGGAAAATCAGGTGACAGGATTCTTAGGCGGTGGACTTCCAGAAAATGCTCAAATTTGGTCAAAAGCAGGTTGGACAAGTCAAGTTCGCCATGATGCCGCCTATATTGAGTTACCAGAACAACGTCCCTATCTCTTAGTAGTTTTTACTGAAGGGAAAGCACAGGCTAAGAGTCGGGCTATTTTGCCCTTTGTTTCTAAACTAGTTGCTGAAGCGATCGCTAGTCTATGATCTACCCCTGTTTGATTGCCAGAATACTTATTTCTTGCTGTGCATCCTTCTATGCAAGACGAAGCGCGTTATTATTTGTATTGTAAGGAGCGACATCTTTGGGGTTAATCTGTATGGCTCGGTTATAGTCATCAATTGCCCCCTAGAAATTTTCTAAGTTATCGCGGGCAAGACCCCGACTATTGTAGGCATTAAGATACTGGAAATTTAGGCAAGTTGCTGTAGTAGTATAGTCAATATTTTAAACTAGTTATTACCCATTTTTCTTGTTTATATAACTATAATACATATTATCTAAATAGTCATATATGTAATGAAAGATTCATTTGCAAAAACAGCAGAATCACTCCGCCAAAGTTTCAAAGGATATTTGCGATCGCTTAACCGTTGGTTGTTAAATACACCAGAAAGGGCACTCTTAGAAGCTTACCAAGCCGCTCAAAGAATTAAAAGCATTGAGGACGAACATTTTGATCGCAAAAAAATATCCTCACAGTCAGTAAAATATACTGAAAATGTCATGTCTTATTGGCAAGTATATCTCAATAAGAACCTAACTATTATTAAAATCAGGCTGGCAGAATTTCAACTTAGTCGGGGAGTTGTCAATATTTCTAATTCTGTTTTGTTAGAAAAACTAAAGGTTATTGATGAAGTCGTAGAAAGATACGCTATCAAAGATGAAATAATTAACAACAGCCCATTAGCGTCAACTTCTCAACCTCTCACAAATAATCTGACCAGAGTAAAAAGACAGCCAAACTCATCTAACATCAATAATATTGATGTTAAACCTCCAACTCAAATAAATGGGGTGATTCCGGGTTCTATCGGCAGAACAATTCATAAAATCCAAGAAGATTTTGCACCCCAGACAGAAGAAGAGTTTCTCAGAAATTATCGCATTTCTAAAAGTAGAACAATAATTGCCTTGAGATTTTTGGTAATTCTAATTATTGTACCGCTTTTAACTCAGTTTTTATCTAAAGAATTTTTAGTAACTCCAATATTACAAAGAGTTAGAGGAGATAATATAACTCAAATTTTCATCAATTCTGACATGGAAAAAGAAGCTCTCCATGAATTACAAAATTTTCAACAATCACTGAGATTTGAATATTTGCTTAATCAAGCGCCGCCACTTTCTTCAGAGTCAATTCAAGAAAAAATCAAAGACAAAGCTGTTGAAATATCTGAAGAATTTCGCGCCAAAAGTAATAGTAATCTGGGTAATGTTTTTGCTGATTTAATCTCGCTATTTTCTTTTGGGATAATTATCGCTCTGAGTAAAAGAGAAATTGTGATTCTCAAGTCTTTTATGGATACTATTGTCTATGGTCTTAGCGATAGTGCTAAAGCTTTTTTGATTATTTTATTTACAGATATATTTGTAGGATTTCACTCCCCAGATGGCTGGGAAGTCCTTCTGGCAGGATTGGCAGAACATTTAGGTCTACCAGCCAGTAGAAATGTCATCTTTTTCTTTATTGCTACATTCCCAGTGATTTTAAACACTATCTTTAAATACTGGATATTCCGCTATCTCAGTCGTTTATCTCCTTCAGCATTAGCTACATTAAAAGAGATGGACGAGTAGTCGCTTCTCTACGAGACGCTGCGCGAACGCTCCCAATTTAAAATGACGCTCGTGACGCTCGATGACTCGCTAACGCTGCGCTATCGCTCTTAGCGTCTTCCTTTGGGAGAAGACTCGCTAACGCTGCGCTAACAAAATTCAAAATTAATGATCCCCATCAATTGATTTATGGGCTTGTATCCTTTTCGGTCATTAGTCATTGGTCATTAGTATTAATGGCTTCGATTTTCCCATCACTTTTTATGAAAATGAACAAAGTGATGTTTTCGTGGTTCTGTAATGAATTAATTACGAATTACGAATTACGTAGCTTGGTTCTCGCCAGAGGCGAGTATTACGAATTATTTTGGTACATTTACCTCCTAATTCGCTAGGCTTATGTATATCCTGGTTCTTCTGAAGCGTGCTATGGATTTTGAAAGCAAAACCAATACCCCAACTCCTACAGACAACATAGAGTTTGCTCAACCAACGACTACTCGTAAGCCACTACAGTTATTGCGAGATACTGAAGCTTTGCTACGTCACCCAACTGTAGCAACACTATCGCCGATTTTGCCACCAAAACTGAGCAATAGATTTCAAGAAACCTCATCTTTGGCAGATGAATCCTTTAAGGAACTAGCAGAAATTGACCTAAATACTATTAGTGATTTTGAACTGCGTTCGGCACGAATTCTTGTTGGCTTGAGCCTTGTCGGCTTTGGGGCACTCATGATATTAGTGCTACTGCTATACTTAACTACATTGCATCCAGAACTCAGTACAGTTGAGAAAATTCGGCAATATTGGTATCAATATGTTTGGTTTGTCAGCTTAGGTGTCACGGGGATGTTTATCTTGGGACGTGAAGCAATGCGTCCTATAACAAAGCAACGGAAGTAATTGATTAATAAATTATAATTTTCGGTCATTAATACTTTCAAGTATGCTTGGCTATTAATTAGCAATTAGGAGATTTTATATATGAATCATGATGCTTTCATTGTTCCGCCAGGTTCAAAGATTTCTCTGAAAAAAAACTATGACCCAGCTTATAAGACTGAGTTTAATGAAAAAACTGATGCTGCAATCAAATTACAGAAAGACATTGAACGACTAGCTAATTACCAAAATATTCTCTATGCTCAAAACACCTATTCTTTGTTAATTATTTTTCAAGCAATGGATGCTGCTGGCAAAGATAGCACTATTAAACACGTGACTTCTGGGGTGAACCCACAAGGATTTCAGGTGTTTGGTTTTAAGGGGCCCAGTACGGAAGAATTAGACCATGATTATCTGTGGCGTTCAATGAAGTCCTTGCCAGAAAGAGGTCGAATTGGCATATTCAATCGTTCATACTATGAAGAAGTCTTAGTAGTTCGTGTCCATCCAGAAATGCTGAAAAAACAGCAACTTCCCAAGTTTCCTGATGGAAAAAAGATATGGAAACAGCGTTTTGAAGAAATCAATAATTTTGAAAAATATTTGGTAAATAACGGTGTAATCATCCTAAAATTTTTTCTAAATGTCTCAAAATCAGAGCAGAAGAAACGTTTTTTAGAACGGATAGAATTTCCTGAAAAGAATTGGAAGTTTTCAGATAATGATGTTCGAGAACGAGCTTTTTGGGATGATTATATGAATGCTTATGAAGAGGTTTTTAACAATACTAGTACTAAATGGGCCCCGTGGTATATTATTCCTGCCGATCGCAAATGGTTTACACGCCTGACCGTTGCCAATATCATCTGCACAAAATTAGAAGAATTAAATCTGCAATACCCAACAGTTAGTGAAGAACATAAGCAGCAGCTTTTGGAGGCGAAACGCATTCTAGAGCAGGAAGGTTAACATATCAACGTGATAGGTAATAGGTTTTGGAATTTCTTGGTTGAGGCAAGCAGTTCTTGAGCAGGGGAAGAGTTTTGCCTCCCCTGCTTATCCAAGCAGTATTGAGATTGCCACGCTTAACTTGGTTCCGCTCGCAATTACATTTTATAGGACTCATATTTGATTTTTGAACAAAACTCAGTACACCTTTATTCCTTCTTCCCAGTTCCCAGTCCCCAGTCCCTTACCTCTACGAGTGATTCAGAAATCAAAGACGCTCGATAGCGCAGCGTTAGCGACGCAGGAGCGTCTGACTCGCTACCGCTTCGCTATCGGATTGCTATATATTTAATTGCGTATACTTACTTAAAAGCAAAAAAGCTGAAGGTAGTTCGGATATACTGTATAATTTACTTAAGCAAAGATAAAAATCGTAACTTTATTAATGCTATCTGTAGCTAAAAAAGTTAGGCAGATAGTCATAGATGGAAAATCATGATTCAAATGGCAGAAAATGCCAAAAATCATCCACTTCACTTTACTAATACTGCCTTTGATATAGTAGCGATCGCAGCCTCGGCAGGCGGTCTGACTGCTTTAGTTAAAGTGCTATCAACTCTACCTGAAAAATTTCCAGCCGCGATCGCCATTGTGCAACACCTCGGTCCCCAACACCGCTCGTTCATGGCAGAAATTCTCAGTCGGCGAACGGCTATTACTGTCAAACAAGCACAAGAAGGAGATCGTCTGACCCCAGGAACAGCTTATATTGCTCCACCCAATCGTCACCTGGTGGTTAAGGGTGACGGCACTCTTTCCTTATCACAGTCGAAATTAGTACATTTTTTACGTCCTTCGGCTGATTTATTATTTGAATCGGTTGCAGCTATTTATCAAGAAAGAGCGATCGCTGTTGTATTAACTGGAACAGGTAGCGATGGGGCTACGGGAGTAGAAGCGATTAAAAAAATGGGCGGTACTATTATTGTCCAAGACGTAAAAAGCGCCGAATTTCCCGGAATGCCCTCCGCCGCCATTCAAACTGGCAATGTAGATTTTATTCTCCCCCTTGATGAAATTTCTAGCACCCTTGTGACTTTGGTTGTAGGAGAATTTAACTAAGCTGAGAAGCTGAGAAGAAAAAAGGGCATGGGAGCGGAGAAGATATATTTTAGAGTTCAACCAACTTAGTGTCAACATAGTTTAATGAGTCTTTGATACTCGCAGACTCAGATCGGAACTCCATTCCTTTGCCACCTGCTCTCTTGCCTCTACCTATGACTTCTGCCGAAAGAAATCCCAAATTTGAAAATCTACTGATTTATCTCAGACAAAGCCGGGGATTTGATTTTACAGGCTATAAACGCTCGACTTTGATACGTCGGGTACTCAAACGGATGCAGTCATTAACTATAGAAAATTTTGAAGAATATCAAGACTATCTAGAAGTTTATCCAGAAGAATTCAATTATCTTTTCAATACTATCCTAATTAACGTTACTGCTTTTTTTCGAGATTCATCAGCTTGGGAACATATTGCAGGAGAAATACTGCCTAATCTAATTAGAAATAAAAAGAAATCTGACCAAATTCGCATCTGGAGTGCTGGCTGTGCTTCTGGAGAAGAAGCTTATACCCTAGCAATGTTGATGGCTGAAATATTGGGAGCAGAGGAATTTCGCCAACGAGTGAAAATCTACGCTACAGATGTAGATGAAGATGCTCTCAACCAAGCACGTCTTGCTGTATATTCAGCAAAAGATGTCCAAGCAGTGCCAGATGAACTGCGCCAGAAATACTTTGAAAGTGTCGGCAATCGCTATGTTTTCCGCCAAGACTTGCGCCGCTCAGTAATTTTTGGTCGCCACGATCTGCTTCAGGATGCGCCCATTTCGCGCTTAGATTTACTGGTCAGCCGCAATACATTAATGTATTTTAATTCTGAGACTCAAGGACGAATTCTGGCCCGGTTTCATTTTGCACTCAATGATGATGGCTTTCTGTTTTTGGGGAAAGCAGAGATGCTATTGATGCATTCTAGTCTGTTTCTACCACTTGACTTAAAAAACCGGATATTTACTAAAGTATCAACAGTGAATCTACGCGATCGCCTTTTAGTTATGGCAAATTCAGTAGATGATGAATCTAGCAGCCGTTTGGCTAGACACCTCCGGTTGCGAGATATGGGTTTTGACACAGCCCCAATTGCCCAGATAATCATTGATATCAATGGCACTCTGGTAATGGTAAACGAGCAAGCGCGGACTTTGTTCGCCCTTTCTCCCAAAGATTTAGCTCGTCCCTTCCAGGATCTAGAACTTTCTTATCGGCCGGTTGAATTGCGATCGCTAATTGAACGGGCTTATACTGAACGCCGTCCTGTGAGCCTCACAAATGTAGAGCGCTATTTGTCTAACACAGAAACCCAATATCTGGATGTGCAAATTACGCCTTTACAAGAAACAGACACCAGCTTTTTAGGGGTCAGTATCTCCTTTCATGATGTCACCCGTTATATTAAACTCCAAGATGCTCTGCAACGTTCACAACAGGAATTAGAAACTACTAACGAAGAACTCCAATCTACTAATGAAGAATTAGAAACTACTAACGAAGAACTCCAATCTACTAATGAAGAATTAGAAACTACTAACGAAGAACTCCAATCTACTAATGAAGAATTGGAGACGATGAATGAAGAACTCCAATCGACTAATGAAGAACTACAGACAATTAATCACGAACTGAGCGAACGCACCACAGAACTAAATCGCACAAACATTTTTCTTGCCTCTATTCTCAGGAGCTTCCAAACAGGAATAGTGGTAATTGATAGCAGCTTTAATATCTCTATTTGGAATTACATGGTAGAAGATTTATGGGGATTGCGGACTGATGAAGTGATTGGAAAGTCTATCTTCAGCCTAGATATTGGGCTACCTGTTGAGCAGTTGCGATCGCCTATTCGCGACTCTCTATCCGGGAAAAAACAGTTTCAAGAAATGATCTTCGATGCTACCAATCGTCGGGGTAGGCAAATAAAATGTTACCTGGCAATTACTCCGCTACTTGGCATTGAAATGCGAGGAGCAGTTTTGATGATGGTAGATATAGAGAGAGTCAATAGTATGATTTCTACTCAAGAGATGGAGGAACGGCAGCAACAGGAATAACAAATAAACTAGGATTCAGAATTCTGAATGGGCTACGCCCTGCTGCGCTAACAGAATTCTGAATTTTCTACCCATAAAGGAATAGAGCCAATATTCATTACCCACTCGTACAGAATTCATTAGGAATTCTGACTCCTGAGTTATAAATTATTCTTATTAAGAATTAAAAATTAAAAACAGGGATTTAAACCCCGACTGTAGCAAGCTCCCCCAGAATAACTGATGCTATATGATGTAGAGGTATTAAACCATTTAATTTACGATAAAAATGCTGAAGGGCATTGTATTAAATTCTTGCTATCTCTGGTCGCTTTACTGAAGCAGAGGTCAGTTTTTCTTCTGCGTTTCTTGATCAAAGCAATCATCGGAGAAAACTACAAATGACTAAGGAAAATTTTAAACAAGCGATTGTCGAGGCGCATCAACGACTGGAAAATCTCTCACAGCTTGCAAGTCTGGCGGCAGAGAAATATATAGGGCAGGATTCCCCTAAAGAGCTTTTGCAGCAAGCGATGACCGAAATATCTATTTCTCTGGAAGAGTTACAGCAACAAAATGAGGAATTGATCGCTACACGCAATTTGCTAGAAGCAGAAAGCCAACGTTATTACGATTTATTTAACTTTGCCCCAGATGGTTACTTGCTTACAGATGCTACTGGAATTATCCAGGAAGCTAATTATGCTGCGGCTAAGTTATTGAAGGTGCGCCAGTCTTACCTGATTGGTAAACCACTAGCTGTATTTGTGCATCAGACAGAACGGCAGAAATTTCGTCAAATTATGCTGCAATTGCAACAGCAGGGGCAAATCCGCAGAGAAGAATTACGGTTTTTTCATGAAGAAGGAACTACAGACTTTCCCGCAGAACTAACAGCGATCGCTGTGCAAGATAGTCATCAGGGTAAAACTGGAAACTTACGTTGGTTATTCAGAGACATTAGCGCTCGCCACCAGCAAGAGCAGAAAATTCGCGAACAAGCTGCCCTATTAGACATCACAACAGATGCAATTATTGTAGAAGATTTGCACAACCAAATCTTATTCTGGAACCAAGGCGCAGAGAAGATGTACGGCTGGCAAATTCAGGAAGCTCAAGGAAAAAACGCCTGTGAACTTTTATTTAAAAAAACCTCACCTCTACTATCAATAGCTCAGAAAACTGTTATTGAGCATGGAACATGGCAGGGAGAGTTGTATAAATTTAGAAAAGATGGTAGGGAAATAATCATTGCTAGCCGCTGGACGTTGATGCTTGATGCCGTCGGCTTGCCTAAATCAATCTTGATGATTGACACCGATATTACCGAAAAAAAACAACTTGAAACTCAGCTATTGCGTAGTCAACGTTTAGAAAGCTTAGGCACTCTCGCTAGCGGTATCGCTCACGATCTCAACAATCTTCTCACTCCAATCATGGGAATTGCTCATCTGCTGCCCCTAAAATATCCCCATCTTGATGACGTTTCGCTGCAAATGCTGAAGATACTAGAAACCAATGCCAAACGGGGCGGTGATTTGGTGGGGCAAATTTTGTCATTTACCGGTGGTTATGAAAGAGAACACACAATTGTGCTTGTATCACAACTCATCGAAGACATCAAACAGATAGTCCAACAAGCATTTCCCAAATTGATCGATATCAAAACAGATATAGCGCCAAATGTCGGGATGGTTGTCGGAGACAGCACCGCACTGCATCAGGTGTTAATGAACCTAGTAGTCAATGCTCGTGATGCCATGCCTCATGGCGGTAAACTCTGTATTTCTGCCGCCAAGGTGTTCATTGATGAAAACTATGCCAAGATGCACATTGGGGCAACAGTTAATTCCTACGTGAAGATTACAGTTACGGATACTGGAGTTGGCATTCACTCAGAAATTATCGATCGCATTTTTGATCCCTTTTTCACCACCAAAGAAGTAGGTAAGGGTACAGGATTGGGTTTATCTATATTGATGGGCATCGTCAAAAGCCACGGTGGTTTTGTGGAAGTAGCCAGCGAAGTAGGAATTGGAACAAAATTCCAAGTATACCTGCCAAGCAAGGAGGGCAGCATTTCTCAAGTAATAGATGAAATAGAACTGCCAAGAGGTCAGGGAGAATTGATTTTAGTTGTCGATGATGAAGTAGCCATCACTCAGATCACCAAAACCACATTGGAATTCTCTAACTACAAAGTATTGACTGCCCAAAATGGGATTGAGGCCATTGCCCTGTACACCGAACATAAAGATGAAATTAGGCTAGTGCTGATGGATATAATGATGCCGTTAATGGGTGGGGAAACAACCATCAACACCCTGCAAATCATCAACCCACAAGTGCAAATTGTTGCCATGAGTGGATTAGCTAGGTCTGAGGCATTAGCACAAACTATGGGTATTGGTATCCAAGGCTTTTTAGTGAAACCTTTCACCGCCAATGAATTATTGAGCCTTGTTCACAGAATATTCCGTTAAAATCAGCTTGCGAGGATACTTACCTAAATTAAAATTCTGGAGTTTTCTGACTCTGTGCTTACTCAGTTACCAACTATCAACGTCCTGAAACAGCCCACTAGTTCTGCTTGGGTTGAACAAGCGATCGCTAACTTAGATATTATTTTACTCGATCACTCCCACTGTGAACGCAAAGCCGCAGGCGTAGCCTTAAATATGATGTTTCGCTACCCTTCTAATACTAAAATGGTGCGGGAACTAACTGCGATCGCCCGCGAAGAACTTGAACACTTTGAACTAGTTAACCAATGGTTAGAACGCCGGAATATTCCCCTGGCTCCCCTACCACCGCCTCCCTACGGCGCGGGTTTAAAAGCTGCTGTACGCCCCAAAGAACCTGAGCGATTTCTGGATTCCTTACTAGTCACTGGTTTAATCGAAGCTCGTTCTCACGAACGCCTGGGACTACTAGCTGCTCACTGTCCAGAGCCAGAGTTAGCAAAATTTTATCGTGGGTTAATGGCATCCGAAGCGCGTCACTACGGTATATATTGGGTTTTAGCTGCTACTTACTTCGACAGAGAAATAGTCATGCAACGGCTTGATGAATTGGCAACTGTCGAAAGCGAGTTGCTGGCAACTTTGCACCCAGAACCTAGAATTCACAGTTAGTAGACCAAGGGAACAGATATGAAGCTTCAGTTAACACACCTGAGACTACTTGTCTCAAACTATAAAGATTCTTTTCTGTTCTACCGCGATCTGCTAAAGTTTGATGTCGATTGGGGCGATGAAGATAGCGGATATGCTGAGTTTAATACCGGATATCTCAAATTGGGTTTGTTTAAAAAAGAATTAATGGCTGAAGTAGTCCCCAGAATCGAACAGCCTTCTTACGTTGTCAATCGAGATAAAACTGTCTTAATTTTCGCAGTCGATAACGTGGATGAGGTTTATGAGCAAGTAAAGGCTCAGAATGCGATCGTTGTGACTGAACCACAAGATCGCTCAGACTGGGGAATTCGCACAGCTCATTTTCGCGATCCTGATGGCAATCTCATCGAAATCTACAACAATCTTGGAATTGTCAGTTAATTACACTTCTAATCAGGCTCACTTCGATAATTCCGGTTCACTGTCTATGTAGATGGTGGCTTTTTCTTTCTGACTTTATTCATTTAACCAAGGAACAACAGACCGAAATTGTACCAGGTTCAGTAATAGCTGTTGCTGCCAACTGACCGCCAAAATCAAACCTACAGTTTTGGTATGTGTCACATCTTTCTGCTAAAAAGTCATCCTTGAAAAATATCTTAGTACAGCATTTTATTAATTCGTAGCAAATTAAATTTGGCAATACCCAACAATGTTAATGCATCGGCTTGCATTGTTAATGTATCGGCTTGCATTGTTAATGTATCGACTTGCATTGTTAATGTATCGACTTGCATTGTTAATGTATCGGCTTGCATTGTTAATGTATCGACTTACATTGTTAATGTATCGACTTGCATTGTTAATGCCTCGGCTTGCAATCTGACTTTTCACGATATCTGGAAAATCTCTCTCCTACAAAGCTACGGTGTATACACAAGTGATATCTGAAAGGGTTTCAGGCGTTATAGACCCCTTAAATTGTCATTACGAACGCAGTGATAACGCAATACGGTTCAGTTAAGGCTAGCACTCTTTGTCAAAGTCGTTTTTTTTAACGTAACGTGAGTTTGATGAACCTCTCCCTCCCAACCTCCCTCTCCTAAACGGAAAGGGAGGAGCAACGAAAAATTAAGCTTTTTGCTCCCCTCTCCGTGTCAGAGAGGGGCTGGGGGAGAGGTCAAATAAGACTTGTCGAACTCACGTTAACGTAGACGCAAAGCGGTGAAGCAGCGCGGTCTTCTCCCAAAGGGAGAGGCTAGCGCCAAGGGGGTTTCGCCCATGAGCGACTGCTGTTAGCGCAGCGTTAGCGACGTTAGGAGCGTCACCCGGAGGGCTTGCCGCAGGCTACCACAGAGGCGCAGAGGACACAGAGAGAGGAAAGAGAAGGGAAAAATTGCTTAACTGAACTGTATTGGGTGATAACGGAGCGAAGTTATCACATAATCCCGTGGTTAAAGCGATTGCTTGTCTGCGACATGCACTCGCGATCGCTGCGGACAGGCTTCTGGAGCGATCGCACAATCCTATTGCTAGATGACGAAACCAAGTACTAGGGGGAATTTTAAGACTTGTGTATACACGGTAGCTTACAAGGAGAGAGACTTTGAATTTTCCCCCTTCCCGAAACGGGAAGGGGGCTAGGGGGTTAGGTCAATCGTTAGCTTTTCCAGATGACGTAAAAAGTCAGTTGCAGAATAAGCCCTTATAGTTGTCAGATAACTTGATGCTAGATTTATCTGATAACTTGATGCTGGAATATTGGAAAATCCTTCTTGCTTATAAACAGTTTATACCCCACGGTCATTGCTATCTTTGGCAATCAGACTTAATGGGGCTGCATATTTTATCCGATAGTTTAATTGCACTTGCTTATTATTCAATTCCCGTCACCTTAATTTATTTTGTCCGCAAGCGTCAGGATTTGCCGTTCAACTGGATATTTCTGCTATTCGCTACATTTATTATTACTTGTGGTACCACTCACCTAATGGAGATTTGGACGCTATGGTATCCTACCTATTGGCTAAGTGGTTGCATTAAAGCCATCACGGCTTTAATATCAGTGTACACAAGTATTGTGTTGATAGAGTTGATACCAAAGGCACTTGCTCTCCCCAGTTCTGCACAACTGGAGGCAGCCAACCGAGAACTAGAGCAGGAAATCAGCAATCGCAAACAAGCAGAACTCGCACTACAAGAGCGTGAAGGGATGTTGCGGCGAATTGGCGATAATCTTCCCAATGGGGCAATTTATAAGCTAATCCGTGAATTGGATGGCAGCGATCGCTTTGCTTATATCAGCGCGGGGATTGAAAAACTGATGGAAGTCAGCGCAGAAGATACACTGACAGATTCAAGTTTGCTCTATCGCCAGTTCATCCCAGAGGATGTACCACTCCTGTTGGCAGCAGTCGATGAATCCCTGCGGAATCTCTCGGTGTTTGATATACAACTGCGAATCCAAACGCCCAGCGCTCGGCTTAAATGGCTCCATTTTCGTTCCACCCCACGCCAGTTGCAGGATGGTCACGTGCTTTGGGATGGGATGGTGGTGGATGTCACCGACCTCAAACGTGTTGAAGAAACACTACGTAACAGCGAAGCCTTATTAGAAGAATCTCAGCAAGTTGCTCGTTGCGGTAATTGGGAGTTTGAACTTGCAAATGGCAAAATTACCTGGTCAAAGCAGCTTTTTGCCCTCTTTAATCGAGATCCCAGACAAGGAGAGCCGGACTATCAAGAAAATCTGCAACTGTACTGGGCAGAAGACGCAGGAAAATTAGCACAAGCTATCGAACGGGCAATCTTAACTGGCGAATCCTACAAACTCATTCTGCGTGCGTCTCCAACTTACGAGTCTACTCTTTATATTGAGGGGATTGGCCATGCAGAATTTAACGCGGATGGAAAAGTAATTCGCCTCTATGGGACTGCCCAAGATATTACAGAACGCAAGCAGGCAGAAATTGCTCTCAAACAAAGCGAGATTCGCTACCGTGCCATTGTCGAAGATCAGACTGAATTCATTGCCCGATATTTACCAGACGGTACACTCACCTTTGTCAACCAAGCTTATGCACTTTATTTTCGGCGATCGCCAGAGGAACTGATCGGCAGCAACTATCAACCCATTATTTTTGAGGCAGATCGGGAGCGAGTTGCTCAATTAATAGCTTCAACAAGTGCTGATAATCCTGTTGTCATTATTGAGAGTCGCGTACTTGTCGCAGATGGAGTGCGTTGGACTCAGTGGCATAACCGGATGCTGTTTGACGAGAAAGGATGCTTTATAGAATTTCAAACGGTGGGACGCGATATCACAGCCCTCAAGCAAATCGAAGAAACACTTTTTCAAGAAAAAGAATTAGCTCAGGTGACGTTGCACTCGATCGGAGATGCAGTTATTACCACAGATGCCTCTGGCAGGATTCAATACCTCAATCCGGTTGCAGAATCTCTGATCGGATGTAGTGAAGCATCTGCACAAGGGTTGCTATTATTAGAAGTCTTGACAATTGTGGATGAAACTACAGGAGAGTCAGTTCAGAACCCAATTGAGCAAGCGTTACAGGAAAATCGAGTTGTGAGTTTAGCAAACCATACCGTCTTAATTAATCAGAATAATCAAGAGATTGCGATTCAAGATTCAGCCGCGCCTATTCGCAATCGTGAGGGACAAATAATTGGCGCGGTTATGGTGTTTCATGACGTGACTCAGAACCGCAAGCTTTCGTCTCAGCTATCCTGGCAGGCAACCCATGATGCTTTAACCGGATTGGTAAATCGCCAGGAGTTTGAGCGGCGGGTTGAAGAAGCATTGCGCCTTGCTTGTTTAGACTACCAAGTTCATGCATTGTGCTATTTGGATCTCGATCACTTCAAAATCGTAAATGATACCTGCGGTCATCTAGCTGGAGACGAATTACTGCGTCAAATTACTGCCCTATTGCAGGAGAAGATTCGGAAAACCGATACACTAGCACGGTTAGGCGGTGATGAATTTGGTGTATTGCTCACTCAATGTACGATAAAGCAAGCTTTACGAGTTGCCAATGATCTGCTTTCGTGTGTTCAAAAGTTCCGGTTTGTATGGGAAGAACAGATATTCTCAATTGGAGTAAGTATCGGCTTAGTCGGTATCGACATGAATAGCGAGAGCCTTACAGAGATTATCAGGACAGCTGACGCAGCTTGCTATACCTCGAAGAACCGGGGGCGAAATCGCGTGTATTTTGCTCAGACTCAAGATCAGGAGCAACTGCAACGGCGTGGGGAGATGCAGTGGGTCAGCCGCATTTCTCAAGCCTTGGAAAATGATTGGTTTTGTCTCTATGCTCAACCCATTGCCGCCATTACCCCAGCGGCTCAAAACGGTGACCATTATGAAGTGCTGCTGCGGCTCCGGGATGAGCAGGGAAATTTAGTGCTGCCGATGGCGTTTATTCCCGCAGCAGAACGGTACAACATGATGCATCTGATTGATCGGTGGGTGATTCGGACTCTGTTTAGCAATTGGTCAACCTTCGTTGACAATGAACAAAGTATCTATGCGATTAACCTTTCTGGCTCTAGCATCAACGATGATCAGTTCATTGACTTCCTGCATGAGCAGTTTATCCTACACCCCATTTCACCCCAGCGCATTTGCTTTGAGATTACCGAGACTGTGGCGATCGCCAACCTGATCAAAGCCAAGCAGTTCATTCAGTTACTTCAAGGTATGGGCTGTAGCTTTGCATTGGATGATTTTGGGGTAGGGATGTCGTCGTTTGCCTATCTCAAGTCTCTGCCTGTGGATTACCTCAAAATTGACGGGAGCTTTATTCGTAACATTGTCGAGAATCCTGTGGATAATGCGATCGTGACAGCAATCACGCACATTGCTAGTGCGATGGGTATTCAGACGATTGCTGAGTTTGTGGAAAATGACGCGATTTTAGAGCGAATTACAGCACTAGGAATTAATTACGCACAGGGATATGGCATTGCAACACCTCGCCCATTGTGGCCAGGAAAATAATTTAAAGATTGAGTAAGGGTAAGCTTAGATTACGCGATGTGCGACTTAATATTCTGACACCTTGAGAGTATTGTCTGAAATAGACTCTGCCATAAAAGCTATTTGCTGGGTAAATTGGGATATAGATGCGGAAAATTTTTCTGTGTAAACTTGACCAGCAAATGGTAATGAAAAACTATTATCAAGATTTTATAATTCGTGATTGGGTGCAAAGCGATCGCACAAGAGCCGCCGAAGTCATCAGTTATGTATTATCAGAATACGGTTTGGGTTGGGAACCAAACGGTGCTGACCGAGATGTGCTGCGAGTAGAGGAATATTATTTAGCTACTGGGGGAGAGTTTTGGGTAATTGAACACCAAAGCCAGTTAGTCGGTACTGGAGCATACTACCCCATACACCGAGGCGAAAAAGCTGTAGAAATCCGCAAAATGTATCTTTTGCCCAGCATCAGGGGTTTAGGATTAGGGAAATATTTGTTACAACAGCTAGAAGCAGCGATCGCAAAACGTGGATTTGGGCAAATTTGGATTGAAACCGCCAGTGTTTTGGTGGAAGCAGTCAAACTGTACGAAAGCAACGGCTATACTCCAGCAACAGGGGTAGAAACAACAAGGTGCGATCGCGTGTATGTGAAGTCACTGCACAACAGTTAATAGTTATGAGTTATGAATTTTAACTCCTAACTCCTAACTCCTAACTCCTAACTCTGAAAATGCACATTTGGATTAAAAATCTCACAGGCTTACTCAATCTTTTTCTTCAATCCCATTGCCCCCTATGTCAACGCGCAACTTCTCAAGAATTCTGTCAGAACTGCACCAGACAATTACAAAAATGTCAACGTAAAGACCCAATTTCTCTATGGCAAGAGCCAATACCAGTGTTTGGCTGGGGGGAGTATGGTGGCCCGGTGAAACGAGCGATCGCGGCGATGAAATACGAAAACAAACCCGAAATAGCTCGTCCTTTGGGTCAATGGTTAGGAGAAGCATGGTTGTTAAATTCACCGAGGCGAGATAGCCAGCCTGTGGTAGTTCCCATCCCACTTCACGCTAGCAAACAAAAGCAACGTAAATACAATCAAGCCGCACTAATCGCACAAAGCTTCTGCGAAATAACTGGATTAAAATTGAAACTAAACGGTCTAGTAAGAGTGCGAGAAACGGAAGCGCAATTTGGTTTATCAGTATCTAAACGAGAAAAAAACTTGGCTCAAGCTTTTGCTGTTGGGCAAGAATTTCGCCATCATCCTCCAAATATCCCAGTGCTGTTAGTGGACGACATTTATACTACTGGTGCAACTGCCAGGTCTGCTGTGCAAACACTTCGTCAGTATGGAATTGTAGTCTTAGGATTAGTAGCTGTAGCCACTGCTGTCAAAGACGGATGAAGGACTGCCTTCTTTGATAAATTGACCGAATTATCCTATTTTTGTAGAAAAATTGCTTGAAATGTATGAATAAAGTTTTTGCGGCAGGTTTAAAGCAACTCATCATCATTCCTGCCACATTGCTGGCAATCGGCATAAGTACAAGTGTAGCTTTTGCTCAAAATAAGTTGTATAGTCCAATTCCTTTATCTAACAGTACTGAAATTACTGATACCCTCTCAGACAAAGACATTCCCACTGGTCAAGGTGGGTTTGCTCGTGATTACACAGTGAAGTTACAGAAGGGCGATAATTTAGCAGTTGACCTGTCATCTGAAAACTTTGACAGCATCATCACACTACTAGCACCTGATGGTTCGACTTTGGCAGAAAATGATGATGGACCTGATGGCACTAGCAATTCCCTACTATTTACTCGCATCGTAGAGACAGGGAATTATGTGATTCGTGTCCGGTCTTTTGGGGAAACTGGGGTTGGGGCTTTTAAACTCAAAGTGACAAAGTTGCAACCGATTAAATGAGTGCTGAGTGCTGAGTGCTGAGTTTGGATTTTTCACTCCTCACTCCTAACTTTACAGAGTGGTCAATACGCAGAGAAATAAGGCTTCAGTCCACTCAACAACTGCGCCGTAGGTATCTCCAGTGTGTCCGCCTAGTTTGTGGTTGAACCATGCACCAGTTAAAGTGGCGATCGCACTTCCAGCAATTATCATTGTCAGTGCGAGAAATAGCTGCTGTTTATCTATCAGCACCAGTAAACCACTCAAACTCAACAACAATAACAATCCCGGTAACAAATCTTTGTAGGAGCGAATGGCTTGTTTGTGAAATGCACCTTTACCAGTTGCTTTTAGATAGGGATATCGGGCGATCGCTAATTGCTGTCCCCAACGTCCCCAGGCACAAGCAGCTATTAGCAACAACCAACGGTTTTCTGGCATATCTGTCAAGGCGGTTATTTTTAGTATCACCAAGGCGATCGCAGCCATTGCCCCAAAGGCTCCTGTAGCACTATCTGCCATCACTTCCAATCGCCGATCTGGATCGCCCACTGCCAAACCATCGGCAGTATCCATTGCCCCATCTAAGTGCAATCCTCCTGTGATGCCAATCCAAACACTTACTACCAAAGCACTACGAGTTAGCACGGGCATACCAATATAATCCATTCCCGTATCCACTAACCCTAAAATTCCCCCAATTATCAACCCAACAAGTACAGCAAGATGTGCTACTCCTCGAAAGTCCAATCCGCTCAAATACGGCAGTGGAATAATTGTATAAAATATAATACTAGCTGCCAACTTTAACAGCAGCTTTTTCCACCACTGTTGCTGTTTCGTCATCGGAATAACATTAATTTTTGGTAAACTGCTGGATAATAATCTTGATTTCGGTACAACCGACATGACCAAACTTTAAAACTTTAGATAAGATTTACTTCTATCAGACATTCTCCTTGAAAATTTTGTTATCCTGGTCTAAGTGGTAAGTAAATAATCTTAGGTACTTTTTATACAAAAAAACGAATGATTTAGGAAGTGAAAATTCCATCAGGGAGCAAAATTTGTGTTTTGTATTCGTTAACTAAAAACTTCCTCCAAATTATTAGACGATTGCCCCATAAAATTGATATTTTTTTAAATGTAGGGAGTAAACAAGCTACTCAATTATGACAGTTTAGCTATGTCGCCGCTCTCCTTAGCTCAATCGCCATTTTCCTATGAGTCACCATCTACCCGACACCAGGATACCAGCTCCGTGCATTATTAACACGGGCATCATTGTGAATAAGCTCGACATCCGGCGATTGCTGGCAGATTTAGGTCGAGTCCACTACATCTACACCCAAGAAGATAAGGTACTGAGCGAGGGTGAAGGGGATGTGATGGAGGTTTTTGCCAATCCACAAAGGTCTACCTTAGTGGCTAACAATGCGTTATATCTGAATGTTTGTAGTTTTGATTATTTGGAACTCAAGCAGTCACCGCAACAAGAAACCTACTTGGATTTGATGCAAGAAGGAGTGTGTCTGCGGTTAATTCCCCGCTCAACCCCTTTACAAGAGCGACGAGAGCGAGGTTTCAATGTCAGCGCCATAGAAGCGATGATGGAGCAAGTACTCTCAGCCAGGTGGGATGCAGAAATTGACGATGACTGTTCTGATTCTTTCTAAATAACAATTATTACAGTATATACTCGTAAAGTTGGTAACTAAGTTAGTAGTGAATGCTTAAGTATTCACTAAAACTCAATTACCAATTTTGATGTTTGTCCATAATTTAGCCAAATAATATTAATTTTGCCCTAATACCATTTGGTTTTATGGCTGCTAGTTATGGATTTCTGAAACTCTTCATCAATTAGCGTTTCACAATCCAAAATCTAAAATCTAAAATCCAAAATGGCATGAGTGCGAATTTTTCTTTTCAATGTCTTGCTTGTTGTAGCCAAACCAAAGCTAGAGCTGGAGTGTTTTTCACCCCTCACGGTCTTGTCGAAACCCCCAGATTTATGCCAGTAGGAACGCTGGCAAATGTCAAAACTATCACTCCAGCCCAGCTACGAGATACTGGGGCACAAATGATCCTATCCAATACTTATCATCTTCACCTACAACCAGGGGAAGCGATCGTGGCTGGGGGTGGTGGGTTGCACAAATTTATGGGGTGGAATGGCCCAATGCTCACAGATTCGGGTGGTTTTCAGGTATTCAGCTTAAGTGAGATGCGAAAAATTACTGAAGAAGGTGTAACTTTCCGCTCACCCCATGATGGACGAATTATTAACTTGACACCAGAGCGCTCCATTGAGATTCAAAATACTTTGGGGGCAGATGTGATTATGGCTTTTGATGAGTGTCCACCTTACCCAGCGACTCGCGAAGAAGTGGAAACCGCAACTGAGCGCACTTACCGCTGGTTAGAACGTTGCATAACGGCTCATCAAAACAGTGAGCAGGCGTTGTTTGGGATTGTGCAAGGGGGCGTGTATTTGGATTTGCGTTGCCGTGCGGCTGAAGCTTTGGCTAAGTTGGATTTGCCCGGATACGCCATTGGTGGCGTTAGTGTGGGAGAACCACCGGAAATGATGGCTGAGATTGTCAAAGTGACAGCACCGCTTTTACCCCCCGATAAGCCGCGTTACTTGATGGGTGTGGGTACTTATCGGGAAATGGCGATCGCGATCGCATCTGGTGTAGATTTATTTGATTGCGTAATTCCCACCCGCTGGGCGAGACATGGAACGGCGATAGTCCAAGGCGGACGCTGGAATTTGAAAAATGCTAAGTTTCGTGAAGATTTTACGCCCTTAGATGAAACTTGTCATTGCTACACCTGTCAAAATTTTAGCCGTGCTTACATATCTCATTTAGTGCGATCGCAGGAAATTTTGGCTTATACCTTATTGAGCATTCACAACATTACTGAGCTAATTCGCTTTACACAAAAAATTAGAGAAGCAATATTAAGCGATCGCTTTGTGGCAGAATTTGGTCACTGGCTCAACTCATCTGAATCAGCACCAGATGAGGGGGAAATTACAAATGACTATTGACCAATGATCGATACTCAAACCATGTTAAGATACTTCTCAATTATGAAAGCTGTGTTGGATAGGTGGATTTAAACAAACATGGAAGCAGCACTTTTATTAGCAAAACTGCCTGAAGCTTACCAAATCTTCGATCCTTTGGTAGACGTTCTCCCAGTCATCCCCGTATTCTTCTTGTTGCTTGCTTTCGTTTGGCAAGCAGCCGTAGGATTTAGGTAAGTTAATCTATTTTTCAATTTATAGGACAGGTACTCTACCTGTCCTATTTTTTGTGATGCCATATTTTAGAAAGTTAACATTTATTAATATTTTGTAATGAATTAATATAATAAATACGATCTTAATCAAGCCATGTCAATATGAAGCCTTGAAAGCCAAGCTTACAGTCAAGGAGGAGTCAGTTATGGGTAATATCAAATTTGTTAAAGAAAATAAAGAAGTAGTGGCGGCGGATGGTGCTAATCTCCGGCTCAAGGCGATCCAAAATGGCATTGATATATATACATTGATTGGCAAGATGACCAATTGCGGTGGTAATGGTCAATGTGGTACTTGCGTTGTGGAGATAGTCGAAGGATTAACAAATCTTTCTCCCCGCACAGACGTAGAAAACCGGAAATTCAAGAAAAAGCCGGAAAATTACCGCCTTGCCTGTCAAACTTTAGTGAATGGCTCAGTCAGCGTAGTCACGAAGCCTTAAGTTATTTTGTATCCAGTCAGTAGTCAAAATACTTACCAAAATTGAGTTTACTCAATTGAAATTTGGAATTTGGAATTTGGAATTGGTATAACTCGGTCATCGATAATGGTATCCTAAAGTTGTTGACTGGAAATTTAAGAGAGGCTTTCTTGCTATGCAAGTTAATGACCTGGGGTTCATAGCGAGCATTTTGTTCGTACTAGTCCCCGCTGTGTTTTTACTAATTCTGTACATCCAAACTGCTAGCCGCGAAGGTGGAAAAGATAGTTAAGAGTTTGTGTATAAAATAAATAACCCCTGCACCAATAGTGTAGGGGTTTTTATTTATCAACTTAGTGCTATTAGCACATACTGAGTAGTAAAGACAAGACAAATCTTATTTCTTTACTATCCTCGTCCAACAATTCTTATACTCAGGACTGTTTACTTTAAGCGATTGTCCGCGCTAATAATACCGGACAAGTAGCATTGACTCGAACATAGTCAGACAAGGAAGATCCGATGAGTCTGTCTATATCAACAAAACTCTTAGCGATCGATGGACGGCGATCTGGAGAACCGAGCAATAATAAATCTATATTCAACTCTTCTGCCAATCGACAAATTTCTTCACCAGGCTTACCACTGCTGATGTAAGCACGAGATTGAATACCTTGTTTTTCTGCTTCTGCAACAGCAGCCGCTAAAACTGGATTTTTATCTGAGTTAACTTTAGTTATTTCAGATTTTTTACCACCTAAATCTGTACTAATATTTGCCAAAATTAACTCGCCACCTGGAATATCTCGCAGTAAAAACAATGCTAATTTTAAGCAATTTTTTGCTGAATCAGAGTTGTCTATTGCCACCATGATGCGCTTAATTCTTTTAACATAAATGTCATCTTTGACCAGCAACATGGGGCGAGAAGATAGTTGGAAAACATACTGACTGACCGAGTTTGATAAAATCGATTGTAGCCGCTTTAGCCCACGTGAACCCATAATAATCAAATCAGCATCGATTTCATCAGCTACTTGGCAAACTACATCTTTGGGGTCGCCTTCCCGCAAAATGGAAGAAACCTGGCTAGGATCTAAGTTCAAAATTTGAATAGCATTCGCCAGAATTTTACCACCATTTTCCCATTTACTTGTCATGGTAGCAGCAGTACTTTGTGCCTGAACAACATGCAAAATTGTGACTTTTGCAGATTGAATTGAAGGGATTTCTTTCAGGGTTTTGAGCATTTCTTCTGCGTGTCCCAATCCTGATACAGCCAGCAAAATTCTTCTTATCATATTACGTATTTTTGTGAAGTTTACTTTTTTTTTCGCTGTTAGTACTTGGCTTTGGTCGGATTTTCACCACCTTGCTCTATAACCTAGTTAGTAAGTTAACACAAATAAACCTTGTCCTTTAGTATTTAATACTCCAATAAATGGTAATATATAAAAAACTAAACAAATGTTTAAGTTTATTTGCACATAGTTACTTAAACTTTCAACTAGATTTCAACTATTAAGCATACTCTCAATTTAGCCTGAACAATTTAATAAATTATGATGTTAGTTATCATTTTTAATCTATGTTCACTTTTTTTAATTAGAAGTTAGTTAAGTATTGCAAAGAAATGCCAAAAATAACTCTTTAGTAAAATTGATTTAGTGTAAGCTTTACCAAGCGATCGCTACTGCCTAAAATAGTGTAACCTCCTCGGTAATTTCCCGTATTTTCCGCCTTTTTTAAGGCTATTATCGTTTTGGTAACTCAGATATAATTTCTATCTATATCCGAACACCAGAGAAATGCTGACACAATAGCATCCGAATCATATTTGATCCTATATTGAAACCCCCCAAATATAATTTGAGGGGTTTGTTTGATTGCTTGTGAGATTTGGTTAATTTAGATGCGCTCCTGGTTGTCCGTTTTGGACTACAAAGGAAGCTAGGGTTTTGACAGAGGCATTTAAGTCAACGATGCTTGAGACAACGCGGTAGTCACTTTGCCAGCGTTTTGGAGTCAGGTTGCAGCGGACGTATCCCCGGTAAGCACCGTTAAAGAACTTAGTATGAGGATTATTAGGTAGAGCAGCTTGAGATGGAGCGATGAATGAGGTGGGAAAGTCAGAGGTAATTGAAGTTCCGACAAACTCAGTGCCTACAGTTGGTGAGCTTGGGTTATTGAAGTCAAGCTTCAGGTCGTGTACCCAACTAGAATGGATGTCTCCGCTAATTACCACAGGATTAGAAGGTTGACGCTGGTTGAGAAAACTCAGGAGCCGATTACGTGCAGCTACGTAGCCGTCCCACTGATCCATATTGAAGATACCTGGGCCTGGACTGCTATTGAAATTGTACTGGGCAAACATGACCTGTTGAGCAATCACATTCCAGCGCGATCGCGACTGGTCTAACCCTTTTCGTAGCCATTGCTCTTGTTTTGAGCCGGTCATAGTAGCATTTGTATCAAAAGCTCCGGGACATCGAGGCTTCAGTCCATCATCACAAGGTTGATTAGTGCGATATTGCCTCGTATCTAGTACATTGAACTCAGCTAAATTACCAAAAGTCAAGCGCCGATAAAGCAGCGCATCTGGGCCTTTGGGCAATGCAGACCGACGTAAGGGCATGTGTTCATAGTAAGCCTGGTAAGCATTGGCTCGCCGTTTCCTAAAACCCTCTTGGGTTTGATTGTCTTCGGGGCTTAAGTTGGCGTAGTTATTATCAACTTCATGATCGTCCCAAGTGACAATCCAGGGAAAAGCCGCATGAGCAGCTTGGAGACTCTGGTCTGTTCTGTACAGAGCGTAACGATTACGATAATCGGCAAGAGTAATGATTTCTGGACTGTTATGCTGGCGTGGCCCACCGGGTTGTGGCCCGTATTCATAGATGTAGTCACCCAGATGAACCACAAGGTCGAGATTTTCCTCAGCTAAATGCCGATAAGCCGTATAGTAGCCATTTTGCCAGTCTTGACAGGAGACAAAAGCAAAGTTCAGTTGTTGGGTATAACTATAAGATGCCGGTGCTGTGCGAGTCCGTCCAATGGGACTAACTTCGCTACCCACTTTAAATTGATACCAGTACCATCGATTAGGGTCTAGCCCACAGACATCAACGTGGACTGAGTGGGCTAAATCTGGTGTCGCCAGTACTGTTCCTCGCCGCACTACCCGTCTCATATTTTCATCAAGGGCGACTTGCCACTGCACTGGCACATTTACAGGTGGCATTCCACCTCCAGAGAGTGGATTTGGAGCCAGTCGTGTCCAGATAACAACAGCATCCGGCAAAGGATCGCCAGAGGCAACCCCAAGACTGAACGGATAGCCAGAAAACCTTGAGGTAGCCAATACTGGATGCAATTGGCTAGCTACTGTTAACCCCGTTAAGAATCCTGCACCCAACAAAAAATTCCGCCTTCCGCACCGATTTGCTAGCAGGCGCGTGCCATCCATAAATTCCATATTCACCTTATACCCAGATGTAAATACAGTCGGCAAACTTTAGGAGGGTCAGTTGCGAAAAGCACAAATAATGGCTTGATTTAACTTGTCTCCTAATTGCTGCTCAACCAAATACAAGGAACCTACCAAGCCAGGATCAAGTGGAAATTAAGATTTTGTTAAATTTAAAATTGAATTAGGGGATTGAAACTAGGAGAAATTTGTGGCAGATTGAGACCCACCACCAAAATAGTAAAGAATTTATGACAGTTAATGATGCAGTTTTAGGAGGGATTGAAAGAGTTAAGCAATTGCTGGCGCATGAAAAGGTTAAACAAAAAATTGATGCCCTTCTAGATGCTTTTGAATATGGGGAAGCTGGCTTAGACTTGATTATTCTAGCTTTACAGAACTCAGAGGTTGACGTTCAAGAAGCAGCTTATTGGCTACTTCAGGAAAGTACAGAGCCAAGAGCTAAACTGGCATTACAGCTATACAACCCATATTTATTTTTTGAGTATCTTTTTACTATTGAGAAGTATACAGACGAACTTCGCAGGATAGCTTGTGTAGATATAAGCCAAGAGTTGCAAACCTCAGTTACTTGTAATTATAACAACATAATTCAAGTGTGGAATACGCAAACGCAACAAGTAATTTGCACATTCCAGCCAGAAGCAACTAAGGAATTTCATCAAATCGCTATCACACCCAAAAATCGCGTTTTAGGACTTTGGAATTGTAATGATTATGCTGAAGTATAGGATCTAAAAACAAAGGAAAAAATCTTCACTACACATCGGCGCTCAGATTGGTTTTGGTATATCGCCTTTAGCCCAGATGGTCAATCATTTTTAAATGCTGTTGACGGAGGAATTTTTGAATTGTGGAATATACAAGTAAAAGGAATAATTTCCTCTATTTATATGTCCGATCTGGGCCATAATTTTATCTATTCAAATTCGCAAGTTTTAGTCACTGAAGAAAAAAACTTTGACCAAAAATATAAAATATGGGATTGGCAAACACAACAAGTAATTTGCACCTTAAGTCTTTCAGGGTATATGCCTGTAATTACTGTCAGCCGCGATCGACGCTTTTTATTTAGTGGTAGTCTAGAAAATGGAATTATCAAAGTGTGGAATATTCTTACAGGACATGAACTTTGTAGTCTCACAAGTCATTCATCGTCAATTACTCGCCTTGCAATTAGCTCAGATGGACAGAGACTATTTGTTTGGAGTAGAGATAGCACCATTGAGGTGTGGGGAATTTAATTTTTCACGGTGATTTGAGATAGTTTTACTTCCGAATTCAGAATTCTACTGTATAAATTACAAATTATTTAAAATCTGCCATTTCCCTGAACAATATGCTTAACGGTAGTCAAGGTTTCTAGGCTAATAAATCCCCGCCGATGACCTTTTTGATTAGACATACCGAGAAACACAGAATCTCCCCGCGAGGGGTTGCGGGAAAAACGCGGGGAAGTGTTGATGTAAGTGGAAGCACTATTAACTCCCAAGGCAAACTGCCGACTTTCCTGGTAAGATTCAGTAACAATAGAGTCGGCATGACCACTGCTGTGTTCATTAATCCAGGCGATCGCAGTCTCTAAGTTATCCACCAGTTTAAAAGCTACTGTCCTAGTTAAATAAGGGTTTCCCCATTCGCCCTCTTTCACCAGTTGTAACTGGGGAAAGGCTTGTACTAGTTCGGCATCCCCTCTAATTTCAAAACCTTTTTCTATCAAGCTGTTCCACAAAACTGCTAAGGATGATGGCAAGGCTTGACGATGAACTAGTACCTTTTCAATGGCGTTGACTTGATCGGGTTCACTTTGATGGCTATCAAGAATCATCCAGCGCACCATTTCTAAGCTGCTATTGGGCGACCAGTAGAGATAACAGTTACCCATTGCGGACTTTAAAACTGGGCAAGTTGACTGTCGTACTACCTGCTGCACCAAGCTAGAACGTCCGTAGGGAATCACCAGATTCACGTACTCATCTTGAGTGACTAAATCCCGAATTGAAGCACCATGTTCGGCTGTGATTAGTTCTACACAACCTGGAGGTAGGCCAACTTCGGCGATCGCATTTTGCAGTGCCTCAGCGATGGCGGCGTTAGAATGACTAGCTTCAGTACTACCTTTGAGAATTATACTATTGCCAGTTTTAATACAAAAACCCGCTGCGATCGCTCCTAAATCGGGAAAAGCTTCATAAATAAATCCAATCACTCCCAAGGGCATTAACTGGGTGTAACTCTGGGAATCTCCCAGTTGATAATCAGCAGTTCTGACGCGTCGCAGCGGATCTGATAATTCCCCCAACCGTTGTAAAATGTCTACTGTCATCTCCAGCCTTGTGGGAGTCAGCTTTAGCCAGTCCAATATCAACTCTGGCACTGCCATTTCTCGACTGGCTTCTAAATCCAAGGTATTGGCTTCGAGAATGTCGTCAAATGAGCGCTCAAGCGCCTGTGCCATCGCCAATACTGCACGACTCCGGTCTGCCCCCTTTGTGATCCCCAACTTTAGGGAAGCTTGATAGGCTCGTTGGGCACTAGTAATCGGTTCGGGGTGATCGTCCAAAACTTCAACAGTCATTGAGTTAACGTCTGTAGGTAAGCCAGACCATTAGTGCTGGTAGGATAGCTAATAGCACTGCCACCATTGCCCAAGCAATAATGCTAGAACCATTTGCTAATCGCAGTGCTAATGGTAGCCATATAATCACTAGCACGAAAATAATGCCGAGCGCTATAGGCAGATAGCTTTCTCCCAAGCGGGGATGGACAACATGCCAACTATTTCCCATCCACCGCCAAGCCCGTTTGTAGGGATAGGTGGTAGAAAGCTGTTCTAGGACATGACCATTATCTTCTACAACAAAGATTTGCTGACAGCGATCGCAACCAAATGCTTCTGTCAACGTAATCGGAATTAACTGACCCCGGCGACGACAGGGACAGGGGTATTCAGCATTGAAATCGATTTTTTCAGGTTTTTGAGATTGCACAAGCGTTCTAATAACTTGAGCGTGTTTTACACGGACTGCGAGGATATAGTAACTTGGTAAATGCCTAATAAGGCTTCTCTCTTGATATACATAGACCAGCTTGCAAACATCGCCATGAGCGCAAACAGTAGATGCTTCTAAATCTAAGTATCGTAATTATCATATAACTACGGACTCATCTGTTTGTAGTTTTTCCCGTAGCTAGCAATCTTGTTTAAAAACTTCCTTCTCTTCATCTATCGCTTTCAAGGTAATGTAGTTGCATTTTTGGGCATTTCTTATGTATGCTGACACACCTGGAACAATTTTAAGCTTACGATGGCGACCACTCCGAAAACAAATCGTTTGGGAAGGCTACGCTCATAAATAATAGATACCAACAAACCCTACAAAACGAATTGATAACACCTGTAAAGATTGTAGCCAAGCTAATGCCTATCTAGATTAGTCTAAAGCTGGGTTTTATATTTCTTAGCAAGTGGTAATACCAATTTAAACAATGATTGCCACAGATGGAATGCTCAGAGTAATTACTATTAGTAAAACTCAACTGATTTTCACTGAGCAGTTTGAAGGCTCACTCTGACATCTTAGCGACTAAGTAGCCCTCACACCAAAATCCAAAATCCAAGCGAGAATTGAGAAACACTTCAATGCACCCTGAAAACACTAAACCTCCTGGAGTTTTTGACTCTAAGAGGTTTACTTGGAAGCGGGTAACGCGATTCGAACGCGCGACATTCACCTTGGCAAGGTGACGCTCTACCACTGAGCTATACCCGCAATCTATTGCCAAATATAAATATCTCAGATTTATTTCTAATTGTCAACCCCTTAATTTAGTCATTGGTCATTGGTCATTGGTCATTGGTGAACAACAAAGGACAAATGACTAATGACTCATTTAGCCCAGTTCTTCTGACTCCACTGTTAAATTGCCAACGCTGGCACTTTGAAAGGAAGCTGGCAAAGACTGGCTATTTCGAGAATATGGCTCTGCCAGGTTAGAACGCAGTTGCCGCATCAGGCTAGCCATTTCTAGGGCGTTCAGGGCGTAATCCCAACCATGATTACCTTTGATGCCTGCCCGTTCTAAGGCTTGCTGCATAGTATCTACTGTCAAAATGCCAAAAATTACTGGCACTCCAGTTTGAAAACTAGCGGCGGCAATGCCTTTAGAAACTTCGGCGGATACGTAATCAAAATGGGGTGTTTGCCCTCGAATGACTGCACCTAGACAAATTACAGCATCATAACGATGAGAAAGTGCTAGTTGGCGGGCTACTAAAGGTACCTCAAAACTTCCTGGAACCCAAACATAGTCCACCTGATTACCGTTGGGGTTAGGATCTACACCGTGGCGTTTCAAGCAATCTTGACATCCCTCTAGCAGCTTTCCGGTAACAAGGTCATTAAATCGACCAATCACCACTGCAAACCGCAAAGGCTCCGTTTGGGTAAAAGTTCCCTCGAAAACTGCCATGACTGCCTCTTTATCAACTATAGTTTTGGTCAATATACATTTCTTATTTAAATGTAGAGGAGCAGGAAAGCATGGTTAGAAAAAAGGAAATCGGAAAAATTTCTCCTTTTTTCCTTTGGTCTTTGACCTTGGCTTTTCTGCCCCTCTAGTTCTTATATTAAGTGCCTACCCCAGAGCGAAGCCGTCGCCTACACGACAAAAAAGTTTAACAAACCAACTAAAAATACCAAACCAATCCAGACACCAGAACCAACCCAGAGTAGTTTTTTAGATTCAACCCAATTTTGGGGAGTGGCGTAAGCAACAGGGACGCCAACAACCAGGACAAAAGACAACAGAACTAGACCTATCAAGGCAAATTGGAATATTATGGTCATTTTTGCTTCTCCCAATACAGCTAAATACTAAGGATAGAATATCCTTAAAGGGCGACACTGCCACTTTCTTATTATTTTTAAGCTAGCAGAAATTGTAACATTTTAGTCATTTGTCTTTGAAGCTCTGATGCCTGCGATGAATTGCACCAACTGGTACGCGAGCGTCCGAAGCCTCTGCTTAGACTTCTCTGTTTGTCTAAGTACCAATGACTAATGACTAATGACCAATGACTCTTAACTATGGATTTAATTCTTTGCCACACAACAGCAGATTTTGATGCGCTAGGAGGGGCGGTAGGCTTAACGCGCCTATTACCAGGAAGTAAGATTGTGCTGACTGGCGGTTCTCACCCTCCTGTAAGGGATTTTTTAGCATTACATCGGGATGAATATCCGCTGATTGAACGCCGTTCGGTGAATCCAGAAAAAATTCGTTCTCTGACTGTGGTGGATACGCAACAGCGCGATCGCTTGGGTAAAGCTGCTGAGTGGTTAGATTTACCCAATCTCAAAGAAATTATAGTTTATGACCATCACTTAGGACAAGAATCAGATATTCCCGCGACGCGATCGCATATTTCTTCAGTCGGAGCCACCACAACTTTAATTGTGGAGCAATTGCAACAACAGCATATTTCTCTGACTTCTGCTGAAGCAACAGTGATGGCTTTGGGTATCCATGTTGACACTGGCTCCTTGACCTTTGACCAGTCTACACCACGGGATGCTTTCGCTTTGGCTTGGTTGATGCAACAAGGTGCTAGTTTGTCGGTAATTTCTAGCTACCGTGACCCTGGTTTGTCTTTGCAATTACAACAGCTATTAACTGAGGCGCTGGAAAATTTAGAATATCTTTGCCTACATGGATATACGCTTGCTTGGGTAACTTTAAAAACCGATGCTTTTGTACCAGGGTTATCCAGCTTGGCATCAGAACTTGTGGAATTAACCGAAATTGATGCTTTACTGTTGGCTAATGAGTATTCTTTGGGTGAAAGTGATTCACGTTTAACAGTAATTGGGCGATCGCAAATTCCCAAAACGAATCTTAACCTATTATTTCAACTTCTAGGAGGCGGCGGTCATTCTCAAGCCGCATCACTAAATCTAAGAGGAGTGGATTCACAAGCAATATTAAAACAACTCCTAGACGGTTTAAAAGCGCAGGTTCCTCACCCCCTCACCGCCAGGGATTTGATGTCCTCTCCTGTCCGTACAATTCTCCCTGAAACTACAATTACTGAGGCACAGCGCATTTTATTGCGCTATGGACACTCTGGTTTATCTGTAGTCGATACTCAAGGGCAACTAGTAGGTATTATTTCACGCCGGGATCTTGATATTGCCTTACACCACGGATTTAGTCATGCGCCAGTCAAGGGATACATGACAAGAAATCTGAAAACAATTACACCAGATACGACACTGCCACAAATTGAATCGCTAATGGTGATTTGTGATATCGGACGTTTACCAGTATTAGAAAATGGGCAGTTAGTTGGTCTTGTCACCCGTACTGATGTTTTACGCGAATTACATCAAGAAAAGGATGAAGACGAAGGAGGGGGAGAAGTACAGAGGGGGAAAAGTAATATTAGTCTCCCGCAATTGCAAAATAAACTTGCTCCTCAGCTATGGCAATTACTCACCATCGCATCACAAGAAGCAGAAAAACGGGGTTGGCATCTTTATTTAGTTGGGGGTGCGGTACGGGATTTGCTGCTAGCTGAGACAGCAGGTAGCTTGATGATTAAAGATATTGACCTAGTAGTTGATGGTTTTCACAAATCAGCAGATGTTGGTGCTGGTGTGGAACTAGCAAAAGCACTCCAACAACTTTACCCTGCGGCTCGTTTAGAAATCCACGGGGCTTTTCAAACTGCTGCTTTGCTGTGGCACAAAGACGCAGAATTAGATTCTCTTTGGATAGATATTGCCACCGCTAGGACAGAATTTTATCCTTACCCAGCAGCAAATCCAGAGGTTGAGGCGAGTTCCATTCGGCAAGACTTATATCGCCGAGATTTTACCATCAACGCTCTCGCTTTGCGGCTTACTACTCCCCGTGCTGGTGAATTACTCGATTTTTTTGGCGGATTACTCGATTTACAAGCTAAACAAATTCGAGTTTTACACGCCAACAGCTTTATAGAAGACCCCACCCGCATTTATCGCGGTGTGCGTTTTGCTGTGCGCTTTGGATTTCAGATAGAACCGCAAACTGAAGAGTTTATCCGCTATGCAATCAACAGTGGTGTTTACGATCGCACTGCTCAAGAGAATAGCAGAACTCCAGCCCTGCAAACTCGACTGAAAACAGAATTAAAACACATCCTAGAAGCCCCCTACTGGAAATCGGCTTTACAGTTACTCGATAATTTAGGGGCATTGCAATGTATCCATCCTACTCTGAAGCTAGATGTGGAAGTCCTACAACAATTACGTTTATTAGAACGCTGTTTGCGGCGATTTGACCCGCAACCAACCCTCATCCATTGGGAAATGCGCTTAGAAACGTTAATCGCCTATTTAGAACCACAATATCGGGCGAAAGTAGCAAAAAATCTGCAACTACAAGAAGATGGCATTAAACGCTTACAAAACTTGGCTTCTGCCCAAACTGAGATGATGGAATCTTTGCCTAAATGTCAAAGTCCCAGTCAAGTAGTACAGCTGTTGCGAAAGTACGATTTACCAATGCTGATTTTAATCGCTGTGCAAAGCCCGCGATCGCTTAGACATCAGATTTGGGAATATCTAACTGTTTTGGCTAATGTGCAGCCACTATTGAATGGCAATGATTTAAAGAAACTGGGTTACACACCAGGGCCACAGTATCGGCAAATATTAGATGATATAGTTACTGCTACCTTAGATGGAGTAATTAAAGATAGGGCTGAAGCTGAGGAGTTTTTAGTACAACACTATCCTAAATAAAATAGCTCTGGTCTAAATTGTATCTGGATCGATATTTAACTCCCGCAGTTTTGCTGCTAAACGTTCAGCCTTTTGTTCGGCTTGTTCTGCTTGTTGTTGTGACTGTTCAGCCTTGTGTTCAGCTTGTTCAGCTTTTTGTTCGGCTTGTTCAGCCTTTTGTTCAGCTTGTTCTGCGGTTTCTTCAGGTGTTGGTACTAATTGCCCATCTCGTGTAAAAAACCGCAATAGTCCCTGATAAACTCCCAGATTTAACCCTAGTTGATGACTCCATAAATATCCTTGCCCACTTGGTTGTAGAGGTTGATATTCTCCATCTACTAAATGAAATCCTGCAAATTCTTGTGTGAAAGGATCGAACCAAAAATAATCGGGTGTGCGGAAGGTATCTTGATAAATTGTTTTCTTTAAATCTTTGTCAGTATTAGCTGTTGAGTCAGACAGAATTTCCAGAATTACATTCGGATATTTGCCATCTTCTTCCCAGACTACCCAACTTTTACGGGTTTTACGTTCAGTTCCCAGCACTACAAAAAAGTCTGGCCCTCGGAAGTGTTCTGATTTTCGTTGGCGTGGACTGTAGTAGATAGTCAGATTTCCCGCCGCATAGAAATCATTTCTATCTCGCCACAGCCATTTTAGGCATTTGAGTAAGAGCATGATCTGCTCTAAATGAAGTTCGCTTTCCAAGGGAGGCTCGTCACTATATAAATCACCAGGGGGAAATATAACATCTTGGCAGATGCCTTTTTGATCATCTAATTCTTGAGCTATGGTCATAGAATGGATAGGGCATCAAGTAGTTATGGATTTATTTTAGCAGTGTTGTAGTTAGCGATCGCATAGCTTACCGTAGGCGATCGCCTATTTTTAGGGTAAGGGTAAATAAACTATTATGTCTTGATATTCATCGTCTTCTGATGCCAAAGCAACTATTATGAGTTCTTCTATATTTTCACTAATACTTAAATTTGGATTGAGGATAAAAATTCCTGGTACGTGAGTGACGATTAACAGCGATATGTTCAGCTAAATGTACTGGCATAGAAGTTCGGTTATTTGTTACTAATATAAAATTATTGTCCTCACACCAACACAGGATTTCTGGATCGAGTGTACTTTTTGGTGGAGTTCCTGATTCTCCTACCACTTTGATCGCAATCTCAGGTTCTCTCTCGTAGTCTAATTTGATTTGGATATACAGGATTGACATTTTCATCAATCAGATATTGCAGTGTCATGCTTGCTGTTTAGCTTGTCTTTCAATTCGGAGTTGGCGCAGTTTTTCTGACACTGGCGGGGGATTAAGCCTCTGTTGTTCTCGCATTCTATGAACGTGTTCTATCCAGTTTTTGATGTAAGCACTGACAGTTTCTTTGTTTTGCAGATAATAAAGACTTGTTGCATACACTTGCTCTAAAGATATTGTTTGATAAATTTGGGCAATTTCTTCTGGAGAACGTCCACAATCAATGTATTCATAAAGAATTGTTTCAAGACCAATTCTTGAGTCTTTCAATCTAATGTCTTCAGAAGAGAGAAAGTTGAAATACTCTGCGATATGTTTGGTAGACATAGATTGACCTATACTCATAGTTAGTTATTATATATAGTAATCTTTTTGTTCAAGCGATAAGCTTGACGGCATAGCGATCGCTACCCTTCGGAAATTCCTTAGTGTTACACTGTAGTCAATATCAAACATCATCACAACTCCAACGAGATAGTAGAAATGAAGTAGTACCAAAGACCTGTTGCACCAAAGCAATAAATGTCAACGAAGAATAAACGCAACTAGCTTGACAGGGTTACTTCACATAGTCATGCACTAAAAATATTGTCATTAATCCTATCTATATAGAACCGTTTGACGAGTGTCTGCGGCTAAGTTTTTTTGTGTCTAATCTACCCGTAAGTTTTGCAAATACGCGGGTGGAAGTTTGCGAATTGAGGTTTGAAAATAATGCAGAAAAAATCAATATTGTTAGCTGAGAATTTAGCATATAAACTCAGCGTAGATAGAACTTTGTTTCAAGGGGTTCAGGTAAGTATTGAAGCAGGCGATCGCATTGCTTTGGTTGGTCGTAACGGAATAGGAAAATCAACCCTACTCAAGATACTTGCAAGTCAACTCAGCCCCAATACAGGCTCAAGGCAATTTTGGGGATGGAAAACCAAACAGCTGTTTTAGAATTAGGTGAGGTTTTGCTCACACCAACGATGAAAGCTGTATATCTCGATCAAACCTACAAATTCGTAAATCGAAAATTCACAATTCTGGAAAATATGCAAGCTGCCAATTCTGATCTCAGCTATCAGCTTTTGCGTCAACAGTTGGGACACTTCCTCTTTAAATATGATGATGTTCACAAAAGCGCCTCTATACTGAGTGGGGGTGAATTGGCAAGACTAGCGATCGCTATGATTAGTATCTCAGAAATCGATCTGCTGATTCTTGATGAGCCAACTAATAACCTGGATATTGAAACTGTTGAACAAATAGTAGTAGGTATCAATGATTACCAAGGAGCGATTTGGGTAATTTCCCACGATATCGATTTTCTCAGCCGGATTAACATTACCCAAGGTTTTAAATTGAAGGAACAAACTTTGCAAACGACGACTTATTTACCGAGTACACCAGAGCAATATTATCGAGAGTTGCTGGAATGCGATCAATAAAGCGATCGCCTCATGTAAATTTATAGCTCAACAACAGAAGCCGCAAAGCATACAGGCAAGTTATAATTCTCTTGCGGTGCAACGTAACAAAAATTTATGAGTAATCCCCTTGTGCAAGCCTTTTTCGTAGGCAGAGCGGTAGCAGAAGTAGTTAATGAGCGTTTAGAGGTCGCCTTGACCGATGCTTTGAGCGATCTGGGCAAATTTGATGCAGAAGCTAGAGAGCAGCTGCGCCAGTTTACAGAAGAAGTCCTAGAGCGGGCAAATCGGGCAACAGAATCAGCTAATGCTGGTCAATCTACCGCAAGTACTGGGCAAGCCAGTTCTGATTCCGGTGACTTGCAAGCAGATATTGACGAATTAAGAGCAGAAATTGCCCTCTTACGAACAGAATTGCAACATTATCGCCGAACTTCTGCATAAATTTTAGTCATTGGTCATTAGTCATTGGTGAAAAATTATGTACGAATGACATAGACGCGCCAGCGGCTTCCCGCAGGGTAAGACAAATGACAAAGGACACTTAAGAAAAAACAGTTTAGGAATCAGAGTGTCTGTTCTTCCAAGTGATTCGGTCGCAAACCAACGGTACACAAAGTATATGGAACAAGGTTATTCAGAGAAGGCATACCGTTGGAATCGGGAAAAATACTCTAGCAGACGGCGTTTTGTGGACATTTGGTCTTTTGTCTTGACCTTATTGTTCAAACTTTGGCTATACAACAAATCTTGGAGTTATCCGGGTGGTGTGACTGAGGCAAAGCAAGCTACAAGGCGCAAAACCCAAGCAGTCTGGATTCGTAATACCCTACTGGATTTAGGGCCAACCTTTATCAAAGTTGGGCAATTGTTTTCTACCCGTGCTGATATATTTCCTGGTGAATATGTAGAAGAACTGGCCAAGTTACAAGACAAAGTACCGGCATTTAGCTATGAGCAAGTAGAAGCGATCATTGAGAAAGAATTAGGCAAAAAAATTCCTGAACTCTTCCATAATTTTGAACCGATTCCCTTAGCTGCTGCAAGTTTGGGGCAAGTACACAAAGCTATACTGCATACTGGGGAATCGGTTGTTGTCAAGGTGCAACGTCCTGGACTAAAGAAGTTATTTGAAATAGATTTACAGATTCTCAAGGGAATTACCCGCTACTTTCAAAACCATCCCAAATGGGGACGGGGACGAGATTGGTTGGGTATTTACGAAGAATGTTGCCGCATTCTTTGGGAAGAAATTGATTATCTTAATGAAGGTCGTAACGCCGATACTTTCCGCCGGAACTTTCGCGGCTACGATTGGGTGAATGTCCCAAGAGTATACTGGCGTTACGCCACTTCTAGAGTGCTGACTTTAGAATATCTCCCTGGAATTAAAATTAGCCAATACGAAGCTTTAGAAGCAGCAGGTTTGGATCGAAAGGCGATCGCTCGTCAAGGCGCTCAAGCCTACTTACTACAATTACTCAATAGTGGCTTTTTCCACGCCGATCCTCACCCAGGCAATATTGCCGTTAGTGCGAGTGGTGCTTTAATATTCTACGATTTCGGCATGATGGGGCGGATTAAAGCCAACGTCCGCGAAGGATTGATGCAAACACTGTTTGGTATTGCTCAAAAAGATGGCGATCGCGTTGTCCAGTCTCTCATCGATTTAGGCGCGATCGCCCCAACCGATGATATGGGGCCAGTACGGCGTTCTGTCCAGTATATGCTGGACAATTTCATGGATAAGCCCTTTGAGAACCAATCAGTCGCAGCAATCAGTGACGACCTTTACGAAATAGCTTATAATCAGCCATTTAGATTTCCAGCAACTTTCACTTTTGTGATGCGAGCCTTTTCTACCCTAGAAGGGGTAGGCAAAGGCTTAGATCCAGAATTTAACTTTATGGAAGTTGCCAAACCTTATGCAATGCAACTTATGACCGATATGAATGGTTCTGAGGGGAATAGCTTTCTTAACGAATTAAGTCGCCAAGCAGCTCAGGTAAGTAGTACCGCCTTTGGTCTACCACGTAGATTAGAGGATACACTAGAAAAGCTAGAGCAGGGAGACATGCGCTTGCGCGTTCGGTCTATAGAAACTGAACGCCTGCTGCGACGACAGAGCAGTATTCAGCTCTCAATCAGCTATGCTCTGTTGATCAGCGGTTTCACGCTTTCAGCTACTATCCTAGTGGTTAAGGATTATGTATGGCTAGCACTGCTGCCTGGTTTAATTGCAGCTGGGCTTTCAGTGATCTTGATCCGACTACTTTCACGCCTCGACCGTTACGATCGTATGTATTAATTGTTGCAGCAAAATTTATGAAACTTAATTTCACGGGTTTTAGCGATCCGGGACTTATTCGTTCTAATAATCAGGATGCTTACTATATTGACCCAGAAGGGCGGTTTTTCATTGTCGCCGATGGCATGGGTGGTCATGCCGGAGGTGAAGAAGCAAGTCGGATTGCCGCTGAAGAAATTCAGGCTTATTTAGTCGCCAATTGGGAATCTTCTAAATCTTCTCAAGAACTGCTAGAGCAAGCTTTGTGGGGTGCTAATGAAGCGATTTTGCAAGATCAGCAAAGCCATCCCGAACGCGCCGATATGGGTACAACGGTTGTAGCGGTAATTTTTCGCGCCCCAGAGTCCCCCTGGTGCGCTCATGTTGGGGATTCCCGTCTGTATCGCTTTCGGGAGTTGCAATTAGAACAGGTAACAGAAGATCACACTTGGGTTGCACGGGCGATCAAAATCGGTGACATCACCTTTGAAGAAGCGCGATCGCATCCTTTTCGTCATGTATTATCTCGCTGTTTGGGGCGTGAAGACTTGCATCAGATTGATGTACAACCACTAGACGTAAAAGTTGGCGATCGCTTGCTCTTATGTAGTGATGGTCTTACAGAAGAACTTGTCGAGGAAAAGATTGCTAGCTGCCTCCAAGACACTCCTTGGCTTGATAAAGCAGCAATCTCTCTAGTTGAGGCTGCCAAAGACCACGGAGGGCACGATAACATCACAGTTGTCATCCTCTCACTCGAAGAAAATAGTCATTAGTCATTAGTCATTGGTCATTTGTCATTTTCCAAGATAAAGAACAACTGAAAATGATTAATCCGGTAAATATACTCAGTAATTTGTTCAGTGTGAGCATTTTTCCTTTTTACAATTTGATACAAATATTTTTAGCCTCCAAAATCACCTAATGAGGCTAAATTTGCATAAATTGGTGAATTGACATCTTGCACGTAATAAGGTAGAGCGACTATAATTCACGCTTATTACCATTCATTTCCCAACCTCCTTAAAATTCCTGCCCTCTCAAGCTTCCTCTATACTGGAGCAGACAGCATCTTAGGTTTTTTAAGCAAAAAGACCAAGACGCTTAAGGGTAGCATCTAATATTCTCCTCAAAGAAGAGTTAGATCGAGCAATAGTGAGTTAGGGAGGTAGTTATACTTATCTGAGACTAAATAGAGCCTATTTTCCGGAATATGGTTCGGTTGACTTGGGTGGTATATCAGTAGGATTAGGTGCAAGATATCAGATCAGAAAAATTCCACATTTAGGATGTAGGCAATCTGTCAAACAGTTGTTATCTTTCTTAATACAGAGGAACAAATTTTGGACAGATATCAGTCCAATTCTTATCCCATTTGGACTTCTGTGAGCGATATCACCTTTACACGTTGTTTTTTCGGAGTTAATTATGAATCAACCAATGAAACTATCCTTGGAACAGCAATTCAGCATTTGCTCATTTTCCACTCAGGTGCAGAACATGAGCCACGAGCAAGCTAAAGACTTTTTAGTAAAGCTCTATGAGCAAATGGTCGTGCGTGAGGCAACCTATCAAGAACTTCTGAAGCATCAGTGGGGCTTAGATTCCGGTTCCACTATGGCATAGAGTCGTTCTAATGTCGCAGTGGGCGACCTCCTTCTCTTGCTTGGTTCCAAGGAGGAAAAGAGCTGGGGATGTCGGGGCGTCAACTTCGATAAGTTACTCTACAAGAGGGACGCAAAATTTCAATTCACAAAACGAACGAAATAGTAAACATTGTCTACGGTATATTTGCTGGAGTCTAGACTTAACTTTACCATTGTAGGCCAAACTCTTTTTTGTTTTGTCTAGTCTGAGAACCACACCTGCGTAAATTTACAATTTCCTGGAATATCTACACAAGAAAATTCAGAGAGAGCTCAGATAGCACTGCTTTAGCAGCTACCAATTTCACTCCTTTATACATATAACTAGAACTTACATCTTTATATATACTTTGTTTATAAAAGTTTACATTCCGGTAGTGACCAGCCCTTAGTAACATTAAAAAATTATTCCTAGCTGCAAAGATCGTATGGGGAATCTGTGTCAATACTTTCCAGTTTTGTGATAATTTGAGGCTTAATTTTTTCGTACTCACTTTTTAGTAACCTCTTACTGATTTGCGGGTCGGCAGAAGACACCAGCGTGTTACTCATTGCGACCCACTCTTGCAGTCGTTGGCGCTGGGCAGAAGCAACGCTGGAAAGTAAGATATGGGTACAGCGATTTGGTGTTTCTCGTGCAAAGAATAACAAGCGGTAGTAACCCGTGTGCTGTAGTAACCGGACAATTTCTTGACCAAGACTGCTTTTGAGATCGAGGTAGTAAGGCAACCATTTAGCACCATGCTTACGGTTGTAGATGACAGTAATCCATAGCAGCATGGGATGGGGAAGAGAGATGAACAGAAATTGGTTATAGCGGGTACAGAGTAAGCGTTTTTGAATTTCCTCCTGCGGTAGCATCACCCATAAAGCTGGTAAAGCCTCCCCACTGATATGAATGGCCTGGGGAAAGACAATATCGGCAATTGGCTTATTGGGGGGCCAGGAAATGGCACGAGCGATTTCATCGTTAGACCAGGATACCCGCAAATCGGCTTTTGTCTTTTGTTCAAGCTCAGGACTAACTATAGTAGTAGGAACTAGGGCATGGCTGTCTTGTTTAACTTTGCGTGTATGCTCGGGCTTTTCTAGAGACGCTAGAACTTTGAGGATTTCATTGATACTTTGGGGGCGATCGCGTGCTACCTTAGCAAGACAACTCATCACCAAATTTTCGAGTTCTCTTGGTAGTTCTAATCCAGGCGCAACCTCAGCAAAAGAACGTGGTTTTTGATAGTGATGTGTTTTATACCATGCTCCAAAAGAGTGAGTTGGTGCCACCAGTGGCATTTTGCCCGTGAGCATCTCAAACATCATGACGCCCAAACTATAAATATCAGCACGGTTGTCTAATTCCTTACCCTCCATTTGTTCGGGAGAAGAATAAGCCAATGTCCCCAAATAGAATTTTGTATGGTCGCCATCTGACTGTAATAATTTAGCAATACCAAAATCTAGAACCTTGACCAATTCCCCGAAACTGGGATCTTGAATCACCAGCATATTACTTGGCTTGATATCGCGATGGATAATTGGGCAAATAGTACCCTCAACTGGGATACCATCATGGGCGCACTGTAATCCCAGGCTGAGTTGACGCGCCATACTCAGGAATCTTGCTAAAGGCAGTCGTTCCTTGCGAATAATATTGTTCAGGCTTTGTCCTTGTAAGTATTCCATGACGTAGAACGGGGTATTATTATCATCTACGCCATAGTCCATAACTCGGACAATGTGAATGCTTTTTTGCCCTAGTAAAGCACAGGTTTTTGCTTCTCGCTCAAAGCGGTCTTGCAATCGCATCTTTTCATTTTGGATTGATAGAGCAAGAAACTTAACTGCAACGGGTACACCTCCCAATAAAGTATCTTTAGCACGATAAACTCGACCCATTGCTCCAGTACCGATTAACTCCTGGAGTTGGTAGCGTTTGCTGAGTAAGCGACCAATGTTAGGGTCTGACATAGAAAATTCGACTCCAAAAGCAGGTTGTAAGTGTTTGGGAGGAAAAGTGCATTCAAACTGATATAGCAATCCGATAACGAAGCGGTAGCGAGTCAGACGCTCCTGCGTCGCTAACGCTGCGCTATCGAGCGTCTTTGATTTCTGAATCACTCGTAGAGGTAAGGGACTGGGGACTGGGAAGAAGGAATAAAGGTGTACTGAGTTTTGTTCAAAAATCAAATATGAGTCCTATATCTGAATTATTGTGCCCATAAATGACTTTCTAGGCTCGTACTGCAAGGCAGAAGTCGGAGCGCAAAGAGCTTATAGGATAAGCTTTTATGCGATTTCCAATCGTCGCTTTATTTAGGCAGTGGTGTACTAGCTTTTTAAATCCCCTAAAAGAGGATTTAAACCACGCTCTGCCAGTTTGGAACCAAGATGGTTATTACAACTGGTACAAGAGACTAAATCAAACAAACAGAAAGGGTATATTTATAATGACGCTTTGTACCATTTGCACTTTAATTGTGATGTAACTTTAGTTTGCCCAATTTTGACGAAATAGATAACTCTAGGATCTAGCAAAAACCTTAGTTAGGGAGTACCGCGCTTACCACAAAGTTCTGAGAACTCAGTCGTGAGTGCAAATTTTTGAATTATCAATAAAGCCTAAACGTTATTCAAGTAAGAATTTCTGTTTACTTGTAGGTTATTAGACATATCAAAAGCTGATTTATTACCCATTGCATAGTAAAGGGTAAGAGTATCTCAATCAGGCTTGACATAAGGAATCAGAAGAATCTAATGTGCTGCTAATAAAACAATATTTTGGCCTTCGTCCGCGCAGGCGGACGAGAGTTTGTGTCGCCGCGATTTCTAATCGCTTGGATTATTCTCTCTCCAGAGTTATAGAAGAGCGCTAGAATCTCAGATTAGTGTAAAGTTTTATGTATAAATTCAAAGTTATGCTATTTTTGCTATATTTACTTAAGTGAAGACAAAGTAGAAAAATTGTTTTTCCATTGAAAATAAAAGTAACCTCATCAAAAACTTTCTATATTTATAGAAATCAATTTTTCTTTGCCTCAAGATATTTAATGAATTACCTAGACTAGCAAAAAGCATATTTAATTTCAAGTCTAGACGCTTGCTTTAGAGAGAAATATTTTTTGCATAGAAACTATTTTAGACGAATATATGAAAGTTTTAATTGTTACGTGTCACTTACCAACTGATGATAAAACTGATAAACATGGATGGTTTAAACGCTTAGAACTATTTATCGATGCACTCAAGGAAATTGCTGAGATCCACATCCTTTACTATTTTAGTAATGGGCAAGAAAATTTGACCTTAGAAAAAACTGCTGAGATAGAAACAAATCTTAGTAATAAATTCAATAAGAAGGTTAGTTTATATATTTTTCCGTATGTAATGAGAGGTAACTTAGTAGGGAAAACAATAGATTTGATTTTGAATTTTTATGATAAAAAAAGATTATTTTCTAGCAGAAACTCTTTAGAGACTAAATTTTTTCAAGAGAAACTTCAAATAATAAAACCTGACATACTATTTTTTAGTAGATTACTGTCAATTTTCCCAGCATTAGGTACTGAATATAAGTTTCCTAGTATTTTTTTTGATGTTGATGATATTTTCCACACTGATTATTACAAGAGGCTATGGAAATCTCAGCTACTTTATTTAGGCAATTACTGGGAGAATATTAAATCAGTTCCTCTTTTCTTTTTCCAGACTCTTTATAAAGAATTACTACTTTCTCGTGCTGTTGCAATTTCAGACTTAACATTTGTTTGTTCTGAGATAGACCGTAAATATGTTTCGGAAAAATTTAATGATTCTGAGGTTAAAACAGTAGCAAATGCTGTGACTATCCCAGAGGCAAAAAGTTCGCTTCCTAGCAACCAAAATTTGCTGTTTTTAGGAAATTATGACCAATCACCTAATAATGTTATTGGTGCTAATTTCTTGATAGAGAAGATTTGGCCGCTTATTTATCAACAGCAGCCAGAAGCACGTTTAATTATTGCTGGCAAGAGTCCAGATAATATTCGTACTTATAATGATAATATTCCTGGAGTTGAATTTACAGGCTTTGTCACAGATATAAATGCTCTTTATGACCAAACTCGCGTCGTTTGTTGCCCAATCTTATCTGGAGGTGGTACTCGACTTAAAATCATCGAAGCAGCAGCGTATGGAAAACCAATTGTTTCAACTAGTGTTGGAGCAGAAGGGCTAGAAATAATAGACGGGAAAGAATACATGCTTCGAGATCAGCCTGAAGATTTTGCCCAAGCTTGCCTAGAGTTATTTAGAAATGATTTTCTTTGCGAACAGCTAGGAAATCAAGCTCGTGCTGCTGCTATAAAACATTACGATCGCAACTCTATAGTTAATCTTATACAAAAATATTTTCAGCAGTTCTAAGAATAAGTTGATCAAATTGCCAAGATTTTCTCCTAAGCGTTCACGAGGTAACAGGGCAATAGTCAAAATATTTAACAGAAAGCTTCTGGACTAGATGTACAGCAATGAGGTGACGTTGCCCTTAACTTGATTGACGCTCTAGACTAGCTTCCATTGTGTTAGTTAAACAATGACCAGCCAAAATGCCACTACTGAGGTAATATGTATCTTCCGAAATCCGGTGTAGGGTTTCAAAGCCACTACGTCGCTGACGATCGCCTAGTACCCAGTAACGCTGCACAATAGTATCTAAACCAATCCAGCCTTCGCCTTCAACCTGACCCAAAATATTATGTTGTAGTAAAAAAGTATATTGACGCTCTCCCTCATGCAGCCGCCCCTTGTATTGTAGAGAGATTTCGGAGCGATCGCTACCTGGGAATATTAATTTTGTGGCCATAGTGAACCAGTTATCTCGATGCCAAGCTACCAAGGTCATACCCTTAACGCTGATTGGTATACCATTACGTTCCAGCCAATTTCCTTGCATTGCCCAGCGTCCTGGTTCTAATAAAAAAGTATGAGCCACCTTTTATATTTCCTGTCTTGATCGAGTGCCGCCAAGACTACAGTTATAGCAGTGCTGAGTTAGGAGTTAAGAGTTAAGAGTTAAGAGTTAGGAGTTAGGAGTTAAAAGTTAGAAATTCTTTCCCTACTTTCCCATTCAGTACGGGCTAAACCTTAGGTATCTGCTAACAGCACTTAAGACTGACCTTGCTGAATTTCTCCCAAAAGCACTTCTTGAGGTGCCCCAGTAGCAGTAGGTAGGTTGCCAGGAATGCCCAAATTTCGCCAGTAGGCTAAAACCGCGAAGGCGATCGCTTCTTTAAAATCTGCACTCAAGCCGACTTCATCTGTAGTCCAGACTGGTATTGATGTCATCAACAACTGTAATCTTTGTTTGAGATAGAGATTGCGACTACCACCACCACATAATAGTACCCTTTGTGGCATTTCCGGCAAAAAAGCGCGGTAACTATGAACAATTGAAGCCGCTGTAAGTTCCGTGAGAGTTGCCAGTACATCAGCAGCATTAAGTTGGTATGCTTGTGCATCTTTTAAACACTGATGCAAATAAGTCACACCAAATAACTCTCGACCAGTGGATTTGGGCGGTGGTAGATGAAAATAGTCTTGGCTTAACCATTGTTCTATCAATGGATCGCAAGGAGTACCACTTGCTGCCCAATTGCCGTCTTCATCATAAGTTTTAGCACCAGCACTTAAATGCTCCACCGCTAGATCCAACAGACTATTTCCTGGGCCAGTATCCCAAGCGCGAATTTTTGAGAGCCAGTCACCATACCGAGGCGGAATATAAGCAACATTGCCAATACCACCAATGTTTTGAATGCAACGCCCTTCCTGGGGATGACTGAGTAAATAAGCATCGACTCTGGGCACGAGGGGCGCACCATGACCACCAATAGCGATATCAGCAACACGAAAATTGCTCACAGTGGTAATAGCTGTAAGATGGGCAATTAATGCACCACGCCCTAATTGCAGACTGTAACCCAAAGGAGTGCTAAGTGCTGAGTGAGGCATTCCTCTCCCTCTGCTCCCCTGCTCCTCTGCTTCCCCTGCTGATTCTTTGGGTGGTCGATGATAAACTGTCTGACCGTGGGAACCAATGAGAGTAGCTGGCTGATGACCAATTTGAATATTTTGGGCAGCTTGGGCAAAGACAATGGCGATCGCATCATCTATTTCTGCTAATTCTGCCATTGAGATGGCAAGGCCTGCACCAACTGCCAATATTCTTTCTCTGAGTTCGGCTGGATAAGGATATGTTGCCCCAGCTAGCAACTCAATTTTGAGATCCGATTCTGTACCGGAAATCTCTACCAACACAGCATCTATGCCATCTACGGATGTGCCACTAATTAAACCAATAACGCGAGTAGGAACAGCAACTTCTTCGGTCGGATGCATTGATCGAGATTCTTTTATTGATTGCAAGAGGTAGTTTAATTCATGCTACTACCCATGTCAAAAAAACTCAGGTGGTAAAGTTGACTGGAGAAAGACGAATGATGAGGGAAAGGGTGAGAGGCAGCCTACAGCTAACTGTCAAAGAACATTGTAGTCCCCTTGAAGTAAAAAGAATAATTTTGAAATTACGGCAATTCCAGAGTTATGAAATGTATTAAAACTATCTGGATATATTGTGAAAATTTATGCAATCGGTTGCCATAAACAGATTGTGAAGTTAATCACACAGTAAAATGCAGGTTATGTAATTACCTGAAAGAAGAACTGAGGTAATCTTAATTTTTGAGCTTGAAAAACTATTCAGCCAAGGGATAAGCACTGATTTTCAATGGTTTGGCATCGCACAATGCCTCATGCCTTCTTGATCTAGAACCCTAAAAATATAAACTGCCTGCGAATCACAAAATGGCACTTTTTATAAATGAAGCTTGTTTACAATTTAGCACTGACAACTTTGCATCTTCTACATAAAGCTATAGATATAACAGAAAATAATATCAGTAATTATCCTCTAAATAAAGTCCAATAGCCTGAATTTTCATCTGGATATAGTCAAATCAAAAAAGTAGTAATCCCTCTGATGTTGGAATCTATAAGCACATCGCACAATGAGGCTATGAACACAAGAGATTAAAAAACAAAAAGGAATTGTCAAATGAAAAAGCTTCTAATTAAGTCTGCGATCGCTTCTGGTGTAGTTTTGTCTTTAGCTACTATTACCCGTCCTGCAACGGCTGCGTCTTTTGCGATATCAATAGAAGGTGCAGGCGTACAAAATGCAAATTTATCAAATCTTGTTAATGCCCACATAGACACTTTTGATTCACAAACACAAGGTTATAGTGGAACAGGATTTGAATGGAAAGATGGAACAACAAAGATTGGTAGCTATAGCAATACTCTGATCGAAAATGCAGATCAATATGGTGGTGCTGGTGGAACAGGCAAGTATTTTGATGTAGACACGAGTAGATCGGGTAATGGTCAGAAGGTTTCCACGCTCAATTTGACAACCCCACAAAGTTACTTTGGACTTTGGTGGTCTGCGGGAGATGCTAACAACGTAATTACATTTCTTTCACAAGGTCAGGTTGTACAATCTCTAACCACCGCTGATGTGGTTAGCTATATCTCAAAGCTAACAAACAAAAGCAGCTACTACAGTAATCCTAATTCGGCATTCCAAAATCAAAATTCTGGAGAACCCTATGCGTTCATCAACTTCTACGATGTTGGCGGAACTTTTGATCAGGTTCAATTCACCAATGTTGGCGGAACTGGTTTTGAATCAGATAATCACACAGTCGCCACTAGTTACAAGAGTATCACTGGCAGTGTAGTTACTCAAGCCGTTCCTGAGTCTTCTTCTGTATTAGGAGTTTTTGCGATTGGTTTTGTGGGTGCTGCTTCAGTTATGACTCGTCGAGTCAAGAAAAAGTCAGTTTTGCAATTGTCTTAAGTCTAGCGGCTTGCAAACAACGCAATTTCTAGCTCACATTAAGTATCTTCTGCACTTCTGATGATAGTTAAGGGAATGTCACTCTCAAGCGATGCCTGCGGCGGGCTACGCCTACGCCACTTTAATAGTATTGCTTGAAAGCAGTACTATTAAAGATACCAACTCTAGCTCAGTAAGATTTGCCTGATTTTCTCTATGCCTCACTCCCAGGCTCCACTTCACGTAGCGTGCCGTAGGCAAGATTTCAGAAGTTCCAGCGAAAAGTCAACATTAAATACAAGTTAGGGCGAGCTTACTTAGGTAAACTCGCCCTAATTGTTTGGCGATTTATTTGATGAGCAGCCAACTCACTTAGATTGCCTTCTGCTTGGAGATATTGGCTAAAAGCTTAACTTGGCATAGAAGTGATCCTAAAACCCAGGACTTAAGAATCGATATGATAGAAAAGTAGATAAAATTTAAAAAATATTTATCGAATGGTGCTTCAATCATCTGGCTTGTCCAAGGTCAAAGACTCACTAAGACAAAAAATCTTCTTGGGTAATGAACCCAATGCAGAGTTAATTGCAATTCTCACCGTTTACTTTGTCCAAGGAATTTTAGGGCTATCGCGTCTAGCCGTGAGCTTTTTCCTCAAAGATGAACTGCTGCTAAGTCCAGTCCAGGTGTCGGCACTATTGGGAATTGTCTTCCTACCTTGGATGATCAAGCCGGTGTTTGGTTTTATCTCTGATGGGTTGCCTATATTTGGCTATCGTCGGCGTCCTTACTTGATTTTATCTGGGATATTGGGAACTGCTTCTTGGGTGAGTCTGGCCACAATAGTTCATACTAGCTGGGCAGCTACCTTAGCGATCGCTCTTAGTTCTCTTTCTGTAGCCCTTAGTGATGTCATAGTTGACTCGCTGGTTGTGGAACGTGCCAGAGGCGAATCACAAGCAACAGCCGGTTCACTACAATCTCTGTGCTGGGGTGCTTCTGCGATCGGAGGTTTAATTACAGCATACTTTAGTGGTTTGTTACTTCAATACTTTACTACCCGTACCGTCTTTGGGATTACCGCTTTCTTTCCTCTCATCGTTTCAGGGGTAGCTTGGTTAATTGCTGAGTCACCCATTCGGAAAGATTCTCAAGATAGTAATCAGACAAACCCCCTACCCATCAAACATCAACTGGAGCAGCTACGCCAAGCCATTACCCAAAAAACAATTTGGCTACCAACGGCATTCGTCTTCATCTGGCAAGCTACCCCAAATGCTGACTCGGCCTTTTTCTACTTCTCTACCAACGAACTACATTTTGAACCAGAATTTTTGGGGCGGGTACACTTGGTAACAAGTTTCGCTTCTTTAGCAGGCGTTTGGATTTTTCAACGTTTCCTCAAAAGTATCCCTTTTCGGGTGATTTTTGCTTGGAGTACTGTTCTTTCGTCAATTTTGGGGATGACGATGCTCTTGTTAGTGACTCACACAAACAGACTGTTGGGTATAGATGACCACTGGTTTAGTTTGGGTGATAGTCTTATTCTCACTGTAATGGGGAAAATTACCTTTATGCAAGTGATGGTGCTAGCAGCAAGGCTTTGTCCCCCTGGAGTGGAAGCGACATTATTTGCCTTGTTAATGTCGGTGTTTAATTCAGCAGCAACGGTTTCCCATGCATTTGGGGCATTAATCACCTATTGGCTGGGGATCACCGCCACGAACTTTGAATCACTTTGGCTATTAGTACTAATTACTAACCTCAGCACGCTGTTACCCCTACCATTTATCAATTGGCTACCTGCTGCTGAGGAGCAAACTGAGATACCAAAAGATGGGGAAAAAGTTTTTTTGCCAGATTTGATGTCTGAGTTGGTATTGAAAGAACCAGAGTCGGAAATAGTGGAATAGGGTAATACAGCAGTTTTCAAGTAGATAAGGTACAAAGTGCAGGACTCATGCATCAGAAATAAAGAGTTTCTACTTACTGCCTCCCGTCTCCTGCCTCCTGCCCTATTTGGGTGAAACCATTTTTTCGCTAGCAATGATATGCAAATCGATGTTTTTGAGTAAGCGTACCAATCTTTGCGTCAAAGATCCTTTGAGAAACATAAGCCAGCGCGATCGCTGACTTTCTCCAATCACAATCTGGGTGATCCGATGTTTCTCGGCGACTTCTGCGATCGCATTGGCTACGTTACTGTTGGTAACACGAAGAAAAGTACCTTCAAATTCTTTACAGAGTTTCTCACAGGTGTGGATGTGTAAGCTTTCCTCTTTGGTGAGAAAGCGCTCTGGATTGGCAACAAATAAAGTATAAAGTGGGGCGTTCATATAGTTAGCCAGCCTTGCACCCCGGCGTAACAGTTGCACTGAGTTGGGATAAGTGGATACGCACACCAAAACCCGCTCGTGAATATTACAAGATTGCCCGTTAGGAATAGTGGCGATCGCGTTTCCTTCCACGTTGTCTGCGACTTCGCGCAAAGCCAACTCCCGCAAAGCAATCAGGTTACGGCGTTGAAAAAAATTATCGAGGGATTGTTGAATTTTTTCTGGTGCATAAATCTTGCCTTCTAATAACCGTTCTTGCAATGTTTCCGGCGTAACATCTATTACTAGTATCTCACTTGATTCATCCAAAATCCTGTCAGGAACACGTTCACGGACTACCACACCTGTAATTCTGGCTACTAGATCGTTGAGACTTTCCAAATGTTGTACATTCATTGTGGAGTGAACATCAATACCTGCTGCCAAAACTACTTCTACATCTTCGTAGCGTTTTCCGCGTGGGGAACCAGGGACGTTGGTATGGGCAAGTTCATCGATTAAGACTAATTGGGGCGATCGCTTTAAAATAGCATCTGTATCCATATCCGTTAGTGTCAACTCACCTTGCGGATATTCCTTGCGGGGTAAAATCTCCAGTCCCTCTGCCTTCTCAATTGTCTCCTTGCGTCCGTGGGTTTCTAAAAGCCCAACAACGACATCAATTCCTTCATGTTTGAGTGCGTGTCCCTCTTCCAGCATCCGATAGGTTTTGCCTACTCCAGGAGCCATACCAATAAATATCTTGTGCTTACCCCGTCGTCGTGCCGGATAAAGCGAGTAACTTGCAGAATTTAAAGGTACAGTGCCAGCTGAACCAGTATTATTATTATCTGACATTTCATTCTTGGTTTCTATCGCAATCCTATTTCATTGAAAAACGGCGCTTTACCCAATGCCCAATGCCCACTTACTGATTTTGCTGACGATTAATATCTTGCAAGTCAAGAGCATAATTCAATCGGAGAACATTGACTCCTGGTTCGCCAAAAATCCATAAAAATCTGCCATCAGTATACTTGTTAATTAAACGTAGGATCTCATCTTCTTTTACTTTCCGCGCACCAGCAACTCGTGCTAATTGCTGCCGTGCTGCTTTGAAGGAAATATGCGGATCTAAACCAGACCCAGATGTATAAATTATATCAGCAATTGGTTGAAGATTTTCGTCTCGCAATTGATTTGCGTCTTCTAGAATCCGCTTCATTAGTTCTGGATTGCTAGCAGCGAGATTGCTAGCTCCAGATATGCCAGTTGGCTTGGCTTTTTTTCCTTGGCTATATCTAACAGTACTGGGACGAGGATGGAAATATCGCTCAGATGTGAACGCCTGCCCTATCAAAGCTGAACCAATTGGTTCATTATTTAGATTCAGCATAATGCTGCCATTAGCTTGATAGTGCAAAAAAAATTGACCCACTACAAGGATGATCAGCGGATAGATAATTGCAGTCAACAACCAAAGCATTAGAGTTATAAAAATTGCTCTGATGGTTTCTCGAATAATAGTCATAATAAGTTTTCCAATTGCTCCTAGAATTTTATTTTTAATTTTTATTTTTTATTCTTTTGCCCACTCACAAAGAAGTTAAAGAATGCTGTTAGCAACAGCATAAAACACTGGGGTAACTACCACATTCAAACACAGCAGGATAAAAATAGCGAGTGGTAGGTGTTGTTTCGGCTATTGCAACCAAACAAAGGATATTGCCGAAGCGGTGCTGAATTAAAACGATGTTTATTCATATTCTTCTTTTTCCTTTTCTCAACAGGTAAAAGTAAAAATGTTTATTATTTTACTTTGGTCAAGATGCGTTTGTTTCCCTAAGAGGATGTTTGAAAAGTATTAGGCAATAGAATGAGACTATTGGTCAATTCACGGTGGGTTTGACCCCTCACCCCGAAAACATTGGTTTGGCGTTGCTTTCCCGCCCTGAAATAAATTTCGGGCTAATAGCTCAAGTCCGTTGAAACGGACCCAAATCAGACTAATGAGGAATGATGGGTTAGACTCCCTATTAATTCGCCAACAGAGTCATAGAATTCGCTACTACACAAAACTTAGTCCACGGAGGTGGACTAAGTAAGATACAATCAAGGGTTTTTAACCCACGGAGGTGGGTTTGGTTTGTATAGCCGCGACTTGCAGTCGCCCGGTGAGTAATAAATTAGACTTTTCAAACATCCTCTAAGCCAAACCTATAACTGTAATCAGTATATCGATCAACTTAATCGCAATAAACGGCGCAATCACCCCACCTAAGCCGTAAATTAAGATATTGCGTTGGAGTAGCTGATTAGCTTTCAACGGTCTAAATCGCACACCCTTCAATGCCAAGGGAATCAAAGCGGGAATAATCAAAGCATTATAAATCAGCGCTGATAGTACAGCAGATTTCGGGCTAGTCAAATTCATAATATTTAGGCTTTGCAGGTTAGCAGCGACAAATATCACTGGAATAATTGCAAAGTATTTGGCTATATCATTAGCGATGGAAAATGTCATCAATGCCCCGCGAGTAATCAACAATTGTTTACCAATGCTAATGATGTCGATCAGCTTTGTGGGATCAGAGTCCAAATCGACCATGTTGGCGGCTTCTTTGGCAGCTTGTGTCCCCGTATTCATGGCAACGCCGACGTTAGCTTGGGCTAATGCTGGAGCATCGTTAGTACCATCTCCAGTCATGGCAACCAGTTTGCCTGCGGCTTGTTCCTTTTTAATGACGTTAATTTTATCTTTTGGTGTGGCTTCGGCAATGAAGTCATCCACGCCTGCTTCTTTGGCAATGACCGAAGCTGTAATTCGGTTGTCTCCAGTTAGCATGATGGTACGCACTCCCATCCGTCGTAGTTGCTCAAAGCGATCGCGGATACCAGGTTTAACTATATCTTTGAGATAAATAATCCCGTAAATTTCGTTATCTAGGCTGACTGCTAGGGGTGTGCCTCCCAGGCGAGAAACTCGTTCGTAGACAGCATTTAATTCTGGTGTATCACGTCCGTTGCGGGAACGCACAAATCCTTTGATGGCTTCTACTGCTCCCTTTCTGGCCTCATACCCACCGGGTAAGTTAGTGCCACTCATCCGTGTTTTGGCGGAAAAACTAACTCCTTCTGCCTGGTTGGGGTCAAAATCAAACCGTGCTACCAACTTTTCTGCTAGTCGCACAATGGATTTACCTTCTGGTGTATCGTCAAAGACACTAGCCGCCCAGGCAACATTAGCAATTTCTGACATTGAATGACCGTTGATGGGAATAAACTCTTCCGCCAAACGGTTGCCAAGGGTAATTGTACCTGTCTTATCAAGAACTAAAGTGTTGACATCACCACAGGCTTCGACTGCTCGTCCTGAAGTTGCAATGACGTTAAATCGGGCAACTCGATCCATACCAGCAATGCCAATGGTACTTAGTAAGCCGCCAATGGTTGTAGGAATTAATGCTACTAATAGGGCAATTAAAATTGGTATGCTGACTGGACTGTTGACATAGTAAGCAAGTGCAGGCAGAGTTACCACGACTAACAAAAATACTAAGCTGAGAACTGCCAGCAATACTGTCAGAGCAATTTCATTGGGTGTTTTACTACGTTCTGCCCCTTCTACTAAGGCAATCATCCGGTCAATAAAGCCTTTGCCTGGATCGGATGTGATGCGAATAATTAGCTCATCTGAGATAATCCGCGTCCCACCAGTGATGGAACTGGCAACATCGGAACCTGATTCTTTTAATACTGGTGCGGATTCTCCTGTAATTGCCGATTCATCTACTGAGGCGACACCCATAATTACCTCGCCATCAGCGGGGATGATATCACCAGCAACGACGTAGATGGTATCACCCTGTTTGAGGCTAGTGGATGAAACTTCGCTAAGAGTGCCATCCGGAGCAAGTTTTTTGGCGATCGTCTCTGATTTCGTTAAGCGCAAGGCATCAGCTTGGGCTTTACCCCGTCCTTCCGCCACTGCTTCGGCAAAATTGGCAAACCAAACTGTAAAGAATAAAATCCCCGATAACAAGCCGTTGAAAAGTTGCGGGTTCTTTTGAAGGGCTGGGCCAAATAGGTTGGGATCAATCGTTAGCAGTAGGATGATGATTGTCCCTACCCAAACCACAAATATCACTGGATTTTTGATTGCATACTTAGGGTTGAGCTTGACAAAAGCATCTCTAATTGCCCTTAAGTACAGCCATTTCTTACTTGCCCTGGCCTTTTTACGTCCTTGGCGGCGATCGCCAGAACGAGAATTTGGGCGTCTAGCTTTGAAGTTAGTTGCCACTTGATTCATAAATAAAGTTATAAGTGAGAAGTACAGACGCGATTAATCGCGTCTGTACAGGAGGAGTAGAGGATTAATCGCGTCTGTACAGGAGTTAGGAGTTATTAGGAACTTCTAATAAAATATCCAACCTGTCGGGTGGCGTTAGTAAGACACTCTACGAAACCGGATAATTTATTTATGTTTTAGTATTCTCTTAATTCCAAACTCATCACTCATAACTCATAAATTTTCTAACTGCCAGATGCTAGCTTTAAACCCTCAGCTATGGGGCCTAAAGCTAGAACGGGAAAGAAAGTCAATACTCCCAAAACCAGTGTCACTCCAGCTGTGATACCAGTAAATACCAGGGAATCTGTTCTTAATGTACCAGGGGTTTCGGGAACTGGTTTTTTGCGAGATATGCCGTCAGCCAACAGCAGGATGGCGATTATCGGAATGTAGCGTCCTCCTATTAAGCTAACTAAAGTACTCAAGTTCCACCACAGGGTATTATCCCTCAACCCCTCTAAGCCGGAGCCATTGTTTGCTGCTGCTGAGGCGTATTCATAAACTACTTGAGAAATACCGTGATAGCCAGAGTTGCTAATTCCAGATAGGGAGATGGGATAAGCTAGAGCGATCGCACTGGGAATCAAAACTAGGATTGGATGAATCAACAGCACGACGCTGGCAAGGACAATTTCTCGCTTTTCAATTTTGCGTCCTAAAAACTCTGGGGTGCGGCCTGCCATAAGTCCAGTGAGAAACACTGTAAGAATTAAGTAAATAAATAAGTAAGCTGTTCCAGTTCCTTGACCACCCCAGAGAACTTGGATAAATAAGTTGAAGAGAGTCGAAAATATTCCTTGCGGCATCAAAGAATCGTGCATCCCATTTACAGCACCAGACATAGTAGCAGTAGTCATCACTGCCCAAAATGCCGTTTGTGCCCAGCCAAATCGAACTTCTTTACCCTCTAAATTAGGCTGTTCTAATCCAAAAGCGTTATTAACCAGGGGATTACCTTGTAGTTCTCCTACGGCTGTCACTCCCACCAGAATTACAAAAATCACAAACACCATCCAAAAAAGTAGCCAAGCTTGTTTGATGTTGTTGGCAAATATACCGTAGGTGTAAATCAAGGCTGCTGGGATAGAAATCATCGCGATCATTTCTATCAAATTAGAAGCCCCATTGGGATTTTCAAAGGGATGTGCTGAGTTTACGCCAAAAAAGCCGCCGCCGTTCTCGCCCAAAAGTTTGATCATTTCAAAGGATGCTACTGGGCCTCTGGCAAGATATTGCGTCCCGCCTTCTAAGGTTCTCACATCTAGAGTGTTCGCTAATGTTTGTGGAACACCTGTTACAAGCAAAGCGATCGCGCCAATAATCGAAATCGGCAGCAATATTCGCGTAATTCCACGAACTAGATCGACGTAAAAGTTACCCAGCCGTCTACCCGTCAACCCGCGAATAAAGGCAATTCCTACAGATAAACCGGTAGCTGCGGAGGTGAACATTAAAAAACCTAAAGCTGCTACTTGGCTAAAATAGCTTAAGGTTGTTTCACCAACATAGTGTTGCTGGTCGGTATTGGTCACAAATGAAATAGTTGTGTGCAGTAATACATCCCAAGTGGGCGCACCAAAGCCGTTGGGATTCCAGGGTAAGAGTCTCTGAAAATATATCAGTAAATATACTGCAATGCCCATAATGATGTTGCTGCACAATACAGCCCGGATATACTGCCAACCCGTCATATCATCTTTTCTCCGAACACCCGCTAGTACAAACATACTTCGCTCTATGGGGTTCATTAAAAAATCCAGCAGTGTTCTTTCTCCCAAGAAGACACGTGCTATGTATCTCCCAAATAGTGGAGTGATTGTTATGACAATACACAGCGTTAAGCCTATTTGCAAAAAACCTTGTCCCATATATTTTGTGCTAAATTAAATTTGAGTACTAACAAGCCAATTCTTAGAAATAACAGATTAACTGTGGGAATATTTGATTTCGAGAGATTTACTATTTTCCAGATAATTGTTAAAGTCTTTGTTAAGAATATTTAATTTTTACTCTTACTTCATCTATATCACTAGTTAGGATTACTTGTTTATACAATACATTTTCCCAGTTTGCTACTTTCAAAGATATCAACAGCACCAATCAAAGAAACAATTTTTGTTTACTTTTGGATGAGATGTACGTGTGCTTGTTGTCTTGCTGCTAGAACGGGCAAACGATCATACTAAAGTTCAAGAATTCAGAAGTCAGAATGGGCTACGCCCCGCGGCGCTAACATGAGTGGGGACGGAGACGTTTCCGTTAGCTCCGGTCAGAATTAAAACACTCTCTACGAAACCCTACGCGTAGAGAGCGTCTGAGTATAGATTGAAACCCTACTTCTTCCCTCTACGCGAATGTCCCCTAGTGGGTGAAAATAAATTCAAAAATTTTCGCCTTAAAAATCCATTTCTTAAGAGTGGGACGCACTTCGAGAAGCCTCAGCGACCACTACGCGAATATGGGTAGAGTATTCAGAATTCTGAATTCTGTTTTATATAGTATTAAAATTAAAAAGCTTGGTGGTCATCATTGATGATAGTACCGACTGCTTGGTTATTAGCAAAGGTAGCATTTGCCGCGCCATAGATATTGACAAAAAATGTTTCATTGGCTTCAACTTTATTATCACCTCTAAGGCCAATACTAATAATTTTACTGGTATCACCAGGGTTGAAAACAATTGTCCCCAACCCAAAATTGTAATCTGAGTCAGATTCTTGGGCAGTACCATCACTCGTGCTATAACTTACGGCTATCGGTTGATAGAATTCACTAGAGAGAGTGACGACAAAATTAGCATTAGTGGTCATCCCTGTTGTGCCTTCTTTGAGTGATACATCTGCAATGCTGATGGTGGGGGGGGCATCATCATTTATGATAGTAGCCACTCCCAAGCTATCAGTAATTGTGGCATTTGTAGCACCGAAGAGATTGACAGAAAATGTCTCGTTGGTTTCAGCTTTATTATCACCGATGACACCAATACCAAGAGTTTTACTGGTTTCCCCAGGAGCAAAAATAATCGTCCCAGAAGCAGAATTGTAATCAGAGTCAGAAACTTTAGCAGTGCCATCACTCGTGTTGTAATTTACAGTAACTTGCTGCAAACTCGCTGCGGAGAGAGTGACGATAAAGTTAGCATTAGTGGTTGTGCCTGTGTTACCTTCAGCAAATGAGACATCCGAGATACTGACAGTTGTTAGGTTATCATCATCAATGATAGTACCAACTCCTAAATTATCTGCGATCGCAGCATTTGTCGCACCCGAAAGATTGACAGCAAATGTCTCGTTGCTTTCAGTTTGATTATCGCCGATGACGCCAATACTAAGAGTTTTGCTAGTTTCACCAGGAGCGAAAATAATTGTTCCTAAAGCAGAGTTGTAATCAGAGTCAGCAACTTGAGCAGTACCATCACTCGTGTTGTAATTTACAGTAACTTGCTGATAGCTGGGATTAGAGAGACTAATAGTAAAGTTAGCGTTAGTTGTTGTACCTGTATTGCCTTCAGCAACAGAGACATCCGAGATGCTAATAGTTGGTTGGTTGTCATCATTGATGATGGTACCAACTCCTAAGCTATCAGTAATTGTGGCATTAGTTGCACTCAAAAGATTTACAGCAAATGTCTCGTCAGTTTCAAATTTGTTATCACCGATGACACCAATACTAAGAGTTTTGCTAGTTTCTCCAGGAGCAAAAATAATCGTCCCCGGAGTAGAATTGTAATCTGAGTCAACAGTATTAGCAGTGCCGTCACTTGTGTTGTAATTTACAGTAACCTGCTGAGAACTGGGATTGGAAAGAGTAATAGTAAAGTTAGCGTTAGTTGTTCCTGTATTGCCTTCGGTAATTGAAACATCCGAAATGCTGATAGCTGGTTGGTTGTCATCGTTGATGATAGTACCAACTCCTAAATTATCTGCGATCGCGGCATTTATCGCACCTAAAAGATTGATAGCAAATGTCTCGTCAGTTTCAGTTTGATTATCACCGATGACACCAATGCTAATAACTTTGCTGGTTTCGCCAGGATTGAAAGTAATCGTCCCGGAAGCAGAGTTGTAATCAGAGTCAGCAATTTGGGCAGTGCCATCACTTGTGTTGTAATTTACAGTAACTTGCTGAGAACTGGGATTGGAGAGACTAATAGTAAAATTAGCGTTAGTTGTTGTGCTTGTATTGCCTTCAATAACTGAGACATCCGAGATGCTGATAGTTGGTTGGTTGTCATCATCAATGATGGTAGCAACTCCTAAATTATCAATAATTGTGGCATTAGTCGCACCCAAAAGATTGACAGCAAATGTCTCGTTGGTTTCAGCTTTGTTATCACCAATGACACCAATGCTAAGAGTTTTAGTAGTTTCGCCAGGATTGAAAGTAATCGTCCCGGAAGCAGAGTTGTAATCAGAGTCAGCAACTTGAGCAGTACCATCACTTGTGTTGTAATTTACAGTAACTTGCTGATAGCTGGGATTAGAGAGACTAATAGTAAAGTTAGCATTAGTTGTTGTACCTGTATTACCTTCAGTAATTGAGACATCCGAGATACTGATAGTTGGTTGGTTGTCATCATTGATGATGGTAGCAACTCCTAAATTATCAGTAATTGTGGCATTTGTTGCAGCCAAAAGATTGACAGAAAATGTCTCGTCGGTTTCAAATTTGTTATCGCCTACAACACCAATGCTAAGGGTTTTACTGGTTTCGCCAGGATTGAAAGTAATCGTCCCCAGAGTAGAATTGTAATCTGAGTCAGCAGCATTAGCAGTGCCGTCACTTGTGTTGTAATTTACAGTAATCTGTTGAGAACTGGGATTAGAAAGAGTGATAGTGAAGTTAGCGTTAGTTGTTGCACCTGGGTTTCCTTCAGTAACCGAGACATCCGAGATGCTGATAGTTGGTTTGTTATCATCGTTGATGATGGTTGCTGTAGCTGAATTGTTAGTAATTGTGGAACTTTCCGGCGCAGTTGTGAGGTTGGGGTTACTCAGGGTAACAGTAATGTCTTCATTAAGTTCAAAGGTGTTGTCACCCAAAACATCGGCTGTAATTGTCTTTGTGGTTTCCCCAACGGCAAAGCTTAAAGTCCCAGATGCAGCACTTCCTCCACCCGAAACTTGAATATTGTTATAGTCACTGCCAAAAGTTGCCGTACCGTTAAAAGCATAATCTACGGTGCTAGCTACACCAATACCACCACTGCGAGTAACCGTGAAGCTAACAGCTTGAGTACCGCTATTACCTTCGGTTAATGTTGAGGTGGTGGTAGAAATTGCATATTGAATAGAATCATTAGCAGCAATATTTAGAGTAGTTTCAGTTATTGTCCCTAAATCCGCTCCTGTTAGCGTACCGAAGTTGAGTACAACTGTTTCTGTATTCTCAGGTAAATCATCTGGATTAATAGTAAAAGTAATTAGTTGTGTTAAATTTGCGCCTGTTGCTCCAGCAGCAAAAGAGATAGTAGTAGGGGAAAAAGTGTAATCATTGCCATTAGTAGCCGTACTACTGTTTTTGACAACAATAGGAACTGTGACAGCTGTTTCAGGAGAGGCATTTAAGGTAACAGGAATAGTTACTGTAATGGCGGTACTATCTTCTGTTGTATTGTATGTAGCAGCACCAAAGTTGACTTTTGGAAGCACATATTCAAATGCTCCAATGTCAAGTCTGCCGCTTTCAACGCGGTTAAAATTCGTACCGCGTTGGTCGGTTGTTAAGCCACCATTGTAAGTGGGATCGCCTGCATTTCTGGCAGGACTGTTAAAGTCTAGAGCGTGAGTTTGTGTAGAACCACCGTAATCTCCTAGCGGTTTGAGTCCGGGGTTAGGGTTAATAATATCTGTACCTGTGCCTAGAGTCCCAGATAGTTTACCAACAATTTTGCCAATCAGGTTGTAACCATTACTATTGAAGTTGCTACCATAGACATCAGATCCTTGATTACCTGGGTCAATATTGCCAGCAATGATACTATTGCTAATGCTAACCGTGCCGCCAGCTCTATAAATACCGCCACCATCACCTTGACCGTTGTTATCGCTATCAGCGGTGTTTCCAAAAATAGTGCTATTACTGACTGTGGCATTGTTGGTGTCGATGCCGCCACCATAATTTTTAGCTGTATTGCTAGAAACAGTGCTGTTGCTTATGGTGAGAATACTACTGCTGAAGATGCCGCCGCCGTTATTGTTCGCAGTGTTGCTAGAAAAAGTACTATTGCTAATAGTAGCATTGCTGCTGTAGATACCGCCGCCGTTATTGTTCGCGGTGTTGCTAGAAAAAGTACTATTGCTAATAGTAGTATTGCTGCTGTAGATACCGCCGCCGTTACTGTTCGCAGTGTTGCTAGAAATGATGCTATTACTAAGTGTGACACTACTACTGCTGTAAATGCCACCGCCATTAGTGCTGGCAGTGTTTCCAGAAAGAATACTATTACTGACTGTGACACTACTACTGCTGTAAATGCCGCCACCATTTGCTGCATTTCCGCCAGTTATGTTCAACCCATCAATTGAGAGGGAGGCACTGGTATTAAAAACACGGAAGGTATTGTTACCACTGATGGTAAGTTTATTAGCCCCAGTTCCTTGAATGATCACTCCTTCAGTAATATTCAATTCCCCAGAAGTGAGGGTAATGGTGTCGGGGGTGGCATCACCGAATACTCCAGTCGTATCAAAGATAATTGTCTCAATCCCTGGATCATTATTGGCATTGATAATAGCTTGCCTTAAGGAGCCAGCACCGCTATCATTGGTGTTAGTAACTATATAGGTGGTGCCATCTACTTTAACAGATACATCGTCAATGGCTAAACCATGATCGTTGCCTCCATCATCTATATCTTCCCAACGCAATATAATCTCTTCACCGTTAGCTATTGGGGTAGCTAGATTAAGTATTACAGGCGTTATGACAGTTCGATTAGCAATTTGATTACCAATCAAGGAGCCTGCGGTTGCAGTTGCAATTGGCCCGGTGAAATCTAGCGATGTAACAGGCGTCCATGTTCCTGTTGTTAAACTTGCAACAGTCGACCCAGTTTGATAACTAAATTTCAGCTGTTGCGGCGATGTATTGCCACCATTACGCCATTGCTCACCTGTATAATTTACTTGCAAGCTAGTAATTGGTGAACCTGTGTTGTTTTGTAGGCGCAACCCATAATAAATAGTTCCTGTAGTACCGGAAGCTACAGAACCAAGTGCCCGATCTGTGGTCGTACCAAAACTGTACATTGCACCTGTATTATTAGTGCCAGAACCAGCGTTATAAGTAGTTCTTGTAGAATACCAGCCTGGAATAGTTGAATCATCAGTCCAAGCAATAGATGTTCCTGAGGCAGCTAATGTGTTGAAGTTTTGAGTGTATGTGCCAGTAAAACTCGCTGGCAAAATCGATTGGTAAGCCTGTATTACTTCGGGTTTAAATGCCAGAGAAGCCTCAATGTTTCCTGTCTTCACTTCTAAATCCCAGTTGCCACCTAAAGCTGCACTTCCGGTTTTGTCTGTGGAAGCGGCAACATCTGCCCCAGTAATTCGGCTAATTTGCTGCACAAATTTTGTGCCTTCACCACTGGCTACATCACAGCCATATAGCAAAATATCAGCATTCTCAGTTAAAACACTTGCCCATTTTTGTAACTGATTTGCATAGCTATCCAGGTTACTGAGGTTGAGGTTGCCTGACCCTAGTTGCAAACTCCCCGCACTTCCGTGGGAAACAATGTGAATTGATTGAACTGAATTTGATTTATGTTTTTCCAGAAACTCGGTGATTTGTGTTAAACCATCTCTATTGGGATCAAGAATAACGACTTCACTGCCGAGGATAATACCAGCTACTAAGCTTTGGTAATCTATAACTTTTGGATCTATGAAAACAATATTTGTGCTTGCTTCTAGTATTTTTTTAGTAGAGTTTTTTCTGGTATTATGCTGATTATTATCTAGCTGTTTGGTCATAATCCTTAAATAGAAATTTAGATCGAATAAGATATTTGTTAGCTTTAGCTTGGTAGTGTTTTTCGTGTATAACAAAACGGAAAGTGAATGGCTCTACATTCGCTTCCATTACCAAATTAAGTCGGCGATTTAACCTTTTAGCTAATGGGTTAAAGCCGCAATATTTTTAATTTTTATATAACCAAGCACACCTTCAATAAACTTAGCTATTTTTTAGCCATAGCTTTTATTTATAGCAATTTATACTAAGTCTAGTGACAAGGCAACTGCATTTACACTTAAATCGTGATGGATTAGTTTATTAACAACTGTGGTACTACTAATCCTTTTTGGATATCTAAAACTGCGGCTTAGGTGCGATCGCATATTTCTAGTTTCCGCAAGATAGTATGGACATACTAGTGGCAATCTAGAGTCTTGGGAGTGACAGGTTTGGTGATGAATGGGGAATTCATGGGGCGATCGCTCCTGGGAAGGTCTGTTGTCTCCATAATTGATATAGATACAAGGCGTGTAATAATCAGAGGTTTTATGTCCTTAACGCTTGAAGACTTGGAACAAATGCAGCAACAGCATCCCGACTTTCGGATGGAACTAGTGAAGGGTAATATTATTGTTATGGGTCCATCAGGATACGAATCAGATGAAGTCGCAGCCGCCATGATTGCCCAGTTACATAACTGGGTTAGACCGCGCAAACTGGGACGAACAGCAGCTTCTAGTGCCGGTTTCAGGTTGCCTAATTCAGACTTGCGCGCACCAGATGCCTCATTTGTTTTAGCCGAACGTTTGCGTCGCAGTCCGAAGTCTTTTGCTCAATTGGCTCCTGATTTGACTGTCGAGGTGAAGTCCCCTAGTGATAATTTGGAGGATTTGAGAGCCAAAATTCAAGAATTTCTGAGTTTAGGAACTCAGGTAGGAATTTTGCTCAATCCAGATGAGCGAATTGTTGAAGTTTACAACCTTGGACAAGAGGCAATAATACTTCGTGATGGCGACATTTTAACAGTTCCCGAACTGCTCCCAGGATGGGAAGTACCAATTGCAGATTTTTGGCCTCTAGAGTTTGACTAGGATAGCGTATTTATGTCGTTTACAATGTCTATAACGTAGAAATAAAGACAGTTTTACGCTATTTACATTTTCTAAAACGTTTTTCACTCATCATACTCCTTTATCATCTTCTCAACTGCTTTGATACCAGGTTCCATTTCTCCAATCTAGATGATTGCCCGGTTGATACAATGTTCGTGCCGGAAATCCAAAAACATCCTGACAAGCATCATTCAGAATTTCAAGAAAGGCGTATATCAAGCCTAGTTCCCAGCTTTTACCTTTTAACTGAAATACCCAATTTAATAATTCATCACTATTGCAACATCTCTCCAAATAAACTTGATAGGAAACTAGCTTAGTTCCTCTGAACTGGATAGTTAGATCATTTGTTTGAAAGAAAACCTTCAAGCTGTTAATAGTAACTCCATTTTGAAGACGTTCTTTGTGATTGGCTTCTCCTTGGGCAAGGAAATCCCTACCAGATACAACTCCAAGCTTCTTTCTAATATCATCAACATCGTTTTGTTCTGGCGTCTTAGTTATATGGGGGTCAGTGAATATAAGCAAAAGTGATGGGGCAATGAGATGATTATATTTTTTTATTACAAAGGACGGTTACTCAACACCCTACACGGTGGGGATGGTAAATGACGGCGTTCAGTAAAAATTTTTACAAGATAGCGATCGCTAATCCGAGAAAAAGCATAAAACTATCAAAATTTGGCAACTGTCATAGTGATTTAGTTCCTCATCAGCTGAGTGACGGTAGAATATACCTAATTTATAATCTTCATAGCTATCGAAAGCCTAACATGACGATGCATCCTACACTCCAACGTGCATTTACTAACCGCCGTGTTTTAAAAGTGATCAGCGGTTTGAATAACTTCGACGCCGCTAGCGTTGCTGCTACTGTCAAAGCTGCTGAATTCGGCGGTGCTACTTTTGTTGATATTGCTGCCGATCCAGCTTTAGTCCAGCTAGCTAAAAGTTTGACAAAATTACCAATTTGTGTGTCAGCAGTAGATCCGGAAAAATTTGTGCAAGCTGTGGCAGCTGGTGCTGATTTAATTGAAATTGGGAATTTTGATTCCTTCTATGCTCAAGGTCGCCGCTTTGAGGCTCCAGAAGTGCTAGCGCTGACTAAGCAAACCCGCGCTCTCCTCCCAGAAATTACCCTATCTGTCACCGTTCCCCATATCCTGGAACTAGATCAGCAAGTACAGTTAGCAGAAGAACTGGTGAAAGCTGGAGCAGATATTATCCAAACCGAAGGCGGTACTAGCAGTAACCCAGTTCACCCCGGAACTCTAGGATTAATTGAAAAAGCTGCTCCCACCTTGGCAGCAGCTTTTGAGATTTCCCGCGTAGTCTCAGTGCCAGTATTGTGTGCTTCAGGCATTTCTAGCGTTACCGCACCGTTAGCGATCGCGGCTGGTGCTGCTGGTGTTGGTGTTGGTTCTGCCATCAACCAACTCAATAGCGAAGTGGCAATGATTGCTGCCGTGCGCGGCTTAGTAGAAGCCTTAGCAACTACAAATGTCGTAAGAAGTTAAGAGTGATGAGTTAGGAGTGATGAATTATGAGTTGAAGAAACTTATTCATTCAAAACTCCTAACTTCTAACTTCTAACTTCTAACTCATAACTTCTTTCAAGGCATAAATCACCTGGTCTTGCTGCTGTTGTGTCAATTCTGGGAACATCGGCAAGGATATGACTTCATGGCAAGCTTGCTCTGCTATTGGTAAGTCTCCAATTTGATAGCCCAAATTCTGATAAACTGGCTGCAAATGTAAAGGATGGGGGTAGTAAATCATTGAACTCACACCCTGTTCTTGCAATTGGCTACGCACCCAATCTCGATATTTGGCGCTAGAACCATTTCGCCCTTCGCCTGATATGCGAATAGTGTATTGATTCCATACTCCAATACCCCCAGGTAATTCTTGGGGCGGGACGATCCCCGGAATTTGACAGAGATATTGGTAATAATAGTTGGCGATATCTCGTCGGCGCTCATTCCAAATATCTAAATAACGTAGCTTAATCTGCAAAATAGCTGCTTGGAGAGCATCTAAGCGGCTATTTACACCAATTTCTTCATGTAAATATCTAATTTTACTGCCATGATCTCGTAAGATTCGCAGTTTAGTGGCGATCGCTGGATCATTAGTCGTGATTGCGCCGCCATCGCCGCAACCACCAAGATTTTTGGTAGGGTAGAAACTAAAACAACCAATATGTCCAATACTTCCGACTTTTTGATCAGCCCAAATTGCCCCTGTAGACTGGGCGCAATCTTCAATTATTGCCAAATTGTGAGACTGAGCGATCGCCATCAATGATGTCATATCCACAGGCTGCCCAAATAGGTGAACCGGGATAATTGCTTTAGTTTTGGGTGTAATTGCTGCCGCTACTTGCTCTACATCTAAATTAAACGTAGTTGCGTCAATATCGACGAAAACAGGCTTTGCCCCCACGGCGCTAATCACTTCAGATGTAGCAATAAAGGTGAAAGGCGTTGTAATCACTTCATCGCCTGCACCAATTTCCAAGACTCGTAACGCTAAAAAAAGCGCATCAGTACCAGAATTACAAGCCACACATTCACTAACAGTATTATAAGCGGCAAACTGTTGTTCAAAACCTTCAACTAAGGGGCCGCCAATATAGCGACCAGAAGCCAAAACCTCTAAGACAGCTGCACTTACTTCTGCTTCAATGGTGGTGTATTGCTGCTTGATATCAAAGGCAGGGATGGGATTTACACTTTGGATCATGAGTTCTTATTTTATCGGGAGATACAAAGGATGCACTTCGACAGTCAATTTTTGCTGATTGAATTGTTAATCAAAGAGGAGCTACTAAAAGACTATCGCCCAAGATACGCATCTATTAGGGATTTTACTTAAGTTGTGGTGCAGTAAGCTACCGCACATTTAATTTACAACACTCAGTGCTGAGTGCTGAGTAAGAAGAGTACTGAGTACTTTCGCACTATGGTAAAAGCCCCGCCCCTTGTGGGCGGAATCAACAATTCGTTTGGAGGTTGATACCCCGCCTTTTGTGGGCGGTCTAACACTCATCACGGGCTAAACGCCCCGCTATCGCTAACAGAACTCAGCACTCTTCATAGATATAGGCATACTAGGTGTTTGCCATGTTAAGGTCGTACCATTTGGAATTTTGAATTGATGAAAGTGATACATATCAACGGATTTCGGCGAGAAGTCTCACACGAGAGGTACTCGTTGCTGGGGGAGGAACGCCGCTTCGGGAGTGGGAACTGGGGACTAGGTACTGGGAAAACATTCAAAAATTTGGGAGGAGTTAAAGCAAATTCCATAATTTTTAGCTTGAAAACCAAATCCCCAGCTCCTAATCCCCAGTATCCAGTCCTTTTTACTCAAGATCCAACAGATCGGATCAAAGTTCCTCTTGTGTGGGCTGCTTTGAGAAGAAAATACCAGGAGATAGAGAACCTATGCAGGATCTAATCAAACTGGATTTCGTGGATTTAGCTATGGCTGTGGGATTGATGGCGATCGCCATTGGTTTATCTGCCTGGGAAAAATTAGGATTAGAGTTGAACCTAGCCCTTGCTACTGGGAGAACCATCTTACAACTTCTTGTATTGGGATACATTTTAGATTTCATCTTGGCTTTAGACAATGCTTGGGCAGTTTTGACCCTATTAGCAATAATGCTGACAATTACGGCGATTGTCGCACGAAATCGCATCAGCCAAAAAATTCCTCATCTGTTGCCTTTGGTGTGGGGTGCAATTTTAATTAGTACCGCCCTGACAGTGTTTTACACCAACTTCCTGATTATTCAACCAGAAAGATGGTATGAACCACAGTATATAATTCCCTTAGTAGGGATAGTCTTAGGTAATGCTACTAATGCAGCTGCGATCGCAGGCGATCGCCTTGTCAGCACCATTAATTCCAGCCATCTCGAAATAGAAACCCATTTGAGCTTAGGCGCAACTCCAGAGCAAGCAGTTAGCCAGTACCGCAAAGACTCCATCAGAGCCGGATTAATTCCCACTCTCAATCAAATGATCATCATTGGGATGGTCGCAATCCCAGGAATTACCACCGGACAGCTATTAGCTGGTGTGAAACCTCTGGATGCTGTATCTTACGAAATTTTAATTATGTTCATGGTGGCTTTTGCGAACTTGTTGACAACAGTTTTAGTCACAAAGGGGTTGTGTCGTCAATTTTTTAATTCTGCCGCCCAGTTGGTGAGGTGAAGCGGTTAATCTACATCCTTGAGTATTTCATCATCTTGCCCTGGTAGATCAAGGGCAATCAACAGTGCTTGATTCAATTGAGCGATCGCTATAAAAAATATTCAATTAATTCTTGTGAGGTAGGCGAGACGCCATTAGTGTCAACTTCAGGTTAAAACCCATTTGTGAACGATGGGTTTTGTTAGGAACGAAGTATAAAGGTGAACTTTTTTCTGACTTTTATACGCTAGCTCGGAGTAATGCTAATAAACAAAGCATTAATAGTCCCTGAAAAAGTTCGTTTTTTGTCCCTTTCAAACCGAATTTATCAGCATAAATACTTATTGACATAAGAAGTTTGAGCTTAACTTGACACCTATGGCGAGACGCCCACCATATAGACTAGGCGTGCAAGATGCCCACCCCACAATATTGGATAATTTATTTATCGTAAAATCAAGGGTTTAAAACCCCTACGTCTATACGTAGTATCAGTTGAGTTGGAGATTTAAACCCCAACTCCAACTGTCTTTAATTTTGAATTTTGTTAGCGAGTCTGCGAGTCGTCATTTTGAATTTTGAATTGTTAATAGAGTTCCCTAAAAGGTAAATTAAAATGGCATTTAGTAATTACAAAAATATTAGTACTGTCATTAAAAAATTTCAAATTAAATATGTACAGTCTAATTTTATGCTAGAAGTATCATTTCCTGTTGAACAATCTTTCAAAGATGAATTAGATTTGCTATTCACCGATGGAGTTATTGATAATTCTGAAGATGCTATTTGTGAAAATTTCATCTATCCAGTATTAAAAGAAGTATGGAAAACTTACCGAAGTAAGTTAACACTTTGGAGTCATGAAACATTAGCTTACGATGAAGATTTATCAGGCGTTCCAGATTATACAGTGACACAGCGAAACCCCCTGGGTACGATTGTTTTTGATAAACCTTATTTTTTGATAGTTGAAGCCAAACAAGACAAATTTGAAGAAGGCTGGGGTCAGTGTTTAGCTGAAATGATCGCAGTGCAGCGAATTAATGATGATTTTGCCACCGAAGTTTTTGGAATTGTTTCTAATGGAAAAATATGGCAATTTGGAAAGTTAAGTGCTGATGTGTTTACTCGGAATAAAAATCTGTATGTAATTCAAGATTTAGATAAATTATTTGCGGCCGTTAATTATATTTTTCAACAATGTGAATTAAAAATACAATAACAATAACATAGTGTATTTTTCCGATAAAAGTAGAGGATATTTGCAAAGTTGTCAAGTATACTAAAAACCTCTCTCCGCTTCGGATAGAGGCTTTGAAACTTATACAGAAACTTTCTAGATTAACTCCTAATTTTTCTAACCCCCTAATGTCCGTGTATAAATTACCTGACCTTGGGAATCATAAAGGAAAAGGGACAGGTTGGCATTGTCACCGATTACAGCTAAGGCTTCCCGTAAGCTTTGCAAATGGTTGGTAACATCAACAGCAGTATCCGAGTTCTTAGAATAAGGATTAGCCAAGTTATTTTGCCTTATTTGGTCATACTCAGGCGTTAACCGGACAATAATTCCTGCGTTGTCTATGCTAAAGGTGCAAATCCGAATTCCATTATTAATACAGGTTTTATCTAAGTCAGTGCGAGTTTGTTGGAAACTACTAACAACTTGTATTTTTTCTTGTGCTTGTTTAAGGGCTGTTGAGTAGGGTTCGATGAGAGACTGAGCTTGAGTATAGTACAAGCTATCTTGGGGAACTTTTTTAGTAGTTTGCAAAGCCTGATCCCAGTATGTCGCTGCTGCTTGCCATTGGTTTTGTTGCTCATAAGCTTTGGCTTGCTTGGCGGTGATCAGGGCTTGTTGGTAGGTTTGAACAGCTAATCGTTCTTTAGTAGCGCGATCGCGAACTACTACTAACTTCGGTTTATAATCTACCAACAGCTTTTGAGCTTCTTGGTATCCAACGCTATTCCAGGGAATGGTATTCAAGGCATTAACTACTACCAGCCAAGTAGACTGAACCTTTTGCCAGTCATTCAATGATTTAGCATTAGCTTCCCGCTTCTCGGCTGCAACGGCTACAGCTTTTGCAGCAGTTAGTTTTTTCAGCCATTTTTCCTCAATAAATATCTGTTGATTTACCGCGTGTAAATGGACACGAAAATTAAGTAATTTACCCTGCACCAATCCATAGAGTTCGCTACTGGAACTTATAGTTTCTAGTGGCGCTATAGCTTGGCGCCATAAGTGTTGTCTAGATTGTAATTCCTCTAGGCTAGATGCAGGAGTTTGAACTTTTTGTGTTGCCAAAGATGCCGTCTGCAAAGCCTTGACTACCTGGTTGATTTTTTCTGAGCGCCCAGACAAACTTGCTTTTAGTTCTTCTGACATCTGGTAACGGGGCGACCAACTAGGAATTGCATTCAAAGCGGCGCTGGCTGTCTCAAGTTCCTGTTGTATGGTAACTAATTCTTTTTCAGACTTAGCGCGGCGCATCAATTGTGAGGATTTTGTTTTTAATTGCTCGGCGTTTTGCATTTCTTTACACTCAGACATCACACAAGGAGGAGTCAAAAAGTAAGCACTACCGCCTAAGACTACAATTGCCAACAATGCTGCACCCAGTAGGATAGGTTTGACTTGAAATCCTGGCTTTGCAGCCGACAAATTCGGCACATCTGCAAAGGGGTCAAATAGCTCCTCTTCCTCAGCCTCATCGATTGATGGAGAATATGTCAGAGATGATGAGAGGGATGAAGATGAATAAGATATTGCTTCCTCATCTCCCCCATCTCCCTGCTCCCTGCTCTCATCTCCCTGCCTCCTGCCCCCCGTCTGCTTCAACTCCAAAAAACATTTGGCATAAGGGATTTGTTCACCAAAAATTCTGAGGAAACATTGCACCCGTTGTTCTTTGTGGGGTGCTAGAGACTGAAGTACTTCCTCAATAACTGTAAAAATTAGTTGAGTGTCAACTATTACATCTGATGCGTGTTGCGTTAAAATCATTAGCTCGTCTTTATTGACGGCGCACTTAACCTCGAAGACTTCAGCTGTTGAAACTTCTACAAGTAATTGTTCCTGCAAAGTTTTGGCTAAAAGCTGTAAATCTTCCTGCTGGACTGCTACTTTCATAGAGCTTTCCCGCTGAACTTCTATATTGTTTTGATTATTTTTAAGAGGATGAAATGAACTTTCTCGGTTTGTTGAATGCAAATGCACAATTTAACCAACCACAGCCTGAAAATCTGAACGACCAACTTTCTAACACAAATTCTGACTTTTCACCAAAAATTAAAAAAGCAGTTATTGTTCGCGGCGTTACATTTTCATATTCATCGATGAAAAATTAAATAATCTGTCGTCAGATATAAATTACAAATAAAAAATGGGAATAATAGAGTGTTTGGGTATTTTCACTGCATTATTTCGCCACAATTAAATTCATAGGAGCTAGTCTCCTAGAAGATTCTAGTTGCAGAGCAGTTGTTACCAAATTATCCAAAGGTTAAGAAAATGATGTTATGTCAGAGGGTTTTGACAGAAATGCTAATTATCTTCTATGCTGGGAAGCTTGCTGAGGATATTAATTATGTGTTGTAAACGGGTTGGCTATCGAAATTAATGTGCCTCATTTGGTGAATTCGATAAAATTGATCCGTGAAAAATAAATTTTTATAGCTGCTAAAAGCTTCATTCTGCAATAAAGGTGCTGCAAAATATTAAGACAGCAATCAGCAAAAGCTTGGAAAGTATCAGTACAAGGTGTATCAATGGATTTATTAGAGTATCAAGTTAAAGAATGGTTTGGGAAGATAGGCATTCCGGTATTGCCTTCCCAGCGAATTGACCATCCTACAGATTTAAAACGTTTAAAAATTCGCTTTCCAATTGTACTGAAATCTCAAGTACACGGAGCAGAACGAGCAAAAGCTGGTGGAGTCAGGTTTGCTCAAACGACTATCGATGCGATCGCAGCTGCTCAAAATATCTTTAGTTTACCAATATGGGGCGAATTGCCGGAAGTTGTGCTGGCAGAATCCCAATACGACGCTAACCAGGAATTTTATCTAGCGGTGGTTTTAGATACTGCTGTCTGTCGACCGGTACTTTTAGGTTGCAAAGAAGCGGACATCGATTGGGAATCAGCTGGCGAAAAAATGCACCATGTTGTTGTAGAACAAGAATTCTCGCCATTTTATGCCCGACGACTAGCTTTGAAAATGGGTTTGCAAGGAACGCTGATGCAGTCGGTAAGCAACGTTTTGGAGAAGATGTACCACTTATTTGTGCAAAAAGACCTGGATTTAGTTGAAATCAATCCCTTGGCAGTCAGTGCTACTAATCAAGTTATGGCTCTCAATGGTAAAGTCAGAGTCAACGAACGGGCGATCAAGCGTCATCCCGATCTTGCCGAAATGGCGGCAAAAATTATCAGCCGTCATACCAGTACTGAAATCAACGGTATTTTAGGCGACTGGGATGGTGTAGCAATGCATGGAAAAATCGGTATTTTAGGTAATGGTACTGGTTCGGTGATGGCAACTTTGGATTTAGTCGCTAATGCTGGTGGTAATCCAGGTCTTTGTTTGAATCTACGTCATGCTTTCCTTACAGATACTACACCAACAACCTTCCGCGATCGCCTAGAAATGGGTCTGAAAATGCTGGAGGCTGATAAAAGTATTCAAGTAATATTAATTAACTTTCTAGGTAGCATTCCTCAAACCGAGGAAGTAATTGAAGTGATAGCCAGAGTTGTGCAGCCAGACAATAGCGAACTTCAATCACAAATTATACGTTCTAATGGTAATAAAGTGCGGCGAGAGCCTAATTTTCCATCTTTAGTTGTCCGCCTTGCTGGTTCGGAATTTAGTAGTGCAAGAAAATATTTGACAACACTAAAAACCCACAGCAACGCGCTCCTTGTGGTAGAAAACTTAGATGAGGCAGTGGATGCAGCAGTTCGTCTTGCTAAACCAACGGTTAATAAAAAGTAGTGAGCAATAAGTAAGTGGGCGTCAATATTTGTCGTTGGGATAAGGCAGGAGGCAGGGGACAAGGGGCAGGGATTATTTCTCCTTCATCTCCATCACTCACTACTCAGCACTTTCATGTCCCTTTCTTCAAGCCCAGTGGCTCAATTCACTGGCTTGGTAAATTTAAGGTAATTTTTTATGAACTTAACGCCAGAAAGTAAAGTCTTAATTCAAGGCTTTTGTGAATTTATATCAAGCACCTATGTTGCTCAAATGAAAGCTTATGGCACGAATTTGGTAGCTGGTGTCAATGCTGGATGCGGCGGACAAGAACTGCATGGACTGCCAGTATTTGATTTAGTAGAGGAAGTAATAGAGAAATTTGGGGCAATTGATACGACAATTATTTGTGTAGATCCTTATGACGTACTAGATGCGGCATTAGAAGCGATCGCATCTAAGATTCGCCAGATCATTATTATTACTGCTGGCGTGCCGCCTTTGGATATGGTGCAATTACTCCGCAAAGCCGAAGCCTGTGAAACTTTGGTAATTGGGCCAAATAGTCCGGGGATAATTGTACCGGGAAAAATTCTCTTAGGGACTCAACCCAGCGAATTTTATACCCCTGGGACAGTGGGGATCGTTAGTCGTAGCAGTACCCTCACCTACGAAATCGCCTACGAATTAACAAAAGCAGGTTTAGGGCAGTCGATTAGTGTCAGTATTGGTAGTGATGCGATCGTTGGTTCCTCGTTTCTGCAATGGTTGCAAATTCTTGATGAGGATGAAACCACAGAGGCGATCGTTTTAGTCGGTCAACCTGGTGGTGGTAGTGAAGAAGCAGCAGCCCAATACATTGCTGAGACAATTGATAAACCAGTAATTGCCTACATTGCAGGCCGACTTGCACCACCAGGAAAAACTTGGCGTCAAACCGGGACTTTAGCAACGGTTATCGGACGCGATCCCAATTTTGGCACAGCCCAAAGTAAATTAGCTGCTTTAAAAGAAGCGCAAGTTACAGTAGCCGAACGCCCTTCTCAGATTCCAGAATTATTGCGAAAAGAAATTAACTAATTACTAATTCGTATTTTGTAGTTAAGAATTCAATTACGAATTACGAATTACGAACTATCGTAAATTAAAGGGTTTAAGAATCTGCAATCTACATGTAGCACCCATTTCAGTCGGGGTTTGTCTTGAGAAATCGCTCCACTTGGGCAAAGCCCAAGACCGCGTTTCTCGCTAAATCCACCGTTAGCGCTAGCGTAAAGCCTTCTCTACGAGAGGCTCCGCCAACGGCATGGCAACGCTATGAGCGACGGAGGAGCGTCAATTGCCACAACGCTCTTAACTTATCGCTTGGCACTTCTCTTCTCTACGAGACGCTACGCGAACGTCTGAAATGTCTTTAATTTTGAATTTTGAATTTTGAATTGTTAATTAGTCTTGGGAACGATTTTGAGGAAACAGGTAGGCGATCGCAGCGTAACCCGAAAAACTGAGTAAACTAACCAAAAAAGCGGCCAGAACAAAAGTAGACATAATGTTATACTCTATGCAATTCCCAAATTTTGGTGTCTATCAACAAACAAAAATGTGGGATACTTTCAAATTAACAATTGGGTATGACACAGCCATGACTACCTTGTGTCAATCCCTTAGACTCAAAATTTTTTAGCTCAACTCAAGCCAAAGGCAGAAAAAACCGAAACGTACTGCCAACTCCCAATTCGCTTTCTACCTGAATCTTACCGCCTTGTAGTTCAATTAAACGGTGGGAAATAGTTAAACCAATCCCAGTACCTCCCGAATGGCGATCGCGCGATAGGTCGGCTCGCCAGAAGCGCTCAAACACATGGGGCAGATTTTCTGGAGCGATACCAATACCTGTATCTATCACCGCAATCCAGAGTTGAGATGCTTCAGTCCCAACATCAATAGTAATTGAACCTTCATTAGTGTAATATACTGCATTACCTAGTAAATTCACTAACACCTGTTCTGTCCGATCAATATCTGCCAATACAGGAGGTATTACAGATGGACACTTTAATATCAGAACTGGCCCATCTTCTAACAGTTGGTCGGTAAATTTTTCAATTAATGACTCTAACAACGGACGCAGATTTATCCGTTGGATATTAATTGGCAGATAACCTGCTTCTGCCTTAGACAGTTCTTGTAAATCGTTCACCAAGCGCTCTAAACGCTTAGTTTCTTTAGCTAAACGCCGATAGATTTCAGGAGACGCTTCAATTTCTCCATCAGCCAGTTCTTCCAAGTAACCGCGCACCACTGTTAACGGTGTTCGTAGTTCATGGGTCATATCTCCAATTACTTCTCGCCGCCGCGCTTCTACGCCTTCTAAACTGGCTGCCATTCGGTTGAAACTAGCACTTAGCCCACTGAGTTCTGGAATATCAGATACAGGTAGTCGTGCATCCATCTGACCAGCAGCAAACTTTTGGGTGATCTGTTCCATCTCGGTTAACCGCTGCGTAATCCGTCTGGACACCCAGTAACTCAATCCTCCGGCGGCGGTAGTACCCACTAAGACTGACCAAATAGTGCTTCGTTGCCAAGCAAGTTCAAATCCTGTAACCAATTCAGCACGGACATCGATTAAGTCAAACCCCTGATTTTCTAATCCTTCCAAATGCAGTACAAACAAACGCGGGGAAGAGATTTTGCTGATGCTTACCAGACTAGCTACTCCCACGATCATCACTACTAAGTGGGAGAAAAATAGGCGCGTTCTCAGACCCATCTTCATAACATTTATCGTACTCAGTACTGAGTGCTGTTAGCGGTAGCGGGGCGTTTAGCCCGTGCTGAGTGCTGAGTTTTGAAGTTGAGTAATAAGTACTTCCGCACTATGGTAAAAGCCCCGCCCGAAGTCAAGCGGAATCTTTTAATGCCAGAGGAATGTTGATACCCCGCCCACAAGTGGCTCGGTCTTTCAACTCAGCACTCAGCACTCGTAACTCAGCACTCTTCATGCTACCAGAGGATCTTCAAATTTATAGCCAACGCCAACAACAGTTTTAATAAAAGTAGGATTTGCCGGATCGGGTTCAATCTTTTTTCGCAACCGAGCTACATGAGTATCTACCACTCGTTCATCGCCAAAAAAGTTATCTCCCCAAAGTTTATCAATTAGTTGAGTGCGGTTCCAAACTCGACCAGGATTGCTGACAAAGGTGGTAAGCAAGTTAAATTCTAGGGTAGTTAAGTCCAAAATTTCAACTTCTTGGGAATTCATCTGGCGATTGGCAGTGCGCTGGTCTACATCGACGATAAAGTGTTGGGTACGATTAACTTGATGCTGTCCCCCTTGGCGGAGACTACGACGTAATAGTGCCCGCACCCTAGCTACCAACTCTCTGGGGCTAAAGGGTTTGACCATATAATCATCAGCACCAGTGGATAGACCAATGACGCGATCGATTTCCTCACCCTTAGCAGTGAGCATCAAAATGTAAGGATCTTTTGCACCTGGTTTCTGGCGAATTCGGGCACAAACTTCTAACCCATCCAAACCAGGAATCATTAAATCTAGAATGATTAAATCCGGTGGTTGATCCTGAAACATCCGCAGAGCATTCATACCATCGCGGCTAGTGCGACAAAAAAATCCTTCTTTTTCTAAAGATATTTCGATTAAATGAGCAATTTCTGGTTCATCTTCAACTATTAAAATATCCATTTAAATATAAGGTTGAGCAAAATTGAACTGGGGACTGGGGACTGGGGATTAGGGATTGGGAGGGTATGAATAGGATTTAAACCCCACCCAATCTGATAAACCTTCTACAAGTTTGCAATAGCTGAGTAGAGATTTCGATAGATTTGAAATCGGGTTTTAAAGGTTTGAATTTGACGGCGTGCGATAACTATAGCCAAGATTAGAATCTTTTTGAATGTGTGTTTTAATGCTATCGAGGTCAATGAAGCAGTCAGCAACATCAATCAAACTTTCACTGGTCGTTGTTTGCAGACTGACCACTTCCACCCGAACCCCCATTCTGCTGACAGCGTTCACTGCATAAGCTAAATCTCCATCCCCACTAACTAAAACCGCCGTATCATAGTAAGGGGCTAAAGTGATCATATCTACAGCAATTTCTACGTTCAAATTTGATTTTTTGAAATTCTCTGCTGCTAAAACAAGTTCTTTTGCCACTACACGATAGCCATTACGACGCATCCACAATAAAAATCCCTGTTGCTTTTCATTGCTGAGATCAACTCCAGTATAGAAGAAAGCACGCAACAGTCTTGAACCGTTGGTTAAATGACAAAGTAATTTAACATAGTCAATTTCTATACCCAGTTGTAAAGCTGTATGAAATAGGTTTAAGCCATCAATAAAAATAGCAACTCTACCACGATTCAAGCTATTGAAAATCGAATTATCAGGTGCAGTATCTTGTATCTTTTTGATATCTTTACCTTTGACAGCAGTATCACTCAAATTTTGCCCTTGCCAATGGGGTTTCGCTTTAAGTATTTTAGGTTCCTTAAATTCACTTTTTTGTTTGCTAAAATTAGTTATAATCATTGATACCTCTGATTTTAAAGTTGGAAAAAGTTTTGGGTAAATTGTCTATAGTATAGTCTGTGCTGATTTATGAACCTAGCAGGTAATGGTCTTAAGTCACTACATACAGATAAGCTTAACTGGCGCTCAAGCTTCGTTCAAAGTAGACATCTCAAGAGGTTGTCATTTTTCCCAGGGTTGGTTTAACGAGATATTGCGCCTCTGTCCACAGATATGTTAATCTTTACCCACCAAGACAGCAAGAGTCTGGAGAAAATAAATCCTTTTGTCTGGATAGGGGCAAGAATCCGCAAACGTCATCTATCTATTTTTATTTTACCCCCGTATTTTAATAACCTGACAGTCAGGAAGTTGAGATTTACCGCAGGCTAAGGACGATCAAATACTGATAGAGTTAGAAGCACTAATAATGTAATGTGCGATGCCTGTGGCGGGCTACGCCAACACACCTCAAAACGTAGGTTGTACTAAGTATTTAGGTAATATTTAATTTAACGTGAGTTCGATGAACCTCTCCCTCCCAACCTCCCTCTCCGAAACGGAAAGGGAGGAGCAACGAAAAATTAAGCTTTTTGCTCTCCTCTCCGTGTCGGAGAGGGGCTGGGGGAGAGGCCAAATAAGACTTGTCGAACTCACGTTAATTTAATCAGCACTAACGAAAATACTAGATTCCCGACTTCTTGAAAGAAGTCGGGAATCTGAGTCTTAGCCTTTAGCTAACTTTTTATTAGATGTGTAGTAAACTTTACTACCAGTATCAGGGACAAAATGGCAGTTGATGCATGAATGCCATAATGACTTCCAAATTGGTTCTTCTGATTTGTGGAAATACTCACCCATTACTGGTTTTATTGCCTCAGTTGCCCTCAACAAATTGTAGTGAGGGATGTTAAGGAATATATGGTGAGCGACATGAGTACCGATATCGTGATGGATATGATTAACCAAACCATAATCGCGGTCAATACTAGAAATTGCACCTTTTAAAAAAGTCCAATCTTCTCCACGATACCAGGGAAGTTCTGGCTCAGTGTGGTGCAAGAATGTTACCAAATCTAGCCAGATAATGAATACAAGGTAGGGCACAGCATAATATTTCAGCAACCACATCCAACCCCATTGGTAGGTGAGGAAACCGAGCAAACTTACCATGCCAATCAAAAGTACAGTGCTAGTGATGACATCCCATTTTTCTGATGGCTTGAAAAGCGAACTGCTAGGTAAAAAGTGGGAGCCTTCTTTATTAGGAGAACGCTTAAACAGATACACAGGATAAGCCAATAGGAAAACATAATACCTGCCTATTTTTTGAGCTAAAGGCATCTCCTTATATTGTGATTCTGTCACAGGATACCAGCTTTCATCGTTATCGATATTGCCAGTATTTTTGTGATGAGTTCTATGGCTGATCCGCCAACCATGATAAGGAACAAGTATTGGTGTATGAGAAAGATGTCCAATCAAATCATTGAGCCATTTGTGCTTAGAAAAAGATTGGTGTCCGCAGTCGTGTCCGACTACAAACAAAGCCCAAAACATCGTTCCTTGCATTAGCCAGAAAATCGGGAAGAAAAGCCAAGAATCCAGGTAATAAGCAACTGCATAAAGCAGACCAATAATCAAGATGTCACGAAAGAAGTAAAAAAGTGATTTTGTCACATTTGGCTGAAAACATTCAGCAGGGATTGCAGCTTTTAAATCTTGAAGAGTAAAAGGCAATTTAGTCGTATCCTCAGATGTTTCACCAGCAGGAGGATTTTTGAACGTAATGATATTTGATTGCACTAGATTCTTTTGTTGGATATAAATCGGAACTTTATTTGAGACAAAATCATCTCATATCTAGGATGCCCACAAAACAAGCGATCGCTAACATAAAAGAGGATAATTTCTGGCAGATTATCTAAAATCTTAGTCAGTAAAAAATCGCCAGAGTCTATTTAAACACAGCATGATAAACGCTCTTGTTGGTTCAAGAGCGTGAGTGTAATTACAGCGCTATTTATTGCCCTGTATAATGCTCGTCGAAAGTTTTATAGCCAACATCAGTTGTGTATAGTTGACATTGGTCTGTAATCTGCTTCATTAAAGACCAAGAAAACTGACACTCATCATGCAGATAAGGCTTCCAATTTTCTTTGATGCTGCTGTAAGCTAGCCGCAAATTATAAGAAGGAATCGCAGTGGAAATATGATGAGGGACATGAACATTGATATCATGGCACAGAATTTCTACCCAACGCGGATAATCGCAATGAATAGTTCCAGATAACTGTGCTAGAGCTTCATTCCACTTGTTTGCGGTCGCAAAAGGAACATCTGCGGCAGTATGGTGAACAATAGTAAAAGTACTCATCCAAAAATGGTAAACCATCCAGGGTACTAGCCAAAATTTGACAAAGCCCCAGATACCAGTTGTAGCGACCAGAAGCGGGAAAGCGATCGCAGCAAACACCACTACTACAGCCACAGAAAGCTTGATACTCGATTGGTCTTTAGTTTTGAAGTTCCGCCAATCAAAATGCACCACAGCCCAATGTCCAATGGAACCTACCCACCAGAAGCGTTTACGCATGAACAGTTCAAAAGCAGACTGCCGGGTTTGATCCCAATTTTGAAACACTTCTGGTCTAATTGGATGCCAAGCGTTGTCCTCATCCAGCTTGTTGGTATGAGTATGGTGATAATTATGCTTAATGCGCCAACTGTGAAAGGGGTAAATTAACGGCATCATAAAGAAATGCCCTACCAAATCATTTACCCAACGACGTTTGGCAAAAGACCTGTGACCACAATCATGGCCAATAACAAAAAATCCTGTTAAAGCAGTACCCGTAAAAATCCAAGCTAGGGGTAAAAGAAACCAAGGAGTGATAATCAGACTGTAATAGCCCAACGCAACTGCCAAGACACTCAGCAGTACTTGTGTCCAAGCTTTGCGACGGTTCTGCTGAAAACATTCCCGTGGCAGGGTTTTGACAATATCTTTGAGCCTAAAGTCGGAATTACCAGGCTCGTCACTTAGTTTCTGGCTGTTAATTATTGATGTAGTCATGGACACCTGAAAAACAACAAACTCCTCCACCAAGTCACCAAAAAGTAACTTGCCGCAAAAACTCTTCACATTAGCGCTTCGGATTATAGCAACCTAACAGACACAAGCGCACCCGTAAATAGCTTTTTGAAAAGTTAGGAGTAAAAAGTTATGAGTGAGGAGTGAGGAGTTAGGAGTTTAGATTCTTAACTCACGCCTGATGTGAATTAGAAACGCTCCTTGTCCCATAAGGATTTCTGGGTCTACCAAAAATCATGCTTTAAGAAAAATCGACGGCAAAATAAAAATTCCAACGCCTGATTCCCATTGAACGTAACTCCTAACTCCTAACTCCTAACTCCTAACTCCTAACTCCTAACTCCTAACTCCTAACTAACTTTTGTTGGGGCCAACTTCACATTAGTAGCCAGACCAACTGCTTGTAGCAATTGAACTGTCATCCAGGTTAAATCGATTTCCCACCATTCCAGTCCATGACGAGCTGAGTATTGAAAGGCATGATGGTTATTGTGCCAGCCTTCACCGAAAACTAGTACAGCTACCCACCAGCAATTAGTCGAGCGATCGCCAGAATTATAGCTCTGATAGCCAAATTTATGAGTAGCGCTGTTTACCAACCAAGTACAGTGGTAAACCCAAACGATCCGAACAAAAATTCCCCAAATCACAAAGGGCCAGCCACCCAGAAGCAAAAGCAGTACACCCAGAGCAACCTGGATCAAAATGAAATATTTTTCTAAAAACTGATAAACTGGGTCTTCGGCAATGTCTTTGGTGAAACGAGGAACATCAGCGTGAGCGGGACAATAGTGAATCAGCCAATCCATGTGGCTCCACCAGAAGCCTTTATTAGAATCATGGGGATCAGCGTCAGTATCAGAGTATAAATGATGGATACGATGTGTGCCGACCCACTCAATTGGGCCTCCTTGACATGAAAGTGTGCCGAAGAAAACCAAGAGATATTCCAGCCACTTGGGAGTTTGAAAACTGCGGTGGGTGACAAGGCGGTGAAATCCTAGAGTAACTCCTAAACCACCTGTTACCCAGTACAGCAAGAAACCCACACCAACTGCCGTCCAGCTAAAGTTACCAGGAACAAAGGCAAATAAAGCGCCGATGTGCAGTCCAATGAAAAACAGGGTATTAACCCAGTTAATTTGAGGTTTGGTTGAAGTAGCAATTGTCATGCAGTAACCTGAATTTTAATTTTTCCAGTCGAAGAACAGCGCGATCTGAAAATCCGCATATCTATAATTTTTTTGAACCGAGGAACTGATGAACAGCTTAGAACAGCTGCGGCAAGCAGAACATGCACTGTTAGAAATTTTTTCTGGAATTGACGCTCAGGTCAAGCATAATCTAAAACGAGTGCTGGATGCTTTTCGTAATCACCGTGTCGGCGCACACCATTTTGCTGGTGTAAGCGGCTATGGCCATGATGATTTAGGACGAGAAACTTTGGATAAAGTTTTTGCCGAAGTTATGGGTGCTGAAGCTGCGGCGGTGCGAGTGCAGTTTGTTTCGGGAACTCATGCGATCGCTTGTGCTTTGTTTGGTGTCCTTCGTCCTGGGGATGAAATGTTGGCAGTGGTCGGTTCTCCCTACGATACGCTTGAAGAAGTCATTGGTTTACGGGGTCAAGGTCAAGGTTCCCTTATCGAGTTTGGCATAAATTACCGCCAATTGGAGCTAACCCCCGCAGGAACTATAGATTGGCAAGCAATAAGAACTAGTGTGGCTGAAAACACTCGTTTAGTCTTAATTCAGCGTTCTTGTGGCTATTCTTGGCGTCCTAGTTTATCAATTGCCGATATTGAGAAAATCGTCCACTTAGTCAAAGAGCAAAACCCGAACACCGTTTGCTTTGTAGATAACTGCTACGGCGAATTTATTGAAACTAAGGAACCCACAGCCGTAGGTGCTGATTTAATGGCGGGGTCATTGATTAAAAATCCTGGTGGCACTATTGTCAGCGCTGGTGGCTATGTCGCTGGTCGCGCTGACTTAGTGGAAGCATCCGCTTGTCGCCTCACTGCTCCCGGTATCGGTAGTTATGGCGGTGCTACTTTTGACCAAAATCGCCTGCTGTTCCAAGGCTTATTTCTCGCGCCGCAGATGGTAGGAGAGGCTATGAAAGGGACTTATCTAACTGGTTATGTATTTGATAAACTCGGCTATCCAGTGAATCCCGCACCTCTAGCTCCCCGTGGGGATGTAATTCAGGCAATTAAACTCGGTTCTGCCGAAAAGCTAATTGCTTTCTGTAAAGCGATACAGCAGCATTCTCCGATTGGTTCCTACTTAGACCCCGTTCCAGATGATATGCCGGGGTATGAGAGCCAGGTGGTAATGGCTGGGGGGACGTTTATTGAAGGGAGTACTTTGGAATTATCAGCAGATGGGCCTTTGCGTGAACCCTATGTGGTTTATTGCCAGGGTGGGACTCATTGGACTCATGTAGCGATCGCCCTGGAGGCTGCGATTGATGCAGTTGGCAATTGTCATTGAACGGAAAAAAGTTGTGACTGAGATTAGAGGCTTGAGAACTGAAAGTCAAACAATTTTGGATTTTAGATTTGCAATTTTGGATTGACCCTCACCACAAGGGTACAGGGCTTGGTGATTTGAGATTGACAATTTTGGATTTGTTCCGCTTGACTTCGGGCGGGGCATGAACCGAAATCATCTAAAATCTAAAATCTAAAATCTAAAATCTAAAATAGGTACGTCAATGTATTTTAAAACATTTATTCGATAGACAGGAGAACAGCAAGTAATGAGCGATCGCCATACCACGACTGCTGCAAGTCTCAATGTCTACATCCAAGGTCAAGGATTCCCAATTTTAGGCTTACATGGTCATCCTGGTACTGGTCGTAGTCTTTCTGTCTTTACCAATCATTTATCAAAACGCTACAAAACTTTTGCTCCTGATTTACGTGGATACGGCAAAAGTCGCTACAACCGCAATTTTGAGATGAATGACCATTTGACTGATCTAGAAGCGCTGCTAGACCGCTTAGAGATTAAAAAATGCCTAGTATTGGGATGGTCACTTGGGGGCATTTTGGCAATGGAGTTGGCATTGCGTTTGCCAGAGCGCATTACTGGGCTAATTTTGGTGGCGACAGCCGCAAAACCCCGTGGTAGTCATCCGAGCATTACTTGGCAGGATAATTTATATACTGGCGTTGCTGCCTTGTTGAACTATATAAAACCGAGTTGGCAATGGAATATTGAAACTTTTGGTAAGCGATCGCTTTTTCGCTATCTAATCCAACAACATACATCTACCAGTTACAACTACATCGCTAAAGAAGCAGTGCCAGCTTATCTGCAAACCTCTCCTGCTGCCACTCGCGCCCTCTATAGTGCAATTCAATCGGGATACAACCGACTTCCAGATTTGCCACTAATTCAATGTCCGACTTTAGTACTTGCTGGCGATCAAGACCGCCACATTACATCTGATTCCAGCTTAGAAACTGCCAGACACCTCCAAAATTCTCAGTGGCATTGCTATGCCAATACCGCACATCTTTTTCCGTGGGAAGTACCCCAACTAGTGCTAAATGACATTGACCGTTGGCTGGAAGAACATCCGCAGGTAATTCGTAATTCGTAATTCGTAATTAAGATCCAGAGAAAGCGACCATGAAGGATCGTGCTGTTACAACTGGGGTTTAAATTCCCATCCATAACGTAATAGACATTGTAGAGACGCGCTAGGTAGCGGGACGAAACCCAGTCTAATTTCGTGTCTCTACATTCTTTGTTAGCAGATGTCTAATTACGAATTGTTAATAGTCCAAATAGTTAAAAAATTTTGACTATTGACGAAGAATAAATGGAAAGGGAGGATGTGTTGATGCGGTGAGCAAAAAAGACTCGATAACCCGTCAAAGAATTATCTGTGTCTCCATATCTTTGCGTCCCCACGTTCCCGCATCCCATTTATTTTCTGGCCTAACTTAAATTTGACCGCCAAAGGCAGGCTGTACTTTGCGGTCAAATCTTTCCCCCAAGTCGTCAGCAATCGTTAAGGTATTAGGTTTGCAACGCTTGACACTCACAACAATTCCCGTAGCTCCTTCAAGCTCCAAATCTTCTATGTATCCTTTGCTGGCTAATGTTGCATCGGAAGAACTCAGAAATGGGCCGAAGTAGTACGTGCAGCGAGGATTCTGCGTTACAATCTCTACCCACCAAGCCAAGCCGAGGTTCTCAAACGTGTTAATTAACACTTCCTTGAGGTTATGCCAAATGGTTTTCATGGTTTTCGCCGATTTATAAACGTGCTACAGGGTGTGAAACGATATGCTACTTTATTATCTTTTACATTTCTTTATACTCTGTTACGTTATTTTTTAAAAGAGATTTTGTGTAATTTATCTAAGTGCAGCGTATTTAGTGATCGCTGGCGATAAATCTCATAAAGCGCCATACCCGCTGCTACCGAAGCATTCAGGCTGGGAGTCTTACCCTGTAGAGGAATTGAAACTAAAAAATCACAGGAGCGTTGAGTCAACATACCCAGACCTTCGCCTTCTGAGCCGATTACTAAAACGATTGGGCCAGTGAAATTAACTGTGTGCAGAGGTTCGCTGCCACTTGCAGCAGTGCCGTAAATCCAAAAGCCAGCTTCTTTTAATTCTTCTAAAGAGCGGCTGAGATTGACAACTCTAGCGACAGCAAAATTTTCTAAAGCGCCTGTTGCTACTTTCATCACAGTAGAAGTAATCCCAGATGCTCTTCTTTGGGGAATCACTAACCCTTGAGCGCCGATTGCTTCGGCGGTGCGAATAATTGCTCCCAAGTTGTGGGGATCGGTAATTCCATCAGCTACGACAATTACGGCATCGGTTACAGATTTGCACTGTTCAATTAGATCGGGTAATTCGGTGTAGGCGTAGGGAGCGATTTGTGCTGCCACACCTTGGTGATTAGCGCCGTTGGTGAGATAGTCTAAGCGCTTGGGTTCAACCTCATCAATAACTGTGCCATTTTCCTTTGCTTGCAAGAGAAAATGGTGAAAGCTGGGATCGTAGCGCAGACGGGTAGTAATCCAGAGACGATTGAGATTGCGCTGATTTTGCAATGCACTCAATACGGGGTGACGACCGTAGATGAGATCGCTATCTTCTTCTATCGGTTGTGTAGATGCAGATGGCTGGGAGAAGTTATTATTTCGTTGTCGAGAGTTCCCATAACTGGGGTTGCCATCTACTTTCCTGGGATTGCGATTCGGATTAACAACAGAGATAGTGTTGCCATCTACTTTTCTGGGATTACGAGTTGGATTCGCCACAGAAATGGGGTTGCTATCGATTTTCCTGGGATTGCGAGTTGGATTCGCCACAGAGATGGGGTTGCTATCGATTTTTCTGGGATTGCGAGTCGGATTCGTGATAACACGTTTACCTTTAATTTTTACGGGTTGTCCACGATCGGGTTCGTTAGAAGTCCTGATTTTTTTTGGTTTATTCTGCATTTTAGTTATGGATATAGCGTATGGTCGATCGCTCCGATTGCCTCAATTTCTTGAACCTAATCTAGTGTTACGGCAATTGTGAAATTGAGTTTTCACTCTTTTTCTATATGAAGTATTTGCAATAGTTCGGTTAGACGCTGATAATCGGTGAGATATAAGTAGCCAATTAAGGTTTCTAGACTAGTAGCCTGTTGATAAATTTCGGGATTAAGTCGCTTAGGGCGTCCTGTTGCGGCGTTTCTACCCCGTCGGACAATTTCTAATTCGGTATCCCTGAGATGAGGAATCAGCGATCGCAAATGTAGCGCTTGTGTTTCCGCTCTTACCTGCTCCACTACCAGACTATGGTAAATCCCTGACCGCTGCAATGGCAGCAGATAGAAGATTCTAACATACAATTCATAAATTGCATCCCCTAAATACGCTAAAGCAGTAGGAGAAATTTGTTGCACCTGTGAAAGGGAAATCTGTTGGAATGGCGCTGTGGTTGCCAAGAGTGCTTGATCCCAAGATAAACTCTGTTTGGGAGTTTTATCTTGTCCATCTAATAGCTCTTCCTCCTGTGACTTCACAAATAAATCATTCCTTGACTGGCTCTATTTGGCAGGCATTCTTCGCAAAGATTGATTTTTCTGAAGTATGCCATGATAGTATACTTAGCATAATCAATACTATCAAATTTACTTCCTAATTTCATCTTTTTGATTGAGAGTTGGCATTTTAAATCACCCTGATGTCAACATCTGTAAACCAAATTCCGCCTACTTCTTGTAGTCTGTGCCGAAGATAGGGTAAAATTTGAACATCAAATTTAGGCTTTGGCTTGATCGCATTGTCGTCCTTACTTAGTAAGTGACAATTTTTAACTATACAGGATCAAGTCTACTTATCGACAAACATGCTGGCTTGATATTTCTTACAAATTTCTCAGCTTTGATTATTTATCAGATATTATAGCCAGCGATTACATACCCAAGAACTGGGTTTTTATATCTTTAATATTGCTTAACTTTAAATATAAACCTCATCTATGTTGAAACCTAGAGTTTTTTAAAAGATTTATGTAGGTTGGGTGGAGTGAAACGCAACCCAACATTACCACCAAATTTTATGTTGGGTTACGCTATCGCTGCACCCAACCTACAAAACTACAGTTCTCAAGGTAGACGAGGTTTAGTAGCTCAACTGGCTTTTTGCCTCTCCCACAAGGAGAGAGGTTTTTTGCCAGAAGTTTTAAAAATTAAGCTATCTGATGTTGAATCTAGATAGCTAAATTGAACTCTCAGGTCTAGCAATCAAGACTACTTGACGTTTTCTAGAGCGTCTTCAACTGATTTTTGCAGGGAGAGAAACTTCTCTAGGCGAACAAGCTTGACTGTTTGAGTTACACGGGCATTCGTGACAATTTGCAAAGTGCCATCAGCAGTTTGAGCCTGCTTGGCTAGCTGCACCAGAGCGCCCAAGCCAGAGCTATCTACAAAGTCAATTTGTGAGAGATCCAAAATAATATGCTTAGGGCCCTCGTCAATCTTGCTGCCAAGTGTCTTGCGAAATGTCGGCTCAGAAAAAGCATCTAACAAACCTGTGAGGCGGAATAGCTGACAGTTATCCCGGACTTCACGAGTGCCCCTCAGGCTAACGGTTAGATTTAGTGGCTCAGCAATAATTCCCTCCTCATGAGTTAAAGTGAACGCTCAAGTATAGATGGTTTTTGAGCAAGTTGTCTACAATCTGTTGGAATAGGGGATTGGGTACTGGGTACTGGGTACTGGGTACTGGGGATTGGAAAATAGTATTCTTAATTTTATTCCCCAGTCCCTAGTCCCTATTCCCTATTCCCCAGTCCCTATTCCCCAGTCCCTAGTCCCTAGTCCCCAGCCCCCATTCCCCTATTTTTACCTAACCTCTGCCACGGTTTGACGTGCTGTTCGCATGGATTGAACAAATTGCTCAAACAAGTAATCAGCATCGTGTGGGCCAGGACTGGCTTCTGGGTGATACTGTACGGAAAATACAGGTAGAGATTTGTGACGTACCCCGGCAATGGTGCGATCGTTTAAGTTTAGGTGGCTGATTTCCACAACTGCCGTAGGTAAAGAATCTGGATCAATTGCAAAACTATGGTTTTGGCTAGTAATTTCTACCCGTTGTTGTAAACCGGCAGGCTGATTCAAACCACGATGACCAAATTTGAGTTTATAGGTTTCTGCCCCTAGTGCATGACCTAAAATTTGGTGCCCCATACAAATACCAAAAATTGGTTTTTGACTTAACAGGAGCGCTTTGGCAGTTGCAATTCCTTCAGTGACGGCAGCCGGATCGCCAGGGCCGTTAGAAAGAAACACACCATCTGGATTGTATTTGAGGATTTCCTCTGGTGGTGTATCAGCAGGTACAACAATCACCTTACAACCGTAACTTACTAGGCGACGTAAGATATTGCGTTTTATGCCAAAGTCAAGGGCAACAACGGTAAAGGCTTCCCCAAGATTTTCGGCAGCTTCAGAGTTGAATTCCCAAGCTGGAATTGTCGGATCTGCCCATTCATAAGCCGTTGGGGTGGTGACTTCACGAACCAGATTCAATCCTGCCATGTTGGGAGCCGTTAGTACCTGCTCTAGCAATTCTGCCTCATCAAGAATGGTTGTAGAAATGCCACCATTAATCGCTCCAAACATCCGAATTTTGCGGGTGAGGGCGCGGGTATCGATGCCGTAGATCCCCGGTACTCGGTTATGCTTGAGGTAGTCAGGTAAAGATTGTGTCGATCGCCAGTTACTTGGACGCTGACAAATATTTCGGGCGATCGCACCCCGCACTTGAGGCCCATCTGATTCTTCATCTTCAGGATTGACGCCAGTATTCCCCAATTCAGGATAGGTAAAAATAACTATCTGACCCCGGTAACTAGGGTCAGTCAGAACTTCTTGATAGCCGGTCATGCCAGTGTTGAATACCACTTCTCCGATCGCGGTTCCCGTCGCACCGAAAGACCAACCGCGATAAGTGGTTCCATCTGCTAGGACAAGTAAAGCTGGGATTGCTGCGTCAGTCAGGGGCATAGTAGATTGGGGAATGGGGATTGGGGATTGGGGATTGGGTACTGGGGATTGGGTACTGGTGGGTACTGGGAATTGCATAGAGGGGTACAGGGTGGGAAAAACTCTACTCCCTTGCTCCCTACTCCCTTGCTTCTTCCCCAGTCTCTAATTCCTAGTACCCAATACCCAGTCCCCAGTCCCTATTCCCCAATACTGCGATTGTTAATTATCCCATAAGTTGAGTAATTGGGAGTTTTTAAGATAGTTAATTAAAATTAAAAGGGAATTAAAGTAGCGGGAGTGGATTTGGCAAAGCTTGGGCAGTTAAAATTAATTATGCTTCAGTCTTTTTTATCCCGTGCAACCCTAATTTTTGTATCAAGCGTTCTAGCGATTTTATGTGTTGCCTGTAGTGAAGACAAACAAAACACCGCGACTGGTGGCAATGACCAACCCACACCTGTTGGGGATCTGGCATCAGTAAAGCCGACTGTCAAACCAGTAACACCCGCAGCTACCCCAGAAGTGCAGCCGCTAGATCCGTCTGAATCTGAAAGTGAACCAAGTCTTTTTGAAATGGGGCGAGACAAAGCTGTTGGCGCTTGGAGTATTAGCCAATCGGCTCAATCTCCAGATGACTGGAAGTTGGTGGCAAGTCAATACCAGGATGCGATCGCGCTGATGCGAAGAGTGCGGCCACAAAGCCCAGAATTTGCGATCGCTCAAACCAAAATCACGGAATATCGCCGCCAAGTTAAATACGCTCAGCAGCAAGCTAATCCTCGCCCTGTTGCAGTTAGAGAACCTCAGAAAGTTGTTGTTGTTGTTCCTCAGAGAGAAACCATACCAAAGTTTACTTTACCTCCTATACAAACAAAACCGTTATCACCAGAGCCAGGTTTGCCGTCATCAGCAGTGCTAATTCCCGATGAAGCAGTATTTACAGCGCCGATAAAAAGGCGAATTGGTGGTACGCCAATTGTGGAAGTCACGTTTAATGGCCAGCAACAATTTGAGATGATTGTGGATACGGGAGCGAGTGGCACTGTTATTACCCAACAGATGGCCAATGCTTTGGGAATCGTCACAGTGGGGAAAGCTAAGGCAAATACCGCAAGTTCCAGAGCGGTAGAATTTCCTGTGGGCTATGTTAATTCGATGGCAGTTGGCGGGGTAATAGTGAATAAAATACCAGTAGCGATCGCAGGTGCGGAACTAGAAACTGGACTTTTAGGACATGACTTTTTTGGTAATTATGATGTCACCATTAAGCGTAATGTCGTAGAATTTCGCCCGCAATTGCGATCGCAAATCAATTCCCCAGAAACTCAACTAACTGCTCCAATTTCGTCCAAGCTGCCCCACTCTGTAGGATATCCTTAGCGATTTTAATACCTTCGGCGTGATCGAGGAGTGCGATCGTACCTGCGACTTGTAGCGCCAAGGAAGCATTCAAAGCTACTGCATCTTGTTGCGCCTGAGTTCCCTTACCTTGGAGTACCGCCTTGAGAATCTCCGCATTCTCTTGGACATCCCCACCCCGAAGCATACCGATGGGAGCAGGCGTTAAATCAAAATTTAGGGGATTAATGGTAGTTAACTGTACTTCTCCGTCTGATAACACTGCCAAGTCAGTTTCATCTCCTAACCCAGCCTCATCGAGTTTTTCTCGCCCGTGCAGCACAATCGCCTTTTCCTTGCCCAAATTTTGTAAAGCTTCGGCAACTGTTGCCAAAAGTTTGGGAGTAAATAAGCCCACCACTTGCCCAGTAGGACGCAAGGGGTTTACTAAAGGCCCAAGCAAATTAAACACCGTTCGCACCCTGAGAGTCCGCCGCAATTGGGCAACTGCCTTGAGTGCTGGATGCCAACCAGCAGCAAACAAGAAAGTGATCCCCACTTCTTGTAGTGCGGCTTGTACTTTTTCACTAGAGGCACTCAAGTTTACACCCAAGGCTTCTAATACATCTGCACTTCCTGTGAGACTTGAAGCTGAACGATTGCCGTGTTTAGCGACGGGTATACCGTAGGCTGCGGCAACAAAAGCAACAGCTGTAGAAATATTGAAAGTTGATGAACCATCTCCACCAGTACCACAGGTATCTATTACAGTGGTGAGTGGTGAGTGGTGAGTGCTGAGTGGGGAACATTGAGACTGTAATACTTCAGCCATACCGGTCAACTCGTCGGCAGAAATGCCTCTAAAGTTCAGCGCTGTTAAAATTGCTCCCGATAACTCTGGGGGAACCGCTTCACTGAGCCAACCCTTCATCAATTCAGCAGATTGAGTACGAGACAATGATTGTCCATCTATTAATTGTTGTAGCAGGATATACCAGCTAGCAGAGGATTCTTGAGCAGGTATTGGGGAAGTTGTCATAGCTAAGGTTTATATGTTGTAGCTAATATTAAGAGCTATGGGATTTATCCTACCGGAAAATTGGAAGCTATCAAAGTTAGATTTAAATCTCAAGGCTTAATTGCAAAGCGGGATTAGCAAGGTTTTGATTTAGTGATTTATTTTCCAAATAAAGTTTAACTTCGTAATTAGTAATGAATAACTCTTTTCCTTTAGCTGCACCACTCTGCTTATAATTATTCATCCCATACTGTAATTCCCATTCTGAAATATTCGCCCATTGAAAATTTTCTCTAATTTGTGTTGAGTTGTCGTAGGTAATTAACCAGCGATGATGACATTGTTGTAAAAGTTCAGCAAATCTCTGATGTTCAAAGGAAGTGTGCAAATTACCATCTTTACCATATAGTTTTGATTTTGTAGCACTAAAATATGGTGGATCTAAAAATAAAAATACATCTTCCCCGTCTGATTTTAATACGTGGCTGTAATCCAAATTAGTAATTTGGACGTTTTTTGATAAGATATTCTCTAACTTTTCAAGTCGTTCTATTGAAGAATCAGTAAATCTTTTATGGAAAGCTTCTTGGGAAAAGCCACCTGATTCTACAGTTCCAGAAAAAGTAATTCTGTTAAGGACAAAAAAGCGAATAGCTCTTTCTATATCAGATAAATTATTGACATCTACACTAGTCAATTCTGTAAAGAGTAATTTGCCATCTGTATATTTGACTCTAATATGCCGAATTTCTTTAACCAACTGAGCTAGATCAGATTGGGCAATTTTCCAGAATAAGAAGAGTTCGCGGTTTAAATCGTTAATCCAAATTTTGAGATCAGGGACTTTTTGTCTTAAATAAATGAATACAGAACCACCACCCACAAAAGGTTCTCGAAATTCAGAAAAGCTTTCTGGGAAATATTCAACTATTTGATTTATTGCTTTTGACTTACCACCAGGATATCGGAGAGGACTTTTGAACATAAAAGTAATGTAATATTTAATTATTCAAATATTGTACAGTGACTTTTTATTTGGCGCTGTACCAAACTAATATCATCGAGGGTATGAAGCTTGAACTCTCTAGTTTTAAGCTGAGAAGCAGCACAGAAAAATTTTCGGCTATATCAACACAAATTATTGCAAGCCTAAAGCGGGTAAGGCTTAGTTTGATGACATCAATTTGTCTCAACGCCATTTAATTTGTCACTGTACAACTGGACAAGTTTGGGATTAATTTGTAAGGCTTGTCCGATTATCCCTGTCCCGCCGTTCAAACGAAATATTGTGCCGATACAGCACTTCCGGCAGCTATGAGGTACATCCTCAAGTCTGAAAGCTTTGATAGGAGAGGGCAAGAAGAAAAACTGTATTGCATAATAGCCGGAAGCGCTGTATTGGTTCCTTCTAGTCGCTCCATCTATTCAGAATTGAGCGATATTCCGAATCTTTGTCGTCCATATCACCTAAATACATACGACAGTGGTTAGGAACAGCATCATAGGCTTGGCGCAAATACTCTTTATTTGCCTCGTTTGGCTCATGCTTGTATTGTGTTAATGCCTGTCGGCAAATCTCTCCTGTTGTTAGCTGCCCATTAAGTCGTCGGATCTCATCTTCAATTTCTTTAACAAACTCTTGCTCCTCAACTCTTGATTTCACTTGATGGGCAGTGAAATTCAGACCAGACACCATCATTGAGACTCTTGCTCCTTCAGGCAGATGAGTTCTAACCCAACCTTTGCTCACCTTTTCTTTGAAACCATCAAAGTCAACCATCCCCCAGCAATCAATTCTGCCGTCTTTGTAGACCTTAATTTCGGTGACAAAATAGTGGTCTCCATTATTGATAAAGGCTTGCAGAAATACGCCAGGAATAGTTACGCCATCAACTATGCGATAGGTCGTGTTGAAGAAGGACATAATAACAGAAACCTACATATAGGAAGAGTTCTCAGATTATCTTGCCGAAGATTACACGTGTCTTGGCCAATACCAACTATAAGTTCTAACAGATGATCTCTTGTCAATTTGATAGCCTAATTGCCCCAAACCTTTATTTCCCGTGAAGAGTACACTAGAACTCCACATCTTTTAATAATGCTTATCAATCACGCTGTCTGTAATCCTCATTCTTCAGTTAATTCATAATTTTTTCCAATTTACTGCTCTTTTAGTGTCTACTTGCCATGATGTACAGCGACAAATAAAAAATCACTGTACATAAGCGATCGCAATCCTACTACTACAATATTACGTACCCGTAGTATATATGGCTAAATTTTATATCGAGCTTATGTTGCAATTTCGTAAAAATCTGTTACATTACTTTACAGGCAGTTATAACTGTTACAACATACAAGCTCGGAGTATTATTTATGGCAGACGTTAAGAAGACTACGCCTTCGGTTTCAGAAGATCCTAATGCTTTGCGCTGGGGCTTCACTCCTCAGAGCGAAAACTGGAACGGTCGTTTTGCAATGATTGGTTTTTTATCTGCTGTTGCACTTGAAGTGTTTTCTGGTCAAGGGATTTTACACTTCTGGGGCATTCTCTAAATTTAAACGTTTTTACCTTCATTAGATTATGAGGCAAGGCGGAGATTAGTAAAATTGTCTGTCTTGCCTCATAATCTCAAGAATTAGAAAACTCGCCAGCAGCTAGCGTGATGAGCGAAATATTACACGCCCTGGATATTCTTCTTGATTAATTCGCGCATATACTCGAAGACAAGTTAAGACTTCGCCAGGAATACCACCACAGTCTAGTTGTAAGTCATCCTTGGATAAAACACAGATATCTGCATAAAGTCCTGATAATTGGCGAATTCTCACTTCATTACCTGCATTAATAGCTTCATCGGCGACTTTCTTCAGGATACGCCGTGATTCATGTTGTAGCTTTCCCCACCAAGAATAGCGTTCAGCCGGTGGTACGAATACTAGAGAATGTATAGCTTCGTCCATATCAATCCAAGCACGCAGAATTGATAGAGGATCAGTATTTTTCTCTGCTTTTTGAGTGCGTTGGAAGCGATCGCTTAAAGCCTCAATGTATTGACCGCGCTGTTCTGGTTTGGAGTGTAAGGAAATGACATCGAAGCTAAAAACGCTTTTTAAAGCATGATGTAAATCTGGGTCTATTTCGATAAAATTCATATATAAAAATAGGAATGCCGCTGGTAAATCGGATGCATTTCCTTGAGGAACTTTAGAATTTGAAAGTGCTTGTTGATACAAGCTCAATCCCTGTGTTTGAACAGTACCACTAAGTCCGGGGTAGATAATTTCATCGCGGATAAAGGGAAGTTGATAAAGGTTAGAATTATCTGCGATCGCACCAACTTGTTCAGCCAGATCCAAGGTGCGCTGTTGCCAAGATGCAGCTAAATCCTCTGGAAGTCGTAGCAGTTTGCGTTGAATCTCATTCCATAAATCTGAGTCTGTTTGGCTTTGCAGTTGGGAATTACCCAGATAATAACTAAGTTCTGTGTCAGAATTAAAAGCTTCTCGGAGGTGACTTAGTTTTAACTCATTTGGCGGATCTTCCCAACCAGTATTTTGCTGTGGCGGCGCAGGTTGCAACAGGTTATGAAGTTCTTGCAGCAAATCATCGCATATTTTAGATCCTGGATCTAGTGGTAATTCTGCGCGAGCCTGATTCAGAGTAGCCTCTAGTCCATACAAACTAAACCGCAGTAATTGGGCTAACTCTGAGTTTTCTATCTCTAATAATTGACGCAAGTGCTGCATAAATATCACCTCCAAATATACTTGGCAAATCTCTGCGACCCTACCCTGCGGGAAGGCGAAAGCGCCTATGCGTTTACTCCGCACCCCTTTGGTTTAAAAATATTAATTTTTTCAACGCAGAGGAACGCATTCGCAAAGCGTCTCGCAGAGAAGGTTAGCGCAGAGGAACGCAGAGGTTTAATGTATGCCGCAAAAGGGATCGCGTTCTTTATCAACTTCATTAGGTTGTAACTCTAATTCAGCACGATAAACACATCCTTCTTCCTTTAAGCATTCTTGATTTTGTGATGTCCAGTAAGGGACTTCACCAGCGTGCATCCTTAGAATACCTTGATCGTCGAGAGTTACACGATATTGGCAAGGGTAATCTGTGGTTATATCTGGTTTACTGAGTGCGCCAATTCTTATCCATTTTTTGCTGTTGGTTTCGGCATCTGTTTGATAAACATAGAAGGTGTGCTGTCCAGTTTGTGGGAAGGGAGGTAAGGGATTACTAATTAACCCAATTCCTGGTTGCGTCACTCCATCGCGCAAATAGTGAAATTTGTGAAACGTTTTACTACCATCATTTCCGACTTCAAATACAAGATGATAGGCATCTGGTTGATCGACAGTTGCGGACTCAATAACATTGACGGCAATATCACCATCATTCAAATCTTTATTGAAGCCTTCCACAGCAATATTCCAGTTTAATTTACCATCGGCAAATAGGGCTGAAGTTTCTGAAACTACCGATTCTAAATCAATACCAGAAATATCAATTAAATAATGGGGATTTCCCTGACAAAGCAATACATTAAATTCGAGGGTTTGGTCAATCTCAAACTGAACTTTTATTTTTTTCAGAAACTCGGCTTCTTGCATCTCCAGTTGATTCATGAGGTTTTTACCGTCAAAACTTCCCCAAAGCCGTAAATCTCCCTCTTCGTAATCTTGACGGTAGATAATGTTAGTTAATTGTATGCCTTGCCAATGAGTACGAACTTTGGCGGCAGTTTCCCAAGGTGCGAGTTGATAGAGTTCTTGTCCAGCTTTGAATATAGTTAGTAAATCGTTGCTTTGGGTTTTGCGTTTGAAGTTGCAGGGCAAATAATAAAACAGGTTTTTAACATCAATTTCTAGCTGGTTGGCTCCCTTACGCAACAAGCTTTTGGACTCTTCTGGATCGAATCTTAATCTTCGTAGCTTTTCGGCATAACAAGCACCGGCGGAGGTGGCTAGTTTGGTAAATTCCAACACAAAAGTAATCCGTTCTGGATTCCAGACAAAATATGGGGATTTACTAAATTCTTGGTAGATTTGGCGCTGTACTATGTCTAAATTACAAGTTTTACCAGACAAAATTAACCAATCAACTTTTTGGGAATTCCAAGAATCTTTGGTGAGATCATCAGGACGCAAACGACTTTCCATTAATCCTTTGGCAATTCCGATCGCTTCTTTAATTCCAGATGCGGCAGCTCGTTCAAATTGTTGGTTATCTAAGGTGACACAGATGTTATTTGGATCTGTAACTTGTAATTTAACGGCGCTTTGGGTAAGTAATTCAGAAATTTGCTGTTCTGAAAGTGTGAAGGTTAATAAAGAATTCTCTGCTGGTGGCTTTTGCCCAAGTTTAAGTTTCGCTGCTTCTGCATGATCCCAGAGAATATAAAAAGATTGTAGACGTTGAGGTGCTTGTTGCCAACGGGTGGGCAATACTTTCTCGGCAGTATCTAGAGCATCTTTATAAGCAATATCGCCTTCTGGATTTTCTCTATCCAGACATTTTAAAAGACTGCCAGTTTTGAATTTGCCTTGTTCTAAAAAACGCTCGTTTAACTCGGAGTTAATTAAATCTTCTAGTTTTTCGTTTTCAATACCACCTGTTGTTACTGCTGTCAACAAAAAGTCTGCGATCGCAACTTTTAATAATCTAAAAATTCGCAGTGTAATTAACTCACCGCCTAGCTGTAAATGACCAGATGAACCTAATAGTTTGGGGGTAAGTTTATAGTAACGTCCTCCTAAACCTCGGTCTTCATAATCAGCAAAAGCTGGGGTTTTATCTTCTAAAGTTAGTTCGATTAAAGCTAAGTCTGTGGTTCCGCCGCCGATATCCAAGACAAGGACATTTTGTGACCATTTATTTCCTACTTGGCGACAACGGGTTTTGAATGACTCAATCCCAATGTTGAGATTACCGCCAAATTCTCGCCATAAAAAGAATATCGCCACAGAAACGGCTTCATCATAAGCAGTTTGTACATCATCGATCCCCAACTGCTCAACCAGTTCTCTAACTTCTTTACGAACAACTGGTGGGGCGACTGTTGGGTAGGTGACAACTGCTGTTAAAAAATCTCCTTCAGAAAATCTGCGTCGTGCGCGTTGGCGGTAGTCTTCAGTTAACTCGATTAAATGCGCCCAAGCAGATTGGATTAACTGATTGGCGGTAATTGTTTCTTCTTCACCATTCAAAATAACTGAAAACGATCGCTCCTGGCCAAAATAGCGTTTGGGTGAATGGTGAAACCTGCTGATAATTTCCTTTAAAGAACCGCTTGTACCTTGAGCGATCGCTTTTTTTCGGTTATCTCTAGCTTCCCTACCCATCCGCAGTTTTAAATCCCCTAAGTGCGAAATTTCCGACTCGCTGGGAATTTCCGTATCGCGGCGATCGATATCCAGCACAACTGGGATCAGATTTTGCGACTCTAGGGTAGGGACGCGGAACACCTCATGATAGATTTGGTAAAGTTTTTTGCTGACAGCCCGGCGGAATCTTTCGCTGTTTCCTAAAGAAAGTTCAATTTGGCGAATTGCTTCTAAAAATCGCTCTTTATTATCACTTTCAAAAACTTCACTCAATCGACTGGGTTCTATCTCCAAATTTTTGCTAATTTCTGTGATAAACTTCGCCCAATCATCAGTACTGACATCTGGTAAAGCCACTGAGGCGGGAGAACTGAGCCATTGCGATAAGCGATCGCGCAACCGTATTTCTTGCTCTTTGGGTAAAATTTCTGCGATCGGTACTTCAATTGGATCGAAAAGTGTGACTGTCGAATTCGACGTACCAAAATCTAAAGCAAACCATCCCGGAAATCTTTTTTGTTGTTTCTCGCTTGGTTCGCGATCGCTATAGGTATTCAATTGGAAAGGGTTCATTATAGTATCACTGTCTGTTGTTTATTTTATAGCTGGCTAAAAACTGTAATATTGCATTATAAAATTACAAATTCAGAGAATCCTTATGGTAAAAACTTTTAATTTTTGCCCCTGTACCACTGATTCTGTTTAGCACTGGCTTTTTTCTTTGGCGTGATATTTACGCCTACACTTTTATATGAAAGGACGTAGACGTAGCTCAAACTAGGCATTGCTATGAAAATTACGGTAGTTACTAAGTTGATGTTGAAGACTGTTGCTCAGTTGCAAGTCTTACTTGTTCGATAGTTAAATCAAGTAACTGGGCAACCTCTTCCATCGACATACCACGAGCTAAGAACCGAGGCACAAGTTCAAGTTTTAGTTCTTCTCGTCCTTCTTCTCGTCCCTCTTCTCGTCCCTCTTGTTTCGCTTCTTGATAAACCCTAGTTTCTTCTAACTTAACTCCTAACATCGCCTCTACCTCTTCACGACTTAAGTTTGCGAATTTATAAACTGCAATTGTTGTGATTACATCTATTATCTCCTTCTTAGCCAAGAGAGTTATCTGCTCTTGTTGCACCCGCTCAATTAAACGTTTTGCTTCCCGAACCATTTGAGTCTCTGAGGCAATAGTCAACTGCATCAAACTGATACCTACTTTTTGCTCATCAGGGCTACCTAACTCATCTAAATAAATTCGTTGTACTTGAGAACTGTTCAGTAATGATCTGTGAATAGTAGTCTTTTCTGGTTCCAAGCTGCGAGACTGTAAAATAATTACCCCGTACCAGTCATCGTAAAGCGACGGGTTACGATACATATACAGCATCGATTCGGTAAAAAAGCGATGGTACAGTAACTCATCCTTTTGGAATTGTACCTCAGCAAAAAAGATCGTTTGAGATGTTGCATCCGGTGGAGGTAAAAATACCCCATCAATCCGAAATGTTGGTTCTTTAACCTCAACTGATTCAAAGCGATAGCTAGCAGCTTTAGGTGGTGGCTGTTCTACTAACTCGAAAAATAATCCTGGGACACGCTTGAAAATTGTATAAAAAATCGCATCACGTCTCACAAATACACCCTCATATCTCTACGCCATCGCGTCATCTCAAATCCAAATCATCTGAGTAAGAAACAGCGGCCATTTCTGAAATAATCTGCAACCAAGTAGGAATTTGAATCTCAGATGGCAATTCCCCAGCTGCCAAATATCTTAACAAAGTTTCTTTTTTAGAAAGGTTTTGCAGACTAGGAATAATTTGATCCAAAATGCCTTCTAGTTCGGAATTAATTTGCTGATTAACTTCGCTAACATACTGCACAAGATGAAGACTGGCACTAGCAGTAATTTCATCTCGCAGTCGCAGTACTAAAAGTTGGTGATTGCTCGATCTGGGTAAGCCTTGGCTTTTCTCTGGTGCCCAGTCAAAGATTTGACCAACGTTGTGTTTATCGTCTTGACGTGCTAGAGGAAAGATAATTTCAGGTGCAACAGTTTTGTCTTTACTAGTAATTTCTGAGATGATTGCTTCTTTCCATTCGTTAGGATCGCATCCTAGTAATAATTTATAAAAGAGATCGGCATCTTCAAAACCAAATTTTTCTTCGATTTCTTGTTCCATTTCTGGGTGGAAAAATGCCTGCAATTGTTCGCGTTCTGGGGCTACATGATTTGATAATTGATTTAATAAATCTACCACGGCTTGATGAATGCGCTCGCGGGCAAAATCTTCTACTTCTTTAACAGTTTTCTCAAATACTGGATAAAAATCATCGCTCTTAGTTGGAAGGGAAGTGTTTACACGATTTCCCCGATCGAATAATTTACCAGCTGCACCTTTAGATTCTGCCAGAGCGATCGCTCCATTATTAGCTTTGTTGAAGAGTAAAGTCCACTGGTTCCAATTAAGAATTCTAAAGGTGAGTTCGTCTTTCACTACATCGCTGACAACAACACCGCGCCGGTCTTTAAGTGGTTCTTTGCCGATATCTTTTTGAAAATTTCTGTAAATTTTATCTAAGCTTTCGACCACAAAGCGCAACTCGATAAAAGCGGGACTATCGCCTGTGGGGATACCTTGCTCGTGAATTTCATCTATGATATCTTTCAAGTGATCTTGTTGCTGACTCACCACATCAGCAGCTCTTTTGGTATCTTCATGCAGTTGCTTCAGACCATGAGTAGCTACGTGGGTTTGAATCAATTCGCGCAGCTTACTAAGTCCGCCATCTTGACTAAAGTAACCTAGCTGTCTGCCTAAATAGCTACGGGTGTTAGATTCTATCAGCTTTTCACTTAATAGCTCCCATTTCTGTTGCAGTCGTTTAGACCGATCTAAATAATCAGGATAGTCCAAGTTAGCTAAAAAGTCTGGTGAACCAGCTTTGACTGTAGTAGAACGTTTTGCTAATTCAGCCAGTCCCAACAGTGGCGACAATAAAACGATGCGGTCTTTTTGGGTTGTAAATGCTGCTGCACCGTCAATGGTAGTTTGCAGAACTTTGAGTTTTTGGAGAACCGTTTCCTCTTCCAAATGGCTATCTTGAATCAGATGGTCAAGTTCTCTTTCGCCACCCTCGCTGTCTAAAGGTAGTTGATCGAAGCGACCCACACCGACGAGAATTAAATCTTTCAGGTCTTGTCCCGGTCGCTGCTGCTGCATCATGGTGAAGATTTTATTGGCGCGATCGCTTCCAGGAGATTTACCATTGAGCAATACCAAAATTGTCTGTACTTCTGCCAATTCTCGCAATGACAAAAAGGTATCCCTAGCCCCGGAATTAGCAGCCCCCAATCCCGGAAAATCAATCAGAATAAATTTAGCTGCATCTGCAAAATCCCAAATTTCCCGTGAAATTTTCACATCGATATCGACGCGGCGGATTAGTGGGAAACTGTTTTGCAATAACTTTGTTGGTAGCCTCTGGGGTGGACTCGGTAATCTGATGTGTGCAGGCGGTAGATCCTCAAATTTCAGAGTTTGGATTGCCATTGGCTGTTCGACTAGCTGTAGCCCCTCACGGGCAGTCACCGCATCAATCTGGTAGTGCCCACTACACATAACTTCCCCATAAGCTTGATAAGCCCGCAGGAATAATACCAACTCTCGGAGTAAATAACGTAGCTCTAAATTGTTACTGCTATTCCATGCTTCTTCACACCAGCCAATAATATCTGTCCCAGAGTTGAGTTTCGATACTGGTATCGGAGGAAGCCCTGCTGCTGTTGTCCGTTTATTGGCTTCCCCTAGCATGAAGCGTAGACACTCATGTACTCCCTCATGGGAAAGATACTCTACTGTAAAGTTACTTAGTTGTGTCGTTGCGAAATCGTCTTGCGGGATAATATGGATGGCAGTAACATTACCGGTAGTGGGGTTTTCACTGACAGGCAAAGCATCTGCATATCCAATTAGACTGCCTAAAAGTAAAGTTTTTCCACTACTGAATTCCCCCATCACCCCAATTTTGACAGGCGAAGTTGCCAGGTCTACAGTTTTCTGGGCAGCTGAACGCAAACGAAGAAGACAGTCATCAAGACTAGCTGGAACCCAATCTTCTTGTTTAGAAGGGTACTGGGGCACAGAATCTATCTTTCGGAGGATGAATTCGCCGTACTCCTTAAAACGGCCAAGTTTATCTGGTTCCATAAAGTAGTTTCCGCCTAACATTAATTTCTGTGAGCTTTATAACATAAAAAATGCGATTATCAGCCATTGTTGCAACGTGTTGATATCACATTTAGCATTTCTCTCATTTAATTTACGATTTTGCTATAGCAATCCTAAATCATGAGTGAGATTTGTGAATTCTACTTTTGTTCTCTTTTCCTTGGCAGTTCGTCATCACAGAGATTTCTGATAACTCAGATAGGATTTGCTATATAAGGAATTTTGAATAGTCAAGACAATTTTGAAAAATTGGGTTTTGTTGAGAACAATAAAAAAGAATACGTTCGTCATCATCCAGGATTACGAATAAATAAAGTTGGGTTTTATACACCAATTTACTAGGGATTGCTTAGTAGAGATGTGGTTCTCAAACTCTTTTATACCCCTGATTTTAAGGAAGCTAGATCCATCAGCCAGATTCTAATTCATAGAGAATTGTTCTTGATGAAAAATCAATATTTATTTTGGATAAAATTCTTGATTATTGTAAATTTCTGATAAAGATGTAAATACTCCACAGAAAATCATATAGCCTCTGTAAAGTTAAATCAGGTTTTTGAGCAATGCAATTACATAGCTAAGATGAATTTTTCAGTGATTTAAATCAGAAATAAATTCAAACAAGTTCTCTGACATATAGATAGTTTAAAATTCATAAAAAATGCTGAATTTAATCTTAATGATAACTTCAGCGTTTTTGCAATTTATTTACAGTAAAAGAGGAATTCGCGCATATATAAAAATGAATAAAGTATTAAGATAGTTAGCATATCGGCATGAAAAAGATTATATCCATGTATTAACAAATCATATTTTCAGACTATTACCTTAATAATTTAGGCAGAGCAGGTAGGCAAAAGTGTTTTCTAAAAAGGTGCAGAGCTACGTTAACCAAATCATCGTTGAAGAGGAAGAAAGACAACAGAATGAAAAAGTATTTTATCAGCAAGCGGATACTACTCCTCTGATGATTTGGATGTCTGGATGCAATGCACTTTACTGTTACTTCAATTCCAATTGGCTGAAATTTACTGGAACACATCTAACAACATCTGCGCGAGAAGGGGAGATAGGCAATATCTGGACTTGCAGCGTCCATCCAGAAGATAGACACCGATGTGAAGATATATACTTGAGAGCATTTGCGACACATAATTCCTTCCAGAGGCAATATCGCCTGCGTGGTGCTGATGGCGAATATCGCTGGATTTTAGATACAGCCACGCCACGATTTTCAGCAGATGGTAGCTTTGTTGGTTACATCGGTTATTGTATCGATCTAACAGGAGTGCCGATAGCGAACAGCCAACCTTCAGAAAGCTACTCTTCATCGACAAAATATTCTCGGCAATTACGTAAAGTTACAGATAGAAAACGAGTAAGAGAGTTATCAAAAGCATTAGAGCAACTGCAAGCTGAAACTACAAAACGCCAAGCAATTGAGGCACAGTTGCGCCAAAAAACATCAGAATTTGCAGCGATTTTGCAAGTGCTTCCTGATTTGTACTTTCGGCTTGATGCTGATGGAAGTATTCTGGATTACAAGCAAGGATTGATGCAGAGTATGTATATTCCATCAGGAGATTATCAGGGCAAGAGTTTGCGAGAATGCTTACCAACTGCTGTAGGCGATCGCTTCTACCAAGCAATAACTCAAGTACTTGAAACTCAATATGAAGTCAGTTTTGAATATACTTTACCGCTACCAGAAGGGAAAAATCATTTTGAAGCTAGGTTATTACCATTACCAGACCAGCAAATCATCGTTCTTGTCCGCGACACCAGCGAGACTATCCAAGCAGTATTGATCGAAAATGATGCCAAGTTCCGCAGCATTGTGGAAAACGCCAACAACGTTATTTTTGCACTGACACTTGAAGGAATATTTTCCTACGTTTCTCCTAACTGGACTGCAATTTTTGGGCATGAGGTTGCAGAGGTTGAAGGCAAATCCTTTATTCCCTTTATACATCCTGACGATGTGCATATCTGTACCGATTATTTTCAAAGAATTTTGACAACAGGCGAAAAACAAAAAGCAATTGAATATCGAGTCAAACAGAAAAATGGTAGTTGGCGATGGCATACAAGCAACTCATCTGCGATTAAAGACGCCAATGGCAATGTTTTGTACTTTGTTGGTATTTGCTATGACACCACCGATCGCAAAGAAGCAGAAGTAGCTCTAGCAGAACGAGCGCGGTTAGCAAATTTTCGTGCTGATGTAGATGCGGCATTGACTCAGAGTGACAGCTTACAGAACATGATGCGCCGCTGCACTGACGCTTTAATTGAACATCTTGATGCAGCCTTTGCTCGCATCTGGACGCTGAACAAACAAGATAATGTATTGGAGTTGCAAGTCAGTTCGGGGATGTACACCCACATCAATGGGCCTCATAAATATGTGCCAGTCGGTCAATTCAAAATTGGTTTGATTGCCCAAGAAGGCAAACCTCACTTAACTAACTCTGTGCAGACAGATCCCCGCGTCGGTAACAAAGAATGGGCAAAGCAAGAGGGTATGGTCGCCTTTGCTGGCTATCCCTTAATTGTTGAAGATGAAACTGTAGGGGTGATCGCCATGTTTGCCCGCCAAACAGTGACAGAATCAACTTTCACAGCATTGGAATTTGCCGCCCAGGAAATTGCCATTGGCATCAAGCGCAAACAAGCAGAAATTGCACTCAGAGAAAGCGCCCAGCGAGAAGCACTACTTAATCGTCTTTCTAATCATATTCGAGCTTCTTTGGATCTCAATTACATTGTGGAAACCGCAGTGCAAGAAATTCACAACTTATTCGAGATCGATCGCTGCGTCTTCTTTTGGTATCGCCAAGATGCTGATGTACCATACTGGGAAAAAGTATATGAGGCGAAAAGTTCCTTTTTACCCTGTCTGCTTAACGACCAAGAAGCAACTCATGCCGAAATCAAGCTAATCGCAGCCAAAACCTTGAATGGAGAAATCATCCGCATTAATGATGCTGAGACTGTGAGCGATTCCATAGCACAGCAGTTTTTGCAGGATTTTGGTTTCACTGCCTTTCTGTCGCTGCCTGTACATACCCAATCTGGAGAAATTGGTGCATTTAGCTGTGGTTATTGTAGTGGCTTTCGCCCTTGGCTGAACAACGAAGTAGAGTTACTACAAGCAGTTACAGTTCAACTAGCGATCGCTATTGACCAAGCTAAACTTTACACCCAAAGTCGCATTGCTGCCCAAACTGCCCAAGATAAAGCCCAGCAACTAGAAGCAGCACTGCTAGAACTTCAACAAACCCAAGCGCAACTGATTCAAACTGAAAAAATGTCCAGTTTAGGACAATTGGTTGCAGGTATTGCCCACGAAATCAATAATCCTGTTAATTTCATCTACGGCAATATTAGCCATGCCAGTGAATATACTAAGGATTTGCTGCACTTAGTAGAACTTTATCAACAGAGTTACTGCCCACCAACACCAGAGATTAACCAACAAATCGACACCATTGATTTAGACTTTCTCCGGCAAGATTTACCCAAAATCCTGGAGTCTATGAAAATGGGAGCCGAACGCATTCGGCAGATTGTCCTATCTTTACGCAATTTTTCTCGTCTTGATGAAGACGGTACAAAAGCAGTAGATATTCATCAAGGTATGGATAGCACCTTGCTGTTGTTGCAAAATCGCCTAAAAGCCAAACCAGGACATCCCGAAATCCAAGTAATCCGAGACTACGGCAACCTACCACCAGTAGTGTGTCACGCTGGACAGATGAATCAGGTGTTTATGAATCTGTTGACAAATGCGATCGATGTTTTGGAAGAGGGACTGGGGACTGGGGACTGGGGAAAAGTTTTTCAAATACCTAATACCCAATGCCCAATGCCCAATGCCCAATGCCCCATCCCAACAATTCGCATTCGCACCCTCATCCAAGAAGACTATGTAATCATTAGCATTGCCGACAATGGCCCAGGCATGACTGAGGAAGTACGCAAACGCCTATTTGATCCCTTCTTCACGACAAAAGCTGTGGGTAAAGGCACAGGTATGGGATTATCAATTAGCTACCAAATTATCGTTCAAAAACATGCAGGAAAGATCGATTGTAGTTCAGCACCAGGAGAAGGTGCCGAGTTTGTTGTGATGATTCCACTAAAGCAAGAACCCTCAACATAGACATCATAAATGATCAGCTGTTTTTTAGACCAAGCGGCTGTACCATTAGCATGAGAATATTCTGGGAGTAAATTCCATGCAAAGCAGCCTGACAGAAAGTATTTTGAGTTACTTAAAATTACTAGACCCAACTGTAAATCGCTTTAGAATGGAAAAACGGCAAAAGGGTTGGTGGCCAAAGAGGTCTAAATCTTTATCGGCCATTGAAATACTCTTGTTCTCTACTACACCTCTGTTGATTGCCTCAACGGCTGTAGTATCAATAGCAGCGCCACAAAAAATTGCTCAAGTAAATCCTGGAGATAGCATTAACCGCCCTATCCTCAAAATTGGTAGTCAAGGCGAACGCGTATCTGAACTTCAAGCAGCTCTGAAACTTTTGGGTTTTTACTCTGGTGCCGTAGACGGTACATATAGTGAGAATACAGCTAGTGCTGTTGCTCGGTTTAAACAAGCCGCGGGTTTGAATCCAGATGGTATTGTTGATGCCAGCACTTGGCAACGACTTTTCCCAAAAGAACCAGCAGTAGCGTCAACCGTCCCTTCATCCCAGCCTAGATTTAACTCAGCTACAAATTTTCCTGTTCCAACCCAGGCTAGCAACCTCACCAACGTTGCAAATCCCAATCCCCCAAGACAAGCTGTAACACAAGTTGCGACTCGCCCTGAACCCAAACCTACTACCCCAAAGAAAGCTGTAACACAAGTTGCAACCACCCCTGAGCCAAGACCTGCTACTCCAAGAAAAGCTACAACTTCCAGCACAAAGAAAACGCCAAATCGTACTACATCAACCACTCGAACTCAGTCAAATACAACTACGAAACGAACCCCTGGTATTCAATACACCTCAGAAGGATTGCCAATTTTGCGTATAGGATTACGTGGTTCTGAAGTTGTGAAGTTACAACAACAACTGAAAAAGCTTGGTTTCTTGAAAGGTGATGCCGATGGAGACTTTGGGGTGACAACAGAGACAGCTGTGAAAGCTGCACAAACGCGCTATGGATTAGAATCTGACGGCGTAGTTGGTGGCTCTACCTGGGAGGTTCTTTTGCGGCGTTAACCGATATGAGTTCGATAAACCTCTCCCTGCCTTGAACTAAAGTTCAAGTCTGTCCCTCTCCGAATCGGAGATGGACGGTTTTGCGTAGTAAAACCAGGGAGAGGTCTTTTTTACCATACTGAGTGCTGAGTGCTGAGTGAAGAAAATTGAATACTCAGTAATTTTGCACTATGGTAAAAGCCCCGCCCCTTGTGGGCAGTCTTTCATCTCAGCACTCAGCACTCTTCATGGCTATTATATGGACACTATATGCGTATCCCACTCTTCAAACTTACACGTAGCGTCCCATCCGCCCGTAGCCAGAGGCGCGGGCAAAATACCAACCGTACAAAACTGGATAATTTATTTCTTGTAAATCTCCAATTACTGAGATTTCTCGGATTAGAGAAACCTTTGTAGGGGTTTTGCGCTTCACAGCATTTTTTATGAATTTAATGCGGTACATCCTGCAATACGATAAAGATATACCGATTAGAAGTATCTCTATGCCAGCACTGAAAAATTACCGAAGAAGAATTCAGAATTCAGGAGCCAGAATCCAGAATGGATTATGTGCGACTGGATGGAGAATCGAGGTTTAGAGCAAGCGATTTTAAACCCGCGTGATCTTAAATTCTTTCTTAGCGAAACCCCTGACTTGACAGAGTAGAGTATTCTGAATTCTGTTAGCGCTGCGGGGCGTAGCCCATTCTGAATTCTGACTCCTTCTCATATTGCTTTTAGACTGATAAAAGATGATGGCAACTTTAGGAGTCAAGCACAAGACACCTAATCGTGTTACAGATCACAGATGGCAATAGTGAAATTAATTAAACTTACTGCTAATTACTCTAAAAAAACTTATGCAACACTTTTTATTAACTTGGCTCGGTACTGCGGTGGCGTTATTGATTACTTCTAGAATTGTTGATGGTTTTATTGTCAATAATTTTGTTGTCGCCCTTGTTGCATCTGTAGTTATTGGTCTTGTTAATGCGTTTGTCAGGCCTATTTTGCGTCTTTTGACGTTTCCAATTACCTTACTCACCTTTGGTTTATTTACATTTGTGATCAACGCTTTAACCCTTTGGCTGGCAAGTGCCCTAACTCCTGGTTATGGTTTTGAAATTAAAGGCTTTTTACCTGCTTTGTTAGGTTCAATTGTGCTAGCAATTGTTTCTAGCGTAATTAACTATTTTTTGAGAGTTGTTGACTAGAAAAATTAGTGAATTTCTGTAATACTAGTAGTATTTAAAGCTTGGGCAACAGCTAGAGTTACCGCTCCTGGTTGCCCTTGTCGCTGGAAAATTTGTTTGGGAAGTAAGAATCTTACTCGCAATTCTTCCATGCTTGTAAAGGTAAAAATAGTCACCGATGTGAGTTGAGAAGCTGCAAGAATAGCAGCTGCCTCTGCTACGCTAGGTGTACCTACTTTGTGGTCAGTAATTGTGGCAGGGTTGGGGACACACACACAGCGAAGAATTTCCGCAGAAAAGGTCTTTAGAGGCAAGTTGCGGAAGTGGCAAAGTTCTACTAAGCCAACTTCTGAGGCTTTAGTGTCAATGGTAGCAATTCCTGCGATCGCACTTGTAAAAAGTTGATTTTCTCGAAACACTTGCTCAATCGCCCAATCAATCAACTGCCATGATGTTCCTCGTTTACAACCGATTCCTATCCATAAAACCTGTTGCACTTGGCCTATTTCCTTACTTATTCAATTGGTCAGAATTTGGTTTACTCCAACAGCCAACCAAATAAATCTCCCACCGTCAGCCTCAACTCACTTGCAAAATTTGGCACAGGAAGTAAAGCATCTAGTTCATCTAACATGATTGGTTGTTGATTGCGAATATACACAAATACCGTTTGTTCTTCTGGATCGATCAGCCAACCCATTTGTGTTTCATAATTCAGGCAATGTAAAATATTTTTTGTAACTTTCGTTTGTCTTTGGTCAGGTGATAGAATCTCGATAGTCCAATCAGGAGCGGCTTGAAATAGGTTGGCAACTTGACCATTCTCATCACGGGGAATTCTTTGCCAAGTAAACACAGAAACATCTGGCACTATTGACCTTCCGCCAAAAGTACACCGCAGTTCTGGAAAAACACGAGCAATTCGTTTAGGCTTCACTATTGAGTTGATAGTGCCAATCATTTCACCTCGAATTGTACTGTGCTTTCCCTGTGGCATAGGTTTTTGAATAATTTCACCATCGATGTATTCACTAGCAGGCTTAGTTTCCGGTAACTTCAGAAATTCCGCCAAAGTTATGTTTTTTGATGGTGTACGTACCATAATCGCCTCCAAATCCTGCAATTATAATTAAAAAAACCGCAAAGTACACAAAGAAGCTTTAACTCAACTCTTACTCTGCGTACCTTTGCGCTACCTCAGCGTAATTCTGCGTTAAAAAATATTACATCCTCTCCAATACCTGAATTCCCAACAAAGATAATCCCAGTTTCAGAGTTCTAGCAGTCAAATCACATAAAACCAAGCGGGATGTCCTCTGTGGCTCCTCGGCTTGTAATATAGGACAACGATCGTAGAATTGGTTAAACTTCTGACTCAGTTCAAACAAATACTCACATAAACGATTAGGCAGCAAGTCTTGCTCTACACTACTAATAACTTCATCTAGTTGAAGTAAGTATTTTGCTAGCGTTAATTCTGTTTCATGCTGCAACAAAACGGCATTATTTCCCAACTCTTTAAAGTTAATATCACCCTTACGGCTAATCCCATGAATCCGCGCATAAACATACAGCATATAGGGCGCAGTATTACCTTTGAGATCCAGCATTTTGTCGTAGCTGAAGATGTAATTACTCGTGCGATTTTGGCTTAAGTCTGCATACTTAACTGCACTGATTCCAACTACCTTAGCAACTTCATTAATAAAGTCTTCAGTTTCTTGGCGTTCTTCTTTTTGTAATCTAGCTTTTAAGTCAGCATGGGAACGAGAAACAGCTTCATCTAACAAATCCCGTAACCGCACAGTATCCCCAGAACGAGTTTTGAATTTTTTACCATCTTCTCCTAACACCAGCCCAAAGGGAACATGCACTAATTCCACATCATCGGGAATCCATCCAGCTTTGCGTGCCACCTGGAAAAATTGGGCAAAGTGGTTTGCTTGTCCCGAATCTGTTACATAAATTATCCGCTTTGCTTCATCTTGCTGAATTCGGTAGCGCAGGGATGCTAAATCAGTTGTGGCATAGTTATACCCGCCATCTGATTTCTGCACAATTAACGGCAAAGGTTCACCTTCTCTATTGGTAAACCCTTCCAGAAAAACGCATTTTGCACCTTGGTTTTCTACTAGTAACCCAGATTTATCTAAATCTTCCACAACGCCAGATAGTAAAGGGTTATAGAAAGATTCTCCGCGTTCAGTTAACTTGATATCCAGTAACTCATAAATTATCTGAAATTCCCGCCGTGACTGTTCGCACAGCATCTTCCAAGCATGGAGTGTATCTTCTGCACCTGCTTGTAATCTGACGACTTCTTGGCGTGCTGTCTCTTGAAAAGCTTCATCTGCATCAAACCGCAATTTGGCTTGGCGGTAAAAAGAGACTAAATCACCAATATCTAAAGCATTAGCGGTGGTAAGCGCGTCTGGGTAAACTTCCCGCAGATAGGCGATTAACATGCCAAACTGCGTACCCCAATCACCTACATGATTTAACCGCAGTACATCGTGTCCTTGAAATTCTAAAATCCGGGCGATCGCATCACCGATAATTGTAGAACGCAAGTGTCCGACGTGCATTTCTTTAGCAATATTCGGACTGGAAAAATCCACAATTTCCCGCTTCGGCGTTTTTGCGGCTGGAACTCCCAGTCTGGGATCAGCTTGAATCGCGTTTAGTTGTGCTTCTAAGTATGCTGTTTTCAGTTTGAGATTGATAAATCCTGGCCCAGCGATTTCCGGCGGTTCACAGATTTCGGATACATCTAGTTTCTCAACAATTGCACCTGCGATCGCTCTTGGTTGCTTTCCTAATTTTTTACTCAGAGATAAAGCCACATTCGCCTGATAATCACCAAATTTAGGATTGCTAGCAGGAACCAAAATTGGATCTACTCCAGCGAAGTCAGCGCCAAAAGCCGCAACTATTGCCTGCTTAACTTGATCTTTGAGTTTTTCTTGTGTAGCGTTCATATATAAATTTTATCTGTGAGAGGGGGAATGTAGCTCTAGAAAAGCTTGATTATTTCACTCTAAAGTATTGAGGGATTTTAACAACCCCTGATTGATGTTCGCGGGTTGTCATTAGTCATCAGCTATTTGGAGATGGGGAATAAAGTTTAGGACTCCTATCTGATTTTTGAAAAAATCCGTACATCTGAAGAGTCTCGAAATCAAAGCTAGAACCAATCAAACAGTAACGGCTAATGGGAAAAGCAAAGAATTGAGGCATAAAAACGCCAAACCCATATTTTAGCTTGTAAGCAAATATCTTCTTCAGGGTTTTTTCTGGGCAATTAGGAACAATCTAGTAAGTATACGGGAACTTCTGGTTCTGGGTTATGGTCACTTGATGTCACTCTCTAATTAGCATAGACCTAGCTAACCGCAGCCCTCTGTGTCCAATTTAACTTACCTTAACTTTTCGGCAAACCGCTATATGCATCTAAAAGTGCGTATAGATGCTGTTATCCGTTACCGACTTTTCCCGAATTGTCTTTATATATACAATAATTACATTTTTTTAGTCAGATTAACGCAGACTTCAAACACTTTCAAATCCTTAAAATGGATGTTTGCTCATGGAAAGTTTTCGCAATATCCAACCAAATATTACCATAATTCTTTATATCTATACTAAAAGTTTATGAAAGCGATATCAAACGACACCTCAAACACTTTTGCTACCAAAAACCTCTATACTAGACTAGACTTTGATCAATTTGAGAGTTTTGTTAATTGCAACACCAAAAACCATCAATTTTTAGATGAAATACTAGCCTATCTTATAGTCTATAGTTTTTAAGGTTTAGTCAAAACTATATCCAGTATCATCAAAAAACTGCAAACTTCATGTGGTGCAAAAATCAAGCGGGGAGTGAAAACATGAATTTACGTAGAGATGCATTGCAAATCCTCAAAGAAACTAGCCGAACTTTTTATATCCCAATTAGTCTTTTACCGCCAGGATTGCAAGAAGCAGTCGCATCAGCATATTTGTGTATGCGTGCCATTGATGAAATTGAAGATCATCCTGAATTAGATAACGCTACTAAAGCCAAGCTGTTAAGAACGATTAGTCTGACATTACAGGCAGGAGTTGATGGCTTTGCACTAGATGCTTTCTTTGCAGGATTTAGTGGGTATGAGAATTCATTAGAAGAAGTCACTTTGAGGATTAGAGAATGGTCACTGCTAGCACCAGACACCATTGCACCTCGAATTTGGGATGCCACTGCTGCAATGGCAGACCGGATGGCTTATTGGGCAGAAAGAAACTGGAAAATTCACACTGAATCTGATTTAGATCGTTATACCTTTGGGGTTGCAGGTGCAGTGGGATTGTTACTTTCAGATTTATGGAATTGGTATGATGGAACACAAACAAACCGTACCCAAGCCATTGGGTTTGGTCGAGGCTTACAAGCAGTCAATATCCTGCGTAACCATAATGAAGATTTGGGGCGTGGAGTAGAATTCTTCCCAGATGGTTGGAGTGCAGACAATATGCAGGAGTATGCCCGGCGCAATCTAGCACTGGCAGAAGCTTACATTCAAGACCTTCCTACCGGCCCCGCCTTAGATTTTTGCCAAATTCCCTTCACCTTAGCTAACGGCACTCTTGACGCTCTTGCTAATGGTAAAGAGAAACTTAGCCGCAGTGATGTTTTTGCACTTATCGAACAGCTGATTAGTGTGAACATGAAAGCAAGCTAATAGTCTCTTAAGGACTAATGGAGACGATTGTGAACTACCTACACCGACCTGAGTACAGGTATGGTGTAGGCTTCTGACCTCATTTACTTGCAAAGTTCTGTATATACAATCACAGAGAAACCTAATAATCTACCGTAGGGATGATGACAAGTTAAGGGATTTCGTAGTAATCACTTAAGTGCTTAGGTGAGAGCTACAGCCACCCACTACGAACCGATCAAAATTACTGACATAGACCACTAGTACCGCAAGGCGGAATTCAAAATGACGCTCTCTACGAGACGCTAAAAGCGAACGCAGACTCGCTAACAAAATTCAAAATTCAAAATTAATACAGTGTAAGCGTTTCATTGATTTTGAATGGGTGTTTATTTAGGCCGTGTTGTACTAAATTAAAGCAAACTTTCTCTATTGCGAATTACGTTAGTAAATTGGGAGAGCATCAAGCTTTAAAAGACCATCATTACGAATTGATATAAAGTAGCATAAATATTATTTATCAGTTTAAGTATAATAAATCGTCTGGTTCTAGCGATCGCTATACGTAATCTCAGCTAAACTTTAGCAACTCTTCAAAGGATTTCCCGCAAAAATTACCTGGCAGGAGTTGATTAATATCTAAATAATTGAAAGGGAGTATAACACTCCCCGTGATTATTCGTGCAGCGAGTTGAGAGTGCATGAGCTACTGCTTAAGTCCGACCTGTCCCAATCCAGAAAATTTGGTATATAGCCAAAAGTGTCAGTCTTGTGGCTCGCAACTACTGTTGCGCGATCGCTATCAGGTGATCAAACCATTAGGTCAGGGTGGCTTTGGAGCAACCTTCTTAGCCAATGACCAAGGCTTACCAGGAGAACCGAGCTGCGTAATCAAACAATTACGCCCATCAGGAAGCGCTCCACACGTTTTACAGATGGCCAGAGAACTCTTTGAGCGAGAAGCTAGAACTCTAGGTAAGATTGGCAATCATCCCCAAGTACCAAGATTATTAGACTATTTTGAAGATCATGAACAATTTTACTTAGTTCAAGAATATATCAGTGGTGATACCTTGCAAGAGGAGGTCAAACTTAACGGCATTTTGAGTGAAACTGGAGTCAAGCAATTTTTGAGCGAGATTTTGCCACTGTTGCAATACATCCACGAGCAAAAAGTAATTCACCGTGATATCAAGCCAGCCAACTTAATTCGCCGCACTCAAGATTCCCGAATGGTACTGATAGACTTTGGTGCCGTCAAAAATCAAATCAGCCAGAGTCCGACAAGTCCATCAGGACAGACAGCATTAACTGCTTATGCTATTGGTACTCCTGGTTTTGCACCTCCAGAGCAAATGGCCATGCGTCCAGTCTACGCCAGTGATATTTATGCACTGGGGGTGACATGCATTTTTTTACTGACTAGCAAAACTCCTAAAGATTTAGATTACAATCCCAACACTGGCGAGATGATATGGGAGCATCTTGTGCAAGTGAGCGATCACTTGAGCAATGTATTGCGAAAAATGTTAGATGTATCTGTACGTAATCGCTATCAGTCAGCAGCAGAAGTTCTCCGAGCATTGGAAATAGAACCATACTTAGATAGTTTAGCCAAGGGTTTACTGATTAAATCTGAGGGTGGATCTAAAGATCGAACACATAACCACGTGGAAAATTCTGCTGTTTTATGTAACAATCCTTCTGCTACAAGTACTGGAGTGGCACAGGTAGCGGCGGCAATTCGTGCTAGACGAGCCAAGACAGCAGAAGCAGGGGGATTACACCAGGGTTCTGGGATGGCTAAATCAACAACTTTCGCTAGCAACAGCAATGGTTCACAAGTTCAAAATTCTAAAGTTGAGCGGAAATTAGATACCCAAAGTTTGTTAACAGCTTATCTGAAAGGAAGGCGGGATTTTGCCTTACACAATTTAAGTTTGCTGAATCTGCAAGGTGCTGACTTATCCCAAACAAATTTCCATTCTGCTCAATTGCAAAAAACCAATCTCCAGGGGGCTAATCTCCACAATAGTGACTTTGGCAGAGCCAGTCTCACTCGAGCAAATCTTAAAGATGCTAATTTGAGCAAAGCATACTTTAACCATGCTGATTTAGAAGGGGCAGACCTGCGAGGCGCAGACCTCAGCAATGCTTATCTTAGCAATGCTAACCTCCGAGGAGCTAATCTGTGTGGTGCTAATCTCACCAGTGCCAAGATTTCTGATGAACAGTTAGCACTAGCAAAAACAAATTGGATGACCGTGCGCCCCAATGGAAAACGAGGCTTGTTGTGATTGGAAAGTTTAAACTTGGGAGCCACTTGCTTACTTTAGTAGCAAGAGTTAAGCAAAGTGGGATGATTTTTAGATTGGGTGACTTAATTTTGGATATTAGATTCTAGACTATCTTTACAAATGAATCCTTTTGATTGAAACCGATTATTTAGATTAGTAAAATAGTCTCCCTGCTTTTTTAATGATCCATTAAGTAGGTATATGAATCCTATTTGATTTGCTCTCAGTGAAAGGTTCAGATCCCCGGCTTATGGAAGAAGTTGGGGATCTTTTTATTTATAACTTCTGCACAAATTCTTATAGATGTAATTAAATGTAAAATCAAATTTTTATTCATAGCCCGGTTCTCAAGAGCTAGAGCCGCTTCTTAGCAGCTTTATTTTAATTAAGCCTTTCTACTTAGTACACGTTACCGTAAAAAAAAGTTCGGAAATGTCGAGGGTTTATGTTTGGTTTCACTATGTTCCGCCCAACCTACGAATGATTAAATTCCATACTCTTTTTGTGGTGGGCTGTACTTACTGACAATTATAAAATGCTTGTTTTATAAGGATCACAAAGCTGATATTTTCTTGCTAGCTTGGAAAATCAGCCCTGATGATTAGGGTAAAAACTCAGATTTATTCAGAATTTACCAAATAGATATAATATTTAGGTTGATCGATAGTCATTGCTATTGCAAATGTTAAGAAATATCCAGTTTCTTAGCAGAAATACGTAGATAATTAGCAATTCTTAATGAAAACTTTATGATTTCTGGCTGTTACAAATAACAAATGATTATTTACAATAAACAATAAAGCATCATAATAATTTCTTAAGAATATTTCCATGCTTTTTATAGCTAGAAACAACAGGGAATTTTCCACCTAAAAGTTGTAAAATAGAACGCTCTTGAGCCACTCAAGTTTTCAGATGGCAGCGGAAAGCAAAAAATCAATTATCCCTGATTGTAGGCTGAAACAGAATATTCACGACCGAAATCAGGTAGTACAAGGTTTACGTATAATGACTGACTTTGCACAAACAGAAATAGAACGGCGATTAACTTTATATCAAGTATTCCTCAAGTTGTATGAACACCACAGCAGCCTTTTAGATGAAATTCTTCAGCTAGAAAATCTATCTCAACCGTCGTTGACGAGAGTCAAGGCGTGTTACGTACATGGTGTAGTCGATACTGCTGCTGTTTATTTGATGACTAACTTGTGCGACAATCAGACTCAAAGTTTACGACAGCCACAACGGATCTGGACGATAGGTCGTAATCGCACTAGTGGTATTTGCATTGCTGATAGTCATCTGTCTCGTCGCCATGCTGCTATTCAACATATTGATGAGCAAGGCTTTTACTTAATTGATTTCAACAGTACTAATGGCTCGTTTGTGAATGGCGATCGCGCTGTCGGGCGAATCAAGCTTAAAGATGGCGATCGCATCCGTCTAGGCAATATGACTTTTGATTTTTTTGTAAATTATACCTACCGCGTTTTGCCAACTGTAGCTATAGATTTATTGATGCAGCTTGTGCATCGGAAGGGTAATCATACAGTAGAAATGCTTACTTATTCCCAGAATAGACAAAAACCTCTCACTGAAAAACCAGATTCTAATTTAGAGACTTTCAGAAATTTCGGACTAGTTGAGAAGCTGGAAAATCGTTATGAAAACTTCAGTTCAGAACAAAAATCAGAAATCCTAGACCGCTTTTTTGCCAGACAAATACCGTCTAATCTCAGCTAGCTAAACAATTAGATGTTCTCTGACAGCAATCCTGCTGTCAGAGAAAGACTTAAGGTCAAAATATAGAAAAAAAATTAAGAATGTGATTAAATATCATAGCAATCATTTTGGAGTAGCATCTTTAGCCCACAATAAAAAGAAAGCGATTCAGGAATTGAGTGAGCAAGTTATCCTCTATCCTGACAACAGGAGGATACTCAAGGTCTACCAGCAGTAGCAACAAGAGTAGTGGCGCACTCCGGTCATCTGGGCATAAAATACTAGGGCGATATCTAACGACGGAAACTGCTTTTTCTGCAAGAGGCTTCCGCCAAGGCGCAGCGTCTCGTAGAGAAGACTGCAACCCCTAACTGTTTCGCGTTTACATAAAAAAACCCCCAGTGAGCGTTAGCCAACCAGGGGAGTTAGTTATCAGGGTGCATCTACCAATTAAATGTTCTCAGGTTGAACACCATACTCCGGATGAAATTGTACAAAGGTCAGTTATTTTTTTAAATAAAAAAACCCCAGTTGGTGTTAACCTACAGGGGAGTGAGTTATCAGGGTGCATCTACCAATAATCTTTTCTAGGGGCAGCTAGTATCTTCCGGAGAAAATGAACTAAATTAGGATTGATGGTGATGTCTAGG
>NZ_JBALFD010000053.1:0-28401 GCF_036916985.1 Nostoc sp.
ATGTTTTTTTGAAGATGTGCTGCAACTATCTTTTCTCGAAGTTCGACAGAGTATGACTTCATTTAAAGGTATTTATATTTTAATTTAGTGTACCTAATAACAGACGCAAGTGCTGTATTGACATCAAATATATAATATGCCCCGCCACCAAAAACAGGACTAATAAATAAGGTTGAAAATGGAGCGATAAAAGGCGCGGATAAATTATTGATTAATCGAGCGAATTCATTTTGAGTGTTAGCACCAAACAACCGTAATAGAAATCGTAATCCTAGTAATATTCAGTTTTATTACAAAAAGTGATCATTCGCTCAAAACCAGACCTAAATATTTAGCCATCAATCAGCGTTTTGACCAGCAACACATAATTTTGTGTTTGTCAATCTATATTACTAGCACCAGGCGCATATTCCAGGTTTCAGGCTTGTTCGAGTACTTAACATTGTCATACGCAATGCAAAGGATCGCACCGTCGTTGAGCAACGCCAGCATCACGATCATCACCGCTGTCAATGGATAAAAGTTAAAGACCAGGATCGACAACGTCATGAACGACAGCACGTTCAGCGTCTCGGCGATGCGGTAGATCGCGTAACTTTGCATCCGTTGGAAAATGCGGCGGCTCTCCTTGATTGCGTCAATAATCACCGACAGTCCCGGCGTTGTCAGCACGATGGAAGCCGCCGCCCGCGCCGCGTCTGTTGCGCCTGAAACGGCGATGCCGCAGTCGGCTTTTTTCAGCGAGGGGGCATCATTCACCCTATCACCCGTTATACCAACGATATGTCCGTGTTTTTGCAGGACATCCACAATGTGGAACTACTTGTGTTCCGGGAATACCTGGGCAAAACCGTCGGCATTCTCAATGGAATCGGATACTGCTGATGTCTCTTGCTTTTCCGAGTCGCCCAAACTCCCGGCATCGAGGATATTTGCGCCCATGTCCAACTTTTTGGCAGTTTCCTGAGCGATCGCTAATGCATCACCCGTCACCTCGTAGCGACGCGGGATCGGTAACAGTCGAGCCACAAGCGGCAAATCATGGTGAAAAGCCGTGTCGAAACAGGCCACTTGGGGCAGATTTGGAAATCGCTGATGAAATGCCTCGGTCAACAATATCTCTTCCGGCAGATGCTCAGGGTCGAATGGACTGAGCTGATGCAGTTCCTCAATCATTTCCGCAGTAATTCGCTGCGGCTGGCTATACTTCGGCCCCCATGCACCACGCTATGCCCTACCGCGCTCAAGTTACGCCCACTATGTTCCTCAATCCAATCCATCAGAGCGTCCACTCCTGCCGTGTGATCCGGTGCCGACACTAACCGCGAAAAGTTGTCCTAGCAGCCACGGATTAAAATAATTCGTAATTCGTAATTCGTAATTCGTAATTAAGTTTTGTGACGGGGATTTAGCTGAGGCTTCAATTCGCGCTGCCTGTAGAGACTCTTGACTTAAACCCCCAAAGTTCGTTAAGGGTTTGCGATTAATTTAGTGCCATTTGGCTCTACAATATCTATCATTGATTGAATGCCTTCTTGCTTTCTGATCTCGCTTTTCTCCTGCCCCAATCCCATAGTCAAAGCCGTCATCCCGGCAAGACCCCCTAGTTGCATACTTTCTACGGCTGTGCTGGGTACAATGACGATTGTGGCATTGTCTTTCAAACCCTCATAAAGCATATTCATCGCCCTCAAATGCAGCGCCACAGGGTTGTTGATATAGGTCTTAGCCGCTTCCCCAAACTTCTCTGCCACCTGTCGCTCAGAATCGCCCAAAATCACACGCGCCTGACGTTCTCTTTCCGCTTGAGCCTGCATCGACATCGCATCCTCCAAAGCCGAGGGAATCAGCACATCCTTAACTTCCACTGAGATAACATTGATGCCCCATGACTCGGTGCGCTCGTCAATGATTTTCTGCAAATCCTTACTGATTTTCTCTCTGCCTTCCAGCATATCTGATAGCATGGTCTTGCCGATGACATCCCGTAGAGCCGTTTGGGAAGCCCAACTAATAGCACTTTTATAGTCGGCGACATCCAGAGCTGCTTTCTTAGGATCTACAACCTTCCAAAAGAGAACTGCATCTACGTCAACCGGCACTGTATCCTTAGTCAGAGTCTTCTCCGCCTGGAAAGAAGTGGTGATCACGCGAGTGTCAATCCGGTAAGGTATGGTGTCAATGATCGGAATAATGAAAACGAGTCCCGGTCCCTTGAGAGCGAGGAATTTTCCTAACCGCAATACCACCAATCTTTCCCACTCATTCGCTACCTTAATAGCACTCGAAAGAATTGAAGCTAACACACCTCCAACACCAATAATTACCATTAAAAGTAGTAATGGGTTAGTAGTGTAATACGGGACGGAGTTTTGCATAAATAAGGACGAATTTCCCGTGCTTTGGGACCTACTCGCTATAAGCTTTCCCGCTTGAAGTTGATAGCCAAATAATGGATAAGAGCTGATTGTTTTCATTTCAATTACCTTGATGAGTTAGACACTTGAATTCGATAACCGTGATTCGTTTTTGCTGAACTAGTAGTCCGCCACACCAACAATGCATGGTTTGTAGTGAGCGCTTTAGCGCTCAAATTAAGGACTAAAGTCCTAACTACGAACTTATTCACCCATCAAAGTTGGTGTGGTGGACTACTAGTACAGTTTGGCGTAAATAAAGCAACCATTTCAAACAGGCACAAGCCTTGATATATAAAACTTTTGACTTTTGACCGAAAACGAAAAGGATACAGAGCAACTAAATTTATTTATGGGGATCATTAATTTTGAATTCGGAGCGTACCCCTGCGGGGATCTTGCTACGCGCAGCGTCTCGTAGAGAAGCGACGTGACTTCTGCCTTGCGGCAATCCTCCATGCAAAAATGAATCATCGCTGCCACAGGATTCGTGTCTCTTCCAGTGGAATCGCAACGCCGTCGCAGTATGGTAAAATACGCACCGTATATTCTGTGGCTGGGCGTGTTGCGGATACTTGCGTGTTAAAGATGTAACCATTCCCCGTGGTCAATGGCTGACCGCGCTTCATTTCCTGCCGCGACCTGTTGCCGCCGTTCACTCCGTTGGCGTATAGTTCTACCCGCACACTCTTTGGGTCAAGCCTCCCGAAAAACACTTCAGCTGTGAATGTGTGTCCTTGTGCGTCGCTCACAACCTTAATTTCGCCGAAGCGTAACGTTGCCCATTTATCTTGTAGAGTTTGCTGCCAATCGACAATTTGCTTGCCGACTTCGCCGTTGTTCGCAGCGCGATCGCGGTAAGCAGTGGCAGCCGGCAGGTAGTGTTGCTCAGTATATTCACGTACCGCATGAGTGGCAGAAAAGCGCGGTGTCAACTGCGCCATGCTTTCTCGCATCCGCTTGACCCATGCTGTGGGGATGCCGCTGTCGTCTCGAGTATAAAACTCTGGGATCACTTCCTGCTCTAGCAGGTCATAGAGCGCGTTGGCTTCTACCGCGTCCCAAGCGGGATCTTCGCCATGCTCCTGACCGTCACCCAATGCCCAGCCAACTTCAGGATTGTAGGCTTCTGCCCACCAGCCATCCAACTCAGATAAATTGATGCCGCCATTGACAAGTACCTTCATGCCGCTTGTACCGCAAGCTTCCCAAGGTCGCCGTGGCGTGTTGATCCAGACATCCACCCCTTGTACTAGGTGTTCGGTCAGAAGCATATCATAGTCACTGAGAAACATCGCGTGGGGGCGCATCTCAGGTTGCCGGATGAAACGTACCCATTCTTGAATCAGGGCTTGCCCCCCCTGGTCTGCCGGATGCGCCTTGCCAGCAATGATGAGTTGCACCGGACGCTGCGGATTGGTCAAGAGACGAAGCAGGCGATCGCGATCGTGTAGTAGGAGGTTTGGTCTCTTATAGGTAGCGAAGCGGCGGGCAAAGCCCAATGTTAATACGTTGGGACTAAACAGATGGTTCGCCCCATTAATCGCCTCCGGCGTGTCGTTGGAGACGATTAATTGCTGGGATAAGCGTTGGCGGGCGTATTCAACCAGAGACTTGCTCGCGGCTGTCCGAAACTGCCAGAGTCTAGTGTCGGAGATGTGACGAATGTCCTGCCCCAGGTTTTCTGTCGTACCCAGCCAGCGATCCTTTCCACAGGCTCCCGTCCACAGATCATCGGCGGGAGACGATTCCCAGCTTGGTATGTGGACTCCGTTGGTTACGTATCCAATCGGCACTTCGTCCTCTGGCCTGTAGGGAAAGAGCGGCGTGAAAATGCGCCGACTCACCTGACCATGTAAGCGACTCACCCCATTTACCGCGCCGCTTCCACGGATTGCCAAATAGGCCATATTGAAACTCTCGGATGAATCATTTGGATTCTGGCGGCCGAGGGACAGCAAATCGTGGACTGTAATACCAAGCTTGTCTTGGGCATACCGACCAAGGTATTGCTCAATGAGAGCCGGAGCAAAACGGTCAAAGCCAGCAGCCACCGCCGTGTGAGTGGTGAAAAGGTTCCCCGCTCGCGTGACCGCCAGTGCGACCTCAAAAGGCTGCCCGGTCTCGTTCATGAAAGTTCTGGCTCGTTCCAAAATAGCGAATGCCGCGTGGCCTTCATTGAGATGGCAGACATCCGGATGGATGTCGAGGGCATCAAGCAGTCGCCAGCCGCCAATACCGAGCAGCATTTCTTGCTTGAGGCGTAACTCTGGTCCGCCGCCATACAGTTCGCTGGTAATGCTTCGATGGGCAGGAAAGTTTGCTGCGTCATTGCTGTCTAGCAGGTAAAGCTTCACGCTACCAACTTGTACCTGCCAGGTGCGTAACCAAACCGAGTAACCGGGCAAGACAATCTCCAACCGTAACCACTCGCCGTTGGGGTGGCGCAAGGGTGCGATCGGTAACTGTCCGGGATCGTTGTAGGGATAAAGGGCTTGCTGTGCGCCGTCCTTGTCAATCACCTGACGAAAATAGCCCTGTTGATAGAGCAATCCCACAGCAACCACCGGTACACCCAGGTCACTGGCGGCTTTGAGCTGATCTCCAGCGACATTACCGAGTCCGCCTGAGTAAATGGGCAGCGCTTCACTCAACATAAATTCCATGCTGAAATACGCGACACATTTCAATGGAGACTGCGGATACCGTTGCTGAAACCAGGCTGGTGCAGTTGCCTCCTGACGCCTGGTTTGCAACAGGTCATCCACTTTATTAGAGAAAGCTGGATTGGCTAGCGCCCTCTGGAGTTTGTCCCTTGAGACAGTTTGTAAAACCACCCAAGGGTTTTGAGTCAACTGCCAAAGTGCAGGATCAAGCTGCCGCCAGACTTCATCGGTAGAATGATTCCACGACCAACGCAGATCCAAAGCTAGTTCGGCAAGGGAATCGAAGCCCTCGACATCTGTCGGTAAAAAACGGTTGTTCCACGTGCTGAAAGGTGTTTGTTGGCTCATCGGTTCTCCTTTGGGTTTGCCTTGGATGCAATCTCCAACTTCTGTGGGGATGCTGTCAAAGCAGTGCTGACAATTGTCTGTGCTTCTTCCAGGATGTGGTGCAGATGCTCTGTTCCTTGGAAGCTCTCTGCATAAATCTTGTAGATGTCCTCGGTTCCTGACGGACGTGCCGCGAACCATCCGCTTTCGGTCATCACTTTCAACCCACCGATGGCAGCACCGTTGCCTGGTGCATGAGTGAGTACCTTCTGAATTTTTTCACCCGCCAGTTCGGTCGGCCAATTTTGGCAGTTATCCGGTCAATCATCTGGCTGCTGACTACCGTTTTGCCGATCGCCGCTTCCTGATGCCACTTTGGCCTGTTTTGAAAAAGATAGAAAATTGCCACGCAGAGGTCGTGATTTGGCGGTAGCAATCCTTCGTTTCTGGTGACAATGCCATGTCGGTCGTAATCAGTGTCACAGGCGAAGCAAAGATCAAAGCGATCCTTGATCTCGATCAGTGGTTGCATTGCATAGGGCGAAGATGGGTCCATCCGAATCTGTCCATCCCAATCCACCGTCATGAAACGAAAGGTGGGATCGACCGTCTCGTTGATAATGGTTAGGTTTAAACCATGTTGCTCCGCGATCCGCGCCCAGTAATGGACACCAGCACCGCCAAGGGGATCAACGCCGAGACATATCTTGGCGCTGCGAATGATATCCAGGTCGATTACATTGCCCAGGTCGTTGACGTAGGCGGTCAGATAGTCGTGCCGATGGGTCGTGGCACTGTGTAGAGCCTGTTCGTAGGCAATTCGTTTCACTCCTTGGAGTCGGGCTTCCAGCAGCGCATTCGCCGTTGCCTCAATCCAACTAGTGATCGTGTTGTCGGCTGGCCCACCAGGCGGCGGGTTATATTTGAAGCCACCGTCATGGGGCGGATTGTGGGAGGGTGTGATCACAATCCCGTCAGCGAGTCCGCTTTTGCGATCGCGATTGTAAGTCAGAATTGCATGAGAAATCACTGGGGTTGGGGTATATTCGTCCCCAACGGCGATCATCACTTCGACTCCATTTGCTGTCAGCACCTCAAGTGCAGTAGCGCCAGCTGGAACAGAAAGCGCGTGCGTATCCATACCGAGATACAAAGGGCCAGTGATTTTTTGTTGCGTGCGATAGAGGCAAATCGCCTGAGTAATTGCCAGGATGTGCCATTCGTTGAAAGCCCGTTTGAATGACGAGCCGCGATGACCAGCGATCATTGTCGAGAGACCAATGGCCGAGTCCATTGAGTACCGTCCGCCAACCCAATCCCAAAACTCGAACATATTGGCGGTGTCGATGCCGAACTTAGCCACCGCTTCGACGTTGGTCGAGACAGCCACAAAATGTCTGGCAACCGCATCGGGATGCTTCAATGTCTTGAGGAGCCAGTCGCGGGCTGTGTGGGCGTTGGTCATCGTCTCCAGGGTCGTAAACGTCTTTGACGCGATGATGAACAGCGTCTCTTCGGCATCGAGGTCGCGGCTGGCTTCGATAAAATCGCTGCTGTCGATGTTGGAGATGAAGCGGAAGGTTAGGTCGCGCTGGCTGTAATGGCGCAATGCCTCTAATGCCATCACTGGCCCCAGGTCAGATCCACCGATACCGATATTGACGATGTTGCGGATACGCTTGCCCGTGTAGCCCTTCCACTCTCCACTGCGTACCTGAGTGGAACAGTCAGCCATCTTATCCAGCACGGCGTGAACCCCAGGTACAACGTCCTCGCCGTCCACGATGATGGCTTGCCCTTTGGGGGCACGCAGGGCAACGTGCAGAACTGCCCGCTTTTCTGTGACGTTGATTTTGTCCCCGCGAAACATGGCATCAATGCGCGATCGCAGACCGGACTCTGCCGCCAATTGCAACAACAGCGTCAGCGTCTCATCCGTGATCCGGTGCTTTGAATAGTCGAAGTAGATGCCGATCGCCTCAGCTGTCATGCGCTCCCCGCGCGTTGGATCGTCTGCAAATAACTGCCGCAGATGCAACTCCTGGACTTTCGGGTAATGGGCTTCGAGGGCTTGCCATGCCACGCGTTGGGTAAGGGGGATGATTGTTGTCATGCTGCCTCGACTTGACTTTGAGTTTGACTAATTCCTGCCTGAACTTCGATTTGGGAGACTTGATCTAGCCCGACTAACGCACAGGTTTGTTGGGCGCGTTTGAGTGGGCTGGTCAGGATATGGGAAAATTGGATATCCCGGAGGTGCTTGCCGAGTTCCCGTGCCTCGGACTCGCCGTTTGCAGTTAACGGCAAATCCGTGCGACCTGTGTGGCGACGGTCGAGCGACCACTCGGTTTCGCCGTGCCGAATCAGGTAAATGCGTAGGGGAGTAGATATACTCGTTTTCATGCTCCTGTCCCTTCCATCGCGGCATTGTATTCGCCCCGACGCGCCGCCCAATTGCACTTAGCTCGATGCAACAAAGCCTGCTGTGCCTCTGACACATTCCCCTCTTTACCTTGCCAAAGCTCCAAAGCTGGTTGCTGGATGGCGCGGGCAAAGGAAAACGCCAATGCCCAAGGTAATCGCGATTTGAATTTAAGATTCATGGCATTCAAACGAGCCGAAGCCAGTTCACCGGATTGTCCGCCCGACAAGAACGCAATTCCCGGAACGGCAGCAGGGACAGCCCGCAAGAGACAGTTCACCGTGGCATCAGCCACCTCGTCCACCGATTCTTGTTGAGAACAAGTCAATGCCGGAAGCACCATATTGGGCTTGAGGATCATGCCCTCCAGTATCACCCTTTGCCTGTAGAGTTGGTTGAAGACAGTTTGTAGGACTTCCGCCGTTACCTCGCCGCACCGTGACAGGGTATGCACTCCGTCCATCAGCACTTCTGGCTCGACAATCGGCACTAGTCCAGCTTCCTGGCACAACGCAGCATAGCGAGCCAACGCCTGGGCGTTGGCTTCGATACAACCCAGGCTGGGAATACCATCGGCGATGGTAATCACCGTGCGCCATTTGGCAAAACGAGCGCCCTTATGAAAATATTCCTTGAGGCGATCGCGCAATCCGTCTAGACCTTCAGTAATTTTTTCTCCAGGATGACCTGCCATCTCTTTAGCACCGATGTCAACTTTGATGCCAGGAATGATTCCCGCTTCGGTGATGACTTGCACAAAGGGAGTGCCATCTTGCTTTTGCTGGTGAATAGTTTCGTCGTAGAGAATTACGCCACTAATGTATTCACCGAGACTGGGCGTGGTGACAATCAACTCTCTATAGGCGCGTCGGGCTTCCTCAGTCTGCGGAATGCCTAACTTTGCGAATCGTTTGTTACAGGTGGGATTGCTCTCATCCATTGCCAGCAAACCCTTATTGTCAGCAACAAGCATCTTCGCGGTTTCTATCAGCTTTTGGACACTCATTTTGGGTTTCTCCACTCTGGAAGGTGCAGCTTTTGGATGCAAAGAAATGAATCAGGTGAATTTGATTCGCCCGTTGATTTCAAACTTTCCCATCCACCAGCGCCGGGTTGGTTCTCGTTGACAATCTGGCGCATTTTTTTGACGGCAACTTTCAGGCTGGGTGTACCGAATAAGATCGTTGTATCCGCTCCGGCGCGGGCGCATTCGGCGGCGGTTTGGTCATTAATGCCGCCATCTACGCTGATGCGGTAGGATAGGTTTTTTTCGCGCCGCCACCCTTGAGCCTGCCGGATTTTGGGTAGGCATTGGGGGATAAATTCCTGTCCGCCGAATCCGGGATTGACAGTCATCACAAGCAGTAGATCAATTTGTTTGAGAAACAGCCGGACAGATGCGATCGCAGTAGGTGGATTGATGGCGAGTCCGACTTTTTTGCCGAGGGATTTTATTTTGTGGATCAGGGATGGGACTTGTTCGCCAAGTTCGACGTGAATGATCATTTCGTCCGCGCCGGCTTTCGCAAAGGGTTCGAGCAGGATGTCTGGCTGGGAACATATAAGATGAACGTCAAAGAAAAGTTTGGTGAGTGGGCGGATGGCTTGGACAACTTGCGGACCGAAGGAAATGTTCGGGACGAAGTGGCCATCCATGATATCGAGGTGCAGGCGATCGGCACCAGAACGTTCGGCACGTTCGGCTTCTTGTCCCAAGCAAGACTGGTTGGAGGCAAGGAGCGAAGGTGCAATCATCATTTCGGCAACCTTTGATTTCATATTTTTTGCTGGCGTACAGTCAGAATGTATGTTTGTCCTGAAAGTTTTTCCCTGTTCCCCGTTCAGAGTTCCTTTTCATTTCAATTCCAATGCCGCTACTTTCTCAAGCCGTCGCTGGAAACGTTCATATTGCTGGAAATGAGCAGCCAGAAATGTCTGAACCAATTCCCAGGATTCGGCATATCCGGTGACTTGTCCGCCCAGACACATCACGTTCATGTCGTCATCCTCCACCCCTTGATGAGCGGAGAATGAATCTGCAATTAACGCCGCTCGCGCGCCCGCTACCTTGTTGGCAGCAATACAAGCTCCTACCCCACTACCGCAAATGGCCAAACCGCGAAGGATTGTGCCCTTCGCCACCGCCTGGGCTAGTGGCACCACAAAATCCGGGTAATCATCTCCTTTAACCAACTCATAAGCACCAAAATCCTCAACCTCGTAGCCAGCGTCCTTGAGAGCCACCGTCAGTTGCACTTTCAACTCAAACCCACCATGATCCGCCGCGATCCCAATGTGCATTATTTTCCCCCCAAGCCAACGAGCGATTTCTCTATCGGTGTTGCACCGAAACTCCACTTCCAATTGCGGATTTCCGGCAAGTCTTCGCCGTGCTTGTCGATATAATGCTTATGCTCGATCAACTTGTCCTGCATCATCTGCTTGAGATAGGCTCCCTTACTACCCAAATGCAGCAGACGATCCACCACGTCTTGCACCAGATGAAAGCGATCCAGGTCATTTTGCACCCTCATGTCAAAAGCCGTTGTGATCGTCCCCTCTTCCTTGTAGCCCCGGACGTGGAGATTGCGATTGGTACGCCGATAGGTCAGCCGATGCACCAGCCAGGGGTATCCATGAAAGCCAAAGATGATATGCTTGTCTTTGGTGAAGAGTGAATCATAATCTGCTTCACTCAATCCGTGCGGGTGTTCGCTCTCGGATTGCAACTTCATCAGATCGACAACATTAATTACCCGAATTTTCAGATCGGGCAGATGTTCCCGCAGGATAGAAACGGCAGCCAAAATCTCTAACGTCGGCGTATCTCCACAGCAAGCCATCACCACATCCGGCTCAGTATCCTGGTCGTTGCTAGCCCATTGCCAGATGCCAATGCCTTCAGTGCAATGCAATATCGCCGCTTCCATACTTAGCCATTGCGGAAGCGCGTGTTTGCCAGCAACCACCACATTCACGTAGTGTCGGCTGCGTAGGCAGTGATCGAAGACGGACAGCAGACAGTTCGCGTCTGGTGGCAGGTACACACGCACGATATCGGCTTTCTTGTTGATCACGTGGTCGAGGAAACCTGGGTCTTGGTGCGTGAAGCCGTTATGATCCTGCTGCCAAACGTGGGAGGCAAGCAGATAGTTCAGCGATGCAATCTTCCGTCGCCAGGGCAGTTCCGATGTTACCTTTAGCCACTTGGCGTGCTGGCTGAACATCGAATCAACGATGCGAATAAACGCCTCATAGCTGTTGAACAGCCCGTGCCGTCCAGTTAGCAAATAGCCTTCCAACCAACCTTGACACTGGTGTTCACTGAGCATCGAGTCCAGCACTTGTCCGGCTGGCGCGAGGAATTCATCATTTTTTTCTTCCCGCCCTTCCCACTGACGATTAGTAACTTCAAACACTGCGCCCAAAAGATTCGAGAGTGTCTCATCGGGGCCGAAGATGCGGAAATTGCGCTGATTCAGCTTGACTACATCACGCAGGAATTGGCCCAGTACGAGGGTATCTTGACCGTCAACGGCACCAGGTGCAGGCACATACACCGCGTGGTCGCGGAAGTCTGGCATTTGCAGGTCGTGCAGCAGTATACCGCCGTTGGCGTGGGGGTTCGCACCCATGCGGCGATCGCCTTTCGGGGCTAGTTCAGCTAATTCCGGCATGAGTCGGCCATTCTCATCAAACAGTTCTTCTGCCTTGTAGCTTTTCATCCAGCTTTCCAACTGCTGGACATGGCCGGGATGCTCGGAGTTCACCAGTAACGGCACTTGGTGCGATCGCGATGTGCCTTCGATTTGTAAACCATCCACGACTTTTGGCCCCGTCCAGCCCTTGGGCGACTTCAGGACGATCACCGGCCAGCGTGGGCGAGTCATATCGTTCTTGTCCCGTGCATTGCTTTGGATTTGCCGAATGTCTGCGATCGCCTTGTCCAGGGTGCTGGCCATAAGTTCGTGCATCCTTTCCGGCTCGTCGCCTTCCACAAAGTAAGGTGTCCAGCCGCAACCTCTAAGAAATTGCTCTAACTCCTCATGCTCAATGCGAGCCAAGACAGTTGGGTTGTTTATTTTGTAGCCATTCAGGTGCAATATTGGCAGTACAGCACCGTCGGTAATTGGGTTGAGTAACTTGTTAGACTGCCATGCAGTCGCTAAGGGACCTGTCTCCGCTTCCCCGTCGCCGATGACACAAGCGACAATCAGTGAGGGATTGTCGAAGGCAGCACCGAAAGCATGACTGAGGGAGTATCCCAACTCACCACCTTCATGAATCGACCCCGGCGTTGTCGGCGCAACGTGGCTGGAAATCCCACCAGGAAATGAGAATTGCGTGAACAGCTTTTTCAACCCAGCTTCGTCCTGAGTGACGTTGGGATAAACTTCGCTCCAGGTGCCTTCGAGGTAAACGTTACCTACAATTGCTGGGCCACCGTGACCGGGGCCAGCGATGTAGAGCATATCTAGGTCATATTTCTTGATTACCCGGTTCAAGTGTACATAGATGAAGTTCTGTCCCGGTGTCGTACCCCAGTGTCCAACTACCAGTGGTTTGACATGGGAGAGTTTCAGAGGCTCCTTCAGCAATGGATTGTCGTAGAGATAAATTTGCCCAACCGATAGATAGTTGGCGGCACGCCAATAGGCATCTATCTTGTGGAGTAGTTCTGGGTCAAGAGTCTTTGTTTTTATGGTTGATTGCCCAATTTCTAAGGCTAATACGCTAGTCCGATCAATTGCTTTCACGGTTCTTTCCTCTTTATTTATCTTTATCAGAATTTGTATCTTTTATGACTAAAACAGAACAATTCGCATGATCAACGACATGATTGCTGACACTACCTACGAAAAACTCTGCGATCGCTGAGTGGTCATGCCGACCTAATACGATCAGATCAGCATTCCACTCTTGAGCAACACTAGAAATCGTTGCCCCTGGCTCACCAAAATGATGTTGATATTCAGTTGAAATATTTCGGGCAGTTGCCTGATGACAGTATTCTTGTAACCAAGCTTTTGCCTGCTCAATCTCTAGCTGAAGTGTTTCCGCGCGAAATGATGGAGAAAGCCCAGTGTTGATCGGATAGAGTCCAAACGTCCCACCTGACTCGAATCCTGGATCGATCGCAGTAAAATCTACGAGGCAATGAAGGATCATCAATTTAGCTTGCTCTTGCTGCGCTAAATTCAGTGCCCGATCAAACACGATGGATGTTAAAGGAGAATGATTAATGGCAACCAGAATGCGTTTAAAGTTCATTGTTTCGAGCCTTCAGGTTCATCTCACTTATCTAATGGTGTTCTACGCGACTTGCAAGCCAAAATGGAATTCCAATTCCCACAAATTGAGCCACAATCATACAGATATTTGCTTGTACAACAAAAATATGAATTGGCTCAATCAATTGCCCTGTCCGATAGATAGCGGCTCCTTGCGGAACTGAAAGCGTTTTCAGGAGCAATGTTCCAACAATTGTTTCGATGCCGACTAACGTCATTAACATTGCTGCCAAGTTAACTACAACTCCTAGTTGTAAAACTTGAATTATTTCCTTGCGGCTAGGATGTAAAGCTGGTTCCGGGGCTGACAATTGTTGCCCAAGATGAACGTAGCGAAAGAACCAGTAAATGCTTAAGCCTAAAGCCGCAATTCCCCCAATTGCGGACAGCAAACCGATCCCTGATTTGAGATTGAGGTTGAGAGTCGGATCGAGAATCGCGAACCCTAAAATCAGAAGAGAAACAATGGTTAAAACAAACTGTATCCAAAATCCACTCCACCCCAATGATCGCAGTAAACTAGCAGCTTGCTGCCTCTCTGAAGGATAATATTTTGATTCTAGGTAGCTAGACATAAGGCATTGCTCTCTAAATCTTGGCTTTGAACAATAGCAGGTGTGTCAAGCTGTGAGGCACACTCGACAAACGCATACCACTTGTCCTGTTATGTGCGGTGCGGCTCTGAATCTCTACTGTGAAGTGCGTCCCTGTCCTGAATGCAGAGTTAGCATCCAAATTCCATCAAACAAGAGATTGATTCCAATGAAAGTGCCAATCAGCCAAACTGCGCCAAACGGAAAGTTAGACCAAAGGAAAATACCGAAAATAATACCGATGATTCCGCTCACCAGCATCAATCCCCAGTTAGGTGAAATCCGGCGCATTTGAAATGCAATGGACACTTGAATGATGCCTTGCACAAAAATGGTAATACCCAAGACTAACGTCAAGGCCAGCACCCCTGCAAACGGATTTGCCACTACTAAAATTCCAGCCAGAAAATATAAAAGACCGAGAATCAGCTTCCAGATGACTTTACCTGCACCTCTCGATTGAAAGGCATAAACGATTTGAGTAATTCCGGCAAAGATGAATATCCAGCCAAATAGTAAGGTTGAAGCAACGCTGGCAAAGAAGGGAAAGGCGATCGCAATGATGCCCAACACGATCATGAGAATAGCGATGCCTACGGCTACCAAGGGTATCGCGGTTGTCCATCCAGAGCTAACAACTTGCTCATTAGTTTCAGGCTCAATAGTTCTCATGTTTATCTCCTTTTGAATCAAATCCTAAATGACCGCAGAGTTATCGAAGAATTTCTTCACCGTTGCACTCGCTCATCACTTTCTGTTGATTAACTCTCGACCTCCGCAAAATTCCTGATTAGTTCCCTAGTTTTTCACTAGAACATACAACATTGAATACTTCCTGTATCTTGATAGGTAAATAAGTTCAATTTCATCTACCGCTTTTGAATGGTTTATCAGAATTTGTATAATTTATACATCAACTCAAACATTAAATCTGACTTGTTGATAATTGCTTGTGGCTTCAAACCCTTCTAACGCACTGCTAGCGATCGCTACTAACTCAATGTGAGTTCGACAAGTCTTATTTGACCTCTCCCCCAGCCCCTCTCCGACACGGAGAGGGGAGCAAAAAGCTTAATTTTTCGTTGCTCCTCCCTTTCCGTTTCGGAGAGGGAGGTTGGGAGGGAGAGGTTCATCGAACTCACGTTAACTCAATACGCTTGGGTTTTTGAGACGCGATAAATCGCCGTCTCTACAAATATTTTGTTGCTCATTCTGAACTGTATTGGCTACTACCTCACTTACCTAAATCGACAGGATTGCTCTATAGTCGGAGTCTCTTCAAATTGCACCATTATTAGAACAGCTGGCGCATCGCCTACTGTTCCAGATAAGTGACCTTTATGACCTTGCACGTCTGCTTTCGTACCCTGATCTTCTCCAAATGAAATTTCGCCTTCCCCCATCTCGACTCGCTGGCCGTCCATAGTCTCCACAAACCAGCGTCCCGACAAAGGTATGATCCACTGGGGTTTCGGGTTCTCATGCCAGTTACCAACCCATCCCACAGGTAGCACACTAAAGGTGATTGTAGCACCAGACTGCTTCAAATTAGAAAGCCACTGCGGTGAGGTATCCGGGGCTATGCCTTTTTCTATGAAGTCTTCAATTTGACAACGGGACTGGTGGCTTATACCGTCGTCGTCAGTCCAGACGTGCCAGTATTCAATTGTTGGTTTGGGTGATGAGTTATTCTGCATAATAATGGCTCTTTTTGATCTGAAATGTATTGAAAGGCGAATTAGAAATTACGAATTACGAAATTCTAACCGTATAATTATGTCCTTCCCATTTGCTGCTTTCAATCCAGAAAAAGGTAAAGTTAATCGGCTGTTGCTGATGATCAGAAATAGAGATATCTACAAAATTCACTCCTAACTTTGTAGAAGTTGCAGGTGTATCTTTTAGGGTTTGCCAATTATCATCTGACCAATGCAACTGAAAAGATGCTAAAGCGTGAATTCGCAATGTATAACCTTTTTTAACTTTGTCTATTTGACGGTTAAACTTCCACATTTCCAATGATTTACACTGCTTTCTTTCACCTAGATATCGATTCGCTACCTCTGGAACTAAATCAAATACTTGACCATCATGATTTGACCGTAGCAGTTTGATATACTCCGAATGCGCCCACATCAAAGGCATTGCCGAACCTGTTGGTTTTCCTAAATACAGATGATTTTCAGGTATATCTGCTTCATCCCAAACTTGTTCGGGTAGTAAACAAGTATCTGATGCAAATCCTTCCATCGCCTTAATATATGTTTTGACATCGCCGCCAACAGCTAATTCATAATGTCCCCGTTCTCCTGTTAAGAGAGGCCAAGCGCGTCCCTTACCAAAACCGGTATAAGGACTGTTGTCTTCTTGCTGGCCGTAGCCGTCGTGGTTGTAACGATGCCAACAAAGTCCAGCAGGTGTATCTACTTTTAAAACTGCATCAATTACTTTGACAGAATCAACAATAATCGGGTCATCAGGTTTGCGAATTCCATAGCGTACTAATTGCAAAAACCCGCCATCAACAATTTCTTTCGCGGGAAATTCTGACGGTTCCCCAGGTGGTTGACTGCTGATAAAAAGAGTTCCTTGGTTAGGATTTTCGTTAGGTTGAGGATTATTAATATCTGTAGGAGTAATCCGAATGTAATGGCGTTTGATGCCAGAAACTAAAGTTCCTTCAGTAGTAACTGTCCAAGCTTCGATGTGAGATTCTAAAAAATCAGCATATTCTTCGATAAACTTGGCTGTTGCTTCATCGCCACGTTCACGAACAAATTGAGCAGCACAAATTAAGGCGGCAATATTAGATGCTAATGTTGATGGTGAATAACCGCTATTTTCTTCCCAGCGTTCTTGTTGGGTAGCTGGGCCATGACGAATTAAATAGCCAGCCGCCCGTAAAATCATTGGATAAATATCGAAGTTTAAACAAGTTTTTTGTTGGTGCAATAGCCATGCTAACAGAATGGGAAATGCCACCTCATCAAGCTGGATACCTGTCCAATAAGGTTTACCATCAACCCAGAAGTTTTGGGGAAAACCGCCATCTTCCTGCTGACTCGTAGCGAGATAAATTAGCGATCGCACTGCTGTATCAGTTTTGCCAGCAGCCACTAAACCTGATACACTGCTAACCATATCCCGCGTCCAGACAAGGTGATATCCTCCTTGATCTTGGTCGTCTTTGGCTTCACCCCAAGGGATAGCCAGAGATGCGATTAATGCACCGGGATAAGTCTTATCTTCATGTGCCAACAACAGACTAATGCTGTTGTGATACAACTTGCCCTCATCATAAGAACTATTTTCTAATGAATGGATACCCTCACGCGATCGCTTCCACTGCTCGTTATATAGCTGCTTCTGCTTTTCAAAAGGAATATTAAGCGATTGAAATAGTGTGGAAATTGCATTGTGCAGATTTGTCCCAAATGCCAATCCTAAAGTAAACTCTTTAGTGCTATTTAAATTTAGTTCTCCAGTTAATGCTATGTTGCCATCTACAGCACTGTCAAACTCCCAATCCATCTGAAAATTATCAGCTAAATCTGTCCAACCATCACTTTCACCAACGTAGCCAGAAGAAATCCGGTTAAAGGGAATTGTTGCACCCAGCGCTAACCATGTTCCTCCTTTCTCGGCTGTGAGAATCCGATGTCCAGCAACTTGTACAGCGTAACCATTATTACCTCTACCTCCAACTTCCAGATGCGGCGCACACAAAGCATATAGCTGGAGTTGGGAAATAAAATCGCTATTTCCTGTTAATTTTGTGCGTTGTAAAATACAGGATAAATGAGGGTCAGCAATTACTTCTTTGATTACAGCATAACGCCCTTGTGGATCGGAATTAGTGATGCGATATCCTAAACCATGAGTCCACATCGGTTCAACTTTTGATTCAAGATGTCGTTTTTCTTCGTGAAAAAAGCTTTTTCCATCAGAAATTAAATACTGTAAATCCCGAACTTGGGGACTGTCTACTGTAGGATGGTAGATTTCAGTAACAACACCATTCCAGATAGTAAACCAAATGTTACTAGAGGTAGAGTAAGCTGTTCCCACTCCATCTTTATTGGCATGAGTCCATCGAGGATCGATACCAGGTGAGCCAAAAGCCTGTCCTTGACTAAGAATTTTTACCATAATTTGTTGTGCAGTTCAGTGCTGTAGTTGATATTTATTTGATTAAAAAATTATTGAGAAGTTTGAGAAGTTCTTCGAGCAGTAGTTAAGGATTTAGCTTCAATAAAAATTTGTTTGATTTCAGGATGCTTTTGGCGAATACTTGCTTCTAAACTTTCTACAGTTAAAGCTATTTCTTCACCTGTAAGATTGTGAGAAAATTGAAGTTCTAAGTTGAGTAATACTTCTTTGGGAGCAAGTTGCATTGTTAGCACCCGGATAACCTCTTTCACTCCTGGTTCTGTTTTTGACAAAGAACGGATATTAGCTATAGTTTGAGGATCGGCACTTTCTCCAACTAATAATCCTTTACTTTCTCTTGCTAGTACCACTGCTACTATAGCTAAGATAATGCCAATAATAATTGAGGCAATACCGTCAAAGTAAACATTATTAAATAGATGTCCTAAAAATATGCATATTAAGGCAACGATTAAACCTAAAATTGCCGCAGTATCCTCAAATAATATTGTCAATACTGTGGGATCTTTACTACTTTTGATAGCTTGCCAAAAATTTTGTTTACCCTTAGTCGTCAAAAACTCTTTTAAAGCTACAGTCCAAGAAGAACCCTCTAATAATATTGCCATACCTAACACAATATAATTCCACATTGGGTCTTCTAAGGGACTGGGGTTAATTAAATGAGTGATTCCTTCATAAATTGACATCCCGCCACCAATAGCAAAGATGAGGATAGCAACGATAAAAGTCCAGAAATAAAGTTCTTGTCCGTAACCAAAGGGATGACTATCATCTGCTGGTTTTTGGCTTCTGCTAATTCCCAGCAAAAGTAATAGCTGGTCGCCAGTATCTACAACTGAATGAATACCTTCAGACATCATAGCGGAACTGCCAGTAATAGAGGCGGCGATAAATTTAGTAATAGCGATCGCTAAGTTAGCGCCCATCGCTGCATATATAGTTTTATGAGATGAATCAGATGCCATAAGAGTAAATAATAATTATGTAGAAACTTCTAATTCACCATCGAGATGGGTAACTTCCCATTGAGTTTGTTCGCCATCACGCCAAAATCGCAATCCCACCGTAGCATCTCCCACTGACAAATTTGTGAGTTCTAAATCGGGCAAGCAATCTGGTAGATTAGGCTGTACTTTTAACTGTTGTTTGGCAGCATCAGCTTTGAGTCCTAAAATGGTACGAATGAGGAATAAAATTGAACCAGCAGCCCAAGCTTGGGGTATATTAGCGTCTGGGTAGGGGACTGGAAAGTTATCATCTTCGCGTTCAATTCCTGCAAACAATTCTGGCATTCGTCCAGCTTGAAAATAACTAGCAGCAGCAAAGATACCCTCAGCAATGCGGTTAGCTTCTTGGTGATAGCCATACTTTTTTAATCCGGCGGCAATTATGGAGTTATCATGAGGCCAAACACTACCCCGTTGATAACTAATCGGATTATAAGCCGGATTTTGCGATGAAAGAGTCCGCACACCCCAACCACACCACATATCTGGTTGAAAAAGTCGGTTAGCAAGTTTTTTTGCTCGTTCTTGTGGTACAATACCAGACCAGAGCAGATGACCAGGATTTGAAGTAATTGATTGAATTTGCTGCTTTTTATCGTCTAATCCTAAACAGTAAAAGCCAACTGAATCCATCCAAAAGCGATCGTTAAATCGTTGATAAAGTTCTTCGGCTTTTTGACGTAGCTTTTTGGCTTGCTCTTTTTCGCCCCACACTTCATAAATTAAAGCTGCCCTCAGCCACGCATCATAAACGTAGCCTTGCACTTCACACAAAGCGATTGGCGGCTCAACTAACTGCCCATCGGGGTAAACTATTGCGTCACCCGAATCTTTCCAACCTTGATTGCGTAATCCTTTTGGCGAACGAGTTAAATACTCAACAAAACCATCCCCGTCAAAGTCGCCGTATTTGTCAATCCAACTTAGGGCTTTTTCTAGTGGCGCTCGACACTCATCAAGCATACTGGCATCGGCGTTCCAGTTATAGGCTTCAGCTAAAGTAACAATCCACAAGATGGTAGTATCTACTGTTCCGTAGTAGGGATGATATGGCAGTAGGTTGAGTGTAGTTAACTCATCGCGCCGCATTTCGTGTAGCATTTTGCCCGGTTGGGCATCATGCCAATCATCCAATTCAGTTGCCTGGAGTTGAGCTAGTTTCAGTAACGTGCCACGGGCAAATTCATGATAAACTGCGATCGCTTGCAAGCTAGCAATTATTGAGTCACGTCCAAAAACGGCAACAAACCAGGGTATACCAGCAGCAGGCATCCAAAATTTATGCCCGTTATCATCCACCTCAATTCGTAGCGCTCCCATATCTGCGATCGCTTGCTGATAGTATTCGGCAATTTCATTATTAGACGAGCGCAACTCTGTGGCATTAGTCAGAAATTCATCCCTAACCTTTCCCGCTTTTGTACTGTGAGGCACAGCACAGGTGTTTTGAGGTTCAAAGATTTTTCCATCGGCTAAGGCTGTAAAATTGACACAAGTATGCCATGTTTTCCCAGGAGCAATGACCACATCAAACATTAAACGACCGTTGGCATAGCGTGGCTCAGAAGTACCACAAACTGGCTCAATCACAATACCTCGCAAGAAAGAGCCGTTGCGATATTCAGTGGTGAGTACACCATTTTCCCATCTGGTTTCTATGTCACCCCGCGTTAATATTTGCTGTGATTTGACATCAAAAATGTCTGCAAAATCAGAGCGCACAGCTAGCATTAATTGAAACTCAACAACTTCACTGTGATAGTTAGTTATATCAATATCTTCGTGCATACCTTCCACAATGTCACGCCCAACGGTTACAAGTAAATGACCAGGCGGTAAGGAGCCGTTGATAATAGGAAGTTGTGGGTTAGTGAATTGGTAAAGCGCATTATGATGGGTGATATTGCTAGAGGCTAACAGCGAAAGTCGGTAGCGATTGAGAGAAATTTCATAGTAAGAAATTACGCGTGTGTCCCAAACAAAAAAACCTTGAGGTAAATTCTCGTCGATAGAACCATCACTAGCCGTTACCAAAAAAGAGGAACCATCGTTGATGGTTATCAAACCCGAATTGACAGTAACTTTTGTAGGCATTATCGCGTCGCTTCGCTCCGAATTCAAAATTCAAAATTCAAAAATAAATAAATTTAGTTGCTCTGTATCCTTTTCTGGTATCCGCTCAATTAACCATTCTCTGTAAAACCTGGATACAAAGTCATCCCACCATCTACAAACAGTGTTGTACCGTTGACATAATCAGAGTCATCAGAAGCCAACCAAACTGCTGCTTTGGCGATATCTTCCACATCACCCACACGTTTGGCTGGAATCAGTTTTAGTAACTTCGCCTCTGCTTCTGGAGTATCCCAAGCTGATTTATTAATCGGGGTTTTGATTGCACCAGGAGCAATACTATTAACACGAATTTTGTGGGGGGCAAGTTCTTGGGCAATACTTTGCATCATCATATTAATACCGCCCTTGCTAGTAGCATAATTGACGTGACCAGCCCAAGGAATTACCTGATGCACAGAACTCATACAAATAATCTTACCTGCGGCAGATGAAATATGCGGCTGTACACCCCGGCGCAAGAATTCCTTTGCAGCTTCCCTAGCACATAAGAATTGTCCCGTCAAATTTATCCCAATCACTGCATTCCATTGGTCAAGGGTCATATCTACAAACGGTGAATCTTTTTGCAGACCCGCATTGTTGATCAAAATGTCAATAGTGCCGAATTGCTGGATCGTCTGGCTGAACATCGCCTTTATTTCGTCTTCTTTGCTGACATCAGCTTGAATTGCAAAAGCTTGACCATTAGCCGCCTTGATCTCATCGACAAGTTTTTGGGCTGATTCGGCTTCCGAATGATAGTTAATAGCGACTGCTGCACCTGATAAAGCTAAATAACGAGCGATCGCTTCACCAATCCCAGAACTAGCACCTGTCACAAGTGCTTTTTGACCTTTAAGCAGATAAGGGGAATAACTCATAATACTTTTTCAAAATTTTTGCTATGTATTTTCATTTGCAAAGTTTGAGGATAGCTGATATTGAAAACTTATGATTGAATTCAAATTGAAGCAAGCTGTCCTACGCCACACTTTTTATACTAAATTACAGATTTTGCTTATGTGTTTAATTTTTGACATCTATTTTGGTGATTCTGGCATTACTTTAAAGGTTTGTAAGAATAAATGCTTCTAGCCATTGGAATAATAAATATCTCTACCGAAAGAACTATAAAAATTTCATCACGATTTCATTATTGGATGAAATCTTTAAAAAATGAAGTCAGTTGAATGTATTTCTTAAGCTAGAGATAAATTTTATAATATTTTTTTATAATGATTGATTTACACAAGACTCATATTTAATTTTTGCGAAGTTAGTACAGAATAAGTACAAAGTCTGTTGAATATGTCTAGTCAAACTGATGTACAAGTACAAAGAATTAGAGCTATTGGCTTAACGGTGACAACCTGCAATCGCTTTTTGGATTTCTATACACAAGCACTTGCTTTTGAACTCGTTTCTGACATTACTGTTGAAGGACAGGATTATAGCGACTTAGAAGGTGTGACTGGGGCAAAAATTCGCATTATCACTTTGCGATTAGGTGACGAACTTATCGAGTTGATGGAGTATCTTAATATTCAGGGTAAACCCATCCCCAACGATTCACAAAGTAATGACCTGTGGTTTCAACATCTGGCAATTGTAGTGAGTGATATGGATCGTGCTTATGCTCACTTGCGTTCATTTCCCATTGAACCAATTTCAGTTGCTCCTCAGACAATACCACCTGAAAATGAAGCATCTGGTGGTGTCCGCGCCTTTAAATTTAAAGACCCTGATGGTCATGATTTAGAGTTAATTTGGTTTCCGCCTGATAAAGGACAAGATAAATGGCATCAAAATAGCCATAGCTTGTTTTTGGGAATCGATCATAGTGCGATCGCCATTTCCAATACCGAGCAGAGTCTACACTTTTACCGCGACCTCCTGGGAATGCAAATTGATAGCCGCAGTCTCAACTGGCGTGCAACCCAATCTCGCTTGGATAATTTAGCAGGAGCCGAAGTCAAAATTACAGCATTGCGACCTGTTCAAGATGGTATGGGAATTGAACTGTTAGACTATATTGTGCCGGGAAAAGGTCGGATTATACCGAGTGACTGGAAAAGTTGCGATATTGCACATATCCAAATTGAGCTAGTTGTAAATAATCTTGAGCAGTTAGTGGATAAGCTACGGCGTAACGGAGTTCAGTTTGTATCGTTGCGGATTGTACAGTTTGCGGATAATACAAGTCCTTACCGCCAAGGTTGTCTAGTTAAAGACCCTGACGGACACGCAATCTTGCTAATTGCGGAATCTTGATGTGGGAAGCGGTGGGTCGTTGATTGGCTATAATGCTTGTAGTGAGTAGGACATAAATAAAAATGTCAGAAAAAACTTTCGATATTGCTTACTTGTCTGATAATTTACTTGATTTATTATCAGATATCCAAAATAATGTTGAGATTACGCTAACTTGTCAAGGGGTTCCTTGGGCAAAAATTTTACCTCTGACTCAAGTAGAGTCTACAGTTAAAAAAGCAAGTGTAAATCATGGCTCGATGGTGATGAGTAATGAAGATGTATTAGAACCCAGAGTTGCAGGTTTTTGGCAAGGACAGGTTAAAATTTCTGTTGCTGATTTGCCAATGTATCATAAATATCCTTTTGATCGGATGTTAATTGCTCAGGCTTTGGTAGAAGGTCTAACAAGAATTACTGTCGATCAGAAGTTTAAATTTTATGATGTGGCGTTGTTAATAACTGAATCATAAATATGATGATTCACCGTCCAAAAATCAAAGCATCCAGCGAATAAGCACCAGGCCCTAAAACCGCGATCGCAATCAGCATAACGCAGTACATAAACGCCTTTTCCCAACTTGGCGGTTCACCTTTTCCTAAAGGCCCATGATACTGTCCTTCAGGAATTAAGTATGGATCTTGGGCTACAAAGGGCTTACTTCCAGAAATGTCTAAGTATATCGCAAAAATCATTGAGCAGAGAATGGGCAAGGTTGCTAAGAGTGTGAGGAATCCAATCATGAGAAAAATTCCGCCACCTAACATCGACGCAGCTGATAAAAAGCAAAGAAAGATAGGTGTTTTCATAGACTCAGCCCACTGTCGAAGATGCGTTAACTTTGGATAGCCGTGTAATATAAACAACCAGCCAACGCTAACTCTTAGTAGTAAAAGTGCCAATCCTGGAAATCCGTCAGGATACACAGGAGAAAGTGAACTTAACAACTGTGGACTTAGCTGTGGGTAGTTAAATGCAGCTAGAAAAAAGGCGATCGCCACACCCAGCCCAAATTTATAAATCATAGCTGCACACCACGGGTATTGAGTTCGATAACATATAACGAATGACCGGCTGTGATAAATAAGCGTTTACGAAGTGTCGCTGAAAGGGAATCGCCTTTCTTAACGCCGAAAGTCAGATTAGCAGATGTCTCCGGTACAAAAATCTTTCCTAAGCGAGTTCCGTCGGGGGCGTATATCTGCACACTGTCTTCAGAACTCGTAAAAACATTACCATTTTCGTCAACCCGCAGTCCATCCGGTTGTCCTGGCTCAATGACTGCAAATACGCGGCCATTCTTTGTCCATCGACCATCTACAACCTCATAGACGCGAATATGATGAGGCCCACCAGGAATATTAAACGCTGCTGTATCTGAAACATACAAAAGGCTTTCGTCTGGACTGAAAGCCAACCCATTAGGGCGCACCATGTCTGTTACTACAGGATAAATCTCACCTGTTGCCGGGTCAAAGCGATAGACGTAACTTCCGGGTTGTTCTTGTTCGCCTCCGTAACCTTGGTTTGGCTCGGTGATCCCATAAGGCGGATCGGTGAACCAAATTGTACCGTCGCTTTTGACTACCAAATCATTTGGACTATTCAGGCGTTTGCCTTGGTAGCGATCGACTAAAACCTTCCATTCACCATCATGTTCGCGTCGGATAATAGCACGCAGACCAGAGGAACAGGCAACCAGACGACCCTCTAAGTCACGGTAATTACCGCTTTGGTAATCAGATGGATCTCGTAGGACAGTCACATTGTCAGTGGCACTCCACCGCAACAGGCGGTTGCCGTGAGCATCGCTCCACACAACGCTATCATCTTCATGGAAGTAAACAGGCCCCTCGCTATGGACTGCACCGTTGGCAAGCTTTTGAAGTGAGGCTTCTGGACGTACAATAGCAAGCAGGCGATCATCATAAATCTCAATGGCTTCAGCCATAGGAATCTCCTGTTATTTAACTTGGTTACTGGCGATAAATGGCAGGTTCAAGTTAATACAAATTTAGTTTTTATAAATATCAAATATGTATGATTTACATCATATATAAACATCAATGAAATTGAATGAAATTGAAATGAAATCTTACCCTTTCTTTAGATATAAATAAAAATTCAGCCATTGGATAGAGTCTAAAATTTTAGACTTGGTGTTTTTAAAGGTTACTCAGCTATAAATTTTCTCATCTTGTTGGCGTTCTGAACAGTTCAATAATTCCCATAATCCAAATAGGATTGCTATATGTCTAAAGGCTGAAATTATCATGTTCGGAATATACCATTAATGAGTTGAAAAATCATAGTTTGTGACATAAAGTAAAACGTGCAAGCAAAAACTATCTGAATATTTCTCAATTAATCAGCTTAGTATAAATTGTTCCTAATTAAGAGAAATAGCGTATGGATCTTGGTATTAAAGGTAAAGTTACTGCATAACATCAAGCGGTTTAATTCTTGAAAATCCCTAAGTTTGAGATCAGAATAATTTGCAACCTCCTATATGACGAATATTACAGAACATTACGACATTATTATTATCGGTACAGGAGCAGGTGGAGGGACACTAGCTCACCGTCTCGCGCCCACAGGTAAAAAAATTCTCGTGCTGGAACGAGGCGACTTTTTGCCGAGAGAGAAAGCTAACTGGAATCCAGAGGAAGTTTATCAAAAACATCGTTACCATACTGATGAGCAATGGTATAACAAGGAAGGTAAAGCCTTTAATCCTCAGACAGGCTACTGGGTTGGTGGCAATACCAAACTCTACGGTGCAGCCTTAATTAGATTGCGGGAGCGAGATTTTGAAAGGGTAATTCATAAGGGAGGAATTTCTCCAGAATGGCCTTTGAAGTATCAAGACTTGGAGCCATACTACACCCAAGCAGAAAAGCTGTATGATGTGCATGGACAGGAAGGAGAAGACCCCACAGAACCACCTCGCAGCGAACCATATCCCTATCCGCCAGTGAGTCATGAGCCAGATATGCAGTCCCTTGCTGATGGCATTAGGGAACTGGGTTATTATCCATTTCACCTACCACTAGGATTAAAGCTGAATGAAAGCGATCGCCTAAATAGCCCCTGTATTCGCTGCGATACTTTTGATGGATACCCCTGTCTAGTACAAGCAAAAGCCGATGCTGATATCAACGCCATTCGTCCCGCCCGCGAAAAGTATGCCAATGTTACTCTCTTAACTAATGCCAAAGTCTTGCGGCTGCATACCAGTGAGTTGGGGCGAGAAGTGACGAAGGTAGAAACTGAAATTGCAGGAGAGCAACATTGGTTCACAAGCGATATTGTGGTTGTTGCCTGCGGTTCTGTCAACTCAGCTGCTTTGCTTTTACGCTCTGCTAATGACAAACATCCCAACGGATTAGCAAATAGTTCCGATCAAGTGGGGCGGAATTTCATGAAGCAACTGGAAACAGCCATAGTTTCCATACACCTAGAGGTGAATCACGCCAACTTTCAAAAAACCATCGCCGTCAACGATTTTTACTGGGGAGAACCGGATTTTCCTTATCCGATGGGTATGGTACAGAATACAGGTAATGTCCTAGCTGATATGATTCCCGGAGAAGCCCCCCCACTGATGGCTCCATTTGTCAAGTTGATTCCTCATTTTGAGCGCCATTTGCTGGCCGAACGATCGGTTGGCTGGTGGTTGCAGACAGAGGATTTACCAGACCCCAATAATCGGATTCGGGTGGTGGGCGACAAGATTCATGTTGACTATACACTGAACAATACCGAAGCAAGCGATCGCTTAATTCACCGATGGACATCTGTACTCAAGTCAATCCCGCACTCTGCTAAAAGCGTTCTGCCATTTAGCATTTATCCGCGCACTCAGCTACCAGAACAAGCAGTTGGTCATCAATGCGGTAGTTGTCGATTTGGCACAGATCCCAAAACCTCAGTCCTTGACATCAATTGCCGTACTCATGATGTCGATAATCTCTATGTGGTAGATAGTAGTTTCTTTCCGTCAAATTCCGGTGCTAACCCAACACTCACAATTATGGCAAATGCGTTGCGTGTTGGCGCTCATCTAGCTGAACGTTTGAAGTAGAAAGTTTATTATTTCTAGGATGGACAAATTTATGAACGATCAACAGACTGATTTAGAAACGCAAAATCAAAACTCAAGAGAAACATCATCCTCTAATACTCATCCTATTACGACGGGATTGGGAGTTGTAGGAGGCGGGATTGCTGGAGCCGCACTAGGTCGCTCAATTGGTGGTAAAGTTGGTGCTGCGATTGGTGGAGTTGCGGGTGCGATCGCTGGAGGAGTTGCAGCCAATGAACTGGTTGTTTATGCAGAAGAATTTATTGAGGAACTTCAGCCGACTATTAGTTTGGGATTAGGCGCTGATCGCAAACCAATTGAATTACCCCTTCATTACAGTCGGGAAGAATTACAAGCACTATCAAAACCCCAAGGTAAAAAAATGCAAGCTACATAAACAAAAATTTTAATTATGAATTACGTAAAGCCTCCGGCATTTGGTAAGATATTTTGAATTTGATTAACTTTGAACCCTGCACGTTTTAAAGCACGAATAGTCCAGATAGTTGCAGTTAAAGCTTTAGGTAGGCGAAATTTGAGAATAATATGAGTCCATGTAACTTTTTCTGGCTCTTATCCGAGCAAAATGTTGACTACTTCATTAGAGGATGTTTGAAAAGTCCTCTTCTTGGTAGCAAAACGTTCTAGATCCCCCTAAATCCCCCTTAAAAAGGGGGACTTTAACTCCGGTTCCCCCCTTTTTAAGGGGGGTTAGGGGGGATCTAAAAGTGTCTAAAGTCACAGCGAAATACTTTTCAAACAACCTCTTAAGAGGAATATCAACTGAACCCAAAGCTAAGTCTAATAAAAAAGCCAAGATTAAACTTATAAGTATAATGAAAAAAAATAATGGTTTTGAAAACCGGAGTTTTTTGGGTTAGTCGGGTAATTTTAAATTTATATTTTTCGCTTAACATTATTAATTAAGTTTGTGGTAATAAAATAGTTTATGGTTAGGTAATAAGCTGTTCCACATTTCAATTGCATAAATGGTAAACTAGATATATCCGTGCATTCAGCATTATTATGCCTGCCAAAGGGTTTCTAGCTCAATC
>NZ_JBALFD010000054.1:0-151242 GCF_036916985.1 Nostoc sp.
AAATCTGTTAATCTAACTCGCAATGGAGCAGACATCTTGTAGTACCTGTTTTTTAGACCTTCTCTATCTTATATTTAATTGTAACCACCTACTTACCAGGATAATTAAAATTCATCTTTAAATCTGATATTTGCTTTGAGCTAAAAGCATCAAGAAAAGTGTTTATCGTCGGTGTTAAAAGGTCTAAGTTCCTTTTTAGTTTCCACGAGCTTGAAAAATCATTCGTATCAATTAATACAAGAAATAAGCGATTTTCTGAGCCAAAACGCATTTCTCCCTGATTCTCATACAACCATTTTGCTAAATTTCTAGGATTCTGTTGAGCTTCGTTAACAATTGCTACGTTTTCAGATTTCAACTGATTAAGAACAGATTCAGATACATTGTCATTTCGATCTCTTAACTTTTCAGTTATTTCATAATATATATTGGAAGTTTTTGCAGTTTTATCAAAGTTAATTGAAAGCTCCTTTGCTTTTTTCTTTAAAAAAGTAAGTTCAACAGGAAGATTCTTTTCCTTCCTCTTTGATTTTAAATATTCTGATGGAAAATAAGTAACCTTTAAATCAAAAGGTATATTTTTAATGAAAAAATCGACACTCTTAATTTGTCCAACAGTAGGTAAAATAGATGGATGCGATTTAAAGATATGCTCAATTAAAATACTAGACCAATGGTTATACCAACTATTTAATACATATCCTTGAACAACACGATTTACCTCTATCTCGAACTTAGACATCAATATGTCATAAGATATAATATCTTTCGTTTTTATATAATGGCTTACCAAGTATTTATCCAGTGAATTTTGATAATCACCTCCCCATTCAAATGTTTTCAATTTATATAATTCAGAAACGAGACTTTCCTTATTTAAGGCTTCCAATATTTTTACATTCTTTTCCTTAATATATAAATCCAATTGCTGATGAGACTGAGGTAGATTTGATTGCAAAAGCAGGAATAATTCCTCGAACTGTCCATTTAAGCTGCTAGTATTTAAGACCAATGAATATTTTTTGACAAATTCTGAAACTAATTCTTTTCTTATGATTGATTTAGTTTTTAACCATAATTGACCTGCATAATCCGTATTAAATTCTGTTAAATGATCGCTGTCATATAATCCTTTCCAATAAGAAAAATTCTTCATAGCAAATCCTTAAAAATCTTCATCTTATATTGCTGAGGCTATTTTGGGTATTGAAGTTGACCAACCTGGTATCTTATTAAGTTCCTGCGGAGAATTAATACTATATCCTTTTCGTTTGAGGACGAGAACATAATCTGTTTTCATTCCACCTTTTCTATTATCTTGCACTACTGAGTTTGCAGAATATTCCATAGGGAAAGCCCCAATAAATTTTAAATTAGAATTATTTTCAAGGATTTCTAAGAATTTCCAACTTTCTTGATCGCGGGCATTGAAGTACATTAGAAATATTCCATCATCAGTAAGAATCCGACTAGCTTCACCTATAAACAATTTCATATTTTCAATATACTGGTTTTTCTTTTTATTTCTCTCTTTGGCGTTAGAAATAATTATTTCTTTCTCAAAGTTAACATTTTTATTTAAAATAGAATTCCATATTTCACTTAATTCAAGGTATGGAATTCGATCGCTATGTGGAGGATCAGTGCAAATCAGTTTTATAGTTTTTTCTGGTATTTTTTGCAGTACATCTATGCAATCATCATTAATAATTAATGCTCCTTGTCTACTTTCTAAGAGCGCACTTATTGATTCATGTCTTGGATATTTATGATCGCTAATATCAATTAATGCTTTATAGAGTTTTTTCGCTCTACTCTCAAAACAATTCCAAACATTAATCTCAAAATGTAATTCTGGTCTCCAATAGCCAATCACCCAACTGCCGACCTCAATTTTATTAGAAATTTGATTCTTGGTTTTTCCTCGATTGGTGATTGCAAATACCATAGATGACATTTGCCCTGATGAAGAAGTAAGAGTTAATAATAAAGCTTTTTGAATTGCATCTGGAAAGAGTTTAATTTCATCCATTATTAAATCAATATTATACAAAGCTCTACGAGTAAACAAATCGTAGATTGACATTTGATTATTTGAGTTAATTCTTGAATTTGTAAAAAAAGTAAGTTTTCTAATATTCCTTATTGAATATTGAGAAAAATAGCCAAGTTTTTCTAAATCAAAGCTTGTTGTTCCTATCTCAATTCTACTCCTCCCTACCTTTGGCTTCATCCATACTTTTAAAATTTCACCACTACTCCATAAATAATGCGATGCTATTTCTCCATTAATGGTGAAATATGTCTCATTGATTTTCTGTTTAATATTTGTTTCAATCTCTTGTAGGGCTGATTTAAATTCCGAAGCTTTTGGAAGTTCTAACAAGAAGTTGGTATGTTCAATTGCAAAAGGATTAATATCAATTCCAATAAATCTTCTTCTTCTGTACAAACATTCTCTACTGATAAGACCTGAACCTAAAAATGGATCAAGAACTATATCTGACTCATTTGTATAATTTTGTATAAAAAAAGCAATACTTTCAGTTGGCTTTTTACCCCAGTATTTATGGAAAGAATACATACCTTTATAGGTATCAGGATTGCTAATATCTTCTATGGTCTTTGCAGTCATGTCAAACTTTATCTCTGAGAAGCCTAAATATAGAGTACCATGTCGAGCTTTTGAGATAAAAATTTAGTCTTCCTGTTTTCCCAAATAAACCTCAATTACACGAGAGTCATTTTGCACTTCTTCAAAATTTCCTTCGCACAGCACCGAACCTTCATGTAATACCGTTACCTTCTTGGCAATTTGACGCACAAATTCCATATCATGTTCAATTACTAAAATTGAATGACTCTGCGCTAGTGCTAAAAGTAGTTCGCCAATGTTATATGTTTCTTCGTCTGTTAAACCCGCAACTGGTTCATCAACAAGTAACAAATCAGGTGACTGTGCTACTAACATCCCAATTTCTAAACGTTGCTTTTCTCCGTGAGAAAGTAAAGCTGCTCTGATATCAGCTTTCGGAGTTAAACCGATGGTTTCTAATAATCCTTTAATATTATTCTTTTCAGTAGCATTAGAACGTTCAAACAAAGTAGAAAAGACATTTTTCTTCTTGTTGCTGGTAATTTCCAGATTTTCGAGGGGTGTTAAATTTAAGTAAATTCGGGGTGTTTGAAACTTGCGTCCAATTCCCAATCGGGCAATTTTATATTCAGGTAAAGAACGCAGATTTCTTCCTTTGAATAAAACTCGCCCTACGGTAGGTTGTACTTTCCCCGTAATTACATCAAGAAACGTTGTCTTTCCCGCGCCATTGGGGCCAATTACTACTCGTAATTCACCCACATCCATACTAAAGTTAAGCTGGTTTAGCGCCTTAAAACCGTCAAAGCTAACAGTTACATTTTCAGTTTCCAATATTTTCGCGTTCATGTTGCACTTCGGGGTCTTCTTGCAAGGTGGGATATGTAGCAATTTCTTGACGACGGTTGAAAAGCGAAATATTCTGACTACGCAACCATCCCACGATACCGTCAGGAAGGACTGTGACGACTATCAAAAATAATGCGCCTTGGAAAAATAGCCAGATTTCGGCAAATTGTTCGCTTAAAAAAGTGCGGGCATAATTTACTAATAAAGTTCCGACAATTGCGCCAATTAAAGTAGCACGTCCGCCTACTGCTACCCAAATCACCATTTCAATGGAAAAGGCAATATCCATTGCTCTGGGTGATACTGAACCACTCTGAATTGTGTAGAATGCTCCTGCGATGCCTGCGATCGCACCGGAAACTGCAAACACCAACACCTTAAAATCTGTAGGGTCGTAGCCAGAAAATCTTACCCGACTTTCATCATCACGAATCGCTATTAACAATCTGCCAAAGCGTCCAGTTGTCAACCAGCGACAAATTCCATAGGTGATTGCGAGAAATATTACCGTCAGCGTGTAGAAAACAAACTGCGTCTTGGCATCGCTCACCGTTGCGCCAAACAAAGTTGTAAAATCTATCAGCCCGTTCGTACCATTGAAAAATTGTTGTTGACCGTTAAAGAAATTGAAAAATACAATAGTTCCGGCTTGAGTCAAGATAGAAAAATAAACTCCCTTGAGGCGATTTCGGAAAACTAAATATCCCAACAATCCTGCCAATAATCCTGGAATTAATACCACACCAGCTATTGTCAAAGGAAAAGAATAAAAAGGTTGCCAAAAAGCGGGAAGTTCAGTAACCCCATAAAGCCCCATAAAATCAGGCAATTCTCCAGTAGGGACTTGCAGTTTCAGGTACATTGCGATCGCATATCCACCCAAACCAAAGAAAATACCATGTCCCAAACTTAATAAACCAGTATACCCCCAAATCAAATCAATACCCAAAGCCACAATCGCCAGCGACAAAAATCGCCCCAACAAATTCAGGCGAAACTCCGACAGCAACAATGGCATAATGATAATGAGGAAAAGTGCGATCGCAACCACCACCCCAGCCTCGATTAATAACCCTCCTCCCTTCTTTCTCATTCTTTCTTCGCGTCCTTTGCGTCTTCGCGGTTCGTTTTAAACATCAACAGTACGTCCCTTCTGTGGAAAAATCCCTCCAGGCTTCCACTGCAAAAACACAATAATCAGCGCAAATACCATCACCTTCGCCATACTCGTCGTCGCAAAAAAAGTAAAGAAATCAGCCAAAGGTTTAACAGGAGTCAACAACAAAGCCAAAGTACCAGAACCTATTAAAAAATTAGCCGTACCAATACCCAAAGCAGCCACAATCGTCCCAGCTAAATTCCCCACACCCCCAACAACAACCACCATAAAAGTATCAATAATATAGTTTTGTCCCGTATTTGGCCCTACAGAACCAAGCAAACTAATCGCACATCCAGCCACACCAGCTAAACCCGAACCCAGTGCAAAAGTAATCGCATCAACCTTTTGAGTTGGGATACCCAAACAAGCGCTCATACTCCGATTTTGCGTCACCGCCCGAATTCTTAAACCCCAGCTAGAACGTTGTAAAAACAAGTAAATTCCTGCCACACAGATTATTGTTAAAGCAATAATAAATAATCTGGCAAAGGGTAATTGTACACCACCCAAAGATATCCCCGCTTGTAACCAAGTCGGTGCTGTCACATCCACATTTTGAGCGCCAAACCAAGGTTGAGTTACTGCTAACTGATAAGTTTGATTCAATAAATTGCCCGTTGTAATTGTCACCCCCAGCGATAATAAAAATATCACTGTCACAATCCAGTTACGAACTCTTCCCAAATCTGTGCGGGAATTTAAAATCCATAAACCTCCAAAAAACAGCAGAGAAAATAAGCCTAGACCAATTATCAATACCCAATTCACACTGCGGACAAACTGCTGAAAAATTAAACTTACTCCCCAAGTTGCCAATAGAGTTTCTAATGGGCGTCCATAGAGATAACGAATCACACCTTTTTCTAGAATTATTCCCACACCAGCCGTCAATATAAATGCAATAATCAAAGCCAAAAATATATAGACTTCAAACCACACCCCGCCCAATTGTTTACAGATATTTTGGACAACATAAGTTGTATAAGCACCAAACATCATCAATTCACCATGCGCCATATTGATGACGCCCATCAATCCAAATATAATAGCTAGTCCCAGCGCAGCAATTAATAATACAGCGCCAATACTAATACCATTAAATACAGCTTCTAAAAATCCTGCTAACACTTATTTCCCCTATCTATCAGTTTCTCGTTTTTAGAATTAACGTAGGATATGTTAGGCGTGCATTTCTATATTATTTCTAACAAAAAACATGACATGACCTCCTAACGTGCCTTTATCTAAGATAGTGCGTTAGGCTAAAGCCGTAACACACCCTACTTATTTCTGATAGTTCGTAATCGTTAATTAATTACGAATTACGAATTATTTAGGCTTTCTTGAACTTACCACCCTTTGCAGGGTCACTCCAATCACAAGCAAATCCCTTAGTTTCTTTCACGAATTGATTCCAAGGAACTGGCTCAACTGCTGTTGGAGTAGCATAGACAATATCAAACAAACCATCTTGTCTAACTTGACCAATCCGCACAATTTTGGATATGTGATGATTGGCATCCATTGTCACTTTACCTTCAGGTGCATCTAGAGTTTGACCATAAGCCGCAGCACTTACCTTCGCTATATCTGTAGTACCAGCTTTTTGGACTGCTTGTTTCCACAAATAAACTGCAATGTACGCTGCTTCCATTGGGTCATTTGTCACCCGATTTTCACCGTATTCTTTCTTGAAAGCTGCTACAAACTTCTTATTAGCAGGTGTGTCTACTGTTTGGAAATAGTTCCAAGCTGCATAGTGACCTTTGAGATACTCTACACCAATTGCTTTGACTTCTTCTTCAGCAATACTTACAGACATGGAGGGATATTTATCTGGTGTCAATCCAGCCCCTTTTAATTGTTTGAAGAAAGCAACGTTGCTATCACCATTTAAGGTGTTGTAAATCACGCCACCATTGGGCAAATTTTGCTTGATTTTAGTGATAATTGGTGTAACTTCTGTGTTACCAAGAGGTAAATAATCCTCACCAACTGTTTTTCCGCCTAAAGCTTCTAGTTGAGCTTTAATAATTGTGTTAGCTGTCCGAGGAAAAACGTAGTCAGAGCCAACTAAGAAGAATTCTTTGCCCTTATTTTTTAACAGCCAATCAACAGATGGTTCAATTTGTTGATTGGGTGCAGCGCCAGTGTAGAAAATATTTTTAGAACACTCTTGACCTTCATATTGCACAGGATACCAGAGCATGTGGTTTTTGCTCTCGAATACTGGCTTAACATTCTTGCGGCTAGCAGAAGTCCAACAGCCAAAGACTACAGCGACTTTATCTTGATCGATTAGCTTGGTTGCTTTTTCTCTAAAAGTATCCCAGTTAGAAGCACCATCTTCGGTAATTGCTTCAATTTGTTTACCTAAAACACCACCAGCAGCGTTAATTTCTTTGATTGCTAATTTTTCAGCATCAACAACGCTTTTTTCACTAATGGACATCGTACCACTCAGAGAGTGCAAAATACCTACTTTTATGGTGTCACCAGTAGTCGCCGCCGCTGGTGAAGCAGCAGAAGGCGCAACTGGACTCTCTGTAGCGATTGGAGAATTATTCGCGCAAGCTTTCAAAAAAAAGCTGCTTCCAAAAGTTAAAGAACCGTAGATTATAAACTTGCGTCGGTTAAATTGTCTTCTCATCTGTTTATGAATTTTCCTGTTGATGAATCAGCCAACTTATAGAAAGCTGACAATATCAATCTTTAAAGTGTGATATTAGTGCGATAGTTTACTAGTAAAAAGTGACGAGCGATACAAAATGTTTGGTTTTCGTAATAAAAAATTAAATTTTAAATATTAAATTTTGTTGAGCTGATCAAATTATCATGTCAATACAGTATCTTAAAAAAAGTGTTAAATAGTACATTTTAACTAATCTATTTTCAGTATTGACGATTAGCTATCGCTCATCTTTTAGTTGCATTGCTCCCCTTTTGAAATACATCTAAAAGATGATGTTATTGAAGTAAGTAAGTCGGTGCTAATATTTCCTAGCTATGTTAAGGAATTTTAACGCACCTGAGATTGTCGCTAAGCGCCGCACGTCAACAATCTCAGGTGCGTTAGCCTACGGCATAACACACTCTACAGCTAATTTATATTTCTTCATATACATTGAATTTTTCTCATCGACTTACTTAGATGAATCATTTTGATGGGCAGAATAGACAAGAATTTCTTGGATATCTCGATAACCATTATTCATTCCTATTTACTGCTTACTTATATACAGGATGGTGTATGCAAGATTGCAGAAAACTGCATTGTAATTTGGAGGATGTGTTGCAAAAATCACAATACCCTAATAAAGTAAATTTAAAAACAAGGAGTAACCCAAATGCGATCGCATAAGTAAGGAGGCAGAAGGCAGGAGGAATCTCCATAAATAAATTGAGGGGATTTAAGAAGGAGAGACAGGGTAAATATGCGCTGCGCCACTCCTTATACATATTTTTTTGTTTTGCATAAATAAATTTAGGGGCTTTAAAAGAAAGTGGCAGAGTGCAAAAATATATTTTCTTCCTCCTGCCTTCGACCTCCTGCCTCCTGAATTAGAATGCAGTGTTTGAAGGTATAAAAACGTTGATTGGCGAAAGATATATGGTTAAGATTTGTACTGAAAAATTTACAAAAAGTCAATATTTACCTCAATCACCAGTGATGAAAATTCTACTTATTGATGACCACCAATTAATCTTAACTGGAACCTTTAACTTACTCCAACACGAAATATCCAAACGCAGACATCATTAAGGTGAAAACAACATTTGATGCTAGAGTTTTTGCACGCAGTGAGGGAGAAGGTATTGCAGGCAATATTAACATTATTGCCAAGAGCAATTACAGTGCGAATAATAGTTTAGTAAGCGCAAGTGCTAAACTATCAAGCGGTGGCAATATTGGTATTACTGCAAGAAATATTCGCCTACGTAACAACAGTGATATCCGCACCGACTTATCTACAGGTCAAGCGAGTGGAGGTAATATAAACCTCAATGCTAATACCATTATCGCTTTACGAAGATAGCGATATTCTGGCATTTGCACCAGAGGGTCAAGGTGGCAATATTACTTTTAAGACTCGTGCTTTGTTTAGTGATTCTCTATATCGCCCTACACAAACATTAACTGACACAAATAGTCTTGAGTTACTAAATAATAACGATCGCACCGACATCAACGCCACTGGTGCAATCTCTGGTAATATCATCGGTGTGCCCGATACTACCTTCATTCAAAACAGCCTCACAGAATTACAATCTAATCCCATTGATACTAACGCGCTAATTGCCAATAGTTGCATTGCCCGCAATCCCAAGCAAGAAGGCACTTTTATAATTATAGGTACTGGTGGTTTACCTATCCGTCCTGGCAACGCCTCAGTTTCAACCTACCCTACAGGCGATGTACAAAATATCATAGGTAATGGTGTAATGCGTCAGTGGAAAAAAGGCGACTCGATAGTTGAACCCGAAGGCGTATATCGACTAGCTAATGGACACTTGGTTATGAGTCGAAAGTGTAATTGAGAATTAATCTTATGGGGTAGCCAAGATGCCCACCTCATAATCTTTGACAACACTCAGTCCTGAGTGCTGAGTGCTGAGTAAGTAAAAAACTACTCAGCACTTATGTATAGCAACAGAGGAGGAGGTTAGGACATTAACTGATGATAAAACCTTATACAAACAGACTTTCAACCCAGTCCCCAGTCCCCTGCTATACTTGGTCTAGGCTTGTTCCAGTCAGAGTAAGGGCTGTATCTTTTCTTAGTGCCATTCGCCACTGAACCTAAGACTTGTGACAAATGCAAGTTCAAGTGTCGCAAGTCTACTTCGTAGGGGCAAAATACAGCACTCCTTCATCTGCATTCAGGGCATAAAATAATACCAGACGACCAGAAGCATCTGAGCCAATACGAAATACCGACTGAAGGGCTGATAAGAATTGGGCTTCCTGATTCATCACAACCGGATTGCAACCCTTTTGAGTTGCATCCAATATTCCCAAGGAAAGTTGGTTATCAACCAGTTCAAAAGAACCACCGAAACTATTACACCCTCCAAACCCATTCACCTGATTGTCCTCAAAATGCAGAGACACTTCTGTTTGAGGTACAAGTGCAACAGCAGAGCCTTGACGCTCCCAACGCTCAAGTCGCCAAGAAGAATTTTTCAAAGCAACACGAGATTGCGGAGGGCGTTCGGAGGACATAGTAGGTAATTGAGTTGAAGAAGACTTTGTACAGGCCAATAAAGGAAAGCTGAAAGTCAGGGCAATACCGACAATATTGAAAATAAAACCCACCTGAATTAAGACAAATTTGAGCGAAACCATCTTTGTTTGCATAACGCCTAACCGCTTACTAGAGATGGATCAGGAAGTGTTGTGAACCCTAACCACTACCGTGTTAACGCGACAGTTTGAGAATTCGATAAATTAAGCTTTTTGGCAATTTTGTGTAAGTCCTGTCACCTTAACAACGGTAGCCTAAGCACTTATGTGCAACGCCCCTTACTTTGAAGTTTCCAAGCGCTCAATGCAGAGTTATCGCAAGCGTCATAAACTAGTTTTCCAATGTTGCCTGCCCCACGGTTGCCATAAGCAGCATTGGGAAATTCTAGGTTTTGTCCAAACCAAGACGAACCCATTCGCTGCTCACTATTACCATAGCTTGTGACTCCGACAATAACATTACGGATGTTTGAAGAGCCATAGTCTCCTCCTGATGCATCCTCGCCAAAGTTGACAAGCCAGGGGCCACCGCTAGATCCGCCAGTCATAGCGGAACCTAACCAAGTATTCTTTAGATTGCCGGTAGCGTAGTATGCACCATAGGCAGTGTTAATTTGCATCCTCAAACCTGAGTCAAAAGAGCCAGGATATCCAAGCTGAGTGATAGACGCAAATAGCTTATTACCAAAAACGCCTTGATAGGCTGCGCCTGGCACAGCATAACTGTAGCCATTCCAACCATAACCGAACCAGCCAGTAAGATTGCCTGCCTGTTGCCCTGAACTATTATTGTTAAGTGCAACAAGCGCAATATCATTGTTGCAAACAACGCCGGTCTGTGTGCAGGTATCAGTTCCATTGAAGTAGGCGGTAGGAATCATGTACTGCGTGCTTTCAAATGATAGATAGGGTTCAGTAGCACTGTTTTTTGCAGGAACAAACTTCACCTTTCTCGCCCAGCCATTGTTTCCTCTTCCATAATCATGGATGCAGTGTGCAGCCGTAATCAGAAGACTTTTCCCAATCATTGAGGCTGAACAAACAGTGTTGTAAGTAGTTCCCCCAAAAGCCATATATAACTTTCCGGCTCGACGGTATAAATTGTTCTGAGCAGGATTAGTAGTGCCGCCTAAAACACGGGAAGTAGAGTAAGGTACTTTAGAAGTTCCAAAAGATAATGGGGAATCTATTGGTAAATCTAATTGCTCATTTGTGTTGGAGTTACCATTTGAAGGTTTTACTGCACCCGATGTACCAGTGACAATACCCGCGCTGAAAGCACTGTTAGTTGATGCCTTAACCGAATCTCTTGGCATCCGCGATTTAAGTTGGTTTTCAGGTAAAGTATTGAACTGCTGAGTTCTGTATGACTGATTGACGCTATCAGATGAGACAGTTGAAGACCGATTTTGCGCGATCGCCTCATAACTTTGTAAGCTAAGTAGCAATCCAGTTGAGACAATAGCTAATGACTGTCTAACAAATACTTGCATTTTATTCCTCCTTAGTGTACTAAATTATTTGGTTATCTGCTTGCTCAAAGTTCTGCAAATACACCAATAATGTTTGCGATATGGCTAGGCAAGAAGCTAAAACAGAGAGTCATAGCACCATTCCCTATTCCCTAACAGCGATGAATCGCATCTCTATATACTCACTGCCTATTGCGCTTGCGCTGTGCTTCTCTGGGAGACGCTTCTCTACGAGAGGCTTCTCTTTCAGAGACGCTAAAGCGAATGCGCACCACGCAAATAAGTTCAAAAATCCAAGTGGATTTCTACAGGCAATAAAGCTGACAAACTGATCGACAAAATTTAGAATAAAAAAATTACCAAAAATATTCGTTCATCTTTTATGCAGTCTTGTATGCAATATTATGTATGTAAGATGGCAAAAAAATACATTGTAATTTAGCTCGTTGTATGCAGGGAATTAGCGATTTGTATTGACTCGCTAAAAAATAATCGATAAGAGGCTGTTTGAAAAGTCTAATTTAATACCTATTAAAATTTAGATTTTTGAAAAAAATAAGTAGAAAAGGTTGATTCAGTTTAAGATATAGAATATTGAGTTAATGATAATAGTTAATTAAATTCATGGTTAAGCATCCCGCTCCAGCTTTCTTAAGCGATTATTGGCAAAATTCATTTAACTTAAAACAGCATCTACAGGAATTTTTGCATTTAGATTCAGAAACACTAGAAAAAAGATTAGCGACAGGACAAGAAGAAATGGCCGAGTTAGGGCATAAAGATTTTGATTGGGAAAAAGCAACAGACTTTTATCGTGAACAAGTGGGAGAGGTTTATTTATTTGAGTTGGGAGCTTGGCATCTAGAACAAAGTCAAAATATTGAAAACACATTACATTTGATTGTAGATCATGCTCAAGGTCGGGTGTTAGATTTTGGTGGTGGGATTGGCACTCATGCACTTAATGCTGCCCTTTGTCCACAGGTTGAGCAAGTAATCTATTGCGATCTTAATCCTATTCATTATGATTTTGTGCGTTATCGAGCTGAACAGATGGGTTTGAGCCACAAAATGAGTTTTTACTTAGAAATGCCTGAAAAAGAGACTTTTGATACGATTATTTCTTTTGATGTTTTAGAACATTTATCAGACCCCACCCAACAGTTACTAAAGTTTCATCAAGCGCTGACACCTACTGGTAAAACAATCTTGAATTGGTATTTCTTTAAAGGCTTTAATCAAGATTACCCTTTTCACATTGATGATCCTCAAGTAGTAGAGACTTTCTACAGAACGATTCAGAGCAAATTCTTAGAAGTTTTTCACCCTTATTACTGTACAGCTCGTTGCTACCGGAAATGGGATTGAGTTAACTCAAACCCCACAGTAGTTTTTAGGTGTTAGGATAAAATACTGTGTTCAAAGACTAACATGAGTATCGTACCAAGGTTCCTGGATTTTAAGCTTGTCTAGGAACATTTTCCCTATGGGGAACCGGTAAATAATCCCATTCACTCCAATTATTTTATAAGTCCAAAAAATGCCTTTGTAGACTTTGATTACTTCACTCTTAGAAAGCCAACTACCTGGGGTTTCTTCACCAAAAAGTCCGCTAGCACCATATTCAAACTGATATGGGATATATTGACCTTCTCGTGCTGGTGAAGGGCAGACTTGTTTAGGTACGCGCCCTTGACTGATGGCTTTGAATTTGTGATAACCAAGTTCTGTTAACAGCGCAAATTCTTCCAGCAGTTCCTTCCAAGAAGTCTTGGTTGATTCTATAGATAGGAATTGTGGTTTAATATTAAACTGCCGTAATGCCTGTATGCATAATAAATCAGCACCTTCAATATCTACTTTGAGATAGTAGGGAATGCCAAACTCCTCCAAAATTCTTTCAAATCTGCGCCCTTCTACACTTATCTCAATAGAAGGTGCATCAAAAGAGCTTTTGTTCCGAATAGCCCAATCTGGTGAAGTTGTACCCCAAAAGCTTCTCTCCAAGTTGGCGTAAAACGTAACTGGTTCATCTTTCGGTGATATAGCAATATTTAGGAGGGTAAGTTGACCCTTTTCTATATATAAATTCAGTCGCTTTTTTGTAGCTTCGTAAAGCTTAGGATGAGCCTCAATACCAACAACCCGAAAGCCTTTTTTTAAGTAAAATTCTGTATCTTCACCTGTGTGAACGCCGACATCAATTATTAAATTTTTATCCATAAATCACGTTTTCCTTGAATAACCATGCAGGCGTTCAAACATGTAAGACTTTACACTATCTATAGTTTTTATATAGAAATGATACCAAAAGAAACTTTTGATATAGTCATTTTCTTTAATTCAGCGGATCTGATTTTAACTTAATGTGGATGCGCGATCGCTAATATTCCCGTATCCCCGTCTAAAGTTACCTCTACACCTACCGGTAAGGCTGCATTGGGACTATCATGGCCAAAAGGTAAATCGGAGACAACAGGAATTCCCAAATCACCTAAGCGATCGCGCAATACTTCTTCTACACTAAAACTAGATATAGTGGGTGGCGCTTCACAGCGAGTAAAACCACCCAAAGCAATACCACAGACTTTAGATAAAGCACCACTCAAACGCCACTGTGTCAGCATCCTATCGATGCGATAAGGTGCTTCTGTAACATCTTCCAACGCCAAAATTACACCATCTAGATTTGGCAGGATTGGTGTACCCAAAAGGTGAGTAGCCACCGTGAGATTACCGGGTAACAAAGTGCCAGTCACTATGCCACCACCCCAACCGTAACCTTTGAGAGGGGTGAAAGAACTACTTTCTAACCAATCAAATAATCGCTCAATTGACCAATCTGACTCATCTACCAAAGTCGTCATTACTGGTCCGTGAACGCCGGAAATACCTGCTGTATAAAGGCTCCATAATAAAGCGGTGATATCAGAAAAGCCTATGAGCCATTTGGGAAGCCCTGAGTTTGACCAATTCCAATTTTCTAAAATGCGGGTGCTACCAAAACCACCTCTGGCACAAAGGATACCACGACAATCAGGATCTTGCCATGCTGCCGCTAGTTGGTGACGACGGGTTTCATCTGTTCCTGCTAGATAACCCCATTTGTCATCTATCTGAGGACTGGTTTCTAATTGATAACCACGTGATCGCCAAATTTCTAGACTCCGTTCAAATGCCTCAAATTCTCGCAAAGCACCACTAGGGGCAATTACTCGTAGTAAATCTCCAGGTTTCAGGGGCGGTGGTAAAATTTTGGCTGGCATGAAAAAATTTAAGAGTGAAAAGTATCATATTAACAATGATGCAATTGCGTTAACAACACAACAACTTCATCAATTGCCTGGCGTATAACTGTTGCAGACTGATCCGACTGATTCACGATAATACTAAAAACCAGTGGCTCATACTTTGGTGCATTTATATATCCAGATAGAGAAACAACACCATTTAACGTACCTGTTTTTGCTTGCACAATTCCCTCAGCAGGTGTATCTTGAAAGCGGCCCTTGAGAGTTCCACTTTTACCCGCTAAGGGTAAAGATGCGCGATAGATATATGCGGTTGGTGTTTTTGCGATCGCCCGCAAAATTTGTACGAAAGCTTCTGGTGTCACTAAGTTGCGACGGGACAAACCCGAACCGTCTACTAAAATATAATTTGCTGGATCAACTCCCAATTTAGTTAAACTGGCTTTGACAACCTCCAAACCCACATCAGCACTAGTCTGATTTTTCAGTCTGGGTTTTTTTACAGCTAACGCTCTCAGCAGTGCTTCAGCATAAAGATTATTACTATTCTGAAGAGTTTCCATTAATAATTCAGATAAAGGTGGCGACTCTATAAATGTTATTTCCTCTTGATGAACACCACCACTTACTACTAATGTTTGTCCCAAAGTAATTTTTTCTGCTGCCAAAGCACTACGGAAGCGTCGTAAGAAGTAATAATTAGGATCAACTACAGGCAAATCTATTAAAGATGGTTCAGAATTCGTTGTCAGTTGTCCTTGAATTCGTAATGTTGTTCCTGATAATTCGCGGGTAACATTGACATAGCTTGGTTGATTTTGGGCAACGGTTACTGACTGATTAATTATCCGCCATTGTTTCGCTTCGCCAGGATCAATCCACACGACTTGCAAAGGTTTACCTACAGCCTGTGGTACAAGTTTTAAACTAAAAATATTTTGATTGAGAATAAAGCTGCTGACTGGTGTGCCATAGTCTGATTGCACATCTTCCCATTGCCACGTGGGGTTAACAATATCCCCTTGAATATAACTATCATCAGCTATCAAGCGCTGAATTTGGGTAATACCTTTCTGTTTTAGCTGTTGTGCTAATGCTTGTAGTTGAGTATCACTTAAGCTAGGATCTCCCCTACCGACAACACTTAAAACACCATTACCATTCTGATAAATAGAGGTGCGAATCCGAAAATTAGCACCCAATGTTTGCAATGCTGCTGCTGTTGTGAGCAATTTGAGATTAGACGCGGGAGTAAAATACTTCTCGGCATCTCGACTGTAAAGAGTTTGCTCGGTTGACAGGGGTTGTACCAAAATTCCCCAACGCACCCGACTAAATAAGGGACGATTGATTACAGTATCTATAGCTGTTCCCAATTGGGTAGAGCAAATTGATTTTGTAGTAGTTGTTGGTGCAACTGGGGTTTGTGCTTTAGCTGCTGGCTGGGTAACACCAATTTGAGTACCCAGAAACAGCAGCATCAAGCTAAGAGAAATTTTCCTAATCATCAGATAGTTATTAAAACTACTTGATGATAATACCTTAGTTGGACGGGAGTAAATTAATACTCTTATTCATCTTCATCTTCATCTTCGTCTTCGTCTTCCCCGAATACTCCGTCTATAAGTTCTTGTGCGCGTTCATCTGAAATCTTTAAGGCTTCCTGAAGCTCAGAGATATAATCTTGTTCACTTTCGGGTACTTCTTCATCAATCCCTACTACTAAGATTGCTGTGATATATGCAGCTTCGCGATAACCTTTATTGGGCAAGGATTCGATGGATTGGGCAATTAAATCTTCTGGATCTTCTTCTTCAATCAAGTTGACGACTTTTTCGGTCAATTCTTCAAAGTCGTCATCAGAATAATCATCAAATAAGCCAACCCGACTGAGAAATTCACTTAAAGCATATTCTTCGGTTGAAGAAATACCTTCACCATCAGCAGCCGCGGAAAAAAGTCCAATAACTGCGATCGCAACTTCTGGTTCTAGAGCAACTGAACTAACACTACGGCCTTTGGGCAATTTGCGTTTAGACATAATTATCCTCTAAAAGTTACGTGATATGTCAGGAAGTCATACTTTGTGGTTTATAATCCTTCCTCAATCTAGGATTCCCAAAAAAATGCGGAAATATACATTGGGATAAATCTTTTTTTCATAAAAAATACGTAGAGAATGTATTTCTCTACGTATAAAAACGGTTAAAAAAGGGACTGGGATTAGGGGGGGACTGGGAATAATTGTTCGGCGATTCAGATCACTACCCAAGTTTTGTTCGCGCAGCGTTCGCACGAGAAGAAAACTCTTCCTAGTCCCCAGTCCCCATATTCTGGCAAAATTGGGATGCTCTCGATGGAACTACCGATTTTTTTTAAGTTCGTGCATACTTCTCACAACCTTTGTCACTAAATTTCTGGGTGTAAATCTGACACTTTCACTCAATATCTTATTTCTCATACCAGGAACGACAACGGTTTTATTTGTCATTAAGCTTCGATAACCAATTTTTGCGACGGTTGCCGTATCCATCATTCTCTTAACGCTAGCGATCTTGGAATTTTCCATTGCAGCAGTGTGTTGGAATTCCGATGCTGTTGGCCCTGGACAAAGAACAGTCACGCTGACACCAGTGCCCTCTAATTCATTAGCGATCGCTTCTGAAAATGATAATACATAGGCTTTAGTGGCAAAATAAACTGCCATGAGAGGCCCTGGTTGAAAAGCAGCCGCAGAGGCCACATTTAATATTTTTCCATAGTTTTGCTCGACCATATCCTTCAGGAATAACTTAGTTAAATGAGTTAGGCTGACGATATTTACCTGTAGCATTTTCAGTTCAGTGTTGAGGTCTGTTTCGGTAAATGCTCCATAAGTACCAAAGCCAGCATTGTTAACCAGCACATCAATCTTGATGGATGCTTGCTGTAGTTCTGTAAAAATTTCTTCTGGGGATGTTGGTATAGATAAATCCTTAGCAAAAATTTTGACAAAAATGCCAAATTTTTGGGGAAATTCATCTATAATTTCATTAAGTTTTTGTTCATTCTTATCTACTAACACAAGATTATAACTATGACGAGCAAAAATCTGGGTTAATTGATAACCTATTCCACTAGCCGCTCCGGTAATTAGAGCAGTTTTTTTTTGCCGAATTTCGGATGTTTTATTCATGTTGCCAAAATGAGTAAGGTGATATTAATTTAAGCTTTATAAAACTAGCTACAGCAAGATATAATGTTTGCTGTAACTAGTTTTATGAGAACAATAAATGATGCTATCCACCTGAAATTGAATATGCTTCGATCAAGCATATTCAGCGCAAATATAAAAATCTGTATCCATATCAACAAGAGCAAAAATATTAAATATTATTATCAATGCCACAGCAAAATTCTGTTACTATAATTGACTTGCAAGCAGCACAAGAGCGAATTTTGGGGATTGCCCACCGCACACCTGTACTGACTTCTAGAATCATTAACGATCGCACCAATAGCCAGGTATTTTTTAAGTGCGAAAACTTTCAACGCACAGGGGCATTTAAATTTAGAGGTGCATACAATGCCCTAGCCCAACTATCAATAGCACAAAAACAAACAGGCGTTATCACCTATTCATCAGGAAATCATGGCCAAGCGATCGCTTTAGCTGGGCAATTACTAAATATTCCCACTACCATTGTCATGCCCGATGATGCACCCTCTGTCAAACAAACTGCCACTCGTGGTTATGGTGCAGAGGTAATTTTGTACAATCGCCAAGAAACAAACCGAGAAGAATTAGCCCAAAATCTAGCAGATGAGCGCTCTTTGACAGTGATTCCCCCTTACGATCATCCGCACATCATCGCTGGACAAGGTACAGCTGCTTTAGAACTGATCCAAGAAGTTGGTGAGTTGGACTTACTATTAGTTTGTTGTGGTGGTGGCGGATTACTTTCAGGAAGTGCGATCGCGGCCAAAGCACTTTTACCCAATTGTAAAGTAATTGGAGTAGAACCAGCCCTTGCCGACGATGCTACTAGATCCTTTCACACCAAAACCCTACAAACTGTCAAAAATCCCAATACCATCGCCGATGGTGCGCGAACTCCTAGCCTTGGTCAAATTACTTTCCCCCTAGTGCTGCATTATGTCGATGATATGGTGACGGTATCGGAAGAAGCGATTCTTCGCACCATGTTTTTCTTGTGGGAACGTCTGAAAATTGTCGTTGAACCCACCGGAGTCCTCGCCGCCGCTGCCTTACTCGAAGGTGGTGTGGTGACAGCACCAGAGGCGAAAATTGGTGTCATCATCAGCGGTGGGAATGTAGATTTGGCGCAAGTTGGTAAATTGTTTTCTGACGCAGACTGACCGGAAATTAACGTTTCCAACCCGCCTGCGCGGGTTTTGCCTGTGTAGCCGCGACTTCTAGTCGCCTGGTACTTTTTGTTAAAATACTACGAAAATTTGGCTGAAAAGCCATGAACATCAGGATTTTTGCGAAGAATATTTCCTCATGTTAATATTGTTGGTTTGCTTTAAGTACGGATATTCAGTATGGTTCCCGTAAAGACTGTTCTCAAAGATTCAGAGGAAGTCACTCGGTTGTTTTCTCATCTCGAATTTGATGGAAAAAAGCTTAATCATCAACCGGGTAGTGTATTGGGAAGTACTGCGTTGATTGCAGGAACCACCGTCGGGGCGGGGATTCTCGCTTTACCGGCTGTTACCTTGCCATCTGGTATTGTGCCATCAACATCTGGACTAATTGCTGTTTGGCTCTACGCTTTAGTTTCAGGGTTATTGATTGCAGAAGTTACCTTAAACACGATGCGAACACAAGGGCGTTTGAGTATCGGTTTTTTGGGAGTTGTGGAAAATATCCTTGGTAGGTTGGGAGCGCGAATTGCCGGCGGCGCATATTTATTCATGCATTATGCTCTGTTGGTGGCATACATCACCGAAGGTGGAGAGATTTTAGGAGTTGCGGCGGCAAAAGTCTGGGGTGTGCAAATATTGCCGATGTGGGTAGGCACAACGACTTTCACACTTTTATTTGGTGGCATTATGTATCTTGGGCGAGAAAAGTTTATTGAGAAATTAAACAGCGCCTTTGTCGGAATTGTCATTGTTTCCTTCTTGGGACTATTATTTTTAGGAGGAAGGCACATTCAGACTACCCAACTGTTATTTCAGGATTGGAGTGCCCTTGGTAGTGCTATTTCAGTGATGTCTGTAGCGCTGTTTTTTCAAAACGTTGTGCCGCTAGTTGTGACACAACTTGAAGGAGACGCCCGCAAAATTCGTCAGTCCATCTTGATTGGTTCTGTGATTCCTCTAATTATGTTCTTGGCGTGGAATGCCGTAATTTTAGGAAGTGTCAGTCTTGATATGCTACATGGCACATCTGACAGGATAACTGTTTTTGATCCATTGCAAACTCTCCGAGCAGGTGGCGCAGGGCAATGGTTAGGAGTGCTAGTATCCATTTTTTCAGAGTTTGCGATCGTCACATCATTCATTGGATTTGTGTACGGATTGCTGGATTTGTTCAAAGATATTTTTTTCTCTGCAAAGGGTGGATTTGCTAGCCGCTTACCCCTCTATTCGCTGGTTCTTTTCCCTCCTATGACTCTCGGAACGCTCAACCCCAGCATCTTTTTTACTGCCCTAGATTACACTGGAACATTTAGTATTTCAGTTTTAGGTGGAATTATTCCGGCGTTAATGAGTTGGAAGCAACGTCAAGAACAAGAAAACTCAAATAGCATCAATCAACCACTTGTTCCTGGTGGAAAGGTGACACTCATTGTAATGATTGGAGTGGCATTAGCGATGATGGGAAGACAAATTATGTCAATTTACCATCATTGAAGGAGGCAGACCCATTAACAATTCAAAATTCAAAATTAAAGACATTCCATGCGGGGATTTAAACCCCGACTGAAATGGCTGCTACATGTAGATATAGGGGTTTTAAACCCTTTAATTTACGATAAAAAACTCCACGCCATTTGTGAGATGGAGCTTCCCACCACTTTCAATGAAAATTTTATGTAATATAGAAGTATATAATTGTAGTATATATGTCAATACTTGTCGGTTAACGGGAAAAAGGGAATGGTAAAGGGGAAAGAAAAACCTTTACCCTTTACCCTTTAACCTTTTCCCAAAACCAAATTCCAGTTTAAAATCCTTAACTGAGCAGTATTGGTATATATGTCAGACACAATTAAATGAGTGATTCTAAATGAGTGATTCTCGCCTCGTTAAAATCAGCAAATATCTGAGCAAATATCTGCGACACACACCGGATGCAATTGGAATTCAACTGGCTCCCGGTGGTTGGGTTAATGTTGATGAACTACTTACCGCTTGTGCTAAAAACAAATTTCCGCTCACCCGTCAGGAATTACAGGCGGTAGTTGAATCCAGTGATAAACAACGCTTTTCTTTTGATGCTACAGGTAATCTGATTCGTGCTAACCAAGGACATAGTGTAAAAGTCGATTTACACTTAGAAGCTGTTGTTCCTCCAGATGAACTTTATCACGGCACGGGACACAAATCTGTAGAGTCAATTCTGCAAACAGGACTTTCCAAAATGTCGCGACATCATGTTCATTTATCAAAGGATATTGAAACAGCAAAAACTGTTGGTGCAAGACATGGAAAACCAGTGGTTTTTGCTGTAAATGCTGCGGCAATGCATCAGGCGGGTTACATTTTCTATTGTTCTGCTAATGGTGTTTGGTTAGTTGAGAATGTACCACCTGAGTATCTACAAAAACTTTGAAGTGGGGATTAGGGACTGGGGATTAAGGACTGGGGATTGGGGACTGGGGACTGGGGACTAGGGACTGGGGATTAGGGAAAATTATGAGTAAGATTTGCTTGGGATCTGAATTCCCATTCAAATATTCAAATCTTCCAAGTCCCCAATTCCGAATTCCCAATTCCCAATTCCCAATCCCGAATCCCCAATTCCCAATCCCGAATCCCCAATCCCCAATCCCACTTCAAATCAATATCCCAGCAATACAAGCGGTGATAAAACCCGCTAAAGATCCGCCAATCATTGACCTTAGACCCATACGAGCTAAATCATGTTGGCGATTAGGTGCTATCCCTGTAATGCCGCCAATGGTAATGCCAATTGAACCGATATTTGCAAAATTACATAATGCGTAAGTTGTAATAATTATTGCGCGTTGGGAAATTTTACCACTTTCAATTAGTGCTTTCAAATCCAAAAAAGCAATAAACTCATTCAAAATTGTTTTTGTACCCAATAAAGCCCCAACTTGCCGGCAATCAGCCCAAGGTATGCCCATCAGCCACGCCACAGGAGCCATAATAAAAGACAAAATCCACTGTAATGAGAGTTGCTGTAAACCCACAAATGACCCTAACCATCCCAGCAAAGCATTGAGGGCAGCTAATAATCCCAAAAAGGCGATAATCATTACCCCAACGTTAACTGCTAGCTTCACGCCGTCAATTGCTCCAGTAGTAGTAGCATCAATTACATTTACATAATTGGTTTTTACATCTGCTTTGACTTTACCAACCGTTTCTGATACTTCTGTTTCTGGATAAAGTAATTTTGATACCACCAACGAAGTGGGAGCAGTCATAAAGAAAGCAGCAATCAAGTGTTCTGCTGGTATGCCAAAGGAAAGATATGCCCCTAAGACTCCAGCAGCAATTGTCGCAAAACCACCCGTCATTACGGCATGGAGTTCCGATTGCGTCATATTTGCTATATAAGGTTTAACTATCAGTGCCGATTCTGTTGGCCCCAAAAAGATGTTAGCTGCACAGGATAAAGATTCTGAACCTGATGTTTTCATCGTCTTCATCATTACCCACGCCATCACATTTACAACTCGCTGTAAAATGCCGTAGTAATACAAGACGCTGATGAAGGCAGAGAAAAAGATAATTGTGGGCAGCACTTGGAAGGCAAAGAAATGATCTTTGAAATTTTCTCCAAAGACAAATTTGGCACCGACATCAGAAAATGCTAAAAATTGGCTGACAATATCTCCGAGAGATTTAAATATATTTAAACCCCAAGGAGTTTTAAGAATCACTATCGCAAACACAAACTCCAATCCCAAACCCCATGCCACAATTCGCCAACGCACCGCACGATGATTAATAGAAAAGGCGTAGGATATACCGATAAAAACTAAAATTCCCAACGCAGAGATGGCGCGTTCCATGTTTACTCCCGAAAAGGTATCGCTAAGTCACTTAGTCAAAGAGCATACACAAAATACGCCTTTTTTTGTGGCTTTTTAGTTAATTACTAGAGTTTTGATGTGTGACAAGACTGCGAGAAAAAACAACCCTTTTAACTTCTTTCTTTGTGTCCTTTGCGCCTTTGCGGTAGCCTGCGGCGAGACGCTGCGCGAACGTCGCTACCGCTTCGCTAATGCGTCTACGTTTCTCTTTATCATACTTAGATATGCCTTAGCGCATCTTCATACAGAATTAGTATCAGCACACATCTATTCGCTTCTATTCTTTTCCCTGTTCCCAATTAACAGTTCCCTTCCTACGCAAGTAAGTTCTCCGAATCAAATCGGATTGCTACATTGCGATTTCATTCTTGTTCAGTGCTAGCTTTTTGTGGCAAAAGATAAATGACTCCAGAAATTAAAGTCAAACCAACAGAAATCCAAAAGGCAATCAGAGAGGGAGTTTGCCAGACTTCAGGTAGGGGTGCGATCAGAAGTGCGATCGCCACTATTTGACTAACAGTTTTGAGTTTACCCCAAATATTCGCCCCGGTAATTGTCGTTTGATTCACCCGCCAACCTGCGATCGCTAATTCCCGCGCTAAAATCAAAAACACTCCCCAAGCTGGCACTTTTCCTAATTCAATAAAAACCAGCAACGGCGCAAGTACCAGAAATTTATCTACTAAGGGATCGAGAAATTTACCCAATTCGCTAATTTGGTTGAGTTTCCGCGCTAAATAGCCGTCTAACCAATCAGTCAATGCAGCAACGATAAAAATTGCCAAACAGATCCATCTAGCTTCGGGTGTGGGATTATATAAACCGTAAAGCAGAAATGGTACACCCAGAAGGCGAGAGAAAGTAATCCAGTTGGGTAAAGTCACGTCGCTTCGCTCCGAATTAAAAATTAAAAATTAAAAATCCCCATAAATAAATTTAGTTGCCCTGTGATCAGGAAGAGGATAGAGGGGACAAACTTACTAGAACTTCTCTTTCTCTCCCCACTTTCTCCCTAAGCGTGGGAAAATCTGTTTTCTGAAGCTCTTTTAAAAGAATACTATGACTGAACACACAGAATTCCGCATCGAACGCGATTCGATGGGCGATCGCCAAATTGCTAGTAGCGTTTATTACGGTATTCAAACGCTGCGGGCTATCGAAAACTTCCCCATTAGCGGCATCAAGCCTTTACCTACTTACGTAGATGCAGGATTGATAATTAAAAAAGCTACAGCAATTGTGAATGGAGAACTAAATTGCATTCCCCAAGATATTAGTCAGGCGATTGTCCAAGCAACTGATGAAATCTTAGCTGGGAAGTTCCGGGATCAATTTGTAGTGGATGTTTATCAGGCTGGTGCTGGAACATCTCACCACATGAATGTCAACGAAGTTCTGGCAAATCGCGCCTTAGAAATTCTTGGTGAAGAAAAGGGCAATTACAAACGTGTTAGTCCCAATGACCATGTTAATTATGGACAGTCTACCAATGATGTGATCCCTACGGCAATTCGCATTGGTGGTTTATTGGCATTATCTAAGACATTACACCCAGCTTTAGAGAAGGCGATCGCATCTTTAGAAAACAAAGCTGTAGAATTTCAAGATATCGTCAAATCTGGCAGAACCCACTTACAAGACGCAGTACCCGTGCGTTTGGGTGAAAATTTTCGGGCTTGGGCGCAAATTCTGACAGAACACCAAAACCGGATTTATACCGCCTCTGGTGATTTAATGGTGCTGGGTTTGGGAGGTAGTGCAGCCGGAACTGGGTTAAATACTCATCCTCTATATCGCGCCCGTGTGGTAGAAGTTCTTTCAGAATTGATTGATACTCCTTTAGAACCTGCGCCCCATCTCATGGCAGCTATGCAGAGTATGGCACCATTTGTGAACGTTTCCGGTGCATTACGCAACTTAGCGCAAGATTTAGTCAAAATATCTCACGATTTGCGGCTGATGGATTCGGGGCCAAAAACAGGCTTGAAAGAAATTCAACTGCCTCCAGTGCAACCTGGTTCCTCGATTATGCCAGGCAAATATAACCCAGTGATGGCAGAGATGACATCAATGGTGTGTTTTCAGGTGATGGGTTACGACAGTGCGATCGCTTTAGCCGCACAAGCCGGACAATTAGAATTAAATGTGATGATGCCACTGATTGCCTATAACTTAATTCACAGTATCGAAATTCTGGGTAATACCATCGCTGTCCTTACAGAACGTTGCATTGAGGGAATTTCTGCGAACCAGGAACGTTGTTTAGCTTATGCCGAAGGCAGTTTAGCTTTAGTAACCGCACTAAATACCCACATTGGTTATTTAAATGCCGCAGCTGTCGCCAAAGAATCTTTAGAAACTGGTAAATCTTTACGGCAGATTGTCCTAGAACGAGGATTGATGAGTGAAACAGACTTAGCCACAGTGCTAAATCTAGAACAAATGAGTGGTATCTTACCGCTTAAAACAGAATAATAGGTTATGGGGCATTGGGCATGGGAAGAGGTAGAGGGGCGGGGTGCAGGGGGCAAGGGGGAGAATGAAATAATTACCTCTTTCTCCTCTGCTCCCTGCTCCCTACTCACTACTCCCCAATCCCCAATCCCTTATCCCTTATCCCCCATCCATCTATGCAGACTCAAAAACCATCTGTTAGTCTAATTCGGGCTACATCTTACGAACGAGAGGCTTTACGAGAATCCTTAGTTACACTGCTAGAACCTTTTGGAGGTATGGCAGTGTTTGTGAAAAAAGGCGATCGCGTTTTACTCAAACCGAATCTACTTACAGGATCGCGTCCTGGTAAAGAGTGTATCACCCGTGCTGAACTAGTTTACGAAGTTGCCCAGATGGTAATTGAGGTTGGCGGTAAGCCATTTTTGGGCGATAGTCCTGCTTTTGGCAGTGCCAAGGGCGTAGCAGTCGCAAATGGCTATCTGCCTATTTTAGAAGAACTGAATCTTCCCATTATCGATTTTCACGGTCAGCATTACCAAACCATTAGTGATAATTTTAACCATCTGCGGCTGTCTAAAGAAGCAATGGAAGCCGACGTAGTAATTAACTTACCGAAAGTGAAATCTCATGCCCAATTGACATTAACACTCGGCGTAAAAAACTTATTTGGTTGCGTCCCCGGCAAAATGAAAGCTTGGTGGCACATGGAAGCTGGAAAAGATGCGAATAGGTTTGGTGAAATGTTAGTAGAAACTGCCAGGGCTATTAACCCTAACTTAACTATATTAGATGGCATCATTGGTCATGAAGGAAATGGCCCCAGTAATGGGGAACCTCGCCAACTGGGCATTTTAGCAGCTGCATCAAATATATTTGCATTAGATCGGGCAATGGTAGAAATCCTCAATGTTCCTCCAGAACAAGTGCCCACAGTTGCAGCTTCCCAAAGGCTAGGAGTTTGTCCAGAACTAGCTGCTATCGAGTTTCCCCATTTAAATCCTGACTTATTAAAAATAGAAGATTGGCGATTACCAGACAATTTAATGCCCATCGATTTTGGTATGCCCCGCGTCATTAAATCTACGTTTAAGCATCTTTACACCCGATTTATCAAGGAACCAATGAGTATTTATGGAAGAGGATGAGGGACTGGGGATTGGGGAGTAGAGGAGAATAAGAGGTAATTTTTCATTCTCCCCCTTGCCCCCCGCACCCCGCCCCTCTGCCTCTTCCCATGCCCAATCCCCAATCTAATGCAAACTTCGTTACAGCAATTCCATTTATTAGCCGAGTAATCTGTAATTACCCTCCGATTGCTTAACCAGACCGCCCTATCATAGTTAGTGGCGGTTTTTTTAGCTGATTAATTTGACGTGAGTTCGACAAGTCTTATTTGACCTCTCCCCCAGCCCCTCTCCGTGTCGGAGAGGGGAGCAAAAAGCTTAATTTTTCGTTGCTCCTCCCTCTCCGAAACGGAAAGGGAGGTTGGGAGGGAGAGGTTCATCGAACTCACGTTAATTTGTTACACGGTTGCTCGTATTAGATTTTGATTTATCCAAAAAGTTATACAGATTTAGGATCTAGAAATTGGAATTGGGTATTTTGTTCAAATATGAGGAAAGTCTGGGGATAACCCTCTACACCACTTTCTAAAACATTTTTGTACTCTACCTATATATAGATTGACAAAATTGCTGTGATATTACGCAGATTTGAAAATTTAAATTCTGAAATATTTGTTTAGTATTATCACTTAATCCATGCTGCACAACACAGTTGATGTATCTGTATTTATTCGGTAGTCATGATTGGTTACAAAAATCATTCCTGCCCATTTCTTCTCTAGCATCAAATATTGTTGTGTATAACTACTGTATAACAATCGAGAATACTGAATATTTATCAGTATCTTTGCGGTTTTGTGTCCTGTATCACAAATTAGTAATTCCAGTAAAATGACCTTATCAAAGCCTTTACAGAGATGTTATAATCATGAAGTATCGGACAAATACATTTTGCTAATTAATCTTTAAGCAGCGAAAAAATGTAGTTTATCATGCTGTTAAAGTTAGCTTTGCGTATGCGAACCATTACACCATACAGGGAAACATCTGAAAATATTAATCACAAAATAAAACATGATTTGTTGACTTGTAACTTGGTATTAAGAATTTCATGTATAAAAACGCTATTATGACAATTGTAAAACTGGTTTAGCTTGTAAAATGCTACACATTTTACAGTTTAAAAATAGCTACAATAGCATCAAGACTCTCACTCAGAGAGTAGACCTACACAGTCTTACGAAGAACTTCAATTTTGTATGAATTCAAATAGCCAGTCTGCCAATTCTGCCGACACATATTCCCAACGTTTGGCAGACATTGTGGGAACTGCGATCGCTCTGTTGACTCTTACCCTACCCGTATTTGTCATTGCCCACTATTCTTCAACTAATGTTCAAAATAACCCGCAACCACTGATCCAAAACCTACAAGGAAGTAAAGATTGATAAAGCTTCCCCGTAGCTTTCCCCAGCAGGAAAGCTACAAAAAGCAGAACACTGATTTTGAGACAACCTCTGTAGATGTGAATGTAGTTCATCAGAAATAAGCTGAATCTGTATTGTGTAACTCCAGATTTCAGAAATCTTGACACAATAGAGGCTGAAATACGTCTAACAGTAATCAAAGGCGGAGGATATCCATAATACCCTCTTGGAAAAAGCGTTGCGAGGAAAGTTCGCAACGCTTTTTCCATCTTTTGGCTAATTCAAGAGAATAGGTTACAGCTTTAAAACGAGATGCTCCCAAAGTTTCTTCCCCAGTCCCTAGTCCCCTATCCCCTAAAATGAATACCTTGGGAAGAGATCCAATATTGCCCTAAAATTCTACACGGGGAGCGAAGCTGACTGAGTGCCCCAATTATTCATTGTTATCAGAGGAGTTTTTTGTGGATTTATCTCGTATTCCTGCCCAACCGAAACCTGGTCTAATCAACGTTCTGATTGAAATTGCTGGCGGAAGTAAAAATAAATATGAATACGATAAGGAACTACAAGCTTTTGCTCTAGACCGAGTACTTTATTCCTCGGTAAAATATCCTTATGACTACGGCTTTGTACCCAATACTTTGGCTGATGATGGCGATCCCCTCGATGGTATAGTCATAATTGACGAGCCAACCTTTCCAGGCTGTGTGATTGCCGCGCGACCGATTGGCTTTTTGGAGATGATTGACGGTGGCGATCGCGATGAAAAAATCCTTTCTGTTCCTGACAAAGATCCGCGCTACGCTCAAGTAAGATCCCTGAAAGACGTAGCACCACACCGCTTAGATGAAATTGCTGAATTTTTCCGTAGTTATAAAAATTTGGAAAAAAAGGTGACTGAAATTCTCGGTTGGCAAGATGTGGACAGGGTTGCAGCAATAGTTGAAAAATCCGTCAAAGCTTATAGAGGATAATAGAGGAGTTAAGAGTTATGAATTTTTATTCCTAACTCCTGTAGAGACGCGATTAATCGCGTCTCTACTCATAACTTTCTCTTGTTACGGATTTTCAAATCTGCCACCAACCCCAAACCAGAATGCAGCGTACTCTCCTTTTGGCAAAAATTCATAACTGCACCCTCACAGGGGCGAATATCAACTACGTGGGTAGTATCAGCATTGATGAAATCCTTTTAGAAAAAGCTGGTATCTTACCTTATGAACAGGTGCAAGTAGTTAATAGTGCCAACGGTCAGCGCTTTATTACCTATGCGATCCCGGCTCCAGCCCATTCAGGAGTAATTGAGTTAAATGGGGGTGCGGCACGTCTAGGCATTATTGGCGATCGCTTGATTATAATGACTTACGGGCAGTTCACTCCAGAAGAGGTAAAAAGTTACTCTCCTACGGTAGTCATTGTGGACGAAAAAAACAGGTTGTTGGAAGTACGGCGCTACGATGACCTGCTCAGTAAGGTCTAAATTTTCAAGAAAAATGTCAAATTTTGAGTTGTCGGGTTCCCAAAGCTACATACCTGAAAAGTCTGCTACCCTGTCAAGTAGTCTAGCAGGTGAATTTCTCGTGCAATTCTGGGGTGTCAGAGGCTTGATTCCCACTCCAAGTAGCGACACTAACCGTTATGGTGGTAATACTGCTTGTGTAGAAATGCAGGTAGCTGGAAAACGCTTAATTTTTGATGGCGGCACTGGCTTACGGATACTGGGTAAAATTTGGCAAGAACTACAACAGCCATTAGAAGCCCATTTATTTTTTACCAACTGTCAATCAAACCGAATTCAAGGGTTTCCCTTTTTTGCGCCTGCATTTATTGGAGAAAATTGCTTCCATATTTACGGCACAGCTGCCTCAAATGGAGCCTCAATCAAACAATGTCTGTACGATCAGATGCTCCAGCCACACTTTCCTTACCCATTACAGGTAATGCAGTCAGAATTGCAGTTTTACAATTTGACTCCAGACAGTGATGTGAAGTTGGATGATGTCACTATTACAACTGCATTAATTAATCAAACTCAACGGTCAGTTGGCTACCGAGTGACTTGGCAAGAGTATAGCGTTGCCTACATCACGGATTTGCACCAGAATGCCGATCAAGTGGAGCGAGAGCGGATTTTAGAGTTTATTAAAGGCGCTGATTTGCTGATTGCCAATGCTACTTACACTCCGCCGACATCTCACAACCATGACTCTGCTGATTTACTCTGGCAAGCTGCGGTGAATGCAGCTTTGAATGCTGGCGTTAAACAGCTAGCCATTTCTCATCATCACCCAGATGACCATGATGATTTTCTTGACCAGGTTCAAGTAGATATTAAATCTGCTTTTCCTCAAGCCATAATAGCCCGTGAAGGTCTAGTATTAGCTGTTGGTAAGTGATTTTTTATTGGCACTTTTTAATCAGTGGTAGAGCGATGCTTACGGTGGCAAGCTACCCACAAGCACTGCTTGTCAATTTGCTTTTCTGTTGAGATCGCGCGATCTGGTATGTAAAGGCAAATTGTCTCGTAGATTGTGAGGTAGAACGCTATAATTTACTCAACTTTGTAATCATTTTAAACCTGAGAGTTGATAGTCTAATTCGATCATGAGTACTTTCAATCAAGTGCTAGCAGACGCTTTGCAACTTTCCTCTGAGCAGCAAGAAATGCTGATCAAGATTCTACAAAATCGCCACTATGAAAATCGTCGTGCAGAAATAGCTACAGATGCCCAACAAACCCTAGTTGATTTCCATACAGGTAAATTTCGGCATCAGTCAGCCCAAGATGTTATTGCAGCATTACGCCAGTCTTTAAACGAACTAGAGGAATGAGACTGCTGGTTTTGACCCCAAAATTCAAACGAGCATTTCGTAGGTTTGTGAAGCGAAATACTGAACTCCAGCAACGCATTGAAGACACTCTTCAACAAATGGAAGCAGATGTATTTGCCCCAGCCTTAGGCACACACAAACTAAGCGGCAAGCTCGAAGGTCTTCAGTCCTGCTCTTGCGGCTATGATTGTCGTGTTGTCTTCTCTATTGAACTGGATGCAGAAACAAGTAGTGAAGCTATTGTTCTGCTCGATATCGGGACGCATGATGAAGTTTATTAACTATGTAGTGATATTACTAAGTGGATCTCATTTTGAGACGACACGTGCTTGGGGCACAGTAATACTGTGCCCTTACTTATTCCACACAATTGAAATCAGCTACATTGCTTCTAAGAAGCATTTTGTAACTCAGCTGTGCGGACTGAAAGCTGCTGTGTCTGATTACCTCGTTGCACTTTCACCTGTAATATTTGACCAAGGCGACTGTCTTCCACAACATTCTGCAATTGTTCAGCACTGGTAATTGCTTTACCATCAACTTGCAGAATTACATCCCCGCGCCGGATACCCGCAGATGCCGCTGGAGAATTGGGGACAACTCGCATGACAAAAACACCATTAATTTCTGGTATCTGAATCGGAGAGTTGGGATCGGTGTTATTTTGCTTGGCGAGATCGGGTGTCAAAGTTAGCATTTGCACACCTAGATAGGGGTGAGCAACTTTGCCATCGCGTTGTAGTTGGGCAGCGATCGCTTTAGCTTTATCAATAGGAATGGCAAATCCAATACCCATTGCATCAGGACGAATAGCTGTGTTAATGCCAATCACTTCACCTAGACCATTTAATAATGGTCCGCCAGAGTTACCAGGGTTAATGGCGGCGTCTGTTTGAATGAAGTCCAAACGTTTGTCACTAATGCCGACTTGGGCGCTAGAACGTTTAAGGGTACTGACAATTCCCAAAGTAACGGTGTTATCAAATCCTAAAGGATTACCAACTGCGATCGCCCAGTCTCCTACTTGTACATTACTAGAAGAACCTAAGGGAGCCACTGGTAAATCGTTACCAGCGTTAATCTTGACTACTGCCAAATCTGTGACTTCATCAATACCTTGAACTTTACCTTCAAAGGTGCGGCCATCTTTGAGTCGGACTGTTACTTTATCAGCCTTATCAACCACATGAGCATTAGTCAAAACTAACCCGCTTTTGTCGATAATGAAACCTGAGCCTAAACCGCGTAACTGCTCAGAAGGAACCTGTTGAGAGAAACCTTCACCAAAAAACCGACGAAAAAAGGGATCTTCTAAAAATGGATCGACGCGACGAGTAATTGTTCGCTCAGTATCAATACGGACAACTGCTGAACCAACACGGTTTACTGCTGCTGTCACAAAGCTAGTGCTACCGATGGCAGCACTAGCTGGTGATTGCCGTTGAGCAATGAGGTTTGAAGTATCAAGAGCAGTTACCGTGGGTGCTGGCTCGGCTTGGGAGGGTAATACCTGCAATGTGCTAACGGTTAGCAGAACTCCTAGCGCGATCGCTAAAACATGAGTACTAAGTTGACGTAAAGACCGAGAGAATTTGGGAAATCGCATAATCACAACCTAAATTTATAAGCCTAATTGTTGCTTAGTCGTGACAAATCTATTTACAGTTATTTTTACTTTAGGTTTCGCTTGCTCTTTGCACCACTGGGGTTAGGGCATTTTGCGAACTACCTGTAATCAACTTAATAGAAAATTAAACCCAAAAGCTATTATGGACATTTCCCCTTTACAAGTTCGGTTTTTACCCATAAATAAAACTTTTGGATTGCGAATAAGACTAGTCTACTGTCTGTTCTAACCGTGGACTATGGATGAACTAACTTTTGTATAAGATTTCATTCCGATTAGCTGCACCTAGCTGGGGTAAAGTGTTGATGACTGAGTGGGGAGTCAGGGCAATAGGAACGGTGGGAGGTTGTTGTAATTGTTTGACAACACTTTGTAAGAGTTGGTCTTGTCCAGTACGGAAACCCCAAACATTTGTTCCACGGTTAATAATCGCAAACCAAACCAAACCGCGATCGCGTGTAGGCATCACTCCCGCTAAGGCGCTTACATCCCGAAGAGTGCCAGTTTTGATCACAGTCGCCAGGGGAATATGCCTAGTGTGTAGTGTCCCTCGGTGATCAAATCCAGACATGGGGAACAAATCAGCCAGATTCAGTTGATGGGCAGATGCCTCAGCTTGAATAGCCATAAACATGGCACAAACAGCCCTGGGAGAAATGCGATTTTCAGGGCCCAGTCCAGAACCATTGATTAACTGAATTTCCACCTGTGGGACTCTAGCTAGGTTAGCAGCAGTTGATTGCACTACAGCTGCTCCTCCTACTGAGTCGGCCAGCATCTCTGCCATATCGTTATTACTGTAAACATTCATTTCCTTAAGCAGTTGCTTTAAAGGCAAGGAGCGATGACGCAGTAACAACGTTTGTTGAGGGTTTGGTTGTGCCTCAACTTTTACGCCACCGGAAATCACAACTTGAGGCTTGGGCGTTCCCTTGGGCATGATTGAGTATGTATAAAGGGCGGGGCGACCCCAAGTCGCACGATTTAGGGTTTGTTTGAGCATTAAACCCGCCAGCATCGGCTGACGTTGGAAATTCATGGCAAAACTGCCACTAATGATCAAATTTCCCTTTACCTGCTTGATACCCATTTTATTGAGAGTATTACCAAGAGCGATCGCTTCTTCCCAAACAAACAAAGGATCGCCACGGCCAGCAATGACCAAATCGCCCTGCACAACTCCATTTACCACAGGCCCAGTAACACTCACCAAAGTATCAAATTGGTAATCTGGCCCCCAAGTTTTCAAAGCAACTAGGGAAGTGGCAATTTTGGTTAAAGAAGCAGCCGGTAAAGGAGTCGTACCTTGGTGATTCGCCATCAGCATCGGCCCCGACTGCATCCAAATGCCCTGACTCTCAGCCAGATTTTGCGCCACCACCTTTGATGTTATGAGCTTTTTCAGATACTCCTGCACCGTAGTCGCACCAGCTGGATTTGGATCGGGGGCAAGAACCAAGCCAGGGCTACTTTGCCAAGTTAGTGCATCTAAGGCATCTAGAGGCTTGATTTGTACCCCAGCCATTTCCAGCCAAAGCGACACCAAACCTGAACCCAATAATTCCAGCATCTTTTATTCCTCTGTCAGGATTTGAAACGTTGTTTACTGTGCTAATATACAAGTTTTTTTAAGACAATCAGTATTGAGTCATAATAACTGGTGTTTTTCCCATCTGTAAGTAGGGTGAATAATATTGTTTTTGTGGCTCTTTGGAAAATGCCAAAATGTTCATTTCTCATGAACCTATCCGCATGAGATTTGTGATAAAAAACTTATACAGCAGATTTTTTTATGTAAAGATACTATGCCGTTAGCCTGATTCAGAAACAGGCAACATCCACGATGGTCTAAGGTCTAAGAGGATGTTTGAAAAGTCCTCTTGTCGGTATCAAAAATTTTAGATCCCCCTAAATCCCCCTTAAAAAGGGGGACTTTGATTCCGATTCCCCCCTTTTTAAGGCTAGGGGGGAGCTAAAGTGTCTAAAGTCACAGCGAAATACTTTTCAAACAACCTCTACGACTAAGGAATTCTGTAACCTTGAAGCTAAGAAAGGGAAAGTAATTCAAATTCTCCCCCTTGCATTTTTGAATACCTACTTCCTTTCTGGATGCGCTGCATCCTCTGGTGAAGGAGTACCCATCTGGTTAATTATGGCAATCATCTGATACAAGCGCCCTAAGTCACGTTGATTGAAGTGCAAAATCAGGCGGGGTAGTCCAACAGTTTCATCTTGGGCTTCTTGAGGTAATGCCTGACTTTTTTCAATCCGTCCTTGAACAATAATGTTGCTAAAATCAGCATTGAGTTGCTCTAGCAGCGCGTCTGAGATATCTGTCTTCAAGCGGATGACTAACTTAGCGCCGACATATCTAGAGGAGTGATAAACCTGGTAAAAACGGGTGATAGCGTCGCAAGCCACATCCAGTTTGTCTGTCACCGTGTAAAGGCTGGGGTCTTCAGGACTGACAAGGCGGTTTTTTACTAATTGCTTATCAATATATTCGCTCCAAGAGCGCCAGTAATCACCACCAGGGCGATCGATTAAAACTAGAGGTACTGGGCCAAATTTACCATTCTGGGTTAATGTCATACATTCAAAAGCTTCATCTTGAGTGCCAAAGCCTCCCGGAAACAAGGCGACAGCATCACTTTCTTTGAGGAGAAACAGCTTGCGGGTAAAGAAATATTTGAAGTTAATTAGCTTGGGATCGCCTTCTATAAAAGGGTTTGCTTCCTGTTCAAAGGGTAGTTGAATGTTTAATCCAAAGGAATTTTCTCGCCCAGCCCCTTCATGACCCGCCTGCATAATTCCAGCACCACCGCCGGTCATCACCATAAATCCCAATTGCGAAATAGCACGAGCAAACTCAAGCGCCATTTGGTACTCTGGTGTATCTGGCGCTAGACGAGCAGAGCCGAAAATGGTGACTTTGCGAACGTGTCGGTAATCGTAAAAAAGCTGGAAACCGCGCTCCATATCTGCTAATGCAGCCGACAAGATTTTCCAATCGAGACGCTCAATTTCGGTATCAGCTAAACGAATAATAGTAGCAAGTGCTTGCTGAATAAATTGCCGATTTTTTAATGTCGGTAAACGAGCGATTAATTCAGCGATATCCGCCTGTAAAGACTCTAATGTGTCAAACGACGCAGATGAGGTCATGAGAACTGCTGCAACAATGGCACTATATTTTACGTGAACTACTCACACTCTAGCAAGCGGGATATAGCCCTCTGATGTAGAGTTAGCAAACTCAGAACTAGCTTTGAGGTAGTATTGCTCATTACTCAAGCTGAGATCCCCATCTTTTGAGATTGGAACTCGGCAGTTGGTGTTCAGAACTCGGCAGTTGGTGTTCAGAACTCGGCAGTTGGTGTTCAGAACTCGGAAGTTGGTGTTCGGAACTCGGAAGTTGGTGTTCAGAACTCGGCAGTTGGTGTTCAGAACTGGGCAGTTGGTGTTCAGAACTCGGAAAGTCGTGTTCGGAACTCGGAAAGTTGTGTTCGGAACTCGGAAGATGATGTTCACCGTGAGTTCGACGAACCTCTCCCTGTCTTGAACTTTAGTTCAAGTCTGTCCCTCTCCGAGTCGGAGAGGGACGGTTTTGCGTAGTAAAACCAGGGAGAGGTCTTTTCTATCATTGAGCTAATTAGGCGGACACTATATGAGCCGTCGAATTCACGTTCAATACAGTTATATAACGATTCTCTCCTGCTCCTTTGCTCCCACCTGTTCTTAACTCAACCCCAACTGTTGCTTTAAGGCTTCTGGCACATTCCTTGCTGTATCCAGCCCTTTGACATCATCCCATTTTGTATTTTTATCCCATCTAATATCTCCAGAAAATTGATTGCTGAGGTCTGCGCCGCTGAGGTTTGCGCCGCTGAGGTCTGCGCGGCTGAGGTCTGCACCCCTAAGGTTTGCGCCGCTGAGGTCTGCATTCCTGATGTTTGCGTCGCTGAGGTCTACGCTCCTGAGGTCTGCGCGGCTGAGGTCTGCGTCCCTGAGGTCTGCGCTGTTAAGGTCTGCGCTGCCGAGGTTTGCGCGGCTGAGGTTTACGCAGCTGAGGTCTGCGCCCCTAAGGTTTGCGCCGCTGAGGTCTGCGCCTCTAAAGAATTGCCCAACTACGCTATAAAAAGTTTCAAGCTCAAAGCAATCAGTGTAATTAATGATGCGAAGTAGTTGGTCTGTATTATAGTTTCCTTCTGGTTCACCTGATGGATAGAAGATAATTTGTTTTTTAAGATCATCTCGCCCTTGAGCATAGCGGTGCAACTCCAAAAGCAAAATCATCACGTTTAACCCTGTATAAATATCCACATGACGCTGACCTAGCCCTTGAATTCCATACTTTTGCAACTCTCGCAGCTTTTTCTGGGGCAAAGTCTCTTCCGCAGAGTCAATAAATTTTCCCTTACACCAGTTAACGTAAAACTTTTCTAAGCGTTTAAATAACTGCTCCCAAAGAAAATCTTGATTTTCAGTCAGCAAACCCATCAAATATTCCACAATTTCTCGTGTGAGTCTGCCAAAACCCAGCAAATCATAAATTTGCCAATTCATTTCGGCTTCGGGAATAACTAATTGTTTTCCGTCTTCTGCTTCGTAGTATTGTGTCCAAGCTTTCAGGCGTAGTTTTAGGCGTTCAGCAAAGAGAAATTCGCCAAAACTCTTATGAAAAAACTCAACTCCACCTTCTTGTTTATCAGCAGGACGAATGTAAAAAGCAGCTAAAGCTGTCTTGAGCGCTTCATTACCCAGTTTTTCTTTAGCTTTTTCAATTAAGGCTTTTGCTTTTTCGTCGTCTTGCAAACGTGCTTCTAACATTGACATGGAAGCAAATTCACCTCCCGACTGCACAACACAAACAGCCGCTTCTGTGAGAATACGTTTTAAATCTTCGGGTTTCTGTTGGGTTAACTCAATATTTAAATTAGTCCCATCCACTTCCGAACGCTGTTTTGTCAGTACCCAGTTTAAAGCCTCTTGGTAAATTACAATTTTTGCGGTGCTACGGCTGGCTTGCTTTAATTTATCAATTGCCAATTTACCATCTCGATACATTGCCGCTAACAAATAAAGTAAGAGCGGCTCTTGGGCTAATTTTTTTACCTCAGATGGACATTTATCACTTTGCAAAAACTGCCCAAAGGCTGCGGTTTTACCTTTATTAGCTGGTAATTCTTCCCACTTATCCAACCATTTTTGTTGCAGTTCTCCATCCATTTCGACAATTTCCACCCGCTCTAAATTACGAGGCAAGTGAGGGATACCTTGTAAAGACATCGACCTACCAGTGATTATCACCCGATGTCCCATTTCGCGGTAACTTTTACATTCCTGCTGAAATCCAGAGACTTGTTTGATAAATGCTTCTAGGTTGAGGTTACTTCTAGCCTCAATATGTAGTTCATCAAACCCATCAAGGATAAACAAGAAACGGGTGTTTTTATTTGTCAACCAGTTTTTATCGCTTTGAATAAAACTAATTTTCAGTTCTGCTTCTAAAGTGTTTTCTAAACGTGATTCAAAGGAGTCTAAATCCCGTAACCGAATTAAAATCGGTGTCCAAATGGGATGTAAATGCTGCCGTACCCAATCAGAAAACATCCGACAGAAGACACTTTTGCCTCTTCCTGGGCCTCCTTGAATAAATATCACTTGTTCTAGATTATTTGGATTTAGCAGATTTTCCTTAGCCCATGTTTCTAAATCTAAGGAGTCTAATTTTTGATCTATCTCACCATTTTTATCTACAGGTTTGGCTTTTAAAGGTACGTAAATATCTTGAAATGAGAAACTTTCGTCAAAAACTAAGTCTAAAGGCTTGTTAGCAATATGAGTTTTTAGATATTCATCAATGCTAGAGAATTTTTGCTGTTCTTTCTGCCAGTCTCCAAAGGAAGGTTGAATTATATTTTTGATGACATCGCCTGATTCTATCCAAGCTTTAATTATGTAGCGATGAGTATTCCAAGCTACTCGTTGCGTCAAAATCTTAGCATTAGCGTTGGGGATGTTTGCTGCTGCTAACCGCGCTAATAAAACTTGATTAAATACTTTCGCTAATTCTGATTCGTGGAAACAGGCTACAGCATCGCTTGCACTTTCATAATCTAATTCAATATCATTGAGTTTTTGTAGTTGTTTAGTTAGTTCTTTATTAATATTGGGGTCAGCATCCGATTTAATAGATGGGTATAAAGATAAAATTTCTTTGATACTTTCCAAATAAGCAGCTTGACTAACTATAAATACACAGTCTTCTAGGGAAGGATCTTGTTTAGTTATATCGCGGGAATACTTTAGCAAGGCTATTCCAAGCGGCACGAATGGCAAACCCGCACCCACTACCTGCGCTAAGGGTGAACACAACACATCTAGCAGTGAAGATGAATTTTGTAACAGAGGTTTCAATAGTTCTACCTTGTCACTTTGTTCTTGAAAGGTTTTTGCGGCTTCTAAAACTGCTTTGCCAGTCTCAACTGTGGTGGTTAAAGTCTCTCCTACTGAGAAGGATTGCCGAAACTTCTGCCAGGTTTGCGATAAACGCTTGTTCATTCGCTGGGACTCTTGTAATTACTGGTTATTTAGAGTGTAGTGTAAAATTTAGGGTTTATGCGTGTGGTAAGAATGACCAACCGCAGAGGCGCAGAGGACACGGAGGAAGAGAAAAGGCGATCGCATCGTGCTAATAATTAGACATTAGCTATTTCTGAGTTCATCATTCAAGCTGAGATATCCATAGATGGTGTTCAGAACTCGGAAAGTCGTGTTCAGAACTCGGAAGATGGTGTTCGGAACTCGGAAAGTCGTGTTCAAAACTCGGCAGTTGCGCCTCTGAACTCGGAAGTTGCACCTTTGAACTCGGAAGTTGCACCTTTGAACTCGGAAGTTGCACCTTTGAACTCGGAAGTTGCACCTTTGAACTCGGAAGTTGCACCTTTGAACTTGGAAATTGGTGTTCAAAGCTTGGGTTTTACCTTTCCCCTCGTGGCATTGCATAATAATTGCGGGATGATTTGGCAACTTCCTTTCATTCCCCCCTGCTTCAAGACCCTCAAGAACCTCCAGAGCTTGCTCCAATTCATCCCACTGTTCTGCAACGCCGCCCTCATCTCACTTCAGCCCCAGTTCTTCTTTTAATGCCTCTGGTACATTCACTGCTGTCTCTAATCCCCGTACACCTTCCCACTGCTGCTTTTTACCCCAGATCATTTCTTCTAAATTCGCGTCGCTGAGGTCTGCACCACCCAGAATGGCATAGCTGAGATTGCTATGGCTGAGATCCGCACCGTTGAGAATAGCACCACTGAGGTTACTGCCACTGAGGTTAGCACTGTTAAGGTTGGCATAGCTGAGGTCTGTACCGAACAAGATAGCGTCGGTGAGGTCGGCACCACTGAGGTCGGCGTCGTTAAGAATCACGCCGCTGAGGTCGGCTTCGTTGAGAATTACTCGACTCAGGTCTACACCGCTGAGGTCAGCACCTAAGAACATTGCCCCGTTAAGTCTGGCATTGTTAAGTTTGGCACCGTTAAGTTTAGCGTAGCTGAGGTCTGCTGCAACAAGGATGGCATCACTCAGGTTGGTACTGAAAAGAATTGTGTCACTGAGGTTACTACCGTTGAGGATGGCATGACTCAAATCAGCACCACTGAGGTCGGCGCGGCATAGGTCGGCATGGCTGAGGTTGACGCTGCTAAGGTTAGCTTCACTCAGATTCGCACCAAAAAGGATGGCGTTACTTAAGTCAGTATGGCTGAGGTTGCTGCTGCTAATGTCGGCGCGGCTGAGGTCGGCGCGGCTGAGGTTGGCGCGGCTAAGGTTGGTACTGCTGAGGTCGGCGCGGTTGAGGTCGGCGCGGCTAAGGTTGGCACAGTTAAGGTTAGCACCGCTGAGGTTAGTGCTGCTGAGGTCGGCACTGGTGAGGTTAGCACCGCTAAGATTGGCACCACTGAGGTTGGCATCACCAAGGTTAGCACCGCTTAGGTTTGCACCGCTTAGGTTGACGCCAGTTAAGTTAGCATCGCCGAGATAAGCAAGGCTGAGGTCAGCACCGCTAAAGTCTGCCCCGGTGAGGTTAGCATCACCCAGATAAGCACTCTGAAAGTTGCCGCCTTTGAGGAATTGCCCAACTATACTGCTAAAGTTGCCAATTTCCAGCGCATCACTATAGTTGATCATCCGCAGCAGTTGGGATGTGAAAAAATTGTCTGTGTCTGGTTGATCTGATGGATAGAAGGTGATTTTTTGTTTGAGTTCATCTCGTTCTTGGGCGTAGCGGTGTAACTCTAACAGTAAAATTAGTACGTTCAGCCCTGTATATATGTCTACCTGTCTCAACCCGATCGCAATATTTTGTGCTGCCAACTTTAACTTTGTTTTCTGAGGCAGGTTATCATCTGGTGTCCCATCGATAAATTCTCCCTGACACCAGCGACGATAAAAATCTTCTAGCCGCCAGAAAAGTAGTTCTGGGCGAATTTTTTTACCAGTCACAATCAATTCCATTAGTTGGCTGACTATTTCTGGTTTGAGGGCGGCATTGCCCAATAAATCATAAATCTCTTCATGCATCTGGCGATCGCACACTCTAAAACAAACCCCAGATGGTAAAGTGCCCAATGCGCGATCGTCGATCTTAGAAGTCAAATCGCTGTCTACTATTGTCCATTTTTCTAAGCTTTCTTGCAGTCTTGGAGAGTATAAATATTCCTGTAAATTATCTTGAGTAAACTTAATGCTTTTGTCTAGTTCTTTAATACTTTTTCCTAGAGGTAAAACTGCTTCGGTTTCTGGCGATGTGGTCTTTGGCATTTCTTGCAACCTTGTACCCCTCACATAATTTCTCAGCAATTGCCAGACTTGAGATAAATATGTTGACATTTCTGTGTCCGTTGTTACATTTAACTTACTGTTTTGATAATCCTGAATTAAAATTTTTTCTATGTTAGTTTGCTTTTCATTGCTACAAATTAATAGTATAAATAAATACTATAGTAAAAAAATCATGAGTTGGCGATGTCTACACCAGACGACTTTTTGTGAGTTTGGCAACGGACTTTCTGGATGACAGCTTCTTGCTTACCTGTAGTCGCTTTCAGGTGCTTCTCCTGATGTCGATAAAATGTTAGCTTCAAAATCCTTTCAAAAATCAAGTAATTTCCATGTTTTGGTTAATTTGTTATACTTTCTTACCAAGAAATTTACTAGTCTGATGTAAAAATAATACTTACTGTTTCTTGGAGACGCAATTGTTAGGAAAAATCCTACACTAAAACAGCACAACAAAGCTGAAAAATGGCAACTAAAATTTCAGTTAAACGATTTTGGCTTTACCCTGACCACAAGGATACAGGGGTTGATGATTTTGGCTTGACGATAGCTTTGCATTAGCAAGTCAGATGTTACGCACAGTTGCTAATCCTTCTCTGGGAGATGCTGCACGAATACTATCGAGGGTCACAAAGGCCTTTTTGGTTGACCCTGACTACAAGGGTCGAAGCAGTACCAAAAAACTTTTTTAATCCAAAATCCAAAATTGGCACGGTCACAAGTTTGCTGCTTAATATAAAGCAGCTAAGAGAATCAGCAGAGGATAAGCTGCATAGCTTTGCAAAACTTAAAAATTAACTGCGGGATAGTTATTAGGGAATGAATGCGATGAACAAATTAACTTTTTATATGATTTTGTTACATAGTTTGTTTTTAGGAGTAACAACGGCTAGCGCTAAGTCACCCTCTGTTAACAGAGTGGATACAGAGTTATCAGCTAACCATAAGGTTGTAGAAAGCTTGGTTAAAACCAAAAGTGAAGAAAACTCTAATAGTCAGTTAACAACAGAAAATTCTTCAACTAAAATTTCAGCTATATCACTAAAGAATATCAATATTCCTCAGAAACAGAAGTTAGCGTCAGGGCAAGTTTGGGTAGTTAATCAAAATAAACGCGCACAGCCTCAACCATTTATTTGGGTGGTAAAAGATCCGAAAAAAGCAGCACAGCAACCATTTTTGCAAGTTGCAAAATCCCCAGAAAAACCGAAGGCAAAGCCTAATTCTAGTACTAAACCAGCAGCAAAAGATGAGTTAGAACCGTTTGACGAAGTAATTAAAGGCACTCAAAAATTAGGGGGATTGTTCACTCTTTATCGCAATAAAGAAAAGAATAAGATTTATCTAGAAATTAAGCCAGAGCAACTTAATAAAAATTACCTAGCTACAGCAACCCTAGAATCGGGTATTGGCGAACGGGGTATTTATAGCGGTATGCCTCTGCAAGATTTTTTGTTTTATTTCCAACGAGTGGATGATAAACTACATTTTGTGATCCGCAATGTAAATTTCCGCACGCGTGAGGGAGATCCCCAGGTGCGATCGCTGATGCGATCTTTTAGTGACTCTGTTCTCTACACCGTTTCTATTAAAAGCATTCATCCAGAACGCAAAACTATTCTCATTGACTTGGGAGATTTGTTACTCACAGACTTAGCTGGATTATCTGTAAGTTTAGGAGTTCCAGGCAGCACAGACCAATCCTATTTTGGTAATGCGAAAGCCTTTCCTCAAAACTTAGAAGTTGAATCAGTTTTGAATTTCTCTGGTAGCGTTGACCGTGACAGTGAAGTAGCAAGCTTTGCATCCCTAGCTGACAACCGTGGCTTTACCCTACGCGTCCACTACAGTCTCTCCCAATTACCCGATCAAGATTATCGACCGCGCCTTGCTGACGATCGCATCGGCTATTTCATCACCGCCTACCAAGATTTATCTAAAGACGATCGCGGCGATTCTTTTGTCCGCTATATAAATCGCTGGCATTTGGAAAAAGAAGACCCGAAAGCAGTCATTTCTCGCCCCAAAAAACCAATTGTTTTCTGGATTGATAATGCTGTGCCCTTAGAGTACCGCGATGCAATGAAAGAAGGCGTTCTCATGTGGAACAAAGCCTTTCTCAAAGCTGGATTCAAGGATGCAATTGAAGTCCGCCAAATGCCCGATGATGCTACTTGGGACCCGGCAGATATTCGTTACAACACAATTCGCTGGATTAACACAGTAGATGGTTATTTTGCAATGGGGCCATCCCGTGTTAATCCATTGACAGGGGAAATCTTAGATGCAGACATTCTCGTAGATGCTAGCTTTGTACGGGCACTCAAAAATGAGTATCGTAAAATCGTCCAACCTAGTCAAACAGACAATCGCACTACCCTATCAGCTTTGATGCAAAATCGTCTACTTTGCACCAATGGTTTAGATGCGAAAAATAATGGTGCTACTCAGAAAATGCCAGCACAACAGGGGTTGTTGAGTCGTTTATCAAAAATGGCAGGCGAGTACGATTTATGCTATGGCATGGAAGCTGCTAACCAGTTTGCCTTTGGTTCACTGGCGATGTCATTGCTCCCAGATACTATAGCTACTCCCGACCAGGTTAAAGAATATATCAATCAATATTTACGTTTAATCATCGCTCACGAAGTTGGACATACTCTTGGTTTACGTCATAACTTCCGTGGTAGTACACTGCTAGCACCCCAAGAGATGAATAATACGGAAATTACTAAAACTAAAGGTCTGACAACTTCCGTAATGGACTATATTCCCCCAAATATTGCCCCTCAAGGTACAAAACAAGGAGATTATTTTCCTAGTATGGTAGGGCCTTATGATGAATGGGCAATTAAGTACGGCTATACACCAATTCAGACATCAACTCCCATAGCAGAAAAGCCTATTTTAGAAGAAATTGCTGCACAATCTTATAAGCCAGAGTTGAGTTATTCCACAGATGAAGATGTGTATGACCTTGACCCAACTGCTGATGCTTGGGATAACAGTAGTAATGTACTACTTTATTCTCAGTGGCAGTTGAATAATGCGCGGGTGATGTGGGAACGTATCGACAAACGTTTCCCTATGGCTGGTGATAGTTACAGCGATGTAAGCGAACGTTTTAGCACCGTATTGGGTAACTATTTTCAGCAAATATATTACACCACAAAATACATCGGCGGACAGTCTTTCTATCGCATTCACCCTAGTGAGATACCTTCTGGAGTTACCCAACACCGATTACCATTTGAAGCAGTACCAGTTGAAGAACAGCGCCAAGCTTTAAATACACTACAAAAGTATGTGTTTGCTGAAGATGCCCTGAACTTTTCACCAGAACTACTGAATAAATTAGCGCCTTCCCGTTGGCGACATTGGGGTACTTCTGTACAAGTTGGCCGTTTAGATTTTCCAATTCATGACTTAGTGCTATTTATGCAGGGTTCTGTGTTGCGAGATTTACTTTCAGGCGATCGCCTTTCTCGTCTCAAGGATATCGAACTCAAAGCTCCCGAAGGAAAAGCACTGACTCTACCAGAACTATTTGACACTTTACAGTCAGGTATTTGGACGGAAGTTATTAAACCAAAAGGTAAATCAATGAAAATTACCAGTTTGCGGCGAGGCTTGCAGCGCAAATACCTTGACATTTTAACTAGCATGGTATTGCGAAAAGAATATGTTCCAGAAGATGCTCGCACTTTAGCTTGGTATAAACTCAAACAGCTTGATGAGAAACTTAAGGGAGTTAATTCCGAGGATGAGTATACCAAAGCGCACTTACTAGAAACGCGCGATCGCATTGAGAAAGTTTTAAATGCACCGTTGCAAGGGAATTAAAAAAGTTAGGACTTAGTGCAAATATCGAGGGACTCAGATCCCCGACTTCTTCAAGAAGTCGGGGATCTTTTTGTTCGTAACTCCTGCAAGGATTATGCTGTAGGATAAAAACTGCTTTAGTAACTCGTACCATCGATCTGCAAATTCTTGAACATCACTTGGCAACTGTCGATAGCAATACCAAAAATTTGGGCTTGCTAGGTGTCTCACAGTTCAGTACAATGTCCTGCTCTCAAATCTTGCAACGCTTTCTCAGCCAGAGCATCAAGCCGACCCGCAGCTACATCTACCTCAAGCTGTTGATCCCATACAGCAGCATCGAATTCTGCAAACCAGACGCGGAAAGCAGCAAGCTCCTCCGGTGAAAGTTTACTGACAGCACACTCAATATCATGTAGGGTACTTATATTCATGAACATCAAGCTCTTTACTCAACTAGTTCAAATATACAACTACTACTAAATAAACTCATCCATCCTAGCCAAGCAAATGGTTCGATTCATGAAGTATTTGTCTGTCTGGTATAGAGCATGAGTTAGAACTTACCAATCATTTTTCCAGATATTTATAATAATGCCAAGTGAGCCAATAGTTAATGATCCTGCCAAAAGAACACCACCCAAAAATAAAAATATATATGACAAATCAGGACTGAATACTAACAGTAGACTTGCTAAAAATACTAATAAAGTGCCAAGAACAATTGATGTTTTAACTATCTTAAATAAGAAATTCATTGCTAATGCTGACCTAAGAATAAGTTACTTCTTGAAGAAAGGAGATACAGCTTAAATCGTAATTATCTGAAAATTTTCGGCTCTTGCGTTTGTTTTATAATATGTATGGCATGTATGGCATTAAAATCACAGTCTTATAGAAGTTTTTAAAACTTAAAATCCAGTCACAATAAGGAACACAGGTTATGATTACATTTGATTTATGATTTGATTCCATAAAATGAACTGAAGAGTCAAATTTTTTATATATTACTCTAAGCAGTGCCTTATTTTGTAGCTTTCGCATAAAAAAAGGTAGCAGATAATAAAATCTACCTCTGCTACCTCTGCTTTTTATTAACTACTCAACGCCTTTAAAAACCTTTGCAAACTCTTAAAAACACTGGGCTTTCTCGCAGGTGTCGCATCTGTTGTTGTTTGCGGTTGTCCTTTTAAAAGAATCAGATCCAAATCATCACCCGATGGTTTTGTGGGTAACTCCGCAATTCTTTGATATTCGCCACCGGTTTCTAGCCAAACTTCCCACTGTCCTGGGTAGGAGCGATATAAAGCACTTTGATCGTCTATGGGGCGTAGATAATAACAGGATTCAATGGTATTGGTGAAACGCTCACGAGTTTTTCTGGCTGCATAACCAATGCCCACAACCCCAGAATCTTCCAAACGGGGATTTAACAAAACTAAAGGGCGATCGCCTATTACTTCACACAATTTTTCCAACTGCGGCACTTCTACAGCAGTGGGAGCAACGAATAAGAAAATTTCATCCTCTGGCTGAATTTTTGTCTGCAAAGAAGCTGCCCTACCCGTACCAATATCCAAAATTTGAAATGGTGCATCTGCCCAATCACGACGGGCTAAGGCCGCTGCGCCAGCGTCAGCAAAGAAAATCTTCAAACGGGAATCATAATCTGTAAACACAGGCAAAAACTGTTCCGCCACCGGCATATACTTCAGTTCTGGGAACAAAAACTCAACTTGCAGGCGAGTACAGCCATCTGCAAGGGCAGTTTGGACGGCTACACGAGATTGGGCGATCGCATCTTCTAGACTATTTGGAAGTTCACTCATAATCTGCATGGTTCTCTAGTGTCTACTCCCATTGTTTCAGTATTGGCTCTTAATTAGCAGGACTTACGCAGGCGATATCGTCCAATCCCCTGAAAATGTAGGAAGGATTTTATCAACAGCGTAGGTGAGAAATTTGCTTGTCGCCATTGTGCGATCGCCTCGACTAGTTGAAAAAATATTTTATACTAGTATATTGTCTGGTTTTTTATAACTTTAGTTATATCTCTATTGATTGTTAATAGTGTTTAGCTTGAATATTTCCCTAATATAAATCATCAAATAATTCCATTAAAATCAGTCGCCAGCAGGATGAGACTTAGCACAATATTTTTTACACTGGCAAATAAACCTTATATACAACTTGGGAACAGCTTATGCCTATTCACAAACTTGAGCATTTTGACCCCAATTATCTAGAAACCTTTGGCGGAGACGATATTAAAGCGCTGGATCTTTATACTGAGGGAGGAGATAGAGTTGGCTCGGTAGGTGATGTTTTAGTTGATGATGATGGTCATTTCCGGTATTTAATTATTGATATCAGCTTAGATTTGGTTAGCAAAAAAATATTACTACCAATTGGTCTTACCCGGATCAATTATCCAGAAAGACGCGTTTATGTTGATGGGTTAAGTAAACAGCAAATAAATAATTTGCCCGATCACAAAGAAGACGCGATCGTTAATAATGATTACGAAGAAAAGGTACGTAGTGTATTTCGTTCTCCAAACAGAGGTTTAACTTCTGATCGTGATACCTATAATTCCCAGAAAGAACCAGCTTTATACGGTTTAAAAGATAACTCAGATCAAACTTTTAGACTTTATGAAGAACGATTAATTGCCAATAAATACCGCATCAAAACCGGAGAAGTAACAGTTGGGAAGCACATTGAAACAGACATTGCACACGTTACAGTACCTATTCAAAAAGAACGAGTTCTGATTGAGCGAGTTGTGCCGACAGAAGCAGGTAAAGTTTTAGATCCCAATGAACTTAGGTTTCAAGAAGGGGAAGTAGTACGCATAGAAGTATACGAAGAAACGCCTGAGATACATAAAGAAGCTTTTGTGCGTGAAGAAGTTAGGATCAAGAAAGTAGTAGAACGGGATATTGTAGAAACGCAAGATACTATTCGTCGAGAAGAGTTAGATGTTGATACGGTGGGTGATTTACATGTGCAAGACAATGGTATCAATGCACATGAAGCTATTTAATTAGCTAGTTTATAAATTTGTTTAGTAGGTTGACCTGAAATAATCATACAGGCAAAGTTAACTTTTAATTCTGCCTGTGTTTTTCTTATGCAATAACAAAATTACTGACTTATAGAGTTTCCCGATCTAGTGCCGTGGCCCTACACATCGCGATATAATGTTGTACCACATCTGAATGGGAACCGCTATATTAGATAATTTGAGAACTTGGATAATTCAAAAAAATTGCATTTTAGCATAGCAAACTATCTATATTAGAGATTCAAAAATTTGTAGCAATAGACAAATATAATAATATCCAAGCAAGGCAAAATCATTACGTTTTTGCGCCTCTAGTTAGCTATGTTAATAAAAATATCTATAACTTTTGATTATTTAAGTCTGAAAATAATTCATTCGCCAGAAAGAGGTATAAAAATCAATAAATGTCTAATTTAGTTAGTAAGAGATGAAAAAAATATTTGAGGTTAAAGATAATGGTTCTTTACAAACTAGAAGATTTTGAGCCTAACTATCAAGATAATTTTGATGGTCATGATATTAAGGGTCTGGGTGTCTATACACAAGGGACTGATGAAAAAATTGGTACTGTCAGCGATGTTTTAGTTGATGAAGAAGGTCATTTTCGCTATCTAGTAGTTGACTTAGGCTTCTGGATTTTTGGTAAGAAAGTATTACTACCACTTGGCCGCGCCCGTATTGACTATAATGTTGATCGCGTATACACAGTTGGTTTGACTAGAGAACAAGCTGAAGATTTACCTGAGTTTAATGAACGTCAAACCCTTGATTACGACTATGAAGAACGGGTACGTGGGGTATATCGCCAACCCACAGACTATGCTTCTGTAGATGCTTCAGCAGCATTAGACCCTTTAGCAGCACCAGCAGCATTAGACCCTTTAGCACCACCTGTAGCACCATTGCCTACAACTCCCACTTACGCTCGTGATAGTTACACTTACGAAAATGAGCCTTCTTTGTACGGGTTAAATGAACAAGATCATCAAACTCTAAGATTGTATGAAGAACGGCTGATTGCCAGTAAACGACGCCAAAAAACTGGAGAAGTAACGATTGGTAAGCATGTTGAGACTGATACTGCACGAGTTGCAGTGCCGGTAGAAAGAGAACGAGTTGTGATTGAACGTGTAACTCCAGCAGATGCGGGTACAGCTGTTTCTGGGCGTGAAGCAGACTTCCGTGAAGGCGAAGTTGCTCGCATAGAAATCCACGAAGAAACTGCTGATGTTCGCAAAGAAGCATTTTTACGTGAAGAAGTCAGAGTTAGAAAAGTGGTCGATCAAGACACAGTTGAAACTCAAGAAACCGTGCGTCGTGAAGAGTTAGATATCAATTCTGGTAATCTTCCAGTTGAAGAGCGCTAACTAAACATAGTCATTAGTTACTAGCTAATGACTAACAATTAATTCTACACAGTACAGGTGAGGCTGTTGAATTAGTTTTACCTGTGCTTGTAATAGGAAATATCGCTCTGGATATAGTTTGGATAAATGCAGCGATCGCAAACATTTTCTAAATAGTATCCAGATGACTAATACATTTAATTTAGCTAATTAGAAAGCAGTTCGTAAACTTTGCAGATGAATAGCCAACAGATGGCAAATAATATTTTACAGGTAAACGGTAACTCTCGCATTAGCTCCTCTCTGGCAGATTTAAAACAGAGGGTAAATAATTTTGCTGTGTTTGATAAGCAAGGTCAGCTAGTAGGAGTAGTTCATGATTTAATTGTGGATGCTCATCGTCGGCTTAACTTAGTTATATCTAAGCAGGCAAATCAACAAACTGTAGAATATGGTCAGCAGTTAGCTGATAAACATCCTTCTTTATTTCGGTTGCAGAGCCAGAGAATAAAACAAATCGACAAGCCAACTAAATCTGTTTTCATAGACTTAAACAAATCAGAAATTGAGTATATGCCTGAATATTTAGGAACACAAACACCAGGCGATAGTAACTCAACTGAGCAAGTAGCTAATAATCAAATTATCAATAGCCCAGTTGAACCAGTGAATTTAGAACAGGTTACTGAAGACCAGATTATTCGTCTACTAGAAGAACGACTAGTTGTTGAAAGCAGTAAGCGTAAAGTCGGTGAGGTAATTGTTCGCAAAGTAATTGAAACCCGGATGGTACAAGTTCCTGTCCGGCGTGAAATGCTGATTGTGGAACAAATTAGCCCAGAACACAAACAACTTGCAGAAATTGATTTAGGACAAGGAGAAATTACTGGCGTTGATTTGACCGAAGTAGAAAGACTTGAGGTTACACATTTGGACAACGGTTTAACCGTAAGTGGCGAATTTAGCTCGCCTAAAATTGCTAATTTATTGCTGAATGCGATCGCACTAGAGCGAAATCACGGCTGCAAGCAGGTGCGTGTTACCATTGCTGTTGAAGATGAATCGCACCAGAAAAAATACCAAGAGTGGTTTGACCGCTGTTCTAAAGGTCAATCACTAAAGCCAGAAAAATAAGTTTCTAGCAGATAAATTAGTAGGGTGGGCAATATCCACCCTATTTTTTTGCTGATTTAAGAAAACAAAGGTGAAGTTTCTATTCCCTTGCAGGTAATTTTAACTGGGAATTGGGGATTGAGATCCCAACCAAATCTTAAAATCATTTCTTTCCCAGTCTCCAGTCCCCAGTCCCCACTCCCTAATTATCTAGAGTGAATGTCTCTAAAGCAACTTAATTTACAATACTAAGCAGTTGCCGTTCTTTTGGCTACTTGCAATGAAATTTCGACTCAAGAGACTTTCACGTAAGAAACGACAGCATTTGATCCCACCTATTCAGATTCATGTTCAAGATGGAAAATTTGAGATTATGGGTATGGGTGCATGGCATTCCTACTGGCGCGATCCCTATCATCTGCTGCTAACGATTCCCTGGATTGGCTTTATAATCCTGATTTGTACTTTCTACATAACTATTAATGCTCTATTTGCCCTAGCTTACTTAATCGGAGGAGATTGTATTGCCAATGCTCAACCTGGCTCTTTTTTAGATGTCTTTTTCTTTAGTGTCCAAACCCTAGCATCCATTGGCTATGGGGCAATGTATCCGAAAACAACTTACGCCAACATTATTGTCACCATTGAAGCAATGATCGGTTTGGTGGGAATTGCTGTGATGACGGGACTAGCGTTTGCTCGATTCTCCCGACCTACAGCCCGTGTGGTCTTTAGCCGTGTTGCTGTAATTACACCTCATAATGCGATGCCGACTCTCATATTTCGCAGCGCTAATAAGCGCCGCAATATAATTCTGGAGGCGCAGATGCGAGTCTACTTAATGCGCGACGAAGTAACCCTAGAAGGGCAGTTCATGCGGCGGTTCCACGATCTCAAACTGCTGACGAACCAAACACCTAGCTTCACGTTAAGCTGGTCAGTGATGCATGTGATTGATGAGTTTAGTCCTCTATATGGGATGACACCAGAATCCTTAACCCAGACAAATACTATTCTGATCGTCTCTTTGAGTGGCCTTGATGAAACGGTTTCACAGGTCGTCCATGCCCGTCATACTTATGGTGCTAATGAGATTTTGTGGAACAATCAATTTGCCGATATCTTCCACCACACACCCGATGGACATCGCTACATTGATTACAACCGCTTCCACGATGTTTTACCTTTAGATTTGGAGGAATGAAATTTATTCGGAAGTTTGATTGAGTTGTGGTTCTAAGGGTTTAACAACTACCCGACCATTTTCAACAACAGTGCAAGTTTTAACCACGGTCTTGCTGTGGTTAACTGGCACATCCTGGCACTGGTTTTGGTGGGAGATATTTTGCTCTTGTTGTTGGTTAAGAACGACAACACAACAAGCACAGGAGGCGAAGGACATATTAATCAATTCAAAATTCAAAATTCAAAATTCAACTCAGCCACCTACAAGGGGTAGGGTTTGTACTTACCTTGGGAAACAAGGATTCTTTCTCTACCAGACGCTACCGCGAACGTGCCACTTACGGGCGTTAGCGTAGCGGGACGAAGTACGGTTTTAAACCTTCACTTTTTTCATAAAATATTTTGATCTCTATATCTATTATCGCCCTACTGATGCTATTTGGCGGAAAAATTTGTTACTGATATGTTTTGGTAATTCAAGACATCCCAAAATTTAGTTGAGTACCGATTATTGCGTATGTGCGAAACTATGGATGCAAAGTACTTGCTTTCTTGTGCTTGTAACCTGTGCAAACAGGAAAGCGGTTATAGATCCCGCCCCGCTTTCCTCTCTGTCCAAACTTGTTTGGCAGGGTTAGACAGTGGGTTATTATAATGAAAAAATTTTTGAGATATCTCGGTTTAGGTTTGCTATCTACGTTCTTGACTGCTACTCCTGGATTGGGAGCTGAACGAATTAGCTTTTTTTATCCTCCCTTCGGAGACTTTTCGCTATCCGTGGATTCGCTGGAAACCTTTGCTAAAGAAGGCAAAATCGATCAGGATTTTTCATTTTATGCTAATCGTGCTACTCCTGAACAACTCGCTCAACTGCGGGATCTACTCCAGCAACGCTTTAATATTACTCCTACACTAGTATCTCAAGTTACCTACTCACCTATAGGCGAGCAGCTGGTGAAACAACTGGGAAGATTACTTCTCACTGAGTCTCGAAAGAATGGCTTCTATGCCATACGTGCCTCTTTGATTTTGGCTGCCGCCGATCGCGAGGGTTTAACGGTTGTGAATTTACTGCGGAAATTTCCAAGCAATACTATCCGGGTGAATTTCACGGAGGGGTTAAGGATAGTTGATGACTTGTCGCAATTGATCAAAAGAAAGGATGAGGTTTTTGCCTCTCTTCACAAAGAAGCGATCGCTCAAGCAGCCACTTCCAAAATTGACTTCTCCAAACAACCAGATTTGCGATCACCAGGAAAATTCACCTGGCAGAAAAAAACTTTTGAGTTAAATGACATTTCTCGCTCACGCCGTCTACCTGTGGATATCTATCTGCCGTCAGCAGGTTCACAAAACACTAAAGAACTTTCCTCGCCTCCCTTTCCCCTGATTGTAATTTCTCATGGACTGGCCTCAGACCGCTCTACCTTTGTCTATCTGGCTGAACATCTAGCATCTTATGGTTTTGCCGTTGCGGTACTAGAACACCCTGGTAGTAATGCCGAACGCTTTCAGCAATATTTTGCGGGTTTGGCAGGGCCGCCGGATGCAGCAGAATTTATCAACCGACCTTTGGATATCAAATATCTACTCAATGAACTCCAGCGTCTAGATAAGTCCGATCCCACCCTCCAAGGAAAACTCAATTTTCAGCAAGTTGGGGCGATCGGTCAGTCCTTTGGTGGTTATACTGTCTTGACTCTAGCAGGAGCCAATATTAACTTTGAGCAACTAAGGCAAGATTGTAATCCCGATAATTCATCCTTTAATTTGTCGCTGTTTTTGCAGTGTCAAGCAACTGAGTTACCCCCAAAGAATTACGAACTCAAAGACGATCGCATCAAGGCCATCATTGCGATTAATCCCATTGACAGCTCAGTTTTAGGTCAGGGGGGAATCAGTCAAATTAAAATTCCCGTCATGCTGGTAGCAGGTAGTCAAGATGTTTTCGCACCACCCGTATTTGAGCAAATTCGCCCCTTTACCTGGCTTTCTGACTCTAATAAGTACCTGGCTTTGATCGAAAACGCCACACACTTTTCAGCGATCGCCGAACCTACTCCTCAAAACAATGTCTTACCTGTACCATCTGCCTTGCTAGGCCCCGATCGTGCTGCTGTTTTTTCCTATCTCAATGCCCTCAGCGTCGCTTTTTTAGAAACCCATCTCCTCAACCGCCCTGAATACCGTTCCTATTTGCAGCCTTCCTACGGCACATTTATCAGTAAGGAGCCGCTTAATCTCAGTCTTCTACAGTCTTTGTCGGTAGATCAGTTCCGTCAAATTTGGAGTGGGCCAACTCCCCAGGCAAGCAAACCATCAAATCCTCAACCTACTCCTACACCCCGTTAGGGAACTCCAAGAAATAAATTATCCAATATTGTGGGGTGGGCAATATGAGCGCCCAGTCTCAATACGGTTCGGTTAAGGTTTTTTGATGGAAATTGTAGAGTGCAAAGATCCGAGAAATCATTATAAAGACGCGATTCATCGCGTCTTTTGTCTTAACCGAACAGTATTGGGAAGGAGCCTACAAATCTGTAAGTAGCCTTGCTTTTCTCAAAATAAATGTCAGTACGGTTTCTTTTTTGGAGATGATATCAGATGTGACTTCCATCCCTGGTTGGATGGGATAGGGTTTATCGCCCTTTTTTAAATAAAGTCTCTCTGGCTCAATTGTCACCTCATAGTAAGGTGCAATTGGATTGCCGTTACTTTGAGATGTAATGGCGTCGGCGGTTATGGCTCTGATAGCACCTTTGAGGATGCCGTAATCTGGGTAGGGATAGGCAGAAAACCGCATTTGTACCTCCCCTTCTGGACATTTTGTGACTTGTACGACTTTACACACATGCACTTTGCTAATATCAGAAGCGGCAACACGGGCTTTGATGACGAGAGGGCCCATACTAGGAGCAATTTGAGCGATCGCATCTCCAATCCGCACAACTTGCCCAGGATTTCTTAATTCTAGTTTCAGGATAGTACCTGTCTCTGGAGTCTGAATTATAGTTTTTTGCAGTTCTGTTGAGAGTTGTTTTAGCTCTTCTTGAGCGCTGCTGATTTGATTTTGAATTTCTACTTGACGCCCAATAAGTTCTTGTCTTTCTTTGTTCAATGCAGCTAGGGTAGACTCACCCTTTGCCCGTTCTTGAGCAATGCGTTCTTGGGCGATCTCCACATTTGCACTACTGGGGTTAAGTCCAGTTTTGATCCCTTCTAATTTTGCAAGTGCTGCTTTAAAGGCTTGTTCTTTTTCTTTAATCTGGAGAGTTGCGATCGCTCCGGTATCAGCTAGCTGCTGATATCGGCTCAGTTCCTCCCTCGCTAACTCCACAGAGGCTTCTACTTCCTGAACTTCTGCCTTAGTCGTAATTTGCTTGTCTTTATAGTCTCGTTGATTACGACTCAGATCAGCTTGTGCTGAGAGAATCGCTCGCTCTATAGAATTGGACTCAGCTATGATTTGAGTCTCTAGCGCTCTTAGTTGTGCATCGATTTGCGTTCTTTGTAAATGATTCTGCCGGATATTTCCAGCAATTTGGCTTTTTTTACTTTGTAATTGGGCGTCGTAGAGCAGCGCAATTTCATCTCCCCTTTTCACAACTTGATTCTCTTTCACCCTAATACTTCTAACCGTTCCCTCTGCTGCTGCTTGCACTAACCTTATTTCTCCGGTTGGGCGGACAGTACCATCTGCTTTAACTACTATGTTGTATTGAATGACACTTGCAAGGCTGAAGGCAGCGCCAACACTTCCAATTAAAAATATCCCTCCCAGCCATGTCCAACTACTAATCTGAGGAAGATATTCGTCGCTTTCAACTGGGCGGAGAAAGTCCGGTTGGGGGTCAATAAGCATGAAAGTAAAAAAAATTTTGGTTGTGCAAACAATCTAGGAAAAACTAGCTAGTGCAAGAAGGTAGTCGCTATAAACTTCTTACACTACCAAACCTGAAAATGCTGGGTAAGATTTATCTATATATATATATATAGATGTTTCTTGAACGAGCATTTTCAATTTAGGAGCCTGTTTTCTAAATCTAAATAAGTCTAAATACTCTGAGGTTAGCGAGCTACTTGATTTAACCTTAGTCCGCGCAGGCGGGCTTTGTTTGTGTGGGCAAGCCAGTGCGACTTTCAGTCATTTGCTGCTCTAGTGCTTCGTTCAAATTTCTTGACCAGAGAACGCGAATGCATCCCCAAGCTGCTCCTAGATTCATCAAGCGAAAATTAGGCTTTCTGATTTTTACTTGGTGAAAATTTTAGAAGAGTGCTAATAAGCAAGATATAGCCTAAGTGTAAATAACAGATAGCGCTTTTCACTAAAAAGACCAAATCTTTATAATTTCCTTCTAAAATTTCACCATTTCTTTATTTAGTTGTCAAAAGTTTCTATAATAGAAAAAACACCTTTCTTTTCACTTCTAATTAATAAGTATTTAAGCGAGTTTAAAAGCGTTCCTATGATGATATTTAATACTCTTTTAAAGTATGTCTGTATAATCAAAATCAAAAATAAGTTTTACTTACGTGATAGTACGTAATACGGAAAAGCAAAATAAAACTTCTTGAGTTATCTAAACTTGTTTTTTAAGAATTTGTATAACGAAATACTTTTTAATTTATTCTTTACTGTTAATTAAGGATTTTGCAGCCTATCGCTAGTACTAATACGTAAGTGTACTTGCTTTTTTGTGTGCGATACATAACCTAAAGCAACTTAAATTTACACGAATTATACTTATACAATTAGACCTAAAATTTCTATGCCTTCAGATGAATAAAACTCATACTTTTTCCAAAAATAGTATTAATCTTAGCTCAGTAGTATATTTGTTAAGCACTTGTAATACATATTTCTTCAAAAAAGGGTTGTTTTATCTAGCTAATTTCACCCATATAATGTTCCTAACGGCACAGAAAAACTCTTGAATATGATTTTTGTATTTATGAGTTTGGTGTGACGTTATCTAAATCCCAACAATCAAGTGAGAATTAAAAACATGCAAAGCACATTATTTACCGAATTAACCGTCAGCGAAGAAGCTAATCTGTCTGGTGGTACGAATACAATCACTGTCGGCAATGGCGGCGCTGGTGGCGCTGGCGGTACTTCCACCACTAATGGTGGCGTTGTTTTGGGCAATGACAACGATACTGGCAGGATTAATGGTGGAACTACAACTGGTGGACGTGGTGGAGATGGTGGAAATGGTGGAAATGGTGGACTTAACAATAATAGAGTTAGAGTTGGTAGATAGACTTTAATTAACCTCCTTCACCGAAGAAAACTGAGATTATTAAGTACAAGGTAAGTAATAAACGTAAAGACACGATTAACGCGTCTTTACCAGTATAAAAGTTCACAAGCCAAATAATTTACCCTGTTGACGCAGGTTAAATAACTTTTGTATGTGGATTAATAGCTAATCGACTTAATCAATTAGGAGCTATTAGCTATTTCTTTATCGCAGTCATCCTAACATGCGTTTATTGCTACCCAACCTACTTTTCCTACTTTCTTCAACAAACTTAACAAAGTCTTATTGGTGCTTGCCTACTAGCAACTGCCAATAAGACTTCAGTTAAGCTTTTCCCTCAAGATGTCCATCACCTTTGAGTAGTCGTAAAGACAGGTAAGGATAATAAAAGTTGATACACTATGTATCAACTTTTACTTATTAGCGCGAATTTTAAGATAACTAACGTAAGTTTCTGGTTACAGCCCTCTAAGCATCAAAATCCGATATTCTGTGTAAGTATTAAAACCATACTACGACTTAACTAGGGGCTAAATTTTTAACAATGCAGGGATAAGACCCTGCTATTTTTTTGGTTTTGTCACGATGTTTTTAGATACTGGAGTGCGAAATGAAATACCAAGTTGTTGCACAACATAGTGAAGAAGATTGTGGAGCTGCTTGTCTTGCTTCCATTGCCAAACATTATCAGCGCAACTTTACACTAAATCACATCCGAGAAGCGGTAGGTACAGGCCAACTAGGAACAACATTGTTGGGATTGAGGCGGGGAGCCGAGGCCCTTGGCTTTAATGCACGCTCAGTCAGAGCGTCAAATGAAATATTAGACCAGATGAACCAAGCACCACTGCCAGCAATTATTCACTGGCGAGGAACTCACTGGGTTGTTTTATATGGTCAAAAAGGTAAGAAATATATAGTAGCTGACCCAGCATTTAACATCCGTTATGTCTCTAAAAAAGAGTTAATGGAAGGTTGGTCAGATAAAGTGATGCTTTTACTGGAGCCAGATTCGGTTCGCTTTTATGCTCAACCCGATGATAAAATAGATGGCTTTGGGCGTTTTGTGCGGCGTGTATTGCCTTATCGAAGCATATTATTCGAGGCTTTTCTCTGCGCTTTAGTTATCGGTCTGCTTTCATTAGCTTCTCCCATCCTAATCCAAATTCTAACTGATGATGTACTAGTTCGGGGTGACACCCAGCTTCTTGCTGCTGTGATTATTGCCGTTGTGGCGATGAATCTTGTGTCAAGTAGTCTGCAACTAGTTCAATATAATCTGATTGCCCATTTTGCCCAACGGCTTGAGTTAGGATTAATTCTAGAATTTGCTAGGACAATCTTGCGGTTGCCTTTGACTTACTATGAATCGCGTCGCAGTGGCGAGATTGTGAGTAGATTGCAAGATATTCAACAAATTAATCAACTAATTTCTCAAGCAGTTATTAGTCTGCCAAGCCAATTATTTATTGCAGTGGTTTCTTTAGGTTTCATGCTGTTCTATAGCTGGAAACTTACCTTAGTTGGTGTGATTATTGCGATTGTAATGAGTTTGTCTACGATTATTTTTCTACCTACACTTCAACAAAAAATCAGAGGACTATTAGTTTTAGATGCAGAAAACCAAGGTGTTCTCGTTGAAAGCTTTAAAGGCGCATTGACAATCAAGACTACTGCTGCCGCTCCGCAATTTTGGGAAGAATTTCAGAACCGATTTGGTCGTTTAGCAAATCAAACATTTCGCACAATTCAAATTGGAATTATTAACGTGATATTCTCTAGGCTCGTTTCTAATATTGGCAGTATTAGTCTGATTGGTTTTGGCAGTATTCTGGTTATTAGTAAAGAACTTAGCATCGGTCAACTGCTGGCATTTAGCGGGATGAATAATAATTTTTTAGGATTCATTGGGACTGCGCTCAACTTTATAGATGAATTCACTCGTGCCAAAACTGCGACGCAGCGATTAACAGAAGTTATCGATTCTACACCGGAAAATCAAGGCGATACTAAAAAACCTTTTACGAAGATTCCTAGTAATGCTGATATTAGCTGTACAAATCTCAACTTTCACTACCCTGGGAGGCTAGAGTTACTGGAAGATTTCTCCCTAACTATTCCTGGTGGTAAAGTTATTGCCCTAATTGGTACATCCGGCTGTGGAAAAAGTTCTCTTGCTAAACTAATTGCAGGTTTATATACACCTAATTCTGGTAACGTTCGTATTGGGATTTATAATCTGCAAGACTTAGCCCTTGATTGTTTGCGACAACAAGTAGTCCTTGTTCCACAAGATGCTCATTTTTGGAGTCGCTCTATTATTGAAAACTTTCGCTTAGGTTCTCCTCACGCCACCTTTGAGCAGATTGTGGCCGCTTGTCAAATTGCTGAGGCAGACGATTTTATTAGTAAACTACCTGAAAAATATCAAACTGTATTGGGTGAATTTGGCTCAAATATTTCTGGTGGGCAACGGCAAAGACTGGCTATAGCAAGAGCCATCCTTAACGATCCACCAGTTCTAATTTTAGATGAATCAACAGCTGGACTCGATCCTATTAGTGAAGTTAAAGTTTTGAATCAGTTATTGTCCCATCGCCAAGGCAAAACTACGATTCTGATTAGCCACCGTCCGAGAGTAATTTCCCGTGCTGATTGGATTGTGCTACTAAATCAAGGTAAATTACAAATTCAGGGGACTGTGGAAGATTTGCGTACCCAACCAGGAAACCATTTAGACTTTTTAAACCCTTAATTAAGCTGATGCGCTTTTTTTAACGTGAGTTCGACGAACTTCTTCCTGCCTTGAACTAAAGTTCAAGTCCGTCCCTCTCCGACTCGGAGAGGGACGGTTTTGCGTAGTAAAACCAGGGAGCTTAGTTCGATTTGCAAATTAGATGTTTTTAGCTTATCTATCTTTGCTGGAAATGAGTCGATTTAACCGTGGGGTAGTAATTACTGATTACGTGAATTTACGGAGTAAGACTTTAGACATAATTATCAATTAGGAATCATGTTAACTTACATTTAGATCCCCGATTTCTCTAATAAATCGGGGATCTTATTGTTCGTGAATGATTGAAGTCTGCTATAGACTAGGCAAGTCTCAAGCATTACTTTGATGAACTCAAAGCTAAACCTAAACACATTACTATTTGTTCTCAAGTTTTAGCAGATAATTTCAGACAACAATTTAGCCTTCTTTGATTATTTTCAAGAAATAAAAGCCATCAAACTTACTTTTCAAGAAAACAGTAAATATACTGTTGCAATTATATGAGTTAGTTAGAGCTTCTAACTATTGCAACCATTAGCCAAAACACCATATAGCAGGGAACAGGAAACAGATTTGAAAGTCTCTTGGTATATGGCTTTTTTATTAAACTTTGTACCTCATTTACCTGAAATCTGCTGTATGTCTTTTTTGTTTCTAAGCTATGAATTTTCTCAAAATAAGGCTATTTGTCAGGAAAGTGAGACATTTGTACTGAGGGATTCATAAAAACTTATTTAATAAAATCTTTTGTATATATATACTTGTTGTTAAGAAGTATTAAGAAATTCTTATTAAAAAATATTGCAATACCTTGATTTAATTGCTAACGTGTGTATGACAACGATGCTGATGAACGCTCGGATCTAGGAGAAATAAAATCTATGAGCTATACCTATTCAGCCAAGTGTGTTAGGCTTTGACGGGTTCAAAACGAGAAATTTCTGCCTCATATAGACAACTATGAGTGATTGCAGATTAACCAAGAAATGTCTCATTGCTAAAGGCTTACTTTCAGTTTGATTTCAATTGTGATTGATTATTTGTCTTACTTTGTGCCGACAAGCAAGTAGCTCTTGCTTGTGTGTATCGGTAATTAACGAAGAGTTTGGTAAGACTTAAATTTTAGAGGATAAAACCAATGGAGATTCAAGGTAAAGTTGCCCTAATAACAGGGGCTTCGCGTGGGATTGGACGAGCGATCGCTCTGGAACTGGCGCAACAAGGCATCAAGCGGATGATATTGGTAGCACGCGATCGCCGCAAGTTATTGGAGGTAGCTAGCGAAATCGAGGCGATGGGTACGGAAGCTGCGATCGTGCCCTTAGATTTGACTCAAACAATTGAAGTAAATATCGCTGTTGCCCAACTATGGCGCAATTACGGACAGATTCACCTGCTGGTTAATTGTGCGGGTGTCGCATACCAAAGCTCGTTTTTGCAATCTAAAATGCCCCAAGTTCAAGAAGAACTCTCTGTGAACTTGTTAGGAATGTACAACCTCACTAGTCTGATTGCTCGACGCATGGCTAGCCAAAGACAAGGGACAATTGTCAATGTATCGAGCCTGATGGGGAAAGTGGCTGCACCAACGATGGCGACATACTCAGCAACCAAGTTTGCCATCTTAGGATTTACCCAAGCCTTGCGCCAAGAACTAGCTGAACACAATATTCGCGTCATTGCATTACTGCCTTCTCTGACAGACACAGACATGGTGCGCGACTTAAAATTATTTCGCTGGGTGATCCCCATGACTCCTCAACAAGTAGCTAAAGCACTCGTCACCGGAATGCGAAATGATTCACCAGAAATTTTAGTTGGATGGCAAAGTCATTTAGCCGTGTTATGTCAACGCCTCGCCCCTTGGTTGTTAGAGCTAATTTTACGAATAGCAACTCCGCCAGCACCAAGAAGACAACGGCTGATTGAAAAACTGATCCCTTCGCGTAGTGTCTCGTAAAAAAGGGGAGAAGCCGAAGGCGATCGCTGACTCAACACTCAGCATTTCTGAACAAACTTGTCCGAAATCTTCAGTCTTTGGGGATTTCCAGAAATTAAATTATTCAATTTTGGGAGCGAAGATGATCATTAAATTCTTCCTCCCCTGCTTCCCCTGCGCCCCCTACTTCCCCTGCTCATCAAAGCGTTCGCGTAGCGTCCCGCAGGGATGGGATTATTCTTTTAGTTAGAAGTCGTTTGGCTTTACCCTTGTGGAACAAAGTAACGCTCACAGTGCCAATAAACGCTAATAAGCTGAAAGTAGAAGTAGATTCAGGAACAGACTTGGGATTCTCAATTTTGATAACTTGTCCAAGTCCAGGGCGATCGCCTCGGTTTGTCACATAGATAGCACCATCAGCACCAATAGTCAAAGCAGTAGGAGACTCTAATCCATTGCCACTAAGAATAGTTGTGCGAGTCCCATCCCTCGCGATTTTAATTACAGAACCATCTAGATTACCTTTCCAAAGTGACTGATTAGCGTACTGCAAAGTATATAAATTACCCTCAGCATCAAAATCTAAGTCAGTAAGTTGGGTAAAGCCATCGGTATAAACTGTTGGTTGACCATCAGCACCAACTCGATAGATTTTTGCTCCACCTTCTGGAAAAGGAAAACCAGTTAATTGGCTAATATAATAAGCACCATCTGGGCCTTTGGCGATATTTGTGGGTACTGCTTGGATTTCAAATGGCGATGAGGATGCGCCAGAGGGAAAAACTGGATTAGTTAATGTCTGCCGGGGAATTGTGGCGATCGCATTCAAATTACTTCCATCAGTCCCTACCCTGAGTAACTCATTAGCACCAGTATCAACTGCAACAATATTATTTCCATCTAAAATAAGAGAGAAGGGATTGCTAATTAGGTCGCCTTGATCGGGATTATTTGCAAGTTCATAATTAGCTAAATCAGCAACACTAGTCCAGGAATTTGTATTGAAATTAGCAGTGATGATTTTTCCTAAGTCAGTGTTACCTAATGCGGCGCGAAATGTGGGATTTGAACCATATCCAATTGCAATATAAGGCTTGCCAGTAGCATCAAATTTGATATCTTGAGGCCCAGAAGTATCAGTACCATCTGGTAATGCTAAAGAAGGAAGTCCTGTAAGTATACGTTGTTGCGTACCATTTCCAATTCTGGTGACTGCACCAGTTGTGCCATAACATAAAGATTGGTTTGCAACGCTCGGTGAAGGAACACAAGCTCCGCTGCCGCCTGTTCCTGCTTCTGTGACGTAGAGACTTCCATCAGGGCTAAAAGCTAGACCCCGTGGATTATTAAGACCATCAGCAATCACCGAAAATGATGCCGCCTCTGCTGCTTTCATTCCTGAAAAAGCAGCAATACAAACACTCACAAATGTAATTCCAAATTGTTTTATTTTCATTAGACCTGTCCTAAAATTAAATTTGCGTAATAAAAGATAGAATAGAAAATTGTATCTTGATAAAGACTAATATTTACTGTGTATAGTTTCTGTGGATTTTACACCTTCTTTAAAAGAGGGAAACAGATTCAAATCCAGAAACCCAGATGAAATCTGAATTTCTTAATTTCGAGTTGTATCATACCATTTCCAAAAATATTTACAACATAATGAATCGGCTGTAGGGGCGTACATCTGTACGCCTCTAGCAACAAAATTAAATAGATTGCTGTATATTTTCCAACACTTTTTATACAAGTGGAATATCCAAACTGTTGAATTATAGAGATATTGGCGACTACAAGGCGATCACAGTTTGCATCAATACATAAAGTTGCAGATCAGAAATTGCTGTGCGATCGCATAATTAGACATACCTTGTTTCGGAGCAACCAGAAATGCTTTCCTTTCCCACAACTCTGACTCCTTTGCCCGAAATCATTGATGGCTTGCCGAATATTTCTGGTTGGGAAACAGAGGTTCTCTCTGTAGTTAACCACGATCAACCAGTATTTTTACCAACAACGAATATCCGCTTAGAAGACGTAAATGCTGTGTTTGCGATCGCTTTACACATGCACCAGCCAACTATACCTGCTGGAAATGGCGGTACACTGATCAGCAATCTGCAATATATGTTTGAACATCCTCATGAAGGGGATAACCATAATGCAGATCCTTTTGCCCATTGTTACAGCCGCATGGGTGACTTGATCCCCGAACTGGTAAATCAAGGTTGCAATCCCCGTGTAATGTTGGATTACTCTGGTAATCTTCTCTGGGGACTACGGCAAATGGGACGCGGTGATGTTCTCGATAATCTTAAACGGATTACTGGGGATCGCACCTATCAACCTTATGTAGAGTGGTTGGGTACAATGTGGAGCCATGCAGTTATTCCGTCCACACCCATAGCAGATATTAAATTGCAGATCGTTGCATGGCAGCATCACTTTGCGGCAATTTTTGGCTGGGAAGCACTAGCGCGAGTCAAAGGATTTTCGCCGCCAGAAATGCACCTACCAAATCACCCTGATGCTCTCTTTGAATTTGTAAAAGCACTGAAAGAATGTGGATATCGCTGGCTACTTGTTCAAGAACATTCTGTAGAAACTCTTACTGGTCAATCTCTCACTCATAAACATTTACCACATCGTCTAATTGCCCGTAATTCTCAAGGTGAAACAATTAGCATCACAGCTTTAATTAAAACCCAAGGTTCCGATACTAAATTAGTTGCTCAGATGCAGCCTTATTATGAAGCAAAAACATTATCCAAACAACAAATTGGCGGTATATTTGTACCACCAATAGTTAGCCAAATTGGCGATGGCGAAAATGGTGGTGTGATGATGAATGAATTTCCTAGCGCTTTTAAACAAGCTTGGGGGGATATGGTAAATAATGGTGGAGGAAAATCAGGTGTTGTTGGGGTGTGTGGTACAGAGTATTTAGAATTAATCGAAGCTGCTGGATGCAAACCTGAAGATTATCCAACTTGTCAACCAGTGGGACAATATCAAATTTGGGAGCGAGTTTCACCGGATAATAATCAACCGGAAGCTGTAGAGAATGCTATTCAAGAATTAAAGCAAATAAACTCTAATTTTCATCTGGATGGAGCCTCATGGACAAATCATATCAGTTGGGTAAAAGGATATGAAAATGTGTTGTCTCCGATGTATCAGTTAAGTAGTTTATTCCATCAAAAGTTTGATCCATTGCTGCAAACTGACTCAGCAGAAGCGATCACAAAACAGTCTCAATACCGTAACGTTCTTCTACATAACCTTTTGCTGCAAACCAGTTGTTTTCGTTATTGGGGACAAGGTGCTTGGACTGATTACGCGCGGGAAATTTACCAACGTGGCGAAAATTTATTGCAGATGAATTAGACATCTCCGAAAAAGAATTGTTTTGACGTAGCAGTGCTACGTCTCTATAAGGGTTCTGGGTAACACATATTTAATTTCTGGAGATGTCCATTGAACTAAGGACTGGGGATTGGGGACTGGGGAGATAAAAAGTCAGGTGAATTGAGATTTAGTGCAAGTAAGTGGGAAATCTAAGTGTAGGTTGCTGGGTGCTGAGATCCAAATTGGATCAGCTATCTGGTCTTTAAACTTACAATGAGGTAGTTGTGTTTCGAGTTGTTGTTGGCCATAGCGACGATCCTGATTCTCAAAATGCGATCGCAGAAGTTCTTCAAGAATGTACCCGTTCTCTTGCCGGCTCCCTTCCCCAAGCTGGAATTTTATTCACTGCTATAGATTTTGACCATGCGTTAATTTTGCAACGCATCCAAGATGCTTTTCCCGGAATTGAGTTGATTGGTGGAACTACAAATGGAGAAATCTCTTCAATTCTGGAGTTTCAGCAAGATTCTCTGACCTTAATGCTGTTTGCTAGCGATGAAGTGGAAATTCACTCAGGTATTGGCCGAGGAGTATCCAAAAATCCAGCCCTTGCAGCCCAAGAAGCGATCGCCCAAGCTAAGGTAAAGAGTGCATCTGTACCACAATTGTGCCTTACCTTCCCGGATAGTCTAACCAGCAATGGGGTTTTCATTGTAGAAGCTTTAAAACAAAGCCTGGGAGAACATATTCCCATCATTGGGGGAATGACTGCCGATGACTATACCTTTGACAAAACCTACCAATTCTTCCAAGGTGAAGTATTGAGTGATTCAGTTCCAGTACTACTATTCTCTGGAAAACTACTATTTTCTCACGGAGTTGCTAGTGGTTGGACTCCCATTAGTCAACGTAGCCGTGTAACTAAAGTGGATGGCAACGTCGTCTATGAAATTGATGGACAGCGTGCCTTAGATTTCTATCGGCATTATCTCGGTGAAGAAAGATTTGCATCCAATTATGCCATCTATGCTCTGGCAGTTTTTGAGGATCAAAATCATTTCTATTTACGGGCACCTAATGGCTACGATCAACAGTCTGGTAGCGTGAAGTTCTTCTTAGATATTCCTGAGCAGGCAGTTGTACAAATCACCGATGCGACTCGTGACAATATTCTGTCTGCTTCGGAAACATCTTTGAAAAATGCTATTGCCGATTATCCTGGTGTGGAACCAACAGCAGCATTACTTATTTCCTGTGCAGCCCGTCGGCGAATTCTGGGAACTTTAGCAAGAGTTGAATATCAGCTTGTCAAAACTCATTTACCAAAGGCATTACCTTGTTGTGGTTTTTATGCTTATGGTGAAATTGCTCCTATAGTGGGTGGAGGTCAAACCCAAATTCATAATAAAACGTTTGTAACACTGTTAGTAGGGACAAAATGAGTAGTGTATGGATAACCAAGACAATTCCATACAGATCCAAGAGTTGGAAAAAACAAACCGCATCTTGCGGAAAAAGCTGGAACGCAGCGAAAATGAACGCCGCCAGCTAGAAACTGACATTGAAACAAAAGAGTTTTTACTTAAGAAAGTCATTTGTGAGTTAGAAGACTCTCAAATAGACTTGCAGCAAAGAGGCCAAGAGTTAGAAAATACCTTAGATAGTTTGCATAAAATGCAGGCTCAAATAATTCAAAGCGAAAAGATGTCTGCCCTTGGTCAAATGGTGGCTGGGATTGCTCATGAAATCAATAATCCCGTTAGCTTTATTTATGGAAATCTCGGCTATATCAGCCAATACACCCATGACTTATTGCGACTTGTCCAGCTTTATCACCGTTACGTCCCCAACCCACCTGCTGAAATTCAAACCGAACGCAAAACCATCGATTTAGAGTTTCTAGAAAAAGACGCAATTATGGTATTGCACTCAATGAATATCGGGACAGAGCGGATTCGAGAGATTGTACTGTCACTGCGTAACTTCTCGCGCCTGGATGAAACTGAGTGCAAAGCGGTGGATATTCATGAAGGCATAGACAATACTTTGATGATTTTGCAGCACCGCCTGAAAGCCACTGATAAAAGCCCAGGGGTTCAAATTATCAGAGAATACGGCAATTTATGTCATGTAGAGTGCTACGCTGGACAGCTAAACCAAGTGTTTATGAATATTCTAGTAAATGCGCTCGATGCCCTCGAAGAATTCAATACTAAACGAACTTATCAGGAAATCCGCGAGCATCCCAGTTTGATTGCAATTCGTACCTCTGTCGTTGATTTGCAATGGGTAAAAATTGCGATCGCAGACAATGGCTCTGGAATTCCTGAATCGATTCAAAAACAGATTTTCAACCCCTTCTTCACAACTAAACCTGTTGGAAAAGGGACAGGAATGGGCATGGCTATCAGCTATCAAATCATCACCGAAAAACATCGCGGTAAGTTAGAATTTTTTTCGATACCTGGAAAAGGAACGGAGTTTGTGATTCAAATTCCTATCCAGCAGGAAGGTTGTCCAGTAATCTAACACAACTTTAATTCGTAATTCGTAATTCGTAATTTGTAATTCGTAATGGGCTGCGCTAAGGGACTTCTAAATAAAAAAATATCCAATTAACTCTTGTGGGGTGGGCGTCTCGCCCGCCCTATAAACTGGGCAGGCAGGATGCCCACCCCACAATATTGGATAATTTAACGTGAGTTCGACAAGTCTTATTTGACCTCTCCCCCAACCCCTCTCCGACACGGAGAGGGGAGCAAAAAGCTTAATTTTTCGTTGCTCCTCCCTTTCCGTTTCGGAGAGGGAGGTTGGGAGGGAGAGGTTCATCGAACTCACGTTAATTTATATTTCTTGGAGTTCCCTAACGTAATTCGTAATTATTAATTCGTAATCAATCAAACTAAAGGCAATAAAATTTCAAATTTTGTACCTATATCAATCTGAGAATGAAAACTCAATTTACCGCCATGTCTCACAGTGATAATTCGGTAACTTACTGCTAAACTAGTATTTTTACCATTTTTTGTATCAAGAGAAAAAGACTCTGTAATTTGCTGTTGTAATTCTTCAGACATTCCAGAGCCATTATCAGCAATGCGAATTAAAACCCAGCGAGAATCTGGTGCATCTGGATTATTTGCTTCTTGTGATATCACTTCTGTGGTAATCTCAATTCGGGGTTTTTGAACAGTCTTTGTCTCTTCTAAATTTAACTGCTGTCTCACTGCTTCATTGAGTAAAGTATCGACAACTTCGCTTAAAATATTCATTAAAACCTGGTTTAACTGCCCCATAAAGCAATAGACTGGGGGCAATTGACCATAGTATTTGACGATTTCGATTTCTCCTTGAAGACGACTATTAATTAATAAAATAATGCTATCTATACAGGCGTGTAAGTCTACTGGTTTTGGGAAAAGTTCATCAATATGACAGAAGTTTTGCAAGCTAGTAACGAGTTTTTTTAATCTTTCCGCTCCCGTGCGAATACTAGCAAGCGATCGCGACAAATCTTGTTCTAAAAAATCAAATTCAATTTCTTCTTTAATTTGATTAATTGCCGGAGAAACTGATGGTAACTCTTGATCGTAAGCTGCTATCAATTTGAGTAAATCTTGACTGTAGTTTGAAACATAAATTATGTTACCCCAAATAAAACCCACTGGGTCTAAAACTTCGTGGGCTACACCGTCTACCAAACGCCCCAAATTGGCCATTTTATCATTTTGAATCATTTGGGCTTGACTGCGTTCATACCGAATCAGATTGTCGATTCCTCGAATTTGCCAAGAAATAATATTCAATTCTTGGACATCTAACAATCTATAAGCACCAGATTCGGTTTGTACTACAATTGGTTCTGCTAATAATTCTGGCGATCGCTTTAGGCTAAGTTGCATTGTTGTTAAAATAGATGTTGTATCAGCAACTAGCAAAATCGGTGTCCGCGCATAGCTGTAGAGAACAGCTAATGATTGCTGAACAAATAACTCTTGTCCGAATGGGCGAATCAAAAATTCGAGTAATCGCCGCCGCGAAATCATTCCAATGAACTCTCCCTGTTCTACCAAAATTACTCCTGGTAGCAGAGGATATTTTTCCAAAAAACTAGCCACTTCTATACCAGTGTGGCTGATTTCCACCGAGAAGTTGTACATTGGTAGCTCTTGAAGGCTTGAATCTAAATCAAGATCGCGATCGCTACCAAGAGACAAAAATGGCGGTGAAATTTGGTAACTGAATTCTTCTGGCACTAGACACCCTAATTTTTTCAAAGACAGGTAAACAATAAGTTAATATTTTACATTCTGCCACTCTCAAAATTCGGTTTCATTTTAGGTATCTAATAATACTAGTTGTCTATCAAGCTGAAAATCTTTCTCAGACGACTGGAAGTCATTGGCGTGTGATTTATAATCTGGGTGGAAAATATTTAGAAAGCGATGTCTACGACGGGCTACGCCTACGCAAGCTAAACTAAAAGTAACCTTTACGAAGAGTGCAAAGGTAGCGTTATGACCTCTGTAATCAATCCACCCAACGCCCTCACCCCTTTCCCCTTCCCGGATCATACTCAACTTCCTGAGTCAGATGGTACGTTCGTGAAAAATTGGCAAGAGCATCCCCAAAGCATTCTACTAACTGACTCTATTACACCCCTCCTTAAACAATTAAATCCTGAAGGTGAATACTGTATAGGGCAGGACTTAGGGATTTATTGGCGGTTGACCGATCCCCTTGAAAAAGGCGCAGAAGCACCAGATTGGTTTTATGTACCGAATGTACCATTTTTGCTCAATGGACAAACGCGGCGTTCTTATGTGTTGTGGCGAGAGTTTATTGCCCCGTTGATTGTCTTAGAATTTGTCTCTGGGGACGGTAGTGAAGAACGAGATAAAACTCCTTTGAAGGGTAAATTTTGGATTTATGAGCAGGTGATTCGTCCTGCCTTCTACGGCATTTATGAAGCGAGTAAAGCCAGCCTAGAAGTTTATCATCTAATTGAAGGACAGTATCAAGTTTTACCAGCAAATGAACGAGGACATTATCCTATAGTTGCTTTGGGTGTTGAATTAGGTTTATGGCAGGGAGTTTATCAGAATGTAGAATTACCCTGGCTGCGTTGGTGGGATTTAGAAGGTAATTTGTTGTTGAATGGCGATGAAAAAGCCGAACAGGAATCCCAAAGAGCCGAACAGGAACATCAAAGAGCAGAACAGGAACGTCAAAGAGCAGAACAGGAACGTCAAAGAGCAGAACAGGAACGTCAAAGAGCCGATCGCCTAGCTGCCCAATTGCGATCGCTCGGTATTGAACCAGAAACCTAATATTTTTCTTCTATAAATTAGGAATTAAAAGGGCTGGTGTAAAACAGTCATCTGTGGCTTAATTTGTTTAGACACGAATTTTACTGCTACCAGGGTAATCACGATGACAAATAGACCTCCTTCCGAACCGGAGTCATCTCAAAAAACTGCCCTTGGCTTTGATGAATTTATAGGCATTTTGGTTGCCTTCACCACTATCGGAGCGATTCTTTTTTGGTCATTGTCCCGCAGAGATTCTAGCTGGAACTTAAACGGGCTGCTCTTGCCTTCCTCTACTCCATCTCCTAGTGTTCAACCAAATCAAGTATTGCCCTCTCCTACTGCCAAGATAGAACCTTATACAGTCCCCAACAACGTTTTGCCCTATTCTTCACCTGAGGCTGTTGTTGAACCCACCACACCTACATTTCCAAATAACAGCGCAACTCCTTACCGCGCAGTGTTACCATCTGTTCTGGTAATCCCAACTCAATCTTCACAAGCACAAACACCTGTATCTCCTTCAACAGGAATTGAGTCATCAATTAAATCATCAGCGTTGCCTTTAGTAACTCCAGCCAAACCGAAATCAATCATTCCGCCGCCAATTGCATTTAACGATGTGCCCGATAACTTTTGGAGTCGGCGTTTTATAGACGTTCTTTCTGCCCGTGGAATTCTCAAAGGGTTTCCTGATTATTCTTTTAGACCAAATCAGCCTGTAAACCGTGCTGAATTTGCTGCCATACTAGAAAAAGCCTTTGACCAAGAACCGTCTAAGACTGCGATCGCATTTCAAGATGTACCAACAAAATTCTGGGCAACTCCAGCAATTGATCAAGCCATCAGCGCCGGATTTCTCAAAGGCTACCCGAAAAAAACCTTCAAACCACAACAAAATATTTCACGAGTACAAGTTTTAGTTGCCCTTGTTAGTGGGTTAAATTTGAAAGCCCCCACTTCGCCAAATCAGATTATCAGTGTCTATAAAGATGCTAAAGATATTCCACCTTATGCTATAGCTAAAATAGCCGCTGCTACAACCAATGGTCTGGTAGTTAACTATCCAAATCCCCAAATCCTCGATCCCAACAAAGTAGCTAGTCGGGCGGAAGTGGCGGCGATGATTCATCAAGCTTTAGTAAAACGGGGCAAATTGGAGGCAATTACATCTCCTCATATAGTGCGTAGACCTAGCCCGCCGCAGGCATCGCCCAAAATATCTCCAGAACTTTCCCAGACTCCAAAAGCGAACCCAAAGAGTAAATTGCCCACTGGAGGCTCGTCTCAATAATAATTCATAATACTTGCCTCCAACGAGAAGCAAGCTAAGTAATTCGTAATTAAAGCAAGGGCAGAAAGAGCGAGTTCTATACGAATTGCTAATGAACTTAAGTAGAGCATTTTTAAGAGAAGCCTGAACGCCGATTTACGGCATTCAGGCTTCGCTAATTTGGAATTAGAGCAGTATTCTTACACAGAAGTAAGCTACGCGTGGATCTCATAGAGAAGCGATAATTAGATATTAAGCTTCTGGAATTTGTTTACCGACAACTTGTGATTTAAGAGTGGTGATTTCACTAGTTAACTCTTTCCTGGTTGAAGCTTTGAGTAAATAGCGGTAAACAAACCAGGCAGAGTAACCAATACCGATCAACTCGAAAGTAGGTGCTACCAAAGGAATATCATTCAAAGCATCTAATATTGCCAAGAGAACTTTAACGGCAACAATTGATCCCACAATTAAACCAACTGTTACCAGGGGTTGCTTATATTGATTAAAAAAGCCTCCCACATATTCTGGCAATGTTGCTAAAAAGGTAGAAATTTGCTCACCGTATTTTAGCCATTCGTCTTGAGACTGTGCAGGCGGCTGAAGTTTGGTGATGGTTCCCGCTTGGGTGTTGATCTCTGCCACTGTAGTGTCTTTGGATGCGGTTTCGGTAAATTCTTGTTCTGGCATTTTCACTCCTATTAATTTGACAGTTGAGTTTTTCTAATCTGGATAATTACAACCAAAAGGGTGTTGATTAGGTAATGCACAAGTGCATCAGTACAATTGGGTGAAAGGCACAAAAGGGTTTTAGTGTCCTATAACCATAATTGCCCCTTAATATCTACTGCATCAACTACAAGGTAGATAGTCAGTAGGAGAATAGAACTCAGAAGGCAGTAGGATGTATTATAATCAACTTCCTGAGTTCTATTTTTTGGAATCAACTGGAATCCTCAAGTTGTGATTATCCCATTCCGTGTCATTTGCTCATAATCGTACTAAATCTAAGTACAAATCATGCAAAAAAAAGTCCACCTCTCATTTATATAAGCCTAGAAGCCGATTTTATCTGATATTAAAGCTATCTTAAGCCGGGTTCGTCAATTAACCTATTCGTATTGATATTAATATGTAATAAAAGTTTTTGTGTGTTCACAGATACTAGACATTTGAACTATTCTATGATATCTGTGCCTGGGTAGGGAAGCAGAGGAGCAGGGAAGAAATAACTAATGTGCAATGCCCAATACTCAATGCCCAATGCCCAATACCCAACAATTATCAAACTTTTGTTTTTTTCCTGATTGTATTAATTTTATAAGGAAGCAGTAAGGTAGAGTAATGGCATAGGTGATGGCAAAAACTCATTGCTATCAACCAGCATATTGAGGAAAGTAGTATGGTAAGGGTAAGACACTCTCAGGCAGGTCTTTAGTGCAGAAAGCTATATCGTTGCTCCTGACAAAATTAAATTCTGTTTGTCATAGCAATTTTACTTAGTAAATAAGATGCAAAAAATACTCGTACAGTATAAGGCTATGCTAATTATCTAGTAAGCAATGATTTTCTATTGCAATAAAAGAAGATAATGTAGATGTTAATGACTAATTGAAGTGTTTGCACAAACTAGACTAATTTGATTATTTTTGTGGGAAGGCAAGGAGGTTTGAGAAATGCCAACTCAAAAGCCAACCCCTATTGACAGCAGTTCAGAAAGCAAAAAAGTGTCAGCCGAAGAGCAATCGACAGACGAACTCCCAACTATAGAATTTCCCTCACGAGGGAAACTCAAAGCTAGTTCTTGGCGCATCCATCAAAAAATTGGCTATGGGTACTTTGTAGCTATCGGAATTGGCTTTTTTGGCTCACTGACTGGGTTAGTGATTGCTAATTACTACCGGGGAAGGGAAGTTAGACAATTCAATCAAGCTTATGAACAAGGACAATTACTGAGTAATTATAAAGATGCAGTAGTCGGGGCACAATTACATAGCTCTAACCTAGTTGCTGTATTAGAAAATTCAGAACAACTGCAAAGTAAAAAAGCTGATTTTCTGAAGAATGTTGAAAAAGCCAAGCAACTAGAGTCAAAAATTGGCGGATTTATCGATAGTAAACCTAAAAGACTAGCAGCAACAAGTTCGACTTTACAGACGTTATTGCTAGATTACAAGAATAATTTAAAAGCCTACGTTGACCAAATAGAAGTTGTATTACAGAAAATCGACTCCAAAAAAGTGCAGTCTCAGCAGATTGACTCTGCCCGATCGCAGTTATTAGCAATTATGCGTGGTGAAACAGCCATGCAGCTAGACCAGCTTTCGCAAAACTTAACTAACATCCTGCAAACTGCTGAAGATCAAGAGCAAGAAAGGCAAAAAGCCGTTGAGCAAGCGAGAATAGTTGAGCGATTCATCGTGATCGTGAGTATGCTGGTTTCGGTAGCGATCGCAGCTATTGTCGCTTGGCGTACCAGTCGAGCGATCGCAGAACCAGTGATCACTGTAACCCAAGTAGCTGAACAAGTTGCCAGGAAACATAATTTCGATTTACGAGCGCCCGTTACCACTGAAGATGAAATTGGGCTACTCGCAAAATCTCTAAATCGTTTGATTGAGCGAGTATCTGAGCGAACAAAAGAACTACAACAAGCTAAAGAACTAGCCGAAGCTGCTAGCAAGGCCAAAAGCGTATTTTTAGCCAATGTCAGCCACGAGTTACGCACACCATTAAATGCTGTCATTGGCTTAAGCCAACTACTAGAAGACGACGCTACCGATCTTGGTTTACCGGGAGACTTTATCACAGACTTAGAAACAATTAACGCTGCTGGTAAGCATTTACTCCACTTGATTAACGAAATCCTCGACTTGTCAAAAATTGAAGCGGGGAAAATGACCCTCTATCCTGAGACATTCGAGATTGCAACGCTGATTCATAATATTGTCCTCACAGTCAAACCAGCTATCGAAAAAAATGCCAATGTTTTAGAAGTAGATTTTGATGAACAACTTGGCACAATGTACGCCGATCAAACTAGAATGCGGCAGGTATTGTTAAACTTACTCAGCAACGCCAGTAAATTCACTACAAACGGCAAGGTAACGCTGACAGTCAACAGAGAAAAGGATGAAGTACGACTGGATGCTCCTTTGGGTATGATTACTTTTACCGTGACCGACACAGGTATAGGTATGTCTAACCGTCAGCAGCAGCAGTTATTTCAACCTTTTACCCAAGGAGATACCTCGACTACGAAAAAGTATGGAGGTACGGGACTGGGGTTAGCAATTAGCCGCCACTTTTGCCAGATGATGGGTGGTGAAATTGTTGTCAAAAGTCAGCCAGGAATTGGCTCTACTTTTACTATCCGTCTGCCAATGACTGTGCAGGATTGAATTGGGGATTGGGGATTGGGGGAATGAGGGAAATAATCAGGTAATATTTTCTTACTCTGCTCCCTCTGCTCCCTCATCTGCCGAATTAAGTAATAATAGTCACCCTCCCTGTATCCAAGTCGTAACGACCACCGACAATTTTCAATTTGCCGGACTTTACCTGCTCAGTTAAAAGTTGCGATCGCTTCAACCGTTCAATTTGATATTGAACATTTGCCACCACAGCATTTTCAACCGCATCACCTGGCTGACTCTTGACCTTTTCTACAGCTGGCTTAATTGCCTTCACAAAACTACTAATATCACCGAGTAACGATTCGTTTTGGACAGCGGCGGTAACAGCCCCACAACGCTCATGTCCCATTACCATCAGTAGTGGAGAACCTAATAAAACAACTGCATATTCAATACTGCCGATCGCTTCATGTGTGGCAATATTTCCGGCAATCCGCACATCAAAAATGTCCCCAATCCCCTGATCAAAAACAATTTCTGCCGGTACTCGTGAATCCGCACAACTGAGAATAGTTGCAAATGGATGTTGAGCTTGGGCAACTTCCTGCAACCGCAGCGCAGATTGATCAGGGTATTGGGGATGATGATCGACAAATCGCTGATTTCCCTCGATCAGCTTTTGTAAGGCGGCATCGGGATTGAGGGATTCAGCAGAAGTTGAGGGAATTTCGGCAGCTTTAGCCTGTTCTATCCGCCAGAGTAAATCGCTGGCAGATAGCATCATTCCAAACGCTCCGGTCATTCCTAACTTCAAAAAGTCACGACGTTCTATGAAATGTTTCATTGAATTTATAACTCTCTTACAGAGACGCGATACATCTGACAGAGCGAATTTCCATCACATCGGAAACGTAACAAGTACCTCCGAATTTATTCAGGAGTGGTCTGATATTTTCGACAACACGCTTGAGTTGTTCTGGCATACAAAATGCGAGGATGTAAACATTATCAAGCATGGTCATGTCTAAATCTTCTGTCGTTCCTCGTAATCCTTTACCAACAACATTTCTAATGACGGCATGGCTATGTACACCGGACTTGTCTAAACTATCTAAAATTTTGGCAAGCTCAAAGGAGTTGGCGATAATTTCTATCTTTTTAACTACGTGCATATTATTACCTCCAGAATAGGTTAATTCCGTAGAGATATAGCGGAATTCCCACAATAATATTGAACGGAAACGTGACTGCTAGAGCGGTAGAAACATATAGGCTGGGATTTGCTTCGGGAACAGTCATCCGCATCGCCGCTGGCACAGCAATGTAAGAAGCGCTGGCACACAATACAGCGAATAATAGCGAATTTCCCTGAGGCATACCGATGAATTTAGCAATCACTAACCCAATGCCTGCATTGAGTATTGGAATTAGTATGGCAAATAAAATCAGGAAAACTCCGGTTTTTTGTAAGTCTTTAATTCTTCTGGCAGCCACCAGTCCCATATCCAATAAAAAGAAGGTGAGAATGCCATAAAACAACCCTTGAGCAAAGGGTTCTAATACGTGCCAACCACGTTCTCCTGTCAAGACGCCGATTAAGAGGCTACCGACTAGGAGAAAAACTGAACTATTAAGAAATGCTTCTTGCAAAACTTCCGACCAAGCAAATTCTCGCTTTTCATCGGCGGTGAATATACTCACCAAAATCAGACCAACAATGATCGCCGGAGATTCCATCAGGGCAAGAGCTGCTACCATGTAACCATCATAGTGAATACCAAGCTCAGTGAGAAAAGCGCCGGCAGTGATGAAAGTGACGGCACTAATAGAACCGTAGGTTGCTGCGATCGCCGCAGCATCGTAAGTATCCAGTTTCCACTTCAGAATAAAAAAGGTGTAAATTGGAACAAAACAAGCCATCAACATTGCTGCCAGGAGTGTTAAGATTACTTCCTGATTCAGTCCGCTTTTGATTAGTTCTACCCCTCCTTTAAAACCAATTGCAAACAGCAAATACAACGAAAGGAGTTTGGGTACTGGTGGGGGAATTTCCAAATCAGACTTGACAAAAACAGCAGTCATGCCTAAAAAGAAAAACAAGATTGGCGGATTCAAAATGTTGGATACAATTAAGCTAAAATCCATATCCACCCCTCTTTATACTGGTAAAACCTGCAATTAAAGAAATTTTTCATCTTTAAAAATTTAACGGTTCAATGATGATGTATCGTGTATTGTTACCTAATGTCAATTGGGTACTCAAGGAGTGAATAGTCCGATTGGTGACTATACTCTCAGTTAGGTATGTACAGCGTTTTACAAGCAAATAAACCACGGGCTAGGGAACATTCTCATGTTCCCATGAAAACCTTTAGAGGCAATTTATTAATCGCCCCTACTGTTGACAACAGAACAAGTTAGAGCTTGCCTACCATCTTTTGATGTTTGATTCCCCGTGGCTGATTTTACGACAGAACGCGCCGGAATAACTAGTGGCTAACTTTTCTACGTAGAAAAGTTAACGTATTGTCATGGCAATTATGAATTGCCACAACATAAACTTTGTCTAAATCCCAGTATTTTTTGATTTACAACAGTTTGGTAAATCCTGCTTGCTCAAAATGTCGGTCAGATGTAAAGGCTTGAGTAATCCCCTCCTGTGTCATCACCGCAAAGCTAATACAGTCAGTTAGTCCCCAATTTTTATCAGGACGCTGGCTGTATAACATCCGACCTTCATGCAGCAATTTTTGGTCGAAAGGGATGATTTGCACACTTTTTAAAACTCTCAAACTGTTGATGAAAGCAACTGTCTGAATACGGCTAACTGGTGTACACAGAGCATCTGCAAGCTCCAATAGTACAAACTCTGTTGTCACCAAAGGCGTTTCTAAGCGCAGAAGTCTATCCATTACCTCATTTGCCTGGTGATGAAGATTATCCCTAACATTAAGAAGAGCAATCCAGGCAGCTGTATCTACAAAAACTTTCGTCAAGGTTATGATTCTCGCTTTCGCATTCCATAGAGATAATGGTCATGCTGCTGTGCCAAATCGCTAATATCTGTATCAACTGCACAGTTTTTAATCAACTGCCTCAGCTTATCCCAATCTGAGTCTTCTGGCGTTGCTAGCTGAGGTGTGCGGTTTTCTTCGACAAATACAATTATAACTGACTGCCCCTCATGCCCTTCAATTGGTTCGTTAGGATGAACTACACCGTTTTGGAATGTGCCTTTGACTGACAGCATAGCTTTTTCTTACTTCTACATAAATCATGATACAGTACCATTCTGGTTAAGAAGATTGCCACACAATCTTTATTGACCAAGTTTCGTTAGGATGTTGTAATCTGGGCAATAGCGACTTTCTATTGATGTGACCCCAGGCGTAGGCGTAGCCCGTCGGAGACATCGCTTTTTCACATCTATGACAACAACCCTTGACTTTCTCAGTCACCTTAACCCCAGCCAACGTCAAGCTGTCGAACATTACTGCGGCCCGTTGCTAGTTGTTGCTGGCGCAGGTTCCGGTAAAACACGAGCGCTGACTTATCGTATTGCAAATCTGATTCTGAAACACCGTGTAGATCCAGAACATATCCTGGCGGTTACTTTTACCAACAAAGCCGCGCGGGAAATGAAAGAACGGATTCAACGGCTGTTTGCCGAACAACTGGCGATGAAGCAACACGGCCAGCGTTTTGATTTGTTGACAGAATATCAACAAACGCTACTGCGATCGCAAGTTTACAAAGATACTATCAAAGACTTATGGTGTGGCACTTTCCACAGCCTATTCTCTCGCATTCTCCGTTTTGATATTGAAAAATATGTAGACGAAAAAGGACGCAAGTGGAATCGCAATTTCTCTATCTTTGATGAGTCAGATGTGATGACTCTGATCAAAGAAATCGTTAATAAACAACTAAACTTAGACGATAAGAAGTTTGACGCTCGGTCTGTTCGCTACGCTATTAGTAACGCTAAAAACCAAGGTTTATCACCCCAAGAATTTGAGCAAGAACAACCCAACTATCGCGGACGGATAATTGCCCAAGTTTACAATTTATATCAAGATAAGTTAGCAGAAAATAACGCTCTCGATTTTGACGATCTAATTCTTGTGCCAACTAGATTATTTCAACAAAACGAGCAGGTATTGGGTTACTGGCATCGCAAGTTTCGTCATATCCTAGTAGATGAATATCAAGATACTAACCGCACTCAGTATCAACTCATTAATTTATTAGTTACTAATGGCGAAACCAAAAAGAGCGAATGGGAATGGGAAAATCGCTCAGTTTTTGTTGTCGGTGATGCAGACCAATCAATTTACAGCTTTCGGATGGCAGATTTCACCATCTTGCTAGGATTTCAGGAAGACTTTGGCGATGGTTTGGTAGATGATGACACCCGAACGATGGTTAAGCTGGAAGAAAACTATCGTTCTTGTGAAAATATTCTGCAAGCGGCTAATGAACTAATTGAAAATAACACGCAACGGATTGATAAAATCCTGAAAGCGACGCGGGGGCCGGGTGAGCAGATTACTTGTCACAAAGCCGATGAAGAACTTGCAGAAGCGGCATTTGTGATTAATCAAATTCGTACTTTAGAACAGCAAAATCCAGAGTTGAACTGGGGTAGTTTTGCCATACTTTATCGGACAAACGCCCAATCTCGCCCCTTTGAACAATTGTTAGTAGAAAAACGAATTCCTTACACGGTTGTAGGAGGAATTAAGTTTTACGATCGCAAAGAAATTAAAGATGTCATCGCATATTTAAGAGCGATCGCTAACCCATCTGATACAGTCAGTTTATTACGAGTTATTAATACTCCTCGGCGGGGAATTGGTAAAGCAACTATTGATACTTTAGAAAACGCCTCTAATGAATTAGGGATGACTCTGTGGGAAATTCTCATCGACGAAACCTCAGTTAATACATTAGCTGGAAGGTCTGCAAAGGCGGTAAATGGCTTTGCTAAAATGATTCAACGTTGGCAAGAACAAGTCACAACGGTTTCCGTTCCTGAGCTTGTAAATATAGTGCTGGAAGACTCTGGTTATATCCAAGAGTTGCAAAGCAAAGATACAGATGAAAATGAAGAACGGGTGAAAAACGTTAAGGAACTTTACAATGCTGCAATCGAATTTCAAGAAGAAGAAAACGAAGATGTTTCCTTACAAAACTTTCTTAGCGACAAAGCCGTAAATCCTGATGATAAATTAAAAGAAGGACAGACAGCTGTTTCTTTGATGACTTTGCACGCTTCCAAAGGTTTGGAATTTCCCGTAGTATTTTTGGTGGGATTAGAACAAGGGCTATTTCCCGGCTCCCGATCGCTAAGTGATCCTGCATCTTTGGAAGAGGAACGCCGCCTATGTTATGTGGGGATTACTCGCGCCCAAGAGCGGTTATTTTTATCACACGCGCGGGAACGTCGTTTGTATGGTTCTCGTGAACCTGCGATGCGATCGCAATTTCTCGATGAATTACCAGAAGAATTAATATCTACAAAACGCGCGAGTCGTCAAAGTTATACCAAAACTGCTTCTACTCCCAATGGAAAACAAGACACAACACAGAATTGGCAAGTAGGCGATCGGGTATTGCATAAAACTTTTGGTCTTGGTGAAATTACCCATGTTTTCGGAACAGGTAGTAAAATGTCTGTAGCAATCAAATTTGCTAGTTTGGGACAAAAAATTGTTGACCCTAGAGTAGCGCAGTTACAACGAGTAGAGTGATACATCGCAAAGCCCCAACTTCTTTGAGAAGTTGGGGTTCTTGTTTTTCATATTTCAATTTCTTCAAAGTGTTCAACAATGGGAGATGGATCATAAAAATGATGTAGAAGTTTTTTCCACTCTTGAAATTCGGCAGAACTTCTAAATCCGACAGTATGAGATTCTAAAGTTTCCCATCTGACAAGTAATAAATATTTACCTTTGACCTCTATACATTTATGCAATTCATGTGATAGATATCCGTCCATTGAAGAAATAATTTTAGAAGCTTTTTTGAAAGTACTTTCAAAATCGGATTCTAAACCGGGTTTGACATGAAGAATAACTGCCTCAAGAATCATATAGTTTTACGGTGAGTATTAAGCTAATGTTATTTAGTATAATATGATGTCTACAAGGGTCTACGCCATTAAGACTAATTTTTTAGTAAATAGATAATCGCAGCACAAAACTCTTCGTAATATCCTTTAGAATCAGTTTCACTGAAGCCTAGAATTAAGTCTTGTCTCTCTTCCTCTGTAATCGTATTAATAATTTCCAATATTGGTTCAAGAGCTTTTGCACGTAAATCTTTCAGCTTGTCAATATTGAGTGCGAGTTTATCAATTGTTGTTTCAGCAGCTAATTGCTTTTCTGAATTATTGGTCGCCAAAATCTGACCGTCATCAGTGTACCTAAAGAACTCAGCACAGTTGACATCTAGAGGTGAAATCATCAGATTGTCATCGTACCATTTATCTTTTATTTTTCCACAATGGAGAGGTTCTTTGCGTACTGTATCTTTTTGGCATGACGCCAGTATATTTGTGTATTCTAGCGCTGATTGAGGGTAAGTTGTTCTTGGCTTTAAATGTTCCAAATGCCTATCATCAGTATTAATCCGTCTTCCACAGTAACAGCAAATAAAACCTTGCTCTTGCAACAAGGAATTATGTACATCGGTTTTTTGTGGTTTGCTGAAGTTCTCCCAACTTGGTTGCCAATCCTCATTTGCTAGATTTTTCCAAACGGTAAAACTTTCTGGCTCCTCACTTTTTTTGATATATTTCACCGATTCAAAATCTCTTTGCGTCGAATAGATACACTTGCTTTTACTAATTCTGGTTCATCTTGTCCAATAATATCAGCAATTTCTTGAGATAACTGCCTAGCACTATCAAGATTGCCTTCATCAATTAGTCTAAATAACTCATGTAGATGATCTTTAATTTCTTGTGGACGTGCTGGAACACCCATGAGGTCTTCTAAGATACGATTACTATCTCTCCCAAAGGAACTTTCTGGTCTTTTAGCAACAACACCTTCGTCTGTTTTTTCTAGAATATAAATTCCTTCCGGCTTGACTTGGCTAATTACTTGAGGCGAATGTGTGGTGACAATAAATTGACAATTGGGGAATGTTCTTGTCAACGCCGGAATAATTTCTCGTTGCCATTTTGGATGTAGATGGAGTTCAATTTCATCAATTAAAACAACGCCACTACCTTGGAGGGGATCTGGTAAACTAGGGTTAGCGATCGCTAATCGTCTTGCTAAATCTCCCACCATAGCCAGCAAGCATTTCTCACCATCAGATAGCTGATTAACAATGAGTTCTTTACCTTGTTTTTGCACAGTCATTCTCATTAGCGGGGAACGACGCACTCGTAAATTAGAAAAACTCGGTATTAATGAAGATATGGCTTGCCTGACTGATTCTAATTGCCTATCCCGATAACTAGAATTACCTTCCAGGCGTAACTCATTCTCTAAATCTTCTTGTTTTTTAAACCATTCAAAGAAGATTCTAAACTCACTTCCTACTCCTGTAAGTGCGTTCTCATATACATCTATTTGTTCAAATGAATGCTTTATGCGAATCTTCAAAGGAATATCCAACACTGCACGATTGGTGGAATAATAAACTAAGACAGGAATATTTAATTGATTAGATATATATAAATCTTTTTTGATATTTTCAGCAACCTTTGTTATGGCTGACAGGTTAGTGTTAGTATCTTTGCTTAATCCTTTATGTACCTTAGTTAGAGACCATATTGTTTCTTCAGAATTCAATGAAACGGTGATTTCGTTATGTGTTTCCTTTTGCCCATTAGTGATGTCTTCCTCCCTGAAGACTCTTCCCGAAGATGTTGAGTGTTGAATCGAGCTAGTAAAACGCGATAGAAGAATAGCAAGGCAATCAATAATACTCGATTTACCTACGCCGTTGATACCAATAAATACCGTTGGCTCTGCTTCATCGAACTCAAGCGTCAAATCGACGATTCCACGGAATGATTGCATTTTCAAACGCTTGACTTTCATAGTTTTAACTAGGCTTAATGTAATTTTGTGGGTAGGTATCGCCTACCCTACATCTGTTTAATCATCTTGCGGCGCTATGATAAGATTATGCTGATTTCAACTGAATAATACCTTTATCAAAAACGCGATTATCAGTAGCGATCGCACTTATTTCTATTCTATCTTTATACACCTCATAAGAGGCAAAACTTAAATCACTGGTAGAATACCCTGTCCACTCGGAACGCCCTACAGGACGATTACCAGCACCCGCACCACAAACTAAATAAGTTGTCCCATTAATAGCACGAGTCCGCTCATAATTATGTTCGTGACCATTGATGTAAAGTTGAACGCCGTATTTTTGAAATAGAGGAGTGAAAGTTTTAATAAAATCTGGATTACTCCCATACTGACCCGATGAATAAATCGGATGATGACCAAACACTACTTTCCAAGGAGCATTACTAATACTTAATTCTTTTTCTAACCAACTTAGCTGGTTTTTCCAATCAGCATTCCCGTTAGTATCTAAAGCAAAAAATTGCACAGTTCCCCGGCGAAATGTATAGTAACGTCCCTTCATATTAAAGCCGACATATTTAACTTGTAGATCGCCATTGGCAGTACGAATATCGTGATTACCTAAACAAGCCTGAAATTTTACACCCTGCTTCAGCAAAGGTTGATAGGGACGCTCAAAAACTTCATTAATTTTCTCAATTTCGCCGTTATTGTAAATGTTGTCTCCAGCTAAAACGACTAAATCATAAGGATTTTGTTTGTGATATGCATTCATCGCTCTAGCCACGGCATACTGTCCTTTAGCCCCAGTCCCCGTATCTGCAACAGACACAAAACGTAATAACAAGTCTTTTTTAGCTGGGTTAGCGGCTATAGCTGTTGTTGAATCGCTAATATCAGCACTTTGATGATTTTGATGAGTTAATATCCAGCTTAAAAAGCCTGTACTAATGGCGCTGAGGCTACTTAAAAATAGAAATTGACGGCGTTTCAGGTTCATAAGTCACCAAATTTAATAAATAGTCAGTTTAGCGGAAAACTTTGAGCAATGAAGTGATACATTAAGGCAAAAGAAGGCAGCACCAGTAATAATGTACGTTGTTTGTCTTTGATTCGCTGCTTTTGGTGAAAGTTCCATGTCACAAGACAATCAGTCAAAACCGACGGATGAGCAGATAACTCAACCTCCCCAAAAACCTTACCAGAGAGTTCAGCCATTTTGGAAGGCTAAAATTATCCAACTTCTCCAAGAGACGATTGGGGTTTTAGAAGTAACGGTGGAAAAACTGGAAACAGCACCGCCACCTGGTACTGAGGAAAAACCTGGTTTTTTCCAGCAACTTCAGTTGTGGTGGGGTGGATTTTTAAGGACAATTCGGTTGTTTTTACCATCAAATTTGTCAACAAAGTTATCAGATACAGCTTTGACGAGCATTGTTGCTGGAATTGCTGTAATTCTCGTTTGGGCGACTACAACTGTCCTTACCGCTAAACCGACTGAAGTAGCAACAGTTCCACCAGTTGAAGAGGTTCCTATACCGACACCAACGATAACTACTCCACCAGAGTCAGTCGTACCAGAACCACAGCCACCAGAGGAAATTACGCCGCCACCAGAAGTACAAACCACGCCACCAACGCCGGAACTAGAACCAGAACCAATTCCTACGCCAACGCCAACACCAATCATAGAATTGACACCAGAACAAGCTTTGATTGCGGCTATTGAAAATCAGGTAGCCGAAATTAGTGATCGCATTGCCTCTGGTCTGATAAAGTCAATTCAAGCCAACTTTCGCACGAGTAATCTTACAGTCAAAATTAGTGATGATTGGTACACCCTCAAGGAATCTCAGCAAGACAAACTAGCTGCGGAGATATTACAACGCTCTCAAGAACTTGATTTTACCCATTTAGAAATTATCGACTCCCAAAATAGGCTGATAGCTCGAAATCCGGTTGTTGGTACTGAGATAGTGATTTTTAAACGGCAAATAGCAAGTTACTATAATTCCAAAATTTAGACGTTTAACTTGAAGTATTTATGTTAGACAACGTTTTGTTATTACTCAAAGCTTGTGAAAACTTAAACATTAGCTATGAAATTATTCATCCTGCTGAAAACTTAATCAAAATAAAACTCAATAATCAACACTATTATTTTTGTAATTATAGTACTCCGATCATAAATCAGGCAGTAGCACAAATCATTAAAGATAAGGAATACACTTACCATATTTTAAAGAAAAAAGTTAAGCTTCCTCGGACAGTAGGTTTTCTTTCCCCTTTTTGTGACCTCCAATATAAGATTTACTTAAAATTTCCCAGCTTTCAAGATATTATATTAGAAATCAAAGAAAACTTTGAAACACCTGTAATTGTTAAACGAAATTCTGGTTCAAGTGGACATAACGTATTTTTATGCCAGAACACAGATGAAATTGAAACCGCTTTAAAAGAGATTTTTAATATCAATGATAAAAAGTATGATTACGTTGCGATCGCTCAAGAGTTCATTCATATAAAATCTGAGTATCGAGCCGTTTTTTTAAATAAAGAATTAGTTTTACTCTATGAGAAAGATATAACTAATGCAAAATTTATAGGTAATCTCAGTCCTCTCCACTGGGATGGTGCAAAAGCCAAGCATATCAACGATTCACAAATATTATCAGAGATTGCTAATTTCGCCAGACCAATTTTTGAAGAATTAGATATTGATTATGGTGGTTTGGATATCGTCTTAGATAGAGATAATCAATATTGGTTGATTGAAATTAATTCTCATCCAAATTATAGTATTTTTACTAGAGACAATGGAGAGGAGCCTGTATTGAGAATTTTTGAAAAAATGCTCATTAGCCTAGCCTCAAAATAAAACAATACAGTTCAGAATGAGCAACAAAACACTTGTAGAGACGGCGATTTATCGCGTCTCTAAAACTGGAGAGAGAATAATCCAAGCGATTAGAAATCGCGGCTACACAAACTCTCGTCCGCCTGCGCGGACTAACGCCAAAATAAGGTTTCAAATTTAATCTGACGAGAGTAATAAAAGCTGGTCACGGACGCAATGGAAGTCCGTAATGGATGGAAGAAACCAAAAATCTGTACACAAAAAAAATTACACTTGTACTGTGCTTTGACAGAATGACCGAACGCTCAATGGTGTTTTTTGGCCCGTATAAAAGCTTGGTTCTGGGTTGAGATGGTGATGACATTGGTGAAATAGCAGATGCTATTATCCCGTTTAGGAGATTGTATTTATTCCATCAACTCAGGTCAAGGCACGCTCCAAATTGCGATAAATTCCCGCCAGAAATCTAGGATGAGTAAAAAACAAAAGTCTCAGGTAAATTTGAAGCAATCAATACCGGATGAAGCATCTCAACTTAGACCAATTCACCCAAATGCCGCTGGTATCGATATAGGTTCCCAAAATCATTGGGTGTGTGTACCATCAGGACGTGCCCCGGAGTGTGTCAGACGTTTTGGTTGTTACACAGCCGATTTATACCAAGTTACAGATTGGTTAACTGAGTGTGGAGTTGAGACGGTGGCAATGGAATCAACAGGTGTGTATTGGATTCCATTGTTTCAAATTCTGGAGACTCGTGGCTTTGAAGTGAAACTTGTTAATGCCCATCATGTCAAAACTCTACCTGGTCGCAAAACAGATGTTTTAGGGACTTCCAAAGAATAAATTATTCCAAGAAAAACAAGAGACAGGTTTTATCAAGAATGATTATCATTATTGATAATGGAATAGTTTATTTTCTGGAAGTCCCTTACTTTATTGCACGCAAGGCAATATTTTTCCTGGTTGCAGCTATGGCTGTGGGCAGTATTATTTCAGTGAGGATGATTCGTGAAAGAGAGATTGACCACGAACTAGCGCGTGGAGATGGTGAAGAGGGAGAAGAAGGCCAAGAGGAGGATAATGAAAAACATCAGCAGCCCTATGAAGGCATATTGCAATTATTAAGCGATCGCCATATCTTATTTTTTACTATTGCAGTAGTTCTGTTTCACTTTGCCAATGCTGCTATGTTACCGCTAGTTGGTCAAGAATTGGCACAGGGTAAAGGGACAAGTGACACAGTTTATATGTCTGCTTGTATTATTGTGGCTCAGTTAGTGATGATTCCAGTGTCTAACTTGGCTGGGCGTTTCGCACATACAGCCCGAAAACCCATATTTTTGCTGGGCTTTGCCGTCTTACCGATTCGAGGAGTGCTGTATACGCTTTCGGACAATCCCTATTTTCTCGTTTCTGTACAAATTCTGGATGGTATTGCAGGCGGGATTTTTGGTGTGCTTTCGGTGTTGATGGTAGCTGATTTGACTAAAGGCACGGGACGCTTTAATGTTACCCAAGGGATGCTCAATACTACGGTTGGCATTGGTGCGGGTTTGAGCAACGTGTTAGCTGGATTTGTGGTTAAAAGTGCTGGTTACAATGTTGGTTTTTTGATTTTAGCAGCGATGCCTGCGGCGGGCTATGCCTACGCAGTTGTGGCTTTAGCAGTTTTTTGGTTCTGTGTACCTGAAACAAAAACAGGAGTTAATAGAAAGGCATCACCTCAAAATAATCTAGCGAAATCATGATTGTTTTCAGATACATCATCATTGGACTGACTTATATCGGTTTGGGTTTAGGATATCTCCCTGGTTTGCGGATGAACCGAGCCAGTATTGCTTTAGTTGGTGCATCTTTGCTGATGGCATTTGGGGTATTAGACCTGAAAGAAGCATGGCAAGCGATAGACTATAAAACGCTGATTTTCCTGTTTGGCATGATGGTAATCAGCACAAACTTAGCTTACGCTGGTTTTTTTCAACTAACCCTTGATACAGTTACACACTTTACCCGCAGCCCTTTGGGTTTGCTAATTGTTTTAACTTTCGGCAGTGGAATTCTCTCCGCTTTTTTTCTGAACGATACCATCGCTCTAATTTTGACTCCTTTGGTTCTCGGTTTAACCCAAACTTTGAACCTCAATCCGATTCCTTACTTACTTGCGTTGGCGGGAGCAACTAATCTGGGTTCAGTGGCTACCTTAAGTGGTAATCCGCAAAATATTTTGATTGGTTCCTTCTCTGGTATCAGCTATCTCGATTTTGCGAAAGCATTGACTCCCATCGCATTAGTAAGTTTGTTGATCCAAATTGGGTTATTGTGGTGGCTTTATCCTGATGTCCGTTCTACTAAATCTTGTCCGAGTGTAACCCCCGTGCGTTACCGCATATTTAAACCGTTGCTGACTAAAAGCCTATTGATCACCGGAGGACTATTAATTGCATTTTTAATTGGAATACCTCCAGCCCAAGCAACACTTGTAGCAGCTGGTTTACTCTTCATTACTAGGCGAATCAAACCGCAACGAGTTTTAAATAAAGTAGATTGGGATTTACTGGTGATGTTTTCTGGACTATTTATTGTGACTGCTGGAGTAGAAAAATTAGGAATATTGAATTTATTTAGCGGTTTAGTTTATACCCCCTTGAGCATATTAGGAATTACTGCTCTGCTTTCAAATTTAGTTTCTAATGTTCCAGCAGTATTATTACTACAACATTTAATTCCCCATCCAGACACAAGAACCTGGTTACTATTAGCAGCAGGATCTACCTTAGCAGGTAATCTAACTTTGTTAGGTTCAGTTGCCAATTTAATTGTTGCTGAGGCTGTCGCAAAACTTGGTTATCAATTGTCATTCTGGGAACATCTGCGTTTTGGTCTACCGTTAACTGTCGTTACTCTCATCCTGGCTTATTTTTGGATTTAGTTATTTGTCATTGGTCATTGGTCATTTGTCGTGTGTCAACAATCAAACTTAAAATTTCAGGCTAAAAGGTGCAACTTCGAGGCTAAAAGGTGCAACGTTCAGGTTCAAAGGCTCAACTTTGATATTTCAACAGACTTCCTTGCTTCCTGCTCTTGCTTATTTAGCCAATTCTAATCTTCTAGATACACCACCAGGATTACCCCCCGCAGCCAGAAGCGTTTAGCTTGACAAAGTAGTAGTTTTACTTTTGGATATTCAGGTGGCTAGCAAAAAATGAGGGCATCGGTAACTTGCCAAGTTGCCAATACCCTCACGTAGATAAACTAAGTTTTTGCAGTAGCGTATAAGTCTAAGTCACTGCCTGAGCAACTACTGCCGAAAGTGAATCCTTTACTGCTTGCTTCAACAATTCGGCCTTATCGGTCTGTTCCCAAGGCAAGTCTAAATCAGCCCGCCCAAAATGACCGTAAGCCGCGACGTCCTGATAAAAACGTCCGCCTCGTTCACTTGGTAAGTTGCGTAAGTTGAAAGTATGGATAATCCCTGCGGGACGGAGTTCAAAGTGCTTGTTGATTAATTCCAGTAAGGTTTCTTCATCCACTTTGCCAGTACCAAAGGTATCCACTAGGATACTTGTTGGTCGTGCTACGCCAATCGCATAGGATAGCTGGATTTCAACTTTGTCTGCCAATCCGGCAGCGACAATATTTTTCGCCACATAGCGAGCCGCATAAGCAGCAGAACGGTCTACCTTCGTGGGGTCTTTACCAGAAAAAGCGCCGCCACCATGCCGTGAATAACCACCGTAGGTATCAACGATTATTTTCCGTCCTGTCAGACCAGAATCTCCTTGAGGACCACCAACGACAAATTTGCCAGTGGGGTTGACTAAAAAACGTGTCTGATCGTTAGGCTTAATGTCAATATCGCCAAAAACAGGTTCGACCACTGCTGACCAGAGGTCTTGTTTAATTTTGGCTTGTACAGCCGCCTCATCTGTGATTTCCCCAATAGTAGCTGTATGTTGGGTAGAAATCAGAATAGTATCAATACCTACTGGGCGTCCATCTTCGTAAGCCACAGTTACTTGGGTTTTGCCGTCAGGACGTAGGTATGGTAATTCACCCGTTTTGCGGACTGCTGCCAATCGACGGGCAATCCGGTGCGCGAGACTGATGGGCAATGGTGTCAGTTCTGGTGTTTCGTTGCTAGCATAACCGAACATTATACCTTGATCGCCTGCACCAATTTTGTCGAATTGTTCATCACTATCTTGCTCGCGGGTTTCGTGGGCGGTGTTAACGCCTTGAGCAATATCAGGTGATTGTTCGTCTAAAGCTACCAGAACACTGGTGCTATTGGCAGAAAAGCCATTATCGGCATTGGTATAGCCAATTTCGGCAATTTTTTTGCGGGCGAGATTGACGAAATTCACATTGGCTTTGGTGGTTATTTCACCAGTGATTAGCACCAAACCAGTGTTAACTACTACTTCAGCAGCAACACGGCTGCTTGGGTCTTGTGTCAATAGGGCATCCAGAATAGTATCAGAAATCTGATCGCAAATTTTATCTGGATGACCTTCGGTGACTGACTCGGAGGTAAATAAATATCGACGAGACAAAGGAAATTCCTCCATCGAGAGTTTTTTCGTTGACTAAATGTGAGTATTTAGTTCAACTACTAATTCTATGAAATCATAACAATATTTATACTTCAGTCGTTAGTATCTTTTTGATATTGATAAAAACCACTAACTATAAGGTAAATATCCGTAAATAATATAAATATATGGTGATTCTTTTTCAGTAAAAATGTATTTAATAACACAAAAAAAGGGGGACACCCGGAAGCGTCCCCACAAGCTTTGACACAAACACTGCTGCTTTAAACCTGAACCGCTAACTTTGCTTCTGTAGCTGTCAAACGCTCATAGGCAGCACGCATCTTCAAACCTGTAAGCACTTGGAAGAAACCAGTACCATTATTGGAACCTGGATACTCGCGGTGCTGGAGTAACAAGTGAGTTAATTCACCCTGATATTTGGTGGATGTATTACTGAGATGGGTTTCGATGTAAATTACTTCTTCCAAGTTGTCAAATTGACCATCAACCTCTAGTACTGAGACATAGCGGCCGTAGTAAACATCTGAACCGTAGTACAACTGCATACCAGGGTAAGAACAGGTCAGCTTGCGTCCACAGGGAGTCCAATTAATTGTTGATCCTTCATCAAATAGATAGGTTGGATCAAAGCCTTCCTTACCTTCCCTCTGAAGCATACGTACCCTTAAGACTCTACGCTCGGTGTCGTTTTTGATCAAGTTTGTGGGTAATACTTGGAGAACTACATCGGCAAATTCTCTTTGTGGCTCGATAAACTTTTCAAAGTCAGGTTTGCGGGAATTGATTTGCGCTAAAACATCTTCGTAGCGATGACCGCGTTCAGCCATATCTCGCTGGATTTTCCAGGCAATTTTGACTTCATCACTAATATCAAAATAAACACTGAAGTCGATTAGCGATCGCACCCGCTCATCATATAAAGGATGCAGTCCTTCAACAACTATAATGTGATTCGGCTCTACCCGCTCTGCCGGGTCAATCAAGCCGGTTTCGTGGTTGTAAATCGGCTTATCAATAGCTTGACCACTTTTGAGCGCTTTAATTTGCTCATACATCAAGTCAAAATTGTTCGCCCTGGGGTCTAGTGCTGTTATCCCTGTTTCTTTGCGCTGTTTACGATCCAGGGAGTGATAATCATCCAAACAGATGACTGTCATTAAATCTTCACCAAACAAATCTATCAAACGACGCAAAAACGTAGATTTACCGCATCCAGAGTCTCCGGCTACTCCAATCAGTACCACGCGTTCCGGCTTACTTGTCATAAATCTCCTCTAAAATACTAAAGTTGTGTCAATAATTTTTCACACAGCAGATTCCGAAGCCAGGAGTTTACCTCTTTTGGTTTATCCTGCGTTCTTGCTACCTAGCACATCTATAAGACACCAAACGCGTAGACAACAAAGTAATAAGTTGCTACTCGCCGGACTAGCCTGAATGTTGGTGCCGGTAAGTATTTAATCCTAAGTGGTATATTTGATTTTAACAGAAGGGGGTATCCCATACAAGATTTGCCCTCAAGAAGAATTAACGTGATTTATCAATGATTTTGTTGATTTAGTTGTTAATTTAAAAATGGGGATCGCTATCGCCGTAAGTATTGCAGCGCTGTCATTCTGCTACTTGTTACTCTATCTAATCAAGTAGATAAGGTACAATTTACTCTGGCAGCGAGTTTTTTTATCTTCCTAAATTGTAATTCCGGCTTGACAATGCTTGAGCTATTCAAAGCCAAAATCTATCCAACGAATGAGTCAACAACTTGCATTAGTCAATTTATTGCCTGTAAATTTATGGATATGCTCAAATAGAAGTGTTGGTGTTATGGCAAGGTACTGATAGAGGTTGACAGATTTTTCACATCAAGTGAAACTAATTATAGTTGCTTAAATCATGGTTATGTCTGTAGTGAGATTTGTCCTATCCATGTAATTATCCATAGAAGGGTTATGAATTATAGCTAAACAATATTCTGGTAGAATAGTAGATTTAGAGAAGTCAAATCAATCGGGAGAAAACCTTCCGGGATTTGGATTTTTCGATTTCAACTCTTGAAATAGGCAAGTACAAGGCAACTTTTGGAGGTAAGTAAACAGAGCGGTAGCTTTTTCTATTAAAGCATCTCTCCAACAATATCTACTATTGTAAGTTACTCCTTGAGTAATAAGGTAAAAAGCTATCTCCCTAATGGGGGTGGTAGTTAACGAAAAAAAGATTAAATTGACTCATTATTAACATTCTCCCCAAGACTTATCCTTTACCTTAGAAGGTGAACAGGTGTGTTTTTTGCTATGCCTGCATGTCTTTGGTGAGTGTACTTAGCAAGGCATTAAATTAATGATGCCGTTTTTCCTTCTTTCTCCAGTTTTGTGAAACAAAAATCCGGTAAACTAAAGCTGGCATGGGATGGGAATAGTTTTTTTGAAAAACGGTTAAGTAAATTATCGGAGTGGTAGAACGAATGTACAATCAAGGTGCTGTTGAGGGTGCTGCCAACACAGAATTAGGTAGCCGCATCTTCCTTTATGAAGTAGTGGGTTTGCGTCAAAGTGAAGAAACCGATCAAACTAACTACCCAATTCGGAAAAGTGGCAGTGTGTTCATCAGAGTGCCTTACAACCGCATGAATCAAGAAATGCGACGTATCACTCGTCTAGGCGGCACAATTGTTAGCATCCAACCTGTAACTGCTTTAGAACCAGTTAATGGTAAAGCCTCACTTGGGAATGCTACAAGCGTTGTCAGCGAGTTAGCTACATCTGGGGAAACTGCTAACAGTGAAGGGAATGGTAAAGCCACACCTGTAAATGCTCATAGTGAAACCAAAGGTTTCGCTAAACCACCAGCTGAAGAACAGCTCAAGAACAAGGACAAGAAAGGCAACACCATGACTCAAGCGAAAGCCAAAAAAGACCACGGTGACGTTCCTGTTAACACTTATCGTCCCAATGCTCCGTTTATTGGCAAGGTAATATCTAATGAACCACTAGTCAAAGAAGGTGGTATTGGCATTGTTCAACACCTTAAATTTGACCTCTCTGGCAGTGATTTGAAGTATATAGAAGGTCAAAGTATTGGGATTATCCCACCAGGATTAGACAAGAACGGCAAGCCAGAAAAACTTAGACTCTATTCCATCGCCTCAACTCGTCATGGCGATGATGTGGATGATAAGACAGTATCACTGTGCGTCCGCCAATTGGAGTACAAGCACCCAGAAACAGGCGAAACAGTCTACGGTGTTTGCTCTACGCACCTGTGTTTCCTAGAACCAGGGGCAGACATAAAAATTACTGGGCCTGTGGGTAAGGAAATGTTGTTACCCGAAGATCCCGAAGCTAATGTCATCATGTTGGCAACTGGAACAGGTATTGCCCCGATGCGGGCTTATCTATGGCGTCAGTTTAAAGATGCAGAAAGAGCAGCTAACCCAGAATACCAATTTAAAGGATTCTCTTGGCTAATATTTGGCGTGCCCACAACTCCAAACCTTTTATATAAGGAAGAACTGGAAGAAATTCAACAAAAATATCCTGATAACTTCCGTCTGACTGCTGCCATCAGCCGCGAACAAAAAAATCCCCAAGGCGGTAGAATGTACATCCAAGACCGCGTAGCAGAACATGCTGATGAATTGTGGCAATTGATTAAAAATGAAAAAACCCACACCTACATCTGCGGTTTGCGGGGTATGGAAGAAGGTATTGATGCAGCCTTAACAACTGCTGCTGCTAAAGAAGGCGTAACCTGGAGTGTTTACCAAAAGGAACTCAAGAAAGCCCATCGCTGGCACGTAGAAACCTATTAAGTGCTGAGTGCTGAGTTTTGAGTTCTAAGTTATGAATTAGTAGGGTGGGCAATGCTCACCCTACAATTGTTTTGTTATGAATATTACGCAATGTGCAACTTATCCTTAGAACCCCACTTTCATTCGTCTCCCCCACTCCTGAGAGGCTTTGATTTTTGCTCCCCAACGCTAGTAGGGAAGAGGTTGGGGGTTAGGTCTGAGAGAAAGTTGCACACGGCGTAATATTGTAAATAGCTGAGGTCAGAGTTCTCAGTTCTGAAGAGTAGAGTACTAAATAAACGTGAGTTCGACAAGTCTTATTTGACCTCTCCCCTAGCCCCTCTCCGACACGGAGAGGGTAGCAAAAAGCTGAATTTTTCGTTCCTCCTCCCTTTCCGAAACGGAAAGGGAGGTTGGGAGGGAGAGGTTCATCGAACTCACGTTAAGTAATACTTGTTACTACTCAGCACTCAGCACTCAGCACTCAGCACTAAAAAATAGATTGGGTGCAAAATTTGTGGGTGTGAAACTAGGAATACTGGGATTAGGCACCGTGGGAACGGGAACAGTGCAGTTGTTGCAAGATAGCGCTGGGCGTCACCCATTGTTGCAAGAGATAGAAATTTATCGGGTGGGAGTGCGATCGCTAGATAAACCCCGTGCAGTAGAATTGTCTACGGAAGTATTAACTACAGATTTAGATTCTATTGTCAACGATCCGGCGGTAGATATAGTTGTCGAGGTGATGGGCGGACTAGAGCCGGCGCGATCGCTAATTCTCAAAGCCTTAAGTAATGGTAAGCATGTAGTTACAGCTAATAAAGCAGCGATCGCCCGCTTTGGGGCGGAAATTTTCACAACTGCCAATCAAGCCGGCGTATACGTCATGCTAGAAGCGGCTGTGGGTGGTGGAATTCCGGTGATTCAACCCTTAAAGCAGTCTTTAAGCGTTAACCGCATTCACACAATAACCGGTATCGTTAACGGTACAACGAACTACATCCTGACACGGATGCAAACAGAAGGCAGCAACTTCAATGATGTCTTAGCTGATGCCCAGCGATTGGGTTACGCTGAGGCTGACCCCACAGCTGATGTCGATGGTTTAGACGCAGGCGATAAAATTGCGATTCTGGCATCATTAGGCTTTGGTGGACGCATCAACTTACAAGATGTTTATACTGAAGGGATTCGGCAAGTCAGCAAGACAGATATTGCCTACGCCGAGAAATTGGGATTTGTGATTAAATTGTTAGCGATCGCTAAACGTGATACTCCCTCATCTCCCCTCTCCATCAGAGTTCATCCTACCTTAGTGCCCAAAGCCCACCCTTTGGCTAGCATCAACGGTGTTTACAATGCCATTCTTGTGGAAGGAGAACCCATCGGACAGGTAATGTTTTTTGGCCCTGGTGCTGGTGCTGGTGCAACCGCTAGTGCCGTCACATCAGATATTTTGAATTTAGTTGCTGTCCTCAAAACTAATACAGCAGTTGCAAATCCCCTATTAGCTTGTGGACATCAAGAATACTGCCAAATTGCGCCAATGGCAGAATTGAGAACTCGGTTTTATGCCCGTTTTCTTACCAACGATCAACCCGGAGTTATCGGGAAATTAGGGACTTGCTTTGGTAACTATGGCGTTAGCTTAGAGTCAATTGTCCAAACTGGCTTTCAAGGAGAACTTGCAGAGATTGTGGTTGTTACCCATGATGTGCGGGAAGGCAATTTTAGGCAAGCTTTAGCAGAAATCCGGGATTTGTCAGCGATTGAAAGCATTCCTAGCTTGCTACGTGTACTTTGAGATTAGTAGGGAGTGAAGCTCGTCAACTTGCTTTGCTCCAATTTTTAATTACGTGACATTGAAAGCAGTTTTTCCGCTATCCTCAGCTTGGCCGATCGCGATCGCGGATTTTTCCCAATTTCCTCTTCTGTAGCAATAATCGGCTTTTTTGTCAAGACTTTTAATAAAGGTGAATTTCTTAAACCATGCTTCACCGGGCGGTCTTCTAAACTGTGAAAACTGATAATCACAATTCGTCCACCAGGGACAAGGGCATTTGGGGCTTTATCTAAAAAGGTTTCTAGGGATTTTAACTCATCGTTGACGACAATTCGCAGAGCTTGAAAAACACGGGTAGCGGGGTGAATTCTCCCATAACGGTATTTGGGAGGAACAGAAGAAGCGATCGCATCAGCTAATTCTGTAGTTGTGTACAACGGTCGCCGTTCGACAATGCGTCTAGCAATACGCCGTGATAATCTCTCTTCACCATACTTAAAGAAAATATCAGCTAATTCGGCTTCATCCCAATTATTAATCACATCAGCAGCAGTTAGCGATCGCCCCCGATCCATTCGCATATCTAAATTTGCAGCTTGGCGAAAGCTGAAACCCCTTTCTGCTTGGTCTAAATGGTAAGAACTCACTCCCAAATCGGCTAAGATCCCATCGAAAGTGTTGGGTGGAAATTCGTAGTCAGCAAAATTGCTATGAATAAATTTTACGCGATCGCCAAACTCTGCTAATTCTTTCCTCGCTGCTGCTAAAGCATCTTCATCTTGGTCAATTGCCGTTAATTTTACATCTGGTGCAGCAGCTAAAATCAAACGGCTGTGACCTCCACCGCCTACCGTCGTATCAAGATAATGACCTCCGGGAGATACCGCTAGACCTGCAATTACTTCTTGCGGTAACACTGGTAGATGGGAAAATATCGGTTCTTCAATAGCTAGCTGACGATTCATGAGACTTAGAGGTTGTTTGAAAAGTGTTTCGCTGTGACTTTAGGCACTTTTAGATCCCCCCTAACCCCCCTTTTTAAGGGGGGAACCGGAATCAAAGTCCCCCTTTTTAAGGGGGATTTAGGGGGATCTAAAATTTTTGATACCGACAAAAGGATTTTTCAAACATCCTCTTAGGGCACAAAATCACAGATGAACTTTAATTATGTATTCTTTTGTTTGTGTCTTTGTGTGTTCCTAATTAAAAATAGTTTGAACGGCTTCACAGGCTTATTGCCCCCAGCGCTTTGAGATTGGCAATCATCGCAGTTGTTAAACCTGTAACCCCTTTAATATTTATGCCTTCGTAGGGGCGATCGCTTTTTAATGTTTTCAGGCAATTATCTGTATTAGGATCATAAAGCTTGATCGTTTCAGCATTGCCACCACAAGCTAGCAAACCATTGGGACTAAAAGCCAATGACCATACTGAACCGATATCAGCCAAAAATGTTTTGATGCACTCACCATTTTTCATATTCCAGAGCCTCACAGTACCATCTTTACTACCGCTAGCTAAGGTTTCGCCATCGGCACTAAAGGCAATTGAAATTACAGCTTGCCCATGTCTGCCAAAAGTAGTACAACATTCACCAGTTTTGATGTCCCACAGCTTGACGATGCCCATAGTATTCGCGCTAGCCAAAAGATGACCATTGGGACTAAAAGCAATAATATAACCTGCGGGTTCCTTTATATTTTGGTAACATTCTTTACTTTCAATATCCCAAAGTTTGATTGTGGAGTGACCGCTACAACTGGCAATAGTCCGTTCATTGGGGCTAAAGGCAACCGAAAGAACTGCACCAGTATGCCCTACAAAAGTAAAGAGACATTGACCAGTTTGACAATCCCAAAGTTTAACGGTGCGATCGCTACTACCACTCGCTAAGATTTTGCTATCTGGACTAAAGTCAATTGACCAAATACTATCTGTATGACCTTGTAATATTTTATCTGGAACTTGGCTAAAATTACTCAGTTGGTTAACTTGCCAAAGTCTAATAATGCTATTGACATTACCTATATTACCACAAGCTAGTATTTGTCCATTAGGGCTTAAAGCCGCACAATTCAGCCAATCTTGATAATCATAAAAGGCTTGGATACACTCACCTGTAGTCACATCCCAAAGAGCAATAGTATGTTGACTACCACTAGCAATAATTTCACCATTACTACTAAATCCCACTGAATTTACAAAGTCAGTCCGTCCCCGCCAAGTTTTCAAACATTTGCCATTTACAACATCCCAAAGCTTTACTGTCCGGTCTACACTACCAGTTACTAAATTCCCAAAACTGCTAAAAGTAAGACTGTTAATTGCTGAGATATGTCCTGCTAAAGTTTGCAGATATCTTCCAGTTTTAATATCCCAAATATTTACGGTTCTATTGCCACTGCCGCTACTTGCTAAAGTCTGACCATCACGGCTAAAGGCAACCAATGAAATATAGTTACTATGTTCTTGTAATGTTTGAATATGCTTGCTAGTATTTACATCCCAAATGCTGATAATTTTAGCTTTTACACTACTAGCCAAAAGCTTACTATCACTAGTAAAGGCTATTGACAAAACTGCTCCACTTTCTCCCTGAACAGTTTTTAGACATTTACCAGTATTTACATCCCAGATATTTACAGTACCATCTAAACAACCAGAAGCGATAATATGACGTTGAGGTTCGTAAGCAATTGAAGTAATTCGGTTGCTGTGTTCGATAGCTAAGACACAATTACCTATTTCAATATCCCAGAATAATATCTGCTTTTCTGTACAAGTAAACAGGTTTTTTCCGTCTCGACTAAAGATAATATTTCCAACTATTACCCCATAATTTGAGGGTAAGGTCAATAGACATTCACCCGTAGCAACATCCCACAATTTAACAGTTCTGTCTACACTAGTACTAGCAATTTTTTGACCATCTGGACTAAAAGCAAGAGACATTACTATATTGCTATGCCCTGGGAAATTCAAAAGTTGCTGATTCTCTCGCCATCGCCACAAGCAAATTTCACCATCAATACTTCCCGTTGCTAAAAGTGCATCGTCGGGACTAAAAGCTAGACCAAAAATTATACCAAAGGTTTCAGTAAAAACTGATTTAGCAAAATTACTATTTTCAAAATTGACATGATTTAATATATAATTCTGGAGGTCAGCTTGCCAAATCGTTAGATGAGAAAAATCTTGATTACTGATTTTTGCTGACAACTGACCAAGTAGATTAATCGTATTACCTGCCATGTAGCCAGTTATGTAAGGAGACTGTCCGCGAAATTGGTTGATAATATTAGTAAGTTGTGCTGTAATTTGGCTAGAGTTTCCTAGCAGCAAGCATAAATTATTGATAATAGGTTTGAGAATCAGCCGAATTTGACTATCTTTGACATAATCAGGTGATGTGGCTTTGATTAAAGCAAAACTTTTGAATAATGAAACTTCTCCTTTGATAAGCTCTTGACAAACTTCATCAATGAATTTCATAGTTATATACTCCATAACTACTGGTTGTAGCGTGAAGCAATTGCCATGTTTGGTAATCAGTGAAGGTGTAGCTTTTTCAATAAGAGAGCGTCTTAAAAGAGATTCTATTGTTTCTAATAGCTTTGATGTGGTGCTTGAATCTAAAATATCGTCTTTTAATTCTGTTATGCCAACTGGCTCTCGATTGATAGCTAGCCAATATATTAATGATTGTTCTAATGCAGTTAAACGCTGAAAATGCTGTTCCATTAACAGGCGAATATTTCCAAATACTCCTGGATCTTGAGAGATAAACTCAGAAATATTTCCATTAAATAAATCTAAAACTGTTGTAGCAATAATTTTAAAATAAAGCGGATTCCCTGCATAGTTAATAATTAGTTTTTTCCAGTCGGCATCTGTACCGCCTGTAACTCCTTTCCCTCTAAAAATTTCTTGGATTTCTGAGATTGTCAAACCCGTAATTTGTAAAGAACGAACCAGTCCTTGGCTACTTTCAATCGCTGCAAGTTCTTGAGGCTTTTCTCGTGAAGTGAGTAATAAGCAACTTTGATGATTAACTTCTCCTATCTGGCGAAACAGTTCGCCGTAGCCTTCATAATCTTCCCGATATAAACCTGCATAATTACCACCTTGGAAAAGCGATTCGGCGTTATCTATAATTACAAGACAACGTGATGAACGCAGATATTCAAGTAGGCGATTGATTCTGTAGGGAATGTTTTTTGGTAAATCTGTTTCTTCGCCATTGGACAAAAATTGTACTAGAGTTGCTAGCATCTCTAAAAGTGGCGGAGCATTGAGAAGACTTTGCCATATTACATAATCAAACTGTTTTCGCAGTTTTTGAGCTAATTTGACTGACAGAGTAGTTTTACCAATACCACCAAGGCCAATGAGTGTAATTAAACGACAGCGATCGCTAATTATCCATTTTTCTAGTTTCCCTAATTCTTGCGTGCGCCCATAGAAGACTGACACATCAGGGGCTTCACCCCAATTTTGATTTGAGTAAGTGATGATTTCTTGCTGCTTAACCGATAAAACTTCTGGCTTGGCATAATCGCTTTTGTGCAATTCCAAATCAAAAGCCCTGAAAAAGCGTTCTAAAGTCCGCCTATCCACCCCTGCTTCCCGATCCGTCACCTTAGAAACTGTGGATGGATCTAACCCTGTGCGATCGCTTAAGGCTTCAATAGTACAAGCGACACCAAAATTTTTCTCATTCTCCCAGTTTCGTTGCGCCTCTTGGAGTCGCTGCCATCCTAATGTTGTTAGTATGACTCCACGTTTACTTCTTGACTGCTGCTGATTCATTAGGGTGTAATTACTCGCAAGAAACACATAATACAGAATCGGCTATGAAGTAACGAGATGTCTGTTTCATTCGTTGCCTATTTCTCAAAGCACTAGCACAAGAAGCATATAAAAATCCTGAACTTCAGGATCTTTTGTGATTTTAATTAACCTTGCCAATTACAATACTCTTGTTTATTGAGAACGCTGAAAGTATTACTAATAAAAGCTTTCACTATATTGTTTTGTCAAAATTTACTTGAAATTCATTAACTTCCAGAACTTCCCTGGTGTTGACTGGCTTTATAGTGCAATTATTGTCGTAGATGCAATGGCAAGCAGTTCTAAGAGGATGTTTTAAAAGTTATTAGTGATGTATCAAATCCTTTTAGATCCCCCTAAATCCCCCTTAAAAAGGGGGACTTTGATCCGGTTCCCCCCTTTTTAAGGGGGGCAAGGGGGGATCTAAAAGTGCCTAAAATCACAGCCAAATACTTTTCAAGCAACCTCTAATACCACAGTTGATTATTTCTTAAACTTGTACTCAAAACTGTATAGGTTACTACTGCCAAATTAGAGGGGTTATCACTGCGAAATCTGAGTGTGTATCGGTATTGACAGTTGTTTCACAGTCACATTTGGGCAGAGGTATTTATGAGTTCAATTGACAACAATAATCTTCCCCTTTGGGTACAGAACAGAGACACAGTTCTGCAATATAGTCAGAATGTTCAATGGCGCTATGGTAAAAAGCCAGACTATACTCGTTCTAATGAAAAGCTAGCCAGTGAAAGTAAATACAATCACCCTCAAGGTTCACTAGCAGCACTTGTACAAAATTTGGTGCGAAGTTTTGATGTTGAAGCAAATTTCAAAACCAATCCTGCTGAATGGTTGACTATTGTCCAAGACAAGTTTCGCATGAGTACCAATGGTGGCACTGAATACACAGTTGCAGATTTAGTCCAATCAGGTACTTATAAACTGTTGATTGGCAATACACAACATTATCGAGCTTCTGAGGAAAATTTTGAAACCTCAACCAATTTATTTCATACAGCATTCCCTGATGGTTTCTTGTGGGAAGTAGTAGAAATTTATTCAGCACCACCAACCATTACTTTTAAATGGCGACACTGGGGATATTTTCAAGGTGCATATAAAGATTATGCACCTACTGGCCAGATGATTGAGGTTATTGGCATAAGTGTCGTTAATATCACAGATGATCTCAAAATTTTGTCTTTAGAACACTATTACGACAATAATAACTTTCTAGACAAATTGACATCTGGTGGTAAATTAGCAAATTTGTCTCAGTCAAGACAAGCAGAAGGTGGAATACAACCTCCTGGTTCTCTATATCAAAAGTTCTGGGCTTTCATCAAGCAAGTTTTTACAAAAAGAAAAGAACTCGCAACTGAAAATTTTCCAGCCAGTTCTTGTCCTTTTGCTGCTTTGTTGAGGTAATGTGAACCACCCAGCCTTGGCTTCGCTGTTCCCATTCCCGTAAAGAATAGTAGGCTGGGTTCCTAGTTTTACCACCTCCCCCATTCTCCGCATCTTGCTTATAGCATTTCTCGTTCGGATGCAACACACTCTGACCTCTCTCCTAAAAGGAGAGAGGCTTTGAATTTTACTCCCCAACGCCAGAAGGGAAAGGGCTGGGGGTTAGGTCTGTATTCTATGCAACTAAGAACCGCTATATAAAAAAATCCGATGCCTTAATTAAGTGCAGATCAAGCTTCCATATAATAGTTGAAGAAGTGCAACAAAATTAAACATCAAGTAAAGTCCCTCCTCTGTCACCCCCTCTCCAACATATCCCTGTATGGGCAATACACTATAAACGCCTTAAAGGAAGGCAGTTTTCTTAAAAGTATTGCTCCTGCAAGCTTAACTTTGGCTTGGCAGACTAGATAAATCGGGTCTGGTTGGCATCTACGCGGTTCAATTCAAAATTTTGCCTTTAGCACGCTACACGAATACAAACAGGAGAACACGAAATCTATGACCAGACTAGAAACCCGCACTGAACCAATGGTGCTAAACATGGGACCACACCACCCCTCGATGCACGGGGTTCTGCGGCTAATCATGACTCTGGATGGCGAGGATGTCGTTGACTGTGAACCGGTCATCGGCTATTTGCACCGGGGAATGGAAAAAATTGCTGAGAACCGCACTAATGTTATGTACGTCCCTTACGTTAGTCGCTGGGACTACGCTGCGGGAATGTTCAACGAAGCCGTAACTGTCAACGCCCCAGAAAAGCTTGCAGGTGTCGCTGTTCCCAAACGCGCTAGCTACATTCGCGTCATCATGCTGGAGTTGAACCGCATCGCTAACCACTTGCTGTGGTTTGGTCCCTTCCTCGCTGACGTAGGCGCTCAAACTCCCTTCTTCTACCAGTTCCGGGAACGGGAGATGATTTATGATTTGTGGGAAGCTGCCACAGGTTATCGGATGGTGAATAACAACTACTTCCGTGTTGGTGGAGTAGCAGCCGATTTACCTTATGGTTGGGTAGATAAGTGTCTGGAATTCTGCGAATACCTATTGCCCAAAATTGATGAGTATGAACGCTTAGTAACCGATAACCCCATCTTCCGGCGACGTGTTGAGGGTATTGGGACTATCACTCGTGAAGAAGCAATTAACTGGGGACTTTCTGGCCCAATGTTACGCGCATCTGGTGTGCAATGGGATTTGCGGAAAGTTGACCATTACGAATCCTACGACGATTTTGACTGGGATGTACAGTGGGAAACCGCCGGTGATTGCTTTGCCCGTTATGTAGTGCGAATGCGGGAAATGCGCGAATCTGTGAAGATTATTCGCCAAGCAGTTAAAGGACTTCCTGGCGGCCCTTACGAAAATCTGGAAGCCAAGCGTTTAGCCGCAGGTAAAAAATCCGAGTGGGACGCGTTTGATTACCAATTCATCGGTAAAAAAGTTTCCCCCACCTTTAAAATTCCCAAAGGTGAAATCTATGCCCGTGTAGAAAGTGGTAAAGGTGAATTGGGAATTTACTTGGTTGGCGATGATAACGTCTTTCCTGCACGTTGGAAGATTCGCGCAGCGGACTTCAACAATCTCCAGATTGTCCCACATTTACTGCGCGGCATGAAGGTTGCAGATATTGTGGTCATTCTCGGTAGTGTTGACGTAATTATGGGATCTGTGGATAGATAGAAAATATCTATCTAAGTACTTTTTAGAGCAGTTGTATTACAGTGCAACTGCTCTATTTTTTTAGCTTTTGATAAAACTGGCGATTATTGGGATTATTTTGTAATTCGTAATTCGTAATTTGTAATTAAGGCAAAAGACGCGATTTATCGCGTCTTTGTTATGTTGCGGAAAACACCAAAATAAGAAAGCAAACTGGGGTTTGAGAAAGTAAAAGCTTATTTTACTTGCGGAAAACACCAAAATGAGAAAGCAAACTGAGGTTTTAGAAAGTAAAAGCTTATTTTGCTTGCGGAAAACACCAAAATGAGAAAGCAAAAGCTGCTTTTGAATAAGTAAAAGCTTATTTTGAGAACGCATTTCAGTATTTTGATAAAGTAATCGGCAAATATACTTGATAATTAAAAATAATGGCTCTTCCGTACCTGTTATGCTAAAAATGCCTGTAAATAAGTTTCAAATCCTTATTGGTCAATAATAACAGGCATTATGATTACCATTTGAGCCTTCGTGCTGAAATTGAGTTTATAATCGCCTGCAAGCCTTGATTTTAAAGGAAAACTTTGGGGTTTAATTAAAATTTCAGCATAACACCTACTGAAGAACCATATTCTTTAGATCCATATCCAACTATTCGTAAAATTCACCAATCGTGTATTTGTCATCCAGCCTTTATTGCTGCACAACCACATTTGCAACCAGACGCTTCTGAATACAGCCCTGAAGATGAATATTAAAATTAACTTATGAAATACTTGCTATGGAATATTGATAATACACTAAAGATTATTCACCGCTGATGAACTCTAAAATTTATTATGCCTTTGTTAGGTCAGAAAAATCGATTTATCAGTAAGCTTAATCGCCGAGATTTAAATGCTAGCCAGTTAAGTTTGCTAATTATATCTAGCATCTTTTTATTTCTAGGAACTACTGGTGGTGTGGCGCAAGTCAGAACAGCACATAAGTCAGGGTTCACACTGCAACTTTTACATACTTCCGACCAAGAAGCGGGTGTCCCAGCGCTGAAGGATGCACCGAACTTTTCGGCGGTGTTGAATGCACTCAAAAATCAAGATGCTAATGGTGACGGGAAACCTGATTATCCGAATACCTTAATTCTTTCATCTGGAGATGCCTATATTCCTAGTCCCTTCTTATTTGCCAGTGACACAGTTTTTGGTGGTCAGGGACGAGGAGATATTTTAATTCTAAATGCTCTTGGTTTTGGTGCGATCGCCTTTGGCAATCACGAATTTGACTTGGGTACGGGTGTTGTTGCTGACTTAATCCGCGCTAAAGAAGATTACCCAGGTACGAAATTTCCCTATCTCAGCACGAATCTCGATTTCAGCACTGATAAAGACCTGGCAAAATTAGTTACTGCTGATGGACAAGAAGCAAGTAAAATTCCGAATAAAATTGCCCATAACACCATCATTACCGTCAATGGTGAAAAAATTGCTGTAGTTGGGGCGACAACTCCCACGCTGCGAACTATTTCTTCTCCCGGCGGTGTGACGGTGTTACCCAAAGAATTTAATGACCGTAATACCGCAGACATCGCCGCCTTAGCTGCTGAAATTCAAACTTCTGTTGATACACTGCTGACAAAAAACCCAGAAATTAATAAAGTCATTTTATTGGCACACATGCAGCAAATTGCCATTGAGCAAAAGCTAGCAGAATTACTCAAGGGAGTAGATATCATTGTTGCTGGTGGTTCCAATACCTTACTAGCCGACAAAACAGACCGTCTTCGAGTCGGTGATAAATCTGCTGGAACTTATCCAATCATCAAAAAAGCAGCAGATGGAAATCCGATAGCGATAGTTAATACCGATGGAAACTATCGCTATGTTGGTCGTTTAGTAGTTAACTTTGATGCTAATGGAGTAATTATTCCTCAGAGTATTGACCCCAAAATCAGCGGTGCTTATGCGACTGATTCCCCAGGAGTCGCGGCTGTAGGCGGGAAACCTAACCCCAAAATTGTCGCCATTACAGAAGCACTCAAAAAAGTGATTATTGCCCAAGATGGTCAGATTTTTGGGAAAACCAACGTTTTTCTCAATGGCTGGCGTGGTGATGTCCGCACCCAAGAAACGAATTTAGGAAATTTGACAGCCGAAGCTAATTTAGCGATCGCTAAACGATACGATCCGAAAACTGTCATTTCCATCAAAAACGGCGGTAGTATCCGTGACAATATCGGTATATATACTTTTCCCTCAGGTTCGACTCGCTCACAGGATGTTATCAAACTACCACCCCAAGCAAATCCTGTGGCAGGTAAGAAAGAAAAAGAAATTTCCCAACTTGATATCACCAATGCTTTACGATTTAACAATGGCTTGACTTTAGTTACTCTAAATGCAGTTGAATTGCTGGCGGTAATTGAACACAGCGTCGCAGCCATAGCACCAGGTTCTACCCCTGGCAGTTTTCCCCAAGTAGCGGGATTAGCCTTTAGCTTTGACCCAGACTTGCCAGCAGGTAAGCGTGTGAAATCCCTTGCTATCAAAGATGGGAAAGGCAAAATTATTGATGCAGTAGTTAAAAATGCAGAGTTAGTGGGCGATCCTAATCGGGTTTTCCGCACTGTCACCCTCAACTTTCTAGCAAGTGGTGGTGATGGCTATCCTTTTCCTAAAAGAGAACGAGTTGATTTGATATCAAAGGATGCTGATAAGAGTAAACGCACAGGTTTAGCCACCTTTGCTGCTGATGGTTCTGAGCAAGATGCATTAGCGGAATATCTAGCTGCTAACTTTAAGCAGATTCCCTTTGCTCAAGAGGATGTACCACCGGCTGAAGATACTCGCATTCAAAATCTCAAATTCCGTAAAGATGGGGTGTTTTAGGGATTGGGGACTGGGGACTGGGGACTGGGGACTGGGGATTGGGGATTATGAAATTTCTTGCCCAGTCCCTAATACAGTTCAGAATGAGCAATAAAACACTTGTAGAGACGGCGATTTATCGCGTCTCGAAAACCCAAAATTGTTGCCAGTCGCCCTTAACCCAAGCGTATTGCCCCAGTCCCTAGTAAAGAGTCTTGAAGCACTCATTACTTAGCCTCAAGTTTGGTCAAAGTTGATTTCGGGCTTTGAGTTGCAGATATCGCTCAACTAACTGATCGGCAATTTGATTTGCTGGTGCATCTAGTACCAATACACCTTTTTGTTTTAATTGGGCATAAGCCACTTGTCGTTGTATTAATAAATCTAGTGATACTGCACGGGCATAAGCACCTGTAACATCATCGGTGAATGTGTTTGCTAGCCGATCAACTTGAGGATCTCGCAGAGTAACGCAAAAGGGGAGATAGCGGGGCGCTAGTTTGGAGAGGGCGGCTAGGAGTTCTGTAGAGGCGGTGACATCAACTAAATCGGTAATCACTACTACCAGCGCCCTCCGAGTTTGTCGCTGCAAAACATTTGTCACCGCCCCCAAATAATCAGATTCCAATAACACTGGTTGAATGGGAGTCAGGCGATCAATTAGCTGATTCAGATGATGTTGACCGCGTTCTGGGGGAATCCACGTATGCATCTGGCGGTCAAATACACCAACACCCACGCGATCGCCTCGATGTAAACCTGCCAAAGCTAAGGATAAAGTTGCATTTAAACCCCAGTCAAATCGCTGCAAACTCTGCACTTTTGCTGTCATCAACCGTCCGCGATCGAGTAATATCAGTAATGTTTGTTCCTGTTCTGGTTCTAGCACTCTCACCAGTGGCATAGCATTACCATAAGCACCAACCCGACGGGCAGTAGCTTTCCAATCAATAAACCGTAAATCGTCACCAGTGCGATAGTTTCGTAGTTCAGCAAACTCTGTACCAATACCAGTTTTGCGAGATTGGCGCATTGATCCTGATGATTGCAGTGTCAGACGAATTGTGAGCGATCGCAATCCGACTAAATCAGGATAAACTTTCACTGGCAGACTTTGAGGAATTTGCCAATCATCCCAAGCTAATCCCCAAATCCCCAACTGTCGAACTTGGATATTCCCCCAAGGAAACTCTCCGCGCTGTGTTGGGTGGACAGTATACGTCAATTCCTCCGTGCTGTTACTGGGAATAATCGCGTTCAGTGTAGGTGCAGAAACGCCAAATCCTATTGGGTAATAGTCGCGGATTTCAATTTGGGCGTTGGTATTTGGCGATGTCACTTTCAGCACCACGGGATTATCCCGCCCAATGGATAATCGTGATGGCAACTCGCGGGTAATTTGCACACGAGAACGCCGCACCTGTAAACCATCTACAACCATCAGTCCGAGAACGATGGCATCAAATAGCACAGTGATGGCGATGGCTGCTTTAACGATCAGAAATAAGGATAGGATCGGAGCGATCACTATACCCAAAACCAATAATAAATAAACTCGTTTGGAAGGAACCATTTTTTAAAGCGAGAAGATAAGTTAAAGCGGGAATAGGACAGAAATTATATGAAAGTTTACGAAATTCAAAGCAACGCCGGGATTGATGCCCTAGCGTTAGGCGATCGCCCCCAACCAAAACCCGCAGCTGGACAAGTTCTCATTCAAATCAAAGCAATATCCTTAAATTACCGCGATTTGCTTGTTATTGAAGGATCTTACGGTACTCGACAGAAATATCCGTTAATTCCGGTATCTGACGGTGCAGGGGAAGTGGTGGCGGTGGGGGAAGGTGTGACACGGGTAAAAATAGGCGATCGCGTGGCTGGTATTTTCTTCCAAGACTGGATTTATGGCTCTTTAACTAAAGAGAAAATGAAATCCGATCTCGGAGGCGGTATCGATGGAATGCTGGCTGAGTATGTTGTATTACACCAAGATGGTTTAGTGATATTACCTGAATACTTATCCTATATTGAAGGTGCAACTTTACCTTGTGCAGCAGTTACAGCTTGGCACGCACTAGTGACAAAAGGCAATATTGGCGCAGGTGATAGTATTTTATTACTCGGTACTGGAGGAGTTTCAATTTTTGCTCTCCAGTTTGCTAAGATACATGGTGCGAGAGCAATTATTACTTCCAGCAGTGATGAAAAGTTGGTACGAGCGAAACAACTTGGTGCTGATGAGACAATCAACTATAAAACAACACCAGATTGGGAAAAGCAAGTTTATCAATTAACCAATCGTACAGGTGTAGATCATGTAGTTGAGGTAGGCGGCGCAGGTACTCTGCCAAAATCGCTACAAGCAGTCCGCATTGGGGGAAGTATTAGTTTGATTGGCGTATTGTCAGGCAGAGGAAATGAGATTGACCCCATGCCAATACTTTTTAAGAGTTTAACAGTTCAGGGAATTTATGTTGGCAGTCGCGAAATGTTTGAGGCGATGAATCAGGCGATGCAACAACATCAAATTAAACCGATTATTGATCGAGTTTTCCCTTTCACTGAGGCACGAGAGGCTTATCATTACCTCAAAAGCGCGGCTCACTTTGGAAAAGTCGTAATTCGTAATTAACTCCTTCCCATGCTCCGCGTGGGAATGCATTTATTGAGGCTCTGCCTCAAGTCTAAAGAGGCAGAGCCTCCAGAAACCCATTCCTTGGCAGAGCCAAGGAACGAGAGGATAAATTTATTTAAGGGAACTCCAAGAAATAAATTATCCAATATTGTGGGGTGGGCAACATGAGCGCCCAGTCCATAAGGCGGGCGAGACGCCCACCCCACAATAAGTAATTGGATATTTTTTATTTGGAAGTCCCTAAACAGCAGCGAGAGTAGGCGCAGCGAATTTAGCATACCGCTCGATGTAGAATTCCTTAGAGTGAGCGATCGCTTTCACTGATTCACGCTCTTTCAAAGCCCGTTTCCACTGACGTACACGGGTAAATTGCTCTGGTATTCCAAAGCCGCGATACTGCTTGAGTGCAGCCCAGCGCTCAAACCAGGGGAAATATGTGAAATCGACCAAACTGATGGATTCACCAAACCAGTAGGGGCCTTCTCCAGATAGCTTTGCTAAACCTTCGTTTTCAATGAATTCCAGATGTTTGTATAGTTCCTGTTTAGCTTCTTCTTGTTTTTGGGGATCTGAACTCCGCAACAGGGTAGAAAAAGCGGGAACGAACCTAGTGTTGGCAAAATCGATCCAGATACGAGCCTGTGCCTTAGCAATGGGGCTGTTGGGTAACAGCGGTGGATTGGGAAATACCTCATCAAGATATTCGTTAATTACCGCAGACTCCCAAACTCGGTTATCGCCATGAGCGATCGCAGGAACTTTACCATAGGGGGAAACTTTGGTAAACCCTTCCGGCTTATTCTGCAAATCAATCTCAATCAAATCGAAGTCGATGCCTTTCTCTTGGAGTACCAAGCGGGTACGGTGAGCATAAGGACAAACAACTGCACTGTATACTTTAATTTCAGCCATGTTTAAGTACCTTGGTAAATAGAACTTGTTAATCGCCATTGGGAATTGAATTTTCATCCAAAATCCCAAATTTTAAATTGTTAGTGTCACAAAATCCTTTTTGAGGCGGGTGTAGCGTGAAAAATTCTTAACACTAACCAAATTTTGAAATTTGATTACTAGTGGTCTGTCCATTAAATTTGAGGGTTAAGAGAACGAACCGCATTCGCGCAGCGTCTCGTTAGAGAAGGACGCAAAGAGCGCAAAGGTTGTCTCCCCTGCCTTCCCCTAAAGCCAGGGAATTTCTTCAGGTGCATACCGAAAGGCGCGAAAGACTGTATTTTGTTCTCCACTAGTTACGGGCGACTTCTCACCAGGAATATTTCTAACTGCAAAGTGGGGATTGATGTATTCCCAAACAATTTCACCTGTAACTGTCACCTCGAATATTCGACCATAAGCACCTTCTGTAATCAAGGTATTGCCATTGGCTAAACGTTGCGCTCCTGATATGTAAGAACTAAAGAAATTTTGGGGCGGGTTGTCCTTGTATTCCCAAACTATCTCTTTGGTTTGGCGGTTCACTTCAATTACACGGGAGAAATTGAGAGCGATGTTACGGCGATGTGCGCCATTGTCGAAAATCAAGATGTTACCGTTAGCGAGTTCGTTCGGGAAGTGCTGCTGTGCTAGCACGTCATCGCCCAACGTCCAGATGATTTCTCCGGTTTTGCGATCGATAATGACAACTGTGGAGATATTGCGAAAGCTGACTATAATGTTGCCATCAGCGAGTTCACCCACAGTATTGCCATGAGTCCATTCATGTCGATGATCCTGGGGTGTAATTGTAAATATATCTGGATCGAGGTGTTCGTGGGCGTGCCAAGTCCAAACAATTTCGCCTCCTGGAGTCACCTCATAAAGCACATCAGCATATATCTCACCATTTGGTTCTGTACCTGCTACACCGCCTTTGATGCGGGGAACTAACGACTGAGGTATCTTTTCAATGGCGAGTAGAATTGTGTTGCCATTGGCTAGTCTGCGTCCATCATGATGATGATCTGGATGCTTATATTCCCAGATAATATTTCCTTTGGGATCTGCTTCTAAAACAACGCCACTTTTGAATGCAGCCCACAATGCAAAACGTAGTGGTTCTTCTGGTGGAGTCTTACCGTTATAAAAAAGGTTGCCATTGGGTAAAAGATAACCGTATAACCCTGGTGGATAAGGCAGATTCCACTGGTGTACTACTTCTCCTTCTAGATTTAGGAGGTAGACTTCACCTTGGCCTGTTAGAGGTGTGAAAAGTGTGTATCCTTTGAATACTTTTTCGGGATTGTAAGCTCTTAAACCAGTACCCCGACGGCGAATAGTATTTTGATCAACTGATGTTGCTGTAAAAGTCATATTTTACCTAATATCTAGTTTTGAATCTAAGAACTCGGACAGAGTGCATCACGCACTTCTACTCGTTTCTGAACAATTCCCTGTTTGTATATCCAATCAGCAGCACTCTGTAAATCAGCAATTACTTTTGGTTCTAAGGGAAGCACTCCATCAACAGGTCGGCGTTCAAATGTACGCTTTACAACTTCAGGCTGTAATCCTGATACTTTTTGGTATACTTTTTGATTCTCCTGGGGATTTTTATTTAGCCATTCAGCTTCTTTAGCAAGAATTGCAATCACTTCCCTAATCGCCTCAGATTTTTGTTTTAATGCATCTCTATCCACCATATAAAGTGAGTAATGGGGAACTTGTGCAGGTAAAGGAATTTGACGGGCATTGTATTTGAGTTCAGCAGTAGCAACCCAAGGGTCCCAAACTGCCCAAGCATCGACGTGATGCGATGCCCAAGCGGGTAGGGCTTCATCGGGTTTCATGTAAACGCGACTTACTTTCTCTTTGGGAATATTTTCTTTTTCTAATAGTTTCAATAGCAAATGTTCGCTGATTCCACCTCGATTTACAATGACTTTTTTACCAATCAAATCATCGAATTTCCGAATGGGGGAATCGGCATGAACTACAATCCCTTCTGAGTTACGATTAGCCGGTCGGTAGGCAATGATGCAAGCATTAATCCCACCAGATAAAGCAGATAAACCAGCAATATCGCCACCTGCTCCTAAATCAGAACTTTTAGCATTGATTGTTTCTAATACAGGTGCAAATGATGGAAATGTACCAACCCATTCAATCTTTATATTCTTGGGAGTTAGTTCACGCTCTAAAGTGCCACGTTCTTTTGCGATCGCAGACAAACTTCCCTTAATATAACCAATGCGAACTACTGTCTGTTTGTCAGGTGCAGAATTTTGTGCTGTTGAGGAACCTTGACTCTGGTCACTCACAGGTTTTACTGTGGAATTGGCAGAGTTCGTCGGGCTACATCCAGAAACCATCAAACTCAAGCCAGATTGCGCTACCAATAGCCAGATGAGTGCTTTGGTTGAACCCTGTTGACCAACTCGAAGCAAACTTTTTAAGTTACACAGCAAATAAGAATTTTTAAATTTACTCGTCAATTATTTATTTCTCCATAAAACTAAGATAATTCCAGACAAACTGGAAATTGATTAATGAGAGCCAGAGGCTCTAGGAAGGCGTTACCAGGCTCTAGCCTGGTAACGAGGCAAACTCACAGGCTTGCGCCGTTTATAAGTTAGTTCGGTGACTCAACACTTATCCCTCATCACTCACTACTCATTACTCATTACTCATCACTCAGCACTCAGCACTCCTATGGTGCTGGATTTGGCGACTGAGCGTGAACTATATCCAACTCTTCCAAAATGTCTTTGTTGAGAACTACATCCACACTTTCCAGATTCTCTTTGAGTTGTTCAAGTGTGGTAGCACCAATAATTGTGCTAGGCACAAACCAACGACTCCGCACGAATGCCAAAGCTAGATGTGCTGGACTAAGTTGATAGCGCTTGGCAATTTCCACATAAGCTTCTACTGCTTGACTTACTTTTGGTTTCAAATAGCGCTGACCAAAATTTTCAAACAACGTGACTCTTGCTTTCTCTGGTTTGCCATTTAGGTATTTGCCAGTCAAGTAGCCAAATGCTAAAGGACTATAAGCTAGTAAGCCAATTTCTTCGTGATAAACTGCTTCTGCTAAGGCTCCATCAAATACTCGATTTAGCAAGTTGTAAGCATTTTGAATCGAAACAACTTTGGGCAATCCTAATTGTTTAGCGGCGTTACTAAATTGGGCGACTCCCCAAGGCGTTTCATTACTCAAACCAAGATAGCGAATTTTCCCTGCTTTAATTACATCGGCAAAAACTGCTAGCTGTTCAGGGATGGGAACTGTTGTTTCCACCTGAGTCGGATCGAATACCGTTTGCCCAAATCTTGGCACATAGCGATCGGGCCAATGAATTTGGTACAGATCGATATAGTCGGTCTGTAATCTTTTTAGACTATCATCTACAGCTTGTTTGATATTATCACGATCAATTGCTTTGGCTCCACCACGTACCCATTTAAAGCCTCGTCCAGGACCAGCAATTTTAGTAGCTATAATAAGTTGCTCTCTTTGTTGACGTTTTAACCATTCCCCGATGTAAGTTTCAGTTAAGCCATAAGTTTCAGCACTTGTTGGCACAGGGTACATCTCTGCCGCATCAATAAAATTGACTCCTTGGGCAATAGAATAATCTAGCTGCTCGTGGGCTTCTTCGATAGTATTTTGCTGTCCATAAGTCATTGTGCCCAGACAAATTTCGGAAACCTTTAAGTCACTCTTGCCAAGTTGGTTATACTTCATATTCTTGTATTAGTCGTAGGTCAAAAACGCGGTTTTTAGATAATCTACCACAAAAGCTTTATTCTAAAATAATTTCCTGTTTAATATAAATTTGACGTAGTAAGCTTTCTATTTTTGGCAATTGTTTGTAAAACATAATTGAGCCAGTAACACAACACAATGCACCAAAGATGAAAGCAGTTTTTGCATCTGTTATACTTGCTAATCCACCTATAAATAAATTGCCGAAAGGTATGATTCCCATTACAGACATATTATAGAGACTCATAATTCGACCTCTTTTTTCATCGTCTGATATTGTCTGTAGAACAGCATTACTTGATGAGTATTCTAAGATATAGCTACAGCCAATTACTGGGATGGTAATTAAAGAAAACCAAAAACTATTTGAGAGTGAAAAAGTAATTAGTGCTATGCCAAAGATAGCTGGTGCAATCGCAATAATTTTTTCAAGCCCTCTTGCAGTTCTTCGGTAACTCAAATAAATACCACCACATAATGCTCCAAGTCCTGATGCTCCCGTCAAATAACCGAGAGTGCTAGAATCTCCATGCAGAATTTCGACAGCAAAAACAGGCATAATTCTGAGATAAGGCATTCCCATAAAACTGAATAATGCTATCAATAGCAAAATTGAGCGAATGGGCAAAAGTTCGTATGCATAAGTAAAGCCTTCTTTGAAATCTTTTAAGATATTATTCTGATGTTTTATTCGTTTGATTACGGGCTTTTCAAGCTGAATTGCTAATAAAGCTAAAATTACAGCAATATAACTAATACCATCAATTAAAAAACAGTGCCCAGGAGAAAGATTAGCAATTATAATACCTGCGATCGCTGGAGCTATTATCCGCGAACCACTAAGTAAAGAAGAATAGAGAGCGGTTGCATTAGTAATATCATTTTTGTTTTCAATTATGTCCATAATGAAAGCATAGCGAGTAGGTGTCTCAACACTACTAAGAAAACCTTGCAATATACTTGAAACAATAATATGCCAGATACTAATTCCCCCTGTTAAGGCAAAAGTTGCTAAAATTAGCGAAACAATCATCATCGTAATTTGCACAGCAATTAAAATATTACGTCGATTAGACTGCTCTATCCAAACACCCGCTAAAGGACTAATTATCAGATGAGGAAATTGGCTGATAAAGCCAAGTAATCCTAGCAAAACTACTGAATGTGTTAAATAATAAGCTAGCCATGCAATGGTAGTTTCCGTCATAAAACTACCAATCATCGATAACATTTGTCCGCTAAAAAATAGACGATAATTTCTGGAATTGAAAGACTGTAAAGTTTGCATTACACTCATTTTGAGTCGATGTTCATCATAGAGCTTTTGTCATAAAACTTTTTTGTCTCAAAACTAAAATAGTCTGGCAATAAAGCAATACAAAACTATTAGCAAATAAAGATTTTGCTAATACCATGTTAAATTGATACACGACAAGTATTTAATGGACGCAGTGAACCGCCAGATAAGTAAGCTAGCTTGGAGTGATAAAAAATCTGAAATTGTAGTAAAAAATACTTGCTTTTATTCAGTTTTTGTGAGTTCGACTTTTTCAGTCTAAGCATATACTACGATAAATGGACTGACTTACCGTAGTATACCAAAAAGTCTTCAGATTCTTCTAAAATTAAAACTTAATAAATATTGATACAGGGTATGAGACTTCGGTAAACGATCCTACACAAGCCGAGATACTTAGACGAGTTAGCTTCTTTGTCAGTTTATTTGGACTCAAACAAGTCATTACTCCTTAATCATTAGTACCAATGACTAATGACTAATTTTATTTTTTCTTAATTTTGCTACCAAAAAAACCTTTTGAAAGAACCGTGATATAAAATATACTAAGAATAAATACAGAGAACGACCAAGTAGTTCTCTGCGAGTACTCATTTTTTCATATAAAGGAGCGAATTATGGAATATCTTGCTTATTCCCACATGTTTATTGCTCAAGAAGAGGCATCTGGAAACCCTAAGTATAATCTTCCTAAACCTCAATTCAATTGGAAAAAACTACTAAAATCTTCGGCTTGGTTAGCTTTAGCTGGTGTTGGTGTATTACTTGGTGCTGTCAGCCAAATTCAAATGAGTTCGGCTGCTTATGTAAAAACTAACGGCAGTTGTTTACGTATCCGTACAGGCCCAAGTACCAACTACTCTTATGTGGATTGTGTATCAAATGGGGCGACACTTCCAGAGATTGAAAGGTATGAAAACGGTTTTGCTAGGCTTACTACGGGTAGATACGTTTTTGCCCGATGGATTGGTGATAAACCTAACAACCCTCCTGTGACTAGACCCGGTGGTGTTGGTGGTTCGGTGATTCTTACCCCTGGTTCTAAAGGTCAGCTGGTCAGAGATGTTCAAACAGCTTTAGGTAATCTCACAGTTGATGGAATCTATGGTCAAGAAACTGTTAGCCGGGTTAGAAGCTTTCAGCAAAGTAAAGGTCTACTTGTAGATGGTGTTGTGGGGCCCGAAACTCGATCTGCTTTGGGTATTTAGCTAGAAGCCATCCTTGGAAAATCTCCCTTCCAAGTTCTAGTTTTTTTCTGGCGCGATCGAGAGAAATCATAAATCAGGAACTTAAATTAAAACTTTGTAGCGTCTCGCCCGTCATCAGGCGGGCAAGATGACCTCACTACACAAGAATTGGTAAAAATGAAAAACCGGGATCAAAACCGATTTTATACACCCTACAAAACAGAAATTTTGCACTTTAGTTTAATCTATAAGTTTCTATCTTGATGTTTCTGATGAAATACCCAAGTAATTTTGCACAATCTGCAAAATGCGCTCTGCTGCATGACCATCCCCAAAGGGATTGATTGCATTTGCCATCGCTTCATAGGCATCTGAGTCACTGAGTAACTCGCTAGCAGCTGCAAAAATGTTTTCACTTGTAGTGCCTACAAGTTTGGCTGTACCAGCTGTCACAGCCTCCGGTCTTTCGGTGGTGTCTCTCAAAACCAGTACTGGTTTTCCCAAACTGGGGGCTTCTTCTTGCAAGCCACCAGAGTCAGTCAGCAAAAGATGCGATCGCCCAATTGCTGCTACCAATTCACCATAATCTAGAGGTTCTGTCAAGAAAATTCGGGGATGATTCCCTAAAAGTTCTTGCAATGGAACTCGCACTGTGGGATTGCGGTGCAATGGTAACAGCAAAGCTGTATCAGGAAACTTGTCTAAAATTTGTAAAAAGCCCTCTGCGATCGCTTCGAGAGGTTCTCCCCAATTCTCGCGCCGATGCACTGTTGCTAACAGAACCCGATATGATTCCCAGTCTAAACCTGGTACATTACAAACTACTTGGGTTGCTGCAACATTCAACAAGGCATCAATTACCGTGTTACCCGTCATGTGAATTTCACCCAAAACACCAGAACGATGCAAATTTTCCACAGCCCAAGGAGTCGGTGCAAAGTGCAACTGAGTAATTTGAGAAATCAACCGCCGATTAGCTTCTTCTGGGTAAGGATTGAATATATCATCAGTCCTTAACCCTGCTTCTACGTGACCAATAGGGATTTTTTGATAAAAAGCTGCCAAAGCTGCCGCAAAAGCCGTGGTAGTATCTCCCTGCACGATTACTAAATCTGGTTTTTCCACCTTGAATAAGGCTTCTAAGCCTTGTAAACTACGGCAGGTAATATCATTCAGAGATTGCTGAACCTGCATAATTTCCAAGTTATAATCTGACTTGATATTAAACAGTTGCATAACTTGCTCAACCATCTCCCGATGCTGTCCAGTTAAAATTACTTGCAACTCAAAACCTGAATACTTCTGGAAAACCTGAATCACCGGAGCTAGTTTGATCGCTTCTGGGCGAGTACCTAAGATAATGCAAACGCGTTTTTGATTAGTCATTAGTTATTGGTCATCTGTAATTTGCCAATGGTTATAGTCAATGGTCTTTGCTCAATAGTCAAGAGTGGGCGGTCAATCATCACACAAACCATAAATATAAAATCATAAATCACACAAGATATAAAAAAACCCGGCTTCACCGGGCAAATGCACTGTTTATTGAAAGCGGCGGGAAACTCCATCAAGTGGGTGGAGAGGGATAGCTAAGCTGTTGTGATTATAGTTTGCACATTGAGGCGGCAGGGGAGCAGGGTGCAGGGAGCAAGGGAGAGGAGTTACAGGTTTTGCCTAATCATGCTTGTGATGCAATTTGTAGGCGCAACAGCTTACCCCGCCGCTTTAGTCATTGGTCATTGGTCGTTGGTACTAATGAACGTGAGTTCGACTGGTTATATTATGTCCACCTAAAAGACCTCTAAGAAGGTTTTACTACGCAAAACCTGTCCCTCTCCGACTCGGAGAGGGACAGACTTGAACTTTAGTTCAAGGCAGGGAGAGGTCTGTAGAACTCATGTTAATGACTAATGACCAATGACTATTTGACTATATTTTGATCTCACAAATGAAAAAACCCGGCTTAACCGGGCAGACGCACTGTTTGTCTAATTCACTTGTAATGACTATTTAATCTCACAAGTTAAAGGGCAAGCAGCGTAAACAGTAGTCTGCGTTTGGTCTGCCTCTCCATGCAGCCAGCTTAACCATTTAACTTCACTAGGATGAACTCCTTTAGCAGTTAGCACACCCGCAGCCAATACAACTGCCATGACATTAAACATGATTAAAGCACCAGCTACCAGCAAAACCGCACTAACAGGCATCACCGATTGCAAGATAATCGACAACAGACATCCGACCGTAGCCATCAAGACAACTAGTGGAAAACCCACAACCAACAAACATACTGCTAATGTAAAAGTCCATATTAAAAAGCTTTTAATCATCAACAAGGAGTAGGTCTTTCCTAGATTAGAGCTTTGAGCAGAAACCATGACTTTTCCTCCCAAAATACAGAGCATATTTTAATTTCAGTCATATCTCGCTTTTTGCGAGTAAAACTGAATTCTTTCAGTGAAATTCAGTATATAAAAACTAATAGGAAAAATGAGCATTTGTTTACTAAAGTTTACAGTTAATTTTTTGTAATTATGGATATAAACTCAAGTTTCTATCTATTAAAAAAACTTGTTTGCTGCATCTATCTTGAGATATACAACCTAAAATGTCTGAGCTTTTAACTTTGATCCCCACGATATCACTTATATTCAACTTAACATTTCTTATAAAAATTAGTCGTGGTTCTCATAATTCCTAGATGGGCTGAATAAATGATCCGCCAGTATTTGTGCTGTTAATTGCTGGCAATTCGTGTCCATACCTGAAAGAAATTTCTCATCTAAATCCTAATAAAATTTACTTTAAAAAGTAAAGTATTAAAAATTACTTGGCAATCAATGTATATTTGCTGAGGTGTTTTGAGTCCTTGCGTGTGTTAAACCAGGTTAGATAAGTTAAATAATTTTATCTAAATTTTCTGAGTAGTGGAATCTCATAAAAAAAGATACCAATTGAGGTGGATTAAATGGATTGACCGTGGTTCTAGAGTTTCAATCGTCTTACATCACTGCTAAAGCTTGCAGACAAGCATTTTTCAAAAGTCATCAAAGCAAGTTACTTGACTTCTCGTTAATTCAACTTTTTAACTGCCAAATGTGAAGATATATGACAGAATCACAGTCTCCATTAACTACTAACTCTGCTCCCGGACGTAACCTGCCACCAATGCCGCCGCCACCACCGCCAACCCCAACCGTTAGTACGCCGCGGCAGATGACACAAACACTAGATATGTCAAGTAACCCGCCTGTTGCAGGTCATCGTCCGGGTAGTCCACCGCCAATACCGACTTCAGTTCGCCCTCAAAACACTAAGGGGCCAACTTTAGAAAAGTTAATTAGGGAAGCTTACGATCAGGGATATTCTGACCTTCACTTGGGAGTAGGTGAAGTACCACGCTTCCGCAGCCGAGGAGAAATTCAATCAATGGATTATCCCGAAACAGATAAAGAAGCTTTTATGAATTGGTTGCGGGAGGTGATGAGTGAGGCGGAAATTCAGCGCTTTGAAGAACACTTAGAATTTGACGGAGCAACTCAATATGATTTTGCTCGCGTGCGGATTAATGTTTTTGGTACTCTTAGAGGGCCTGCAATGGTATTGCGGTTAATTCCGCTGAAAATCTTAACTATGGAACAGTTGAGATTACCCCCAGTTTTTCGGGATATTTGTCATCACCACAAAGGTTTAATTTTAGTAACTGGGCCCACTGGTTCTGGTAAGTCCACCACAATGGCAGCGATGGTTGACTACATCAATAAGGAGATGGCCAAGCATATCATCACCATTGAAGACCCGATAGAATTTATCCATCAAAGCCGCAAGTCTTTAGTCAAACAGCGGGAAGTGGGAATGCATACCCGGAAATTTGACAACGCTTTGAAAGCAGCTTTGCGAGAAGACCCAGATTTGATTCTGGTAGGGGAAATGCGGGATAAGGAAACAGTAAACACCGCTCTAAAAGCCGCTCAAACAGGTCACTTGGTCATGGGAACCCTACACACCAATAGCGCTGTTAAAACCATTGAGCGGATTCTTAACCTCTACTCTGGTGATGAACAAGATGCAATGCGGGTGGCAATTTCTGAGTCTTTAGTGGCTGTAATTGCTCAAGGTTTGTGTCGCACAACTGACGGTAAGCGGGCTGCTTTCCATGATGTGCTGATTAATACTGAGGCTATTAAAGAATGGATCAAAGATGGTAAGTATGATGAAATTGGCGAGTTGATGAAACAAGCCAGCTTTGACGGTATGATTACGATGAATCAGTCATTGCTCAATCTCTATCAAGACGGTCGCATCACTGAGGAAACTGCTTTAGAAATGTCGCCAACTCCTAACGAAATGGCGCAGTTTCTCCGAGGTCGGGTTTAGGATTGGGGAATTGGGGACTGGTCAATATTTAGTAGTCAGTAATTTTCCTGACAATTCAGGTCATGTGGAAAAGCTAACGATTGACCTAACCCCCTAGCCCCCTTCCCGTTTCGGGAAGGGGGAAAATTCCAAGTCTCTGACGCCACGTGCTTCAAGTCGGCATAGCCGCCCAACGCAGTGGCTTCTCCTTGTGGGAGAGAGAAATAGAAGAGAGGTTTTCCATATACCGTGAAAAGTCAGAGTAATTTTCCCTCATCTCCCTCATCTCCATTCGAGTTTACTAATTAGTAAATCAAGTCTTTGCCTCATCGCCCTCATCTTCACCCAGTCCTTAATCCCCAGTCCCCAATCCCCAGTCCCCAATCTCAAATATCTTTGTGATCCTGGTTGCGGTTATAGCTAAGGTAAAAGGTAAAAGAGAGAATTTTTTACTTTGAGCTTCCTAACCTCTGTGAATAACTTGACGACAAATAAACTATCTACACCCCAGTTGTTTAAAGGCATTGCCCTATTTACACCTGGAGGAGATTTAATTTACTGCATCGACCCTAGCAAGCAGGGTCGATGGCATTTGCATTTGTGTTCGGCTTTGCAAGAAATTCTAGATTTGCCAGAGCCGCCGCATTTTTTAGTGCCTTGTTATACTGCAACTATTGACAACTGGTTAGATCCCCGCACTCAAAAAGTGCGAACTTTTGCTGAAGCTTATCCGGCTGTAATTAGACATCAAGCTTTGCTTAATACCATTTTTGGCACAGGGGAGTTAGTATGGCAAGCAGCCCCCTGGCAAGAGGGGTTGTGCGATCGCATGGTGTTAACAACTTATCGTTCTTCATTCCCGCAGCTTTGGGAAGATCACGATTTAATTGTTCGCCTAGACCTTTCTGAACCTGTGCCAAAATACCACCAACCAGTTATAGTCCAAAAAAAAGAAGCGATCGCACAAGGCTATGTTCTCCGCTTGTTTGTGGCCGGACATAGCAGTACTACTGAACGCATTCTGCAAAATTTACACGAATTATTAGAGCGATCGCTCGGAAATCCTTATACTCTAAAGGTGATTGATGTTTTAAGTCATCCAGAACAAGCAGAACTCAATCAGGTTTCTGCAACTCCTACCCTTGTTAAGGTTTGGCCTCACCCAATTCGGCGAATCGTTGGAGAGTTAGATCATGTAGAAAAGATTTTACAGATGCTAGCTGCGAAGGAAACATTTTAAATAATCAGACTAGTTTTTTGCCAAGTTTTTTGTCACGAGTGCGTAAGTTCTATGTTAGTTAGATTTCAAAGTTGGGAAGAATGTATTTAGTGAAACTACGCAAGCAACGCTAACTTATAATGTGAGGCTTTAATCAGTATGAGTTCTGATTTTCAACCGCCACCTAAGAGCTTGTCCATACTAGCTTCTGTAGGAGGAGTAGTTACCGCTGTAATCGCGATCGCAATTTTAAATGGTTGGTCTAAGAACCTTTCCAAGACTTCTATAGAAAAACCGGAAATATCAGCATCCGAAACTGCTTCACGCCAATTGCTACAACCAAGGAAACCCCAAACCCAAAGCCCTGTCTCTGGTGCTAAAGCAGCGGAAATAGTTGCCAGCCTTGATGCGAAATCTGTAGTTTTGCCAGGTCAAGCCATTGCTAAGAACCAATTAACAGTAGCCATAATCCCATATACTGCTCCGGGAGTTGGAAAACTGACCCCAGAGGAGATCACAACTGCCCATCAGGCTTGGTCATACTTCCAGCGCAATTGGAACGATGAAACTGGCTTGATCAATTCTGTGGATGGTTTTGCCTCTATAAGTATGTGGGATCAGACAGCAGCGATCGCAGCCTTAGTCAGTGCTAGAGAACTAAATATCGTGCCTGCGGCTGAATTTGATGCCAAAATGAGCAAAATGTTGAATACATTAGCGTCTATCCCCTTGTATAAGGGAGAACTACCTAACAAGGTCTACAACGCTAAAACTCTTGTACCCGTTAATTATGGTCAACTAGAAAAACGCGAAGAAATTGGTTGGTCAGCCATCGATTTAGGAAGAATGGCAATTTGGCTGAAGATTGTCGAGGCAAAGTATCCAGAGATGCGATCGCAAACAGCAGCAGTTTGGAAACATTGGCAAGTCAAGCGTCTAACCAAAAATGGCCAAATGTACGGTACTGCTGTTATCAAAGGTAAAGAGCAGTATAACCAAGAAGGCCGCTTGGGCTATGAAAATTATGCAGCCTATGGTTTGAAATTATGGGGTTTGGACGTTAAGCAAGCCTTAGATTATCAGTCCCATACTGCCTTTGTTGACCTTTACGGAGAGGGAATTCCTTACGATAAACGCAACTATAAAAACTCTGGAGCCAATAATTACGTTCTGAGCGAACCCTATATTTTAGATGGCATCGAAACTGGGTTTCAAGCTTTGCCGAAAGTTTATGCCGATCGGATTTTAGCTGCTCAAGCAGCGCGTTATGAAGCGACAAAACAATTAACTGCCGTCACCGAAGACAACTTAGATCGCCCTCCATACTTTGTTTACAGCAGCCTATTTGTCAACGGAGAACCTTGGTCAACCATTGCAGATACCAGAGAAAAACACAACGATTTGCGATTTCTCAGTGCCAAAGCTGCGATCGGCTGGCATGTACTTTATAACACCGCATACACGCAGCAGTTATTTGATTTCGTTCAAGGCAACCTCAAATCAAAAGATGGCTGGTACAACGGTTTTTATGAATCTCTGCGTCAGCCGAATAAAACTCTTACCGCTAATAATAATGGCGTAATTTTAGAGAGCTTATTGTATAAACAAGTTGGACAACCGCTCACCGTTTGGGCAGGAGTTAAAAGCTATAAGTCAACCAAAAGGGCTATCAGAACACCGCAAGTTACAGCTAAGATTCTCAGACCATGAAAAACTGGCGTTGCATAATAGAAGTTATCTACTGTGCAATGTCCATACCGTGGAGCTACACTTGGAAGAATTTTACCCACATAAGTCTATTCATCCCTACATTCAGCAACGCCACCATCTGGCAAAAGTCTCTGAACGGACACTGAAACATCTACAAATGCTAATGGTGTAACTGTTCCTTGCATAAGAGTATATTCTTCAACATATTTACCATTTTGAGGGTTTTCATCGCAGAATTGCTCACATTTTGGTGATAGACCTAGTTTAATTTTAAAAATTAGTCAAAACTCAAGTAAATATGAAATCTTTTATTTAGATTGGCGTAAGCGGCGAAACAGCCATTTAAATGGGGAAAAAGAGCGAACGCTGTTTAGGTGGATAACATTAAACGGTAGTTCGATAATAAAAGTACTACCTTTACCTAATTCGCTTTGCACATTCAAACTACCCTGGTGTGCCAGAACAATTGCAGAGGCGATCGCCAATCCTAATCCAGAACCACCAGTACTACGAGAGCGATCGCTATTCACGCGATAAAAGCGATCGTAAATTCGCGTCAGTTCCTTCTCTGGGATACCAATACCCGTATCATGAACCCGAATCATAGCATGATGATCACTACAACCCAGGCAGACCGTAACCTCCCCTCCTTTGGGTGTATACTGAATTGCATTGACAATTAAATTAGAAACCAAACGATAAAGCTGGTCACTATCACCGAAAATATTTACTGGTTTATTTATCTTGATCCTAGATTGCAGCATTACACCTGCCGCAACTGCCATCGCTTCAAATTCCTCGACTAAATCGCTGACAATATCATTTAGACAACATTCTTCTAGTTTTACTGGCAAGTGTTGCCTATCTAAACGAGCCAATAATAATAAATCTACAACCAAAGTAATAAGTCGCTGATTCTGACGGTGGATAGTTTGCAGAATGTCCCGCGTTTCTTCTTCATCCAGATGCGACATTAAAAGCGCTGATTCCACCGTTGCGCCTGTTGCAGCTAAAGGCGTTCGCAATTCGTGTGCTACATCTGCTGTAAACTGTTGAATTTGTCGATAAGATTCATAAATTGGCTGCATAGCTAAACCAGCCAACCACCAACTAGCAACTGCAACCATACCCATTGCGATCGGCAATCCCAAACCTAAACTTAATTTCACACTATCCAGATAACGATTAAATTCTTCAAGACTTCGCCCCACCTGCATATAGCCCCAATCCCGATTATCTGGGGTGTGTAGCACTAAGGAATTTTGGTGGTAATCATTGCCTTTGCTGTCTTTGAGAAATAACCATTTTTCATTGCTGAAGACATTAGACAGTCCTTCTGGATAATTGCCAGCAGTAGCAATCAAGCGTCCTGAAGTATCAAAAAAACGCACATAGTAGTGATCTTTATTAACCACACCAAGAAAATGACGTTTAGGATCTGACTGCTGTTGAGTGCAGTTGGCTCCAATTCTACATAGATTGATATTTGGGAATAGCTGCTGTATAACAGGTTCCAAACTCCCAGATTGCTTGAGCTTAAATTCAATAGTGTCATGTAGTGTTCCGGCTACAGACTCAATTTCACTGTCTAAGGCTACCACATGGGCACGGAAAACAGCTCTGTAGACACCGAAAGCACAAACGCTTAAAATTGAACCCATGACGAGAGCATACCACAGAGCTAAACGAACACGAGTTCCTCGAAACAGTTTATTTTGATTCATTTAGTCACATTGAGACGATATCCCATACCGTGCAAAGTTTCAATCGGGTTGGCGCAGTCGAAGCAGGCTAGTTTGCGACGTAACAAACGTACTTGCGCTGCTACCACATTGCTAGCCGGTTCTGCACTCACTTCCCAAAGCTGATTGCGAATCTGTTCCGTGGTAACAATTTGATTGGGGTGCTTCATAAAATATTCCACCAGTTGGAATTCTTTATTAGTTAAAGAAATTTCCTGTTTTTCCCCCGTCGTATTTTGACCGACAACTGTACTATTGCTGTAATCTAAAGTAAAGTTACCAACGGTTAGTTGTTGAGGTTGTAAGTGGGGATAACGCCGCTGCAATGCCCGCAATCTTGCCAGTAATTCTGCCATTCCAAAAGGCTTCACCAAGTAATCATCAGCACCAGCATCTAAACCAGCAACTTTATCTTCCATGCTATCTCTAGCTGTGAGCATCAAGACAGGCAAAGAATTTCCTTTTAAACGCAGTCTTTTACACAATTCCAAACCAGTAAATCCTGGGAGCATCCAATCTAAAATCGCCACTGTATATTGTGCTGAACTATTTTCTAAATATGCCCATGCTTCATCACCATCCATTACCCAGTCAACTAAATACTTTTGCTGCTTCAGCGTTCGCTTAATAGCAGTGCCCAAATCTGACTCATCTTCAACTAGCAACACACGCATATCAAATTGAAAGGTTAGAGGTTCGTAGTAATTTTGTGAAATTAGGATCAAATTTTGGGTTATTAAATAATGTATAGGAGCAAGCTATCTAAGATCATAAAGAGATGCTACACCTTGGTAGTAGATAATCTATAAGAAAAACTCAGTACATTGCATTGCTCAATTGGTGTAAGTGATACTCACTTAGAGAAGTTAACAAGTCTAACTAATTACAAGAGGTCTACTGAGTTATTTTTTATTCTGACACGTAATGATGAAATCAAGATGAAATATTAAGTCAGCTTAGAAAATCTCTAATTGTATTTAACTCTAACCACAATACACAAATCAAAAGCTAGGGTTTTGACTTTGTTTATGTACGTATTAACAAATAAGTATTGATTTTGATATACCACCTAGACAAAATAACCCTTATTTATATTAATAATAAATCTCAATAAAAGCCCGTCCGCAGGCGAGCTAAAATTTTTCCAAATGAGAATAGCTAATAAATATTGGGAGCATCTTCCCTAGCGAATGGAATGATACCTCCGGCACGCCAAGGGCGAACGCGGCTATACAGACAAAACCCACGGAGGTGGGTTTAAAGTTTAAAATCCTTTGAGTCCGCGTAGACGGACAAAAGTTTGTGTAACCGCAATTTCTAATCGCCTGGTATATTTGCTTTCGTTGAGATGCTACCTAAATATTAACCATTATCTGTTAGCCTAGCCGTTTTAAAAAGCAAAAGTGTTACGCAGGTTACCAATATAGATGGTGTCATTCTAGCCACCGTAAGTCTGAATTCGAGCTAAACCAAGTGGAATTTCTCCTTTCATATCAACCTTTTTGACAGATACTGGATAATGCCAAGTTTTCTCATAATCTGAAGTATTAACTCCTTTCATACGAATTGATATGCTTGCACCAGGGGCTACTGGTTCCGGAAAAGCTACTGTAGCTTTTCTGTTGTTAATGGAAACCGTTGTAGGAATTTTTTGACCTAATTGATTTTCGACTTCAATTCCTTTATCAATACTTACTCCCTCTGGTAAATCAATCGCCAATTCTGAAAGAGCTTTACTTTGGACATGAACATCAAACTTATGAGTAGCATTTAGGGTACGAGCATCATTAGGAATAGCAGCACTATTTCCTAGATGGGAAAATTTAGCATCATTTGGATTTTTTGCCTAAGCAGTAGGAACTGAAGATGCAATAACTAAGGTAAAGGCAAATGTGTAAATCAGCTTTTTCATCAATATTCTCCTTGTTTTGTTAATCGGTTAATTACCTCTATATCTATAATTGTGAAAGGTATTGATGAAATAGAGATGAAATCTTATAGCGGTTATCGAATGGAAGCAATATAGTTTGACCTCTCTCCTTTTAGGAGAGAGGCTTTGAATCTTACTCCCCTTCCCTATAAGGGAAGGGGCTGGGGTTTAGGTCTGTATTGCACTCAACTGATAACCGCTATATTATCTTATATAAGATTTAAAATATAGTTATTAATTATCAATATTATTTGAATAATAGGGTTAAAAAATTACAAAAGCTTCTGACATTTAACTTGTCTCTAAGTTAAATGTCAGAAGCTTTATTTATTGAATGGCGCTAAGTTTAAAGATTTACACGAAATCTAGCTATACCTATAGGTATTTCGGCATTAGTGCCAACAAAATTAGCAGATAAATGGTAGACAGGGCCATTACCAAGAAATGGTTGTTTTACATTCTTGATGTCAATCTCTAGCTTAGTATTAGGAACAATTGGTTCAGCAAAAGCTAGTAGTATATTTTTGCCATTTACAGAAACATTAGTATTAATTTTTCGACCATTCTCTTCGTTTATAACAACATCATTAGTATTATCACTCCATCTGATAGTATTTGGAACTTCAATTTTTAACTGTGAAACACTCTTGCTATTTTTGGGAACGTGTATTCGCAAAGTATGTCTAACAACCGCCCAGCGAGTCTGAGGAAATTGAGAGTTACCATCAATATGAGGAAGATTACCATCTTCTTGATTGGCATTTGCATAGTTGGTAGGAATTAAAAGTGCAGCAGCTAGAGTAGATATAGCAACGTAAACTACCACTTTCTTCATGTTTACTCCTCACTTAATTATTAAAATGAATCTGTGATAAATCAATACGTAACAATCTGGTAAAACTACGATTAACTACCTGCTAAGTTTCTTAATTTTCACGTTTTGAAAATTAATATTAGGTTTTAAGTTTTTAAACTCTTACACCTCGTAATACCAACATTTTCAAAAATTTCCATGAAAAGTCAGTCTACGCTTACAGGTTAATTAAAGTAAGCTAGAAATATTACCATTAACTTGTTTACCGTTTGAAATTAAAAAGGTATATTACCTTTATTGATCAGTTTGGCAGGTCTAAATGAAATCAAGATGAAATTTTTGATGAATGTCAAAATTTAAGGATTAAAATGTAGGGAATTGAGCTACACCTACAGGAATCTCTATCTCATTTCCAACAAACTTCGCTGAAAAGTGGTATACAGATTCACGCTCATAGTTTGGGATAAGTTTAAGCCTCGAAGATTGAACTTGCTACCTGGTGTTCTGATTGCTGTGGTGGTAACAACTGCGATCGCAGCCATCATGAAGCTGCCAGTTAAATACCTAACAATTGACTTAAACTAGGTTATCAGGAGCGAAAGGACATTGGTAACTTGCATCGCCTGTCTCCACCTGAATAGTTGGGTGTTCAATGCTGAAATTGTCGTGAAGCTCACGCACTACCCGTGCTAAAAAAGTATCACCAGGATAGCCTGCTGGGATGACAAGGTGAACGGTGAGTGCTGTTTCTGTAGTACTCATTGCCCAAATATGTAGGTCGTGAACTTGAGCCACGCCAGGGAGTTCGGCTAGATAAGTACGGACAGCCAAAGGTTCTATTCCCACTGGTACAGCATCTGTAATCAAATTCAAGGATTCCTGCAAAAGTCCCCAAGTGCCAGCTACAATCACCACAGTAACAATCAAACTCACCGCTGGATCAAACCACAGCCAACCTGTAGCAATAATTGCAATACCAGCCAGTACGACCCCTACAGATACTACTGCATCTGCAACTAGATGTAGGAATGCACCTCTGATATTCAAATCATCCTTGCGCCCTGACAAGAACATCAAGGCACTTACTGTGTTAATGACAATTCCTATAGCTGCCACTATAATTACCGTTCCCCCTGCTACCGGAGCAGGTTCACGAAACCGTTGAATTGCTTCCCAGCCAATACCGCCAGAAACAACTAGGAGAAAGGCGGCGTTTAAAAGCGCAGCCAAAATTGAAGAACGACGCAGCCCGTAGGTGCGACGTGATGTCGGGCGACGACGGACGAGGATGCTTGCTCCCCAAGCCAGTAACAAACCCAAAACATCGCTTAAATTGTGACCTGCATCGGCAATCAAAGCAAGGGAGTTAGCAACAATGCCATAGGTTGCTTCGATGACGACAAAACCAGTGTTGAGAGCGACACTGATAACAAAGGCACGGTTGTAATTACTACCACCGCGGTCGTGTCCGTGACTATGATTATGAGACATGACTGCCTTTCACGCTCCAGTGGAGAGAACTTCTATGGTTTAACAAGTTTGTTACTTGTCTTTAAGTATATGTTTGACCAAGGAAAAAATTCGGTTATTGCAGGAGCTTGATTCCCCCCATTACAACCACCCAAAAAAATTAATCCTATACTGTATCAATAATTTCGTGAATTTAAACCACTTATTTCAAATCAATGAAACCTTTAAAAATTAGGAATTCCTAATTTCGTTAGCGTAGTGAGGCGTAGCCCATTACAAATTTTGCCAAGCTGTATTAAGCTCTTGCTTCTCCTGCAATTTCTGGTTGAATAATTGGTTCAGCCTTTCTTGGCACTAAGAATCTACCAAACTGGACATACAAAGCTGGAAGTACCAAAAGAGTTAAAGCGGTAGAGGTAAACAATCCACCTAACACTACAACAGCTAGTGGCTGGAGGATCTCTTTTCCGGCTCCACTACCAATTACCAAGGGTGCCATACCGAGAGCGGATGATAGCGCCGTCATTAGGATAGCAGCCAACCTTTCTACCGACCCTTCCATCAAAGCCTGCCGTAGAGGCTGTCCTTCTGCCATCCTAGAATTGTAGTTCTCAACCAGTAATAGTCCATTGCGTGTAGCAACACCGAATAAGGTAATAAATCCTACCATTGAAGCTACAGAGAGAATACCGCCAGTTAAGGCGATGGAAATGACTCCACCCACTAATGCTAAGGGCAAGTTTATCAAGATCATGATGGTGGCAGGAATCGACTTGACAGCAAAGTAAATTAGGACTGCGATCGCAATAAAAGCTAATCCCCCAGCCGAAAGTAAAGTTTTTGTGGCTCCCTCTTGCGCTTCAAATTGACCACCGTATTCAATGTAATATCCAGAGGGTAGTTGTACCTCTTGCTTAACTTTGTCCCGAATATCCTTAATTACAGAACCTAAATCTCGTCCACCCACGTTGCTGGATACGACAATATAGCGGGAGACGTTTTCGCGGTTGATGGTATTGGGGCCTGTACCATACTTGATTTTTGCGACTTGGGCTAAGGGAATTTTTTGTCCGTTGGGTGTATCAACTAACAAATTACCGATAATTTCAATATTGTTACGGTATTTTTCTTGCAACCAAACCACCATATCAAAGGTTTGTTGTTGCTCCAATACTTGGGAAACGACTCGCCCATTGAGTGCAGTTTCTACTATCTCTGATAATTCGCCAATAGTTAAACCATAGCGGGCTGCTGCGTCGCGGTCAAATTGAATTTGTACCTGTTTAATCGGTACTTGCGGTTCTAGTTGCAAATCTACTAGACCCGAAACTTCGCTCATAGCTGATTGTACTTGTTGACCAAGAGTGCGGAGTTGTTCTAAATCGGGGCCAAAAATTTTCACCGCGATCGCACTTCTTACCCCCGACAGTACTTCATCCATCCGGTGCGAAATAAACCCGCCGATATTGGGAACGACTCCGGGAATTTTATCAAATTCTTTACGAATCATTTCAATTGTTTTTTCTCGATCTTTTGCCCCCTCCTCGCTGAGTTGGACATCTATTTCCGCCCCATTTACACCAGCTACCTCAGTATCTCCCACAGCTCGTCCAGAGCGCAATTGAGCCGTTTCAACCCCAGGATTTTTTTTCAGGGCTTCTTCGATCGCTAACCCTACTTGATTGGTCGCATTCAGAGATTGACCAGGCATTAAAACTGCGGCGATTACCAAAGAGCGGTCTTGGAATTCTGGTAAAAAAACTTGCCCTAACGAGAGTAGAATCATCGTTGAAGCCACAAAGGCAGCGATCGCACCTGTCAAAATAATCTTGGGGCGACGAATAGAAAATTTCAAAAGTGGACGATACAGGCGATGAGAAAATCGTTCAACCCAAGTTTCTGTACTTGGTAAACGCCGATTTACTAGCAAAAGGGCGCACAGTGCTGGAGTCAATGTCAGTGCTACTAAGGTAGAAGCGGCAATTGACAACAAATAAGCTACAGCCATCGGTGTAAAAATCCGACCTTCTACACCAGAAAGAGCAAAAATTGGTGCAAAGACGACTGCAATAATGATTGTCGAGAACAGTACGCTTACCCGCACTTCCACTGAGCCATTAAAAACAACTTGCAGTGGTGGTACAGGATTACCTGCTATCTGGTTTTCTCGCAAACGGCGGTAGACATTCTCCATATCTACAATTGCGTCATCCACCACCGAACCAATCGCAACAACCAATCCGCCCAAAGTCATTGTATTGATGCCTTGTCCTGTCCAATTCAGGATCATCATTCCCAACAACAAAGACACGGGAATCGCGCTTAAACTAATAATCACCGTGCGCCAGTTCATCAGGAATAAAATCAAGATCACGCAAACGATGATCGTGCCATCGCGCAAAGCTTCTTCAACGTTTTTGAGCGAGGCTTCGATAAAATCTTCCTGACGGAAAGTAGTGGTAATTTTGACATCTTTGGGCAGACCTGCTTGAATTTCCTCCATTGCTTTTTCAGCCGCCTTCGTTACTTTTGGCGTATCTGCTGTTGGCTGTTTGTTGACTGTCAAAATTACCGCTTTTTTACCTGCAAAACTGCCATCGCCGCGTTTGAGTGCTGCACCGATTTGGACATCCGCCACTTGTTCTAACAGTACTGGCGTGCCATTTTTGGCTTTAATTACTGATTTTTTCAACTGTTCAATAGATTCAATCCGCCCTACCCCTCGCACCAAAGTTTCTTGGTCGGGAGTAATTAAAAATCCCCCTGGTGCATTGGCGTTGGCTGCGGTGGCGGCTTTGGTCACATCATCAAGGGAAACATTAAACGCCTTCAGTTTATCTGGGTTTACCAACACTTGATACTGACGCTCATCCCCACCAAAGATGACGATATTACTTACACCAGGGACAGCCAGCAGGCGGTTTTTCACTTGCCAGTTGACAATCCGCCAGACCTCCATCATAGGAGTGGTTTCAGAAGTAAAGGCATATTTGACAGTCCATCCCAAGGGGGAACTAACCGGCAAAACCTCTGGGTTTTCCACACCTTGGGGTAGTTGACTGCGTGCTTGTTGCAACCTTTCCGTTACCAATTGGCGGGCGCGATAAATTTCTGTATCCAAGCTAAAAGTCGCTCTCACAGACGAAAGACCTACAGCTGAGGCAGAACGCAATGCTTCTAGTCCGGGAGTGCCGTTAATCACACTTTCTATCGGTCGAGTAACTAGGGATTCAACCTCCTCTGCTGCAAGTCCTGGGGCTTCGGTCATAATTTCCACTTGCGGTGGAGCAAAGTTGGGAAATACATCCAGTGGCATTTGCGTAAGGACGAGAAAGCCCCAAACAGATATGAGGATGGAAGCAATAACTACTAGCCAGCGTTGAGCGATCGACCATTTAACAATAGAATTAAGCATTTTGAGACGCGTTAAGGGATGTCTGCTTGCTGTGCAGCTAAGTAAGTTTAAAGATCAAGTACTTTACCTACTCTCCCAAATGAAGATGAAATTGAGATGAAATTTTTAGGGACAACAGGTGGAAGTTTCAGGTTAGCAATTGTTACTAAACCATCAATAGTCAATCCAATAGAGTATCTCCTTGCCGTTGAAAAAGAGGAAAAGGGGCAGGGAGCAGGGAGCAAGGGGGATAGAAAAGAATTGGGATTCGACCCCAATTGTTGCGTTAGCTTCCCGCAGGGTACGAGAACCACTTAGCAGAAGTGGGGGACATAAGAACATGTTCTGCTCCGCAAACTAGGCAGGAGTCAGGGATCATTTCCCCTCGCTCCCTGCCCCCTGCCCCCTGCCTCTTTGTTGAAATAGACTTGCAGCTTGCTGTAAATCGGTAATGGCGCTTTTGCGATCGCCTAAAGCATATTCAGCAAGTCCTCGGTTGCTGTAGGCATCAGCTAAATTGGGGTTGATTTGTAGTTCAGTTTGACACCTTGTCTCTTGACAGAAGCGATCGCCATAGTTAAGAATTCGACTACCATCTGCCATACACCAAAATGTCACACCAATCAAAGGCTATGGATGTGCCACTATGTTCATAAGTTCTTTCTTGTAGCGTTATTGCATCTGGTCGTGACCGTAAATATGCTCAAATTTCTACCTGGGCAATGGTTTTAAACAATCAGGCTGATGAGAGGACTCAAAAACGTGCAATTAGCGAAATTGAAGTTTTGGGAGGTAAAGTAATTACAACTCCCGAAGGTATTCATCAAATTATATTTCCCCCTAAAGATTAAATTATTAGTCATAACGCAATCTGTTGAATTTTTCTCACACATGATTTAGTAGGATAATAATGATATCAATACAATTGGCTGAATCTGACTTTCACATATTAGGGTGTTTTGCTGTGATTTCCCAGTTGCGCCCTCACCAAGAGCCGACTAAGTTTGTAGAACAAGTTAGATATCAAATGCAAGAAGGATATAAACTTGCATTTTTGGAAGTAGAAAAGCAAGCTGTAGCGATCGCTGGATTTCGGATTTATAGTTGTTTATCATCGGGAAAAATTTTATACATTGATGATTTAGTTGTTGATGAGTTGAAGCGATCGCATAGCTATGGTAAACAGTTATTTCAGTGGATAATTGAATATGCCAGAAATCATGACTGTAAACATCTGAGTCTGGATTCTGGCGTTCAGCGATTTGCAGCCCACAGATTTTATCTCATGCAGCGTATGAGCATTACAAGTCATCACTTTTCAATGGAGTTGTAGCGATAAATAATCTGGTTGTGACAAATAATATTTTTTGGTATGACGGCAAATTAGTTCACTCTCAAACCCTAGAAATAAACATTAACGATCCGGGTTTACTTTATGGGGCAACTGTTTTTACAACATTGCGAGTTTATCAGAACTCCCTAGATAGTAATTTAACCAATTGGCAAGCACACTGCGATCGCTTACTTTTCTCACTACAAACCTTTGGTTGGCAGCAACCAGATTGGAACCGTCTACGCAAAGGCGCTCAAATTCTACTCACGCACTTCCCCATTCTCAGAATTACCCTCTTTCCCGATGGACGGGAATGGATAACTGGTAGATTCTTACCACAAAATTTGACAGAAAAACAAAAAACTGGAATTGTGTGTGCCGTTGCTAGTTCAGAATTTTATCGCTCTCTCCCCTCTCATAAAACTGGCAACTATTTGAGCGCTTGGTTAGCAAAAACTAGCTTAGATGCTCAAGAAGCAATATTAGTCGATACTCAAGGAAATTGGCTAGAAACCAGTACAGGCAACCTTTGGGGATGGTGCGATCGCAGTTGGTACACCCCGCCAATAAAGGCTGGAATTTTACCGGGAATTAGGCGATCGCAACTTGTAAACTGGTTGCAAAACCACCAGCAGCCAGTACGAGAAGAAACTTGGAGCGTCGAGTTAGTCCAGAGATTTGAAGCGATCGCCTACACTAATAGTGTGGTAGAAATTATTCCCATTCATACCGTTCATCAGCCTTCAGGGTCGCTACAATATAATCCCCACCATCAAAGTTTTCAGCTAATAAGGGAGCTTTTTTTAGCATGACAACCACACCAAATTTGTTATATCTTAAGATAAGTTAACATAATTCTTAATAATCACCTTTGTGATCAGAGACGCTAGGCGATCGCGCAAAGCGGCCACTGAGAGGTAAGGCGCGAAAAATACCGGAGGATAGACCTTAGTGAATAAAAGATGGAGAAATGCAGGGCTGTACGCGCTGCTGTTTATTGTCGTCATTGCGCTGGGAACAGCATTTTTTGACAAACAACCCCAAAGCAGAGAAACATGGCGATACAGTCGCTTTATTCAAGAAGTTCAGCAAGGCAGAGTAGAAAAAGTCAGTTTGAGTGCAGATCGCTCCACAGCACTGGTTACACCCAAATATGACCCAGCAAAACGGATTGTTACCTTAGTCAACGATCCCGACCTGATTAATACTCTGACTTCTAAAGGCGTTGATATTTCTGTTTTGCCCCAAACCGACGAAGGATTTTGGTTTAAGGCACTGAGCAGCTTATTTTTCCCTGTATTGCTTTTGGTTGGCTTATTCTTCTTACTACGTCGCGCTCAAAGTGGCCCAGGCAGCCAAGCAATGAACTTTGGCAAATCCAAAGCCAGAGTGCAAATGGAACCACAAACTCAGGTGACATTTGGCGATGTCGCTGGTATTGACCAAGCCAAGTTGGAATTAAACGAAGTCGTAGACTTTCTCAAAAACGCCGATCGCTTTACTGCCGTTGGTGCAAAAATTCCTAAAGGTGTGTTGTTAGTTGGCCCTCCTGGTACTGGTAAAACTCTCCTAGCTCGTGCTGTAGCTGGTGAAGCAGGTGTACCTTTCTTCTCAATCTCCGGTTCAGAATTTGTGGAAATGTTCGTCGGTGTGGGTGCATCCCGCGTCCGCGATTTATTTGAACAAGCTAAGACCAATGCTCCTTGTATCGTCTTCATCGATGAAATTGACGCTGTAGGTCGTCAACGCGGTGCAGGCTTAGGTGGTGGTAATGATGAGCGGGAACAAACCCTCAACCAGTTGCTCACCGAAATGGATGGCTTTGAAGGCAACACAGGCATCATCATTATTGCCGCTACCAACCGTCCTGATGTCCTAGATGCAGCCTTATTGCGTCCTGGTCGCTTTGACCGTCAAGTTGTGGTAGACCGTCCCGACTATGCCGGACGCAGCGAAATCCTCAAGGTACACGCCCGTGGTAAGACCTTGGCGAAAGATGTGGACTTGGATAAAATTGCTCGTCGTACCCCTGGATTTACTGGCGCAGATTTATCCAACCTATTGAATGAAGCCGCAATTCTAGCAGCACGCCGGAATTTGACTGAAATTTCGATGGATGAAATCAACGACGCAATTGATCGCGTATTAGCTGGGCCAGAGAAGAAAGACCGAGTAATGAGCGAAAAGCGTAAAACCTTGGTAGCTTATCATGAAGCTGGTCACGCCTTGGTTGGTGCTTTGATGCCAGACTACGACCCAGTGCAGAAGATTAGCATCATTCCTCGTGGTCGCGCAGGTGGTTTAACTTGGTTTACCCCCAGTGAAGACCGGATGGACACTGGTTTATACAGCCGCGCTTATCTGGAAAATCAGATGGCTGTAGCTTTGGGTGGTCGGATTGCTGAAGAATTAATCTTTGGTGAAGAAGAAGTTACCACTGGTGCTTCTAATGATTTACAACAGGTAGCCCGTGTTGCTCGTCAAATGATTACCCGGTTTGGGATGAGCGATCGCTTAGGCCCTGTTGCCCTTGGTCGTCAACAAGGTAACATGTTCCTCGGACGAGATATCATGTCAGAGCGCGATTTTTCTGAAGAAACCGCCGCCGCCATTGATGAAGAAGTCCGCAAACTTGTAGATGTAGCCTATACACGCGCTAAAGAAGTGTTGGTGCGTAACCGCCACATTTTAGATCAGATAGCGGAAATGCTGGTTGATAAAGAAACCGTAGACGCTGAAGAGTTGCAAGAAATTCTATCGAATAACGACGTGACAACCGCCGCCTTTGCCTAAGTGAATGAGTAGTTAAGAGTTAAGAACAATTCCTAACTTCTAAATTCGGGGTAATTCTGGGATTTTCCAGAGTTACCCCAATTTTTTTAATTAGGGAACTCCAAGAAATAAATTATCCAATATTGTGGGGTAGGCAACATGAGCGCCCACCCCACAAGAGTTAATTGAATGTTTTTTTATTTGGAAGTCCCTTACTTGTCAAAAGCCCAGCCATGAAGACTGGGCTTTTAATCCGAAATGGGGTTATATTCCCCGAAGCTTCGTTATAGAGTTTCAGTATAAATCGGTAATCTGATAGATACTACTACATGAGCGTAATCAATTCCAGAAAATTAGAAAAATTTTTCTAGATACATCAAAATCACAGGAGCTATAACTCTGACTTCGCAAGAGAAAAGACGCAATCTAACTACTACACTTTTCTTGGATGCAGAAGTAGGATGGAGTAAAATCGGCAACTTACGCATCTCGATCGGACTGGCATCAAGAGTGACTGGATACTCAATCAGTTGCTTAATTTAAACTCTGGATGTCGGTTTTAAAAATAGCCACGCCACAAAAAACGTCGCCGCGGTGAATAGTTGCGTCAAATCCAAAGCAGATAGATAGCCATCTGCAAATGAAGCAATACTGCGATCGGTAATGCCAAATACCCAGGATGACAGGCCAAACAGCCAAATACCATTCTTGAGATTCCCGACGAATTGCTTAGAGTCTGATGGTTGCTGGTCGTTCATGATCTTCTGCTCCGTTAGTGAAGAATCTGGTGATTGATGCGAAATAACGCCATGAGAAATCTTTTCGGACTCTTGTCGCCGAGTTTACACTTCCTATTAATAATATTAATAAATATTTCACCTACTTGACATCATTCCCCAAAGGTACATCTTCTAATCCTGACATTTCTCCTTTACTTTTGCTACCTTCGATAGACGGTAAGGCGTTGATTTATCAGCTTTACAGCCTTGATTTTGAACGCTGAGATTACATCATCTTTAAATAACTATGTGAATATTTATTTGTTTTTTGTATAAAATACTTCATAAGATAGATGTGTTTCTATAAATTCCTCAGATTTCAATTGTGTGGATACTTTGTCGGGGGGTACATCTATCTATTCGCGTCAACTTAACGCCAAAGCCCAATACGCTTGGGTTAAGACTAAAACCCTTTGTCAAAGTCAATTTTTTTAACGTAGACGCAAAGCAGTGAAGCAGCGCGGTCTTCTCCCAAAGGGCTACGGTGTACACACAAGTCTTTGAGAGTTGCCTCACAGCGTTTAGATCCCCCCTAACCCCCCTTAAAAAAGGGGGAACCAGAGTCAAAGTCCCCCTTTTTAAGGGGGATTTAGGGGGATCTTCAACGATTTTGGTTTTATACAAAGATGTGTGTACACCGTAGCCCAAAGGGAGAGGCTAGCACCTGCCGTAGGATGCCCGAAGGGCTGTAGGGGGTTTCCCCCATGAGCGACTGCTGTTAGCGCAGCGTTAGCGACGTTAGGAGCGTCACTCGGAGGGCTTGCCGCAGGCTACCACAGAGACGTAGAGGGCACTGAGAGAAGAAAGAAATGCTTAACTGAACTGATTGGGTTATAACTTAGTTGATAAGACCGGATTAGAATTACTTAGGTTTTTTAAGTAGCTCTAAACACAATAATCAGGGTGCTTTTCTATAAGCCTATATGCCAGAGTCGTTAAACTTCTCATTTCTTGCAGTCCACGATCAACAACTTGTGCGCTTGGGTGCTTTAGCAGAGCGATATTTTGCCGATGACCCCAATACTTGTTTGATTAAGTTGCGGCAGTTTGGTGAATTGCTGGCGCAATTAGCAGCAGCCAATATTGGGCTTTATGAGGTAGCAGATGAACGGCAGATTGATTTACTCAATCGGTTGCGCGATCGCGGTTTAATCAAAGGTGAAGTAGATCGTCTGTTTCATGAGTTGCGAAAAATTGGTAATCAGGCGACTCATGAGCTTTCTGGTAATCACCGCACGGCGTTAAGTGGGCTGAAATATGCTCTTGCGTTAAGCATTTGGTTCCATCGCGCTTTTGGTGGAGGTCGCAATTTTGACCCAGGGGCGTTTATTCCTCCTGCTGACCCAAAAATAGAGACAGAGACACTCAAAGCAGAATTAGCACGCTTGCGAGAAGAAGCGCAAAAGCATTTAGTAACTGCGGAAACTGAAGCACAACAACGCACCGCCGCCGAAGATTTGGCACGGGAAGCCCAAGCCAAAGTGCAGGAGGTATTACAACATTTAGCAGAAATTCAAGCCCAAGCTCAAAAGCAGTCACAGCAAACCATTCAGCAGACAATTACTCAAGCCCAAGTCGCTGAAAGTGGAGTGCTGCTGGATGAGAGAGAGACACGCCGACTGATTGATATTCAATTACGTGCGGCTGGATGGGAAGCAGACTCAGAAGAATTGACTTATCAAAATGGTGTACGTCCTCAGAAAGGAAGAAATTTAGCGATCGCAGAATATCCCACCGCTAATGGACGAGCCGACTATGCCTTATTCTGTGGCTTGCAAATTGTCGCAGTAGTGGAAGCCAAGCGTCAGAGTAAAGATATCTCTGAAGGAGCATTGAACCAAGCCAAACGCTACAGTGAAGGTTTCCAAGTCTTGGGTGAGGAAGTTTTGGCTAGTGGGTCTTGGCAAAACTACAAAGTACCGTTTGTATTTGCTACCAATGGTAGACCATACTTGCAGCAGCTTCAGACCAAGAGTGGGATTTGGTTCTGTGATTTGCGCCGTCCAACTAATCTGCGGGTATGCCTTGCCACATGGCACAGTCCTCAAGGGTTATTAGATGCCTTAGCTCAAGATATTGACCAGGCAAATACTCGTTTAACCCAGGAAGGCTTTAACTATGGACTAGAGTTGCGTGATTATCAAATTCGTGCCATCCAAGCAGTAGAGTCTGCGCTAGCCAGGGAACAACGGATATTACTGTTAGCAATGGCAACAGGTACAGGCAAAACTAAAACTTGTATTGCTTTAGTGTATCGGTTACTCAAAACCAAGCGATTTCGACGCATATTATTTCTGGTTGATCGCACTGCACTAGGAGAACAAACCTCCAATGCCTTTAAAGATTCCCGAATGGAGAACCTACAAAGTTTTGCTGATATCTTCGAGATTAAGGATCTCAAAGATATTGAACTCGATCGGGATACCAAAGTGCATATTGCCACGGTGCAAGGTATGGTTAAACGAGTTCTCTACCCCTCCGATAGTGCATCAGTAATCACGCCAGATCAGTATGATTGCATTGTCGTGGATGAGTGTCACCGGGGCTATTTACTAGATCGAGAATTAAGCGATCGCGAACTAGAGTTTCGGGATTTTAACGATTATGTATCAAAGTACCGTCGAGTGTTGGAGCATTTCGACGCTGTAAAAATTGGTTTAACTGCAACTCCCGCACTGCACACCACCCAAATTTTTGGTGAACCTGTTTACATCTACAGCTATCGAGAAGCTGTGATAGATGGCTGGTTAATTGACCATGAAGTACCTTTCAAGATTAGGACAAAGTTATCTGAGGAGGGCATGGTTTGGAATCCTGGTGAGCAGATGGAATTTTTCAATCCCCAAACTGGGCAACTTGACTTAGTTCATGCACCTGATGAGGTAAAAATTGAGGTAGAACAGTTTAACCGCAAAGTAATTACAGAAGATTTTAACCGAGTTGTCTGTGAAGCATTAGCCCAGCATATTGATCCATCACTGCCAGAAAAAACGCTGATTTTCTGTGCTACCGACGGTCATGCAGATATTGTCGTTAACCAGCTTAAACAAGCGTTTCAGTCTATCTATGGCAGTGTGGAGGATGATGCAATTGTCAAAATTACAGGCAATGCAGATAAGCCATTAGAGTTGATTCGTAAGTTCCGCAATGAAGTTAATCCCAAGGTGGCTGTTACCGTAGACTTACTGACCACAGGAATTGATATTCCCGCGATTTGTAATTTGGTGTTTATTCGTCGCGTCAATTCCCGCATTCTCTACGAGCAGATGTTGGGAAGGGCAACCCGCCTTTGTAATGAAATCAACAAAGAGGTCTTTCGTATTTTTGATGCGGTGCGATTATATGAAGCGATCGCTCCTGTCTCCAGTATGAAACCTGTGGTGGTTAACCCCAATATTTCCTTTACTCAATTGGTGGAGGAGTTGGAAACAGTCAACAACCCTGATGCTTTAGAAACAGTCATTAACCAACTACTGGCGAAAATTCAGCGCAAACGCAGGCATTTGAGTCCTAACAATCAAGAACAGTTAGAAGCGATCGCCGGAATGCCATTATCAAATATGGTTTCCCATCTCAAGCAAAGTACACCACACCAGGTAAGGGAATGGTGGGAACAAAGAAAAGCGATCGCTCAAATTCTGGATCTTCGAGATGGTGGTACTGTGCCAATGCTGGTTTCTCGCCATGCTGATGAGTTAGTGGCTATTGAACGGGGTTATGGCAATGCCGAACGTCCAGAAGATTATTTAGATAGTTTTAGAGCTTTCTTGTTAGAGAACATGAACAAGATTCCCGCTTTAATGATTGTTACACAGCGTCCCCGTGAGTTGACTAGAGCGCAACTCAAGGAGCTACGAATAGGACTATATACGGCAGGATATACAGAAATTAACCTAAAAACTGCATGGCGAGAAATTACCAATGAAGATATTGCTGCTTCTATCATTGGCTTTATCCGTCAGGCTACTTTGGGTGATGCTTTGATTCCCTACACAGAACGGGTAGATCGGGCGATGAAAAAAATTCTGGCAAGTCAGCCTTGGACTTCTCCTCAACGTAAGTGGTTAGAACGTATTGGCAAACAGATGAAAGCAGAAACGATCGTTGATCGGGAAGCTTTGGATAAAGGGGAATTTAAAACCCAAGGTGGCGGATTTGAAAGACTTAATAAGGTTTTTGGCGGAGATTTAGAGAATATTGTGATCCAGATTCACAAAAATATTTGGGATGTCGCTAATTAACGCAATGTGCAACTTATCCTTAGAACCCCTCTCCAAACCTCTCCCCCATAGGGAGAGAGGCTTTGATTCTTGCTCTCCTTCCCTTGTAGGGAAGGGGTTGGGGGTTAGGTCTGAGAGAAAGTTGCACACGGCGTTAATTAAATATTTCATACAAAGACACAAAGACAACTAATATATTCAAGCGGGATGAATCCTGTGGATTATCCTACTTACCCTTGAACCCCGATGAACTTTCTCCAAAATTACGAATTACGAATTACGAATTAAATTATGGTAGCTACCTCCGATATTGTTCAAAAGCTTTGGAAGCTCTGCGACGTTCTCCGAGATGATGGTGTTACATACCTACAATATGTTACAGAGTTAACCTATTTGCTATTTTTGAAGATGGCACAGGAGACGGGTGCTGAAAAGCAATTACCGGAGGGATATCGTTGGGGTGATTTGGTTAATAAGGGTGAGACGGAGCAACTAATATTTTATAGATCGCTCTTACTGATGTTGGGTTCTGAAAATTCCTCTCAACGGGTACAGGCGATTTTTGTTAATGCTCAAACTTCCCTCAAAATACCGCGCATCCTTAAAAAGCTTGTTACCAGTATTGATGAATTGGACTGGTTTTCTGAGCATCGAGATGAGTTTGGTGATTTATATGAAGGGCTACTCCAGAAAAACGCGGATGAGAAGAAATCTGGTGCAGGACAGTATTTTACCCCTAGACCTTTGATTGATTGTATGGTTGCCCTCATCAAGCCACAACCAGGAGAATTGATCCAAGACCCTGCTGCGGGTACGGGGGGGTTTTTGATTGCAGGCGATCGCTATATTCGTCAATACCATGACCCTTTTGAATGGACAGAAGCCCAGCAATCCTTTCAGCAGCATCAGGCGTTTTATGGCATGGAGTTGGTGCAGGATGCTCACCGCTTGCTGTTGATGAATATGATGTTACACGGAATCGAGGGTGCTGTAGATTTGGGTGATACCCTTTCGTCGCAAGGACAGCGACTAGCGAAAGCAGATGTAATTCTCACTAATCCGCCCTTTGGCACGAAAAAGGGGGGTGGTTTACCTTCGAGAGATGATTTCACCTATTCCACTTCAAATAAGCAATTGGCGTTTTTGCAGCACATATACAGATCACTCAAGCCAGGGGGACGGGCGGCTGTGGTTTTACCCGATAACGTACTGTTTGAGGATGGACAGGGACGAGCAATTCGGGCTGACTTGATGAATAAGTGCAATTTGCATACAATCTTACGGTTGCCCACTGGGATATTTTATGCTCAGGGTGTGAAGACGAATGTTTTATTTTTCCAACGAGGAACAACCGAGAAAGGCAACACCAAAGCAGTTTGGTTCTATGATATGCGAACCAATATGCCCAGTTTTGGTAAGCGTTATCCTTTAACTCGTGAGCATTTCGCTGAGTTTAAGCAATGCTATGGAGATGACCCTAATGGCAATCATCCTCGTGTAGATTTAGGAGAGAATGAACGTTTTCGGTGTTTTACACGGGATTATATTGAAAAACGTCATGAAAACCTTGATATTTCTTGGTTACGCGATGAAAGTTTGCAATCTGGGGATAATTTACCTGAACCAGAGGTAATTGCTGCTGAGATTATGGAGAAATTGCGAATTGCAACCAAGGAGATGGAAGCTTTAATGATATTGCTGGAAGGCGAAGAAGCTGCGGAGGCTGTTAGTTCCTCCGTGGGTATGCCAACTTTAGAATAGAAACATGAGTAATCTTAGTAGGTGAATAGTAATGAGTGCAGAACAAGAATTATTAACACACTGGCGTTCTCTTCCCCAAGAAAAACAACAGGAAGTTTTAGATTTTGTAGAATTTCTTCACTTGAAAAACTCTGCAAATAAACCTCCCTTGGTAGAACGCTTACGAGAAATTCGCTCTAAAATTGTTGATTCTGGTCAGGATTTGTTAAATGAAGATGAAATAGAAAAGGAACTTGCCAGCCGCAGAGGTGGGTTAACACAGCAAAAAACACCTGAAGAATTAGGCTGGCCTCCAGGTTTTTTTGAACAGACGGCTGGTTGTTTAGCTGATGACCCTATTCAAAGATATCCCCAAGGAGAGTATGAACAAAGGGAGCAGTTAGATTGATTTATTAGATACTAATGCTTGCATTGTTTATCTAAATCGTCCTATATCTGGTGTGCGGCAACGATTGACAATGCTATCTCCGCAAGATGTTGCTGTGTGTTCAGTTGTGAAAGGTGAACTATTATACGGTGCAATGCGTAGTAATAATCCTGTAAGGACTTTGGCTTTACAGGAAGCATTTCTCAATAATTTTATATCTTTACCTTTTGATGATGCAGCAGCTAAGATTTTTGGAAGAATTCGGGCTGAGTTAGCAGCTAATGGGACACCCATTGGCCCTTATGATTTACAAATTGCGGCTATTGCAATGGCTAATAATTTAATTTTAGTGACGCATAATGTACGCGAGTTTAGTCGAGTAAATGGGTTACAAATTGAAGATTAGGAGCAAGAAAGTTGAGCAAGAAAATAAACTCGCTAGATGACGAGTGGGAACATTTATATAAAGGCAGGTTTAAGGAATTACAGCAGAAAATTCAGGTGGGAATTGAGTTGGCTGAACGAGGTGAGGTGCTGGATGCAAAGGATGTATTTGAGAGGTTGCGCGAAAAGCTGCAACAAAAACGCACTCAGGCTGGTGAATGATTAACATTTGTACGCTTAAAGTCTTGTAATTGAGGAAGGTGTTAAAATTTTGCGTGTTGTTAGTGGGTATCAGGATTTAGAAGGTTTGTTTTTAGGACAGGATGAGGATTAATGGAATTGATTGGAATGAGTGAACAATTAATAGAATTACCTGATAGTTGGAAATGGATAAAATTAGGTGATATTACTCTGCCTTCTGATAAAAAAATTGAACCTGCTGAAATCCAATCTATTCCATATATAGGACTGGAACACATAGACAAGGATACAGGAAAACTTTTAGGCTACGGTAATTCTAAAGATGTTAAAAGTACAAAGTCAAAATTTTATTCTGGAGATTTACTTTACGGTAAGCTACGCCCATATTTAAACAAGGTCAATGTAGTAAATTTTGAAGGGGTTTGCTCTACTGATATTTTAGTGTTTTCAAAAAATTATTATATATCTAATGAATTTTTAAAGTATCGTTTTTTAAGTAGGGATTTTGTTAGTTACGCAAGTCAAAATGTTAATGGCGTTCAGCATCCTAGAATTAACTTTCCAACTTTAGCTGAATTTTCCCTTGCTCTTCCACCCCTCAACGAACAAAAGCGGATTGTTGCCAAAATTGAGGAATTGAACGATCGCACTCAAAAAGCCAAGAAAGCACTAGACAGTATACCTCAGTTATGCGATCGCTTCCGCCAATCCGTCCTCGCCGCAGCCTTCCGAGGCGATTTAACAGCCGACTGGCGCGAACAAAACCCAGACGTTGAACCTGCTTCAGTTTTGTTGGATAAGATTAAAAAAGAACATAGTAAAACATGGAAACAAGAAGAATTAGAACTCCTTCAAAACAGTGGTAATCAAACAAAAAACGATTTTAATTTGTCTAATAACTTTGCTCTATCTGAATTACCAGCAAGCTGGTTATGTACAAATTTGGAAAGTATCTGCTTCTTAGTTACTGGAAAGACACCTTCAACTACTAATAAAGATTTTTGGGATGGCGATATTCCTTTTATCACCCCGTCACAAATTCATGTTTCGGGAAGTATTTTACCTCCTAACAGGACTTTAACTGAATTAGGAACAAAGCAAGCTCGTATCATTCCTGAAAATAGCATTTTAGCAGTTTGTATAGGTAGTGTTGGTAAAATTGGTTTACTTAATCGTCCTTCGGTTATTAATCAACAACTTAATGCTTTAATACCTTATCAAGGAATATTTCCTAAGTTTCTCTACTACTGGTCACAGTATTTTCTACGTAATTGGATAATTGAAAACGCATCTGCTACTGTAAATGCTGCAATACTCAATAAAAGCCGACTAGGGACTGCACCTGTGATTATTGCACCCTTCAACGAACAAAAGCAAATTGTTTCTCTAATTGAAAAGCATTTCGCAATAATTGATGTTATTCATAAACAACATCAACCAACAATAGAAAAACTAGAAAAGCTAAATCAATCAATATTATTAAAAGCCTTCCGGGGTGAACTCGTCCCCCAAGACCCAGATGATGAACCTGCATCAGTCTTACTAGAACGAATCCGAGCCGAACGAGAAAAATTAAACAACAGCAAACCAAAAAGCGATCGCACAAGCAAGCGCAAGAGCAAGACAGTAGAAGGTCAAGGGTTAATACCAGGACTAGAGTAGCTCAAAGATAATGCGCTCATTCCTCAACGCAAGAGTTTACAGAGGAAATCCTTGAAATGCTTGTTAAATAAGGCTTTTTTCTAAAGCGGGCGATGGGACTCGAACCCACGACGTTCACCATGGGAAGATGACATTCTACCACTGAATTACACCCGCGAATTGCTCCTACAAATTTAGAGCTAAACTTAAGCATACCACTATTTACAGCTGTTTTCAATTGGCTAGAACATACACTGTTTTAGTAGATGCTGATGTATAATTCCTGTGGCTGTTCAGATTGAAAAATCTTTTTAATTAGCTAACGACGGTACTTGCTACCATATTGAACTAAAGAACAATATCCTCACCTCGCTCAGTGAAACGAACCTCTTTAATATTCCATTGGGCATTACTCGTTAAGGTTTTGCGGAGACTACCAAACAGAGCAAACTGTTCACAACTAGAAAGAGAAGCTATTTGCCGCTTTGACTCAGGGGATATTCGCAAATCAACTGTAGCAATGCCATTTTTGAGGTTGACACGATACCCAGACAAGCTAAAGTCGCTTGTATCTCGTTTTTCTAAGATTTTATTTACGACATTTTTCACTGGTTCTTCGGCTGGCACTGAAACCTTTTCTGGAACTAGCTTTTGACATTGAGCATCACTTGTGTATAGTGTAACGTTGGTAGTTTTAATGGCAGTTTTAGAAGTTGATGAGGGAGGTGTATTTTTTTTAGGAGGTTCTTGATTAGGAGATTTTTCTCTCAACTGAGCTACTCTAGGAATTTGACTGGGAGTCTGAGACGGCAGGCTATTGGTTGCCGCTACGCTAGGGGATGGCTTCACACTGTCAATATTCTGAGCAGTGGGGTTAGAACTACAACTGCTGAGGCTGATGACCATCGCCACAAAAATAAAGGGTAAAAAATATCTCTTGGTTGTGTTCATAATCTTTGCTTATAAATAATGTTGCTGCTACCAATTTCAGTGTCGCTGGTATCAATTCCGTATAATTTTCTGAATATTGAGCCAGTCTACAAAGTGTCAACTCAAAATCTGTTAAAGTCAAGAATCGCACTACATATAGAGACTCACCAAGTATAACGATATCTCTACTAGCTGCAACTAAAAGGTATAAATAATCCAGGCTACTGATGAGGATAATGCCCAAGATTTGCAGTTGCGATCGCCTAACTGCTAGTAGTTTACTAGTTACGCCTTGAGATTACTTACTCTAAGAGGTTGTTTGAAAAGTCTAATTTCTGACCCGCCTCGGCGATTAGAAATCGCGGCTACACAGGCAAAACCTGCCTCCGCAGGTTAATAAAAATCCTTGATTTTGTATTAGTCCACGCAGGTGGACTTGGTTTGTGTAGTAGCGAATTCTATTCGCCCAATACTTTTCAAATATCCTCTAAAGCAAATTACTAGTTTTCACTACTTTTTTCCTTAGTCAATTGCTGCACTAATAATTGCACTCCCAAAGCCAACAAACCAATTGCCACTAAACTAAATATCCCACTTCCTAGAGCAACTACACCAACAACTAGAGTGCGAACAGCAGAAGAAATCTTAATTACCAATGGATTAATTGAATGGACAGGTTTAGTTGCAAAATTTGTAGCGATCGCAATCATCAGCGAATATGCTGCAAATCCCATTCCTCCAGAAATCACCGCCCCCGTAAAACAGCGTAACGGACTCGCTGTAACTTGTTCTTTAGCATCTGTTTGTGGCGTGAGGTTTTGGTCATTCATAATCTTTGGGATTTTAGGTTTGAGATTTTCGATTGGAGGATTAGGAAATAATTATTATCCTTAGCTAATCGTCCTTAAAATTGCATCTCTGCGTCTTTACTAGCCATTTGAATTAAGCATATAGCATTTCCCTACCGAGTAAGGTACACCCGTAGGGGCACGGCAGTGCCGTGCCCCTACACCTTGCGGTATAATGTTGTACCTCATCTGAATGGGAACCGCTATAAAAATTTATTTAAACTGAAGATGCCACCTGAATACCATGTGTAATTGTCCGAGTCACAAACAATTCTAAGTCCTCATCAACAATTGCTTCCCGAACTTGCAGCTTAATTTTTTCTGCCTGCTGTTGAGATTCAAAAAGAGCAAATACTGTTGGCCCAGAACCAGACATCATTGTTCCTAAAACGCCTTCCTGATTTGCAAATATTTCCCGCAGTTGCAAGACTTGGGGATAGGCTGGCAATACCACGCGTTCTAAATCATTGTGCAGTTTTTGGGCAATTTCTCCCGCATCTTTATCCAGAATAGCTTTTACTATTGCTCCTGAGTGAACTGCATTAGCACGTGCTTCCAGATTGTCGCTATCTCTAATATAAGAATCACCAAACTGCTGTCGATAGGTTTTGTATGCCCAAGCAGTAGAAACTTCCAGGCTGCGGTATTTCGCCAAGACTATATATATATTATCTAAACTCGGCAGGGGAGAAAGTTGTTCACCCCTACCTGTGGCGATCGCAGTTCCACCCGCCACACAAAACGGTACATCTGAACCGAGTGTACTTCCCAACTCCTCTAATTCTGACTGAGTTAGCCCCAACTTCCACAGTAAATCTATCCCCACTAACACCGCTGCTGCATTCGTCGAACCCCCAGCCAACCCAGCAGCAACAGGAATTTGTTTGTTGATACTAATCTCCACGCCTCCATATTTAGCGAAGGCTTCGGGAAACTGTCTCACCATTAATTCTGCCGCGCGGTATGCCAGATTACTTTTATCTGTCGGTACTTGTGGCTGATTGCAGTGAACACGGATATTTTCAGTGCTGATGGAACGCACATCAATCTGGTCTGCAAGTCCGATACTTTGAAGTATCATGGCTAACTCATGATAGCCATCGGAGCGATCGCCAATGATTTCCAGATACAAGTTGATTTTAGCAGGGGCAATTAGGCTATAAGAACGCATTTTATGAGAGTGGGGAATTGGTCATTGGGCATTGGGCATTGGGCATTGGGAATGGGAATTCTCCTAACTCCCCACTCCCAATTCATTTGCTAGAATTACCCATTGCTGAACGCTGAGGTCTTCGGCTCTAGCTTGGGGATTTATTTTTAATTGTTCCAGTAATTGGCTCAAGCGATCGCGTTCTATAACTGATTGCAAATTATTTCGTAACATTTTGCGCTTGGCACCAAACCCCAACTTTAAGAAATTCTCTAACTGTCGGGGATTAAGCGCTGGTATTTCTATGTTTCGGGGACGCAATCGCACTACTGCTGAATCCACTTTTGGCGGTGGATGGAATGCAGCAGATGGGACTGTGCAGATTAACTCACACTCAGCTAAATACTGCACTCGCACGCTCAACGCCCCAAATGCTTTTGAGCCTGATTTAGCATATAACCTTTCTGCTACTTCTTTTTGTACCAACAACACTATAGAGTCAAATGGTTCGGGATTGGGGTTGGCGATCGTACCCAGTAGTTTCTCAATGATTGGCCCTGTAATATTGTAGGGAATATTGGCTACTACCTTATTTGGCTTGTGGAAATTAGGAAAGGCTTCCAGATAAGATGGTAAATCTAGAGTGAGAAAATCGCCTTGTAGCAGTAAAAAATTTTCAGTCTTACCAAGCTGCTTTGATAGCAGTTGGCATAAGTCGCGGTCTATTTCAACCGCAATCAGAGATTGCACCAAAGGTAATAAACGACGAGTCAGAATCCCAGTTCCGGGGCCAATTTCCAGGATGCGATCGCCTTCGGCATGGGCGGAGCGATCGCTTTCGGTACACTCTGCTGCTTTTATAATTGCGTTGAGCGCCTTTTCACTTTTGAGCCAATGTTGAGCAAAGACCTTGCGCGGTCGGATCATCTGTATTTATTGCCTAGTCTAGTTTTTAGCTTTTTCTCAAAAATTCATTATAAATTTTGAAGCCCCTCTACAGCGCTAGACTCACTGTAACGCCTATCTTCCATTCCGAACGCTCCAAAAATGCCCAGGTGGCGATCGCTCTATAAGAATAGAAGTCTTAAACCACAAGCTCCACAACAATTCTGCTCTTATATAGTTAGTTCAGGCATGAGAATTCAGGATAAATCCCTCTAGCAATACTATCTCCTGCCTTTTTCAATAATCACTCAACTTGCATTCAGATCCCATTTAAAGACAAGCAAGCTGCATTATTCACACAGTCAGGTTTAGCCACTTTGTTTTCGCTTCCCTCTCGTTGCTCAAGCCATTCACTTGAAAGTATTGCCAGTCAAGCGATTTGCCCTTTTAGAAAAAAAAATAAATTTACCCCTTGACAAACTAGGGGATGACTAGTTACTCTAGTTAAGTCGGGAAGCGAAAAACGCAAACGACCGCTGAACCTAAAAAACATAATACTTTGAAAGCTTAAGAAAAAACCAATCCTCGTCAAAAGATTTTAATTTTGGGATTTCCCAAAAAGATAATCAAAATTGTAACTAGGATTCTGGAAAATATTTTTTTTCAGAGCCACAAACTCGAAACACAACAAAACGGAGAGTTTGATCCTGGCTCAGGATGAACGCTGGCGGTATGCTTAACACATGCAAGTCGAACGGAATCTTTCGGGATTTAGTGGCGGA